>CALQSB010000038.1 GCA_943333125.1 Chitinophaga pinensis
CATCCTCCATTTGCTGGCATTGCAGGGTCGCTTGTTCCATGTGTTAACAAAATTGGTAATGGAAGCGTTGAACCATTTGTGCAAGCTCCACTTTCAGGAAACATAGGTAAATTGCCGCTTGAAACTGCTATAGCTTTTATTGTTTCGGGATATTGAAATGCATAAGAATAAGTCATTAATGCTCCATTACTTGTTCCCGTTAAATACATTTTTGTTGAGTTGATATTCATTTCAGATATCAGTTTGGCATTCAATTGTTTCAAAAAAGTGATATCATCCCCCTGACTTCCCGAAATGTCATCACTTCTGCAATCGTTCCAACCTGGATTTCCTTGAGTATCAATCGAACCCTCTGGATATACAACCAAGAATTTTGCGGTATCTGCTATAATTCTAAAAACTGACAGCGGATGTGTCCCAAGCTCGGAAACCCCCGTACCATTTCCACCCCCGCCGTGCAATACTGATACAACCGCATTCGCTGTTGTCATTCCTGTTGGCCTGTATACCAAATATTTTCTTGTAACATTATTTACTGTAATATAGTTGGTGGTCAACCCCTCTGCATAAGGAATAACTTGCAGATTTGCAGGCAATTCATCTTTTTTACATGAAAATAAAAGAATTGAAATCGATAAAAGATTAACAAGAAATCGCATGTTGTTTATTATTATTGATGTTAAAGGAGTTGTATAGACATTATTGTTCTATTAAAGTTTAATAATAATTAAATCGTGAGATTGAATTTACATAATTCAGTTGCATCAACTCTGAGAAAATGGTGGTGGAAAAATAAAAAGATGCAACTACCCTAACTCATTGATAATAAAAGAAAAAGCCATACGCCGCGGCGCATGGCTTGTACATTATGGCTCCCCCTGCCCGACTTGAACGGGCGACCCTCTGATTAACAGTCAGATGCTCTAACCAACTGAGCTAAGGAGGAATATTATACCCTTTTTTTGAATAATGCAGTGCACCAACTAAAACCGGGATGCAAAAATACTGATTTTCAGTTTTTAAACAAATTGATTTTTGATTTTAGTACCCAAAAAGTCCTTTTTTTTCTTCTAATGCTATAAATACTCCATTATTCCTTGATTCTATGGGGAATGTTTTTAAAAAATAACCTTCTCCCGATATATTTCTGCCGTTTTCTAAACTAAATTTATACCGATGCAGCGGACAAACGATATTTCCTAATGCATCTATTTGGCCCTCAACTAAATTTCCACCTGCATGAGGACATTTTGAAATACAAGCCCTCAATTGTTCCTGATGTTTTCCAATGCAAATCGATTTACCCGCAACCTCTATTTCAATTATTGATTGATTATTTTGAAACAGCTCTTTCTCGCTTTCTGCTATCTTATGCCAGGTCATTATTTATATTTAAAACTGTTTAAATTATTTAATGAGTTCAGCCAATGTTTCATCAATAAAAATATTCTGCTTTATATGGATACCTTATCTGATAAACATCCCTCACCTTATTCAAAATTGTTTGACGAAGTCCGTCAAGGTTTGTGCGTTCTGTTGCAGATACAAATACACAATTCCCTTTTGTTTCTTCCTGCCACTTATCCTTTAACTCTTTTAAAATTCCCTGCTTCACATCTTCCTCAAGCCATTGATCAAAAGTGATGGATTCAAATTGATCCATTTTATTAAAAATAGTAATGGTTGGTTTATCGGCAGCACCTAAATCGGCTAAAGTTTTATTAACTACCTCCAGCTGCTCCTCGTATTTTGGATGAGAGATGTCGACAACATGCAATAAAATATCTGATTCTTTTACTTCAGCTAATGTGCTCTTAAAACTTTCTACCAGATGATGGGGGAGTTTTCGTATAAAGCCCACCGTATCACTTAATAAAAAAGGCGTTTGTTCAAAAACAACTTTTCTTGTTGTAGTGTCAAGTGTTGCAAATAATTTATTTTCTGCAAACACTTCACTCTTGCTCAATACATTCATCAAAGTAGATTTGCCCACATTGGTATATCCAACAAAAGCAACACGAATAAATTCTCCTCTCTCTTTTCTTTGAGTAACAGATTGTTTTTCTATTTCGGCTAATCGTTTTCGTAATAATGTGATTTTATCTTTCACAATACGACGATCAGTTTCGATTTCTGTTTCACCCGGACCTCTTGTTCCTACTCCTCCGCCCTGGCGCTCCAGATGTTTCCACATTCCTTTCAATCTCGGTAAAATATATTGATATTGAGCCAGTTCAACCTGCGTCTTAGCTTGTGCGGTTTTTGCTCGGCCGGCAAATATGTCTAAAATTAAATCACTGCGGTCAATGGCCTTCATCTCTATCGCTTTCTCTATATTGATAATCTGTGCTCCTGATAATTCATCATCAAATATTACAAGTGTAACATTTCCTTTTGATAAAATATAGTTTTTGATTTCTTCCAGCTTTCCCTTTCCCAAAAAAGTTTTACTATCGGGATGAGCCATTCTTTGTGTGAAGCGCTTAATAGTTTTAGCGCCGGCCGTTTCTGCCAAAAACTCTAATTCATCCAAATACTCGGTTACCTGCTGCTCTGTCTGATCTTTTTGAATGAGACCAACCAAAATAGCAACCTCTTCAACTCCGGATATTTTCTTTTTTTCTATCAAAGTTAAATGTGATGATTTGCAGATTTGATGATTAAAAAATGATTGGCACTATAATTTCTGGAACGTATTAATAAGTAAAACTTCTGATAATTTATTTTGCATTTGGAATCGCATTTGGAATCGCATAAGCATTCGCAATATCAACCCAGGATTTTATTTCTGAGCAGTTTTTATACTCATCATCAATCATGATATAATAATTTCTCTTTTTTTCATCAAACCATTTTTCCAGTGCAATTTCTTTTTTATGGTCCATGGCTCTCTGAGATACTTTATTATAATCATCTTTCAGATTTTCGCGATGAGGTGCTGTTTTTGTTTTGAGATATATGATTCGAATTCCTTTTTTACCCCTTTCGTCTGCATATTCCATCGGTTGCGAGTATTCGCCTACGCTTAAGTCTTTTAATTTTACTACCAGATCTTTATCCAACTGATCAATAGTTAAAAAGGAACCATCTCTTCCCTGAATCATGCCTGCTGTAAATTTGCTGGCTTCATCATCACTATACCTTGAAACCGCTGTTCCGAAATCTATAGATCCAGTTATTAGTTTTGAACGTACTGTATCCATTTTCTGCATTCCTGCTTTTATCTCAATTTGCGTAATCTGCGGTATTTTTAAAATATGCCTCACTACAGCATCATCACCCGAACGGCTTACCAACTGAATAATATGATAACCAAACTTGGTTTTAAATGGATTTGAAATCTGTCCTTCCTTTAACATAAACGCTTTTGACATCCATAAAGGATCAAGGTCTTTTTGATTTCTGTTGATTTCGTACATGCCTCCCCGATCTTTACTTCCCGGATCTTCTGTATAAATGGAAGCCATGGTCGCAAATTCTTTTTTACCCGATTCAATCTGCTTTTTATAATCATTAAGTTGCTCAATGCAATAATCTTCAGCATCTCTGCTCGCTTTTGGATAAGAAAGAATTTGTCCAACCTCTACTTCGGTTTCATAAAAAGGCAGACTGTCTTTAGGGATACTTTCAAAATAAGCTTTTACTTCGTTAGGCGTTATTTTAATTCCTTCTACAATTTTATTACGCATTGATGTAGCCAGTTTTCTGTCTCTGAATCCTTCCTTAAAGTCCTCTTTAAGTTGATACAAAGATTTCCCTGCTACTTTTTCCACTTCTTCTTTTGAACCATATTGATTGATGAAAAATCTGATCTGATTATCAATATCTGCATCTACTTCCTCGTCTGTAATGGGTAAAGAATCTTTTTCGGCCTGCAGTACCAAAGCTTTTATTCCCAATGCCTGTTCAAGACTCATGCAGCGCGCATTCGGAGGAACGTCTATTCCCTGACGTTGCATATCAATAATCGTGTTTTCAATATCGCTTTTCAGGATAATCTTATTACCAACTACTGCTATTATTTTATCGGCTATTACTTTTTTGGGTTGAGCAAATGCAGGTGCTATAATGATAAGAGAAAGAAAAAAAAAGAAAATTTTGTTTTTAATCATAACAATTGAATCAACAATGACTTTTATGTGTCGCCAAAATTAAGCCTCAGAAATTTGATAAAAGAAGTTTAAAATCATTTAACAAAATTTTGAACAAAAAATGTTTGTTGTTTGTGGTTTATTCATTGTTGTTGATAATTCTCAACAACAAACAATAAATCACAAACATTTTTACAACGTTCTCTTCACTTCTACTTCTTCGAACGCTTCCACAATATCACCAATTTTTAAATCATTATAATTTCTGATTACCAAACCACATTCCATTCCAGAAGTTACTTCTTTTGCATCATCGCGGAATCTTTTCAAACTAGCAAGCTCTCCAGTGAAAATTACGATACCATCTCTAACCAGTCTGATTCGGTTGTTTCTGGCCATCTTTCCATCTAATACCTGACAACCGGCAACGGTAGCTTTATCAAAACGATATGTTTCTCTAACTTCAACGTTAGCCAGGATTTTCTCTTCTACAGTAGGTTCAAGCATTCCTTCCATAGCGCTTCTGATTTCTTCAATCGCGTTATAGATAATTGAGTATAACTTAATTTGTATAGATTCGTTTTCTGCAAGTCTTGCTGCCTGAATAGAAGGACGAACATTAAAGCCAATGATGATTGCATCTGATGCATTTGCTAACGTTACATCACTTTCAGTAATCGCACCCACCGCTTTATGAATTACTTTTATAACAATTTCTTCTGTACTTAACTTTTGTAGTGAGTCACTCAGGGCTTCAACAGATCCATCCACATCACCTTTAATAATAACGTTCAATTCTTTGAAATTACCCAAAGCCAAACGGCGGCCAATCTCGTCCAAAGTAATGTGTTTCTTGGCACGCATTCCCTGCTCACGTAAAATCTGACCACGCTTATATGCGGTTTCTCTTGCGTCGGCTTCGTTCTCAAAAACTTTAAACGTTTCTCCGGCCTGAGGAGCTCCATTCAACCCAAGTATCAATACTGGTGTAGATGGCGGAGCTACTTCAACGCGTTGATTACGCTCATTATACATGGCTTTTACTTTACCAAAATGCTGTCCCGAAACAATCATATCCCCCTGACGAAGGGTTCCGTTTTGTACTAATATAGTTGCTACATATCCACGTCCTTTGTCAAGAGACGCCTCAATGATTGTGCCCGATCCCTGTTTATCAGGATTGGCTTTTAATTCAAGAATATCTGTTTCGAGTAAAATCTTTTCCATCAGTAAGTCAATGTTAAGACCTTTCTTGGCACTTATTTCCTGACTCTGAAATTTACCGCCCCAGCTCTCTACCAGAATATTCATAGTAGACAGCTGCTCTTTAATTTTCTCTGGATTAGACCCGTCTTTATCTACTTTATTAATTGCAAAAATCATTGGAACATTTGCTGCCTGTGCATGCGAAATAGCCTCTTTAGTTTGAGGCATTACTGCATCATCAGCGGCAACTACAATTACTGCAATATCGGTAACTTTTGCACCACGTGCACGCATGGCCGTAAAGGCTTCGTGACCTGGTGTATCCAAAAATGTTATTGCTCTTCCATCAGCGAGGGTAACCTCATAGGCGCCAATATGCTGTGTAATTCCGCCTGCCTCTCCGGCAATAACATTTGTATTTCTGATATAATCAAGCAAAGATGTTTTACCATGATCAACGTGACCCATAATAGTAACAATCGGCGCTCTTGGTTTTAAATCTTCGGGGTTGACTTCTTCTTCCTCTGCCTCTAATTCTGCGGCATCATCAACTCCTATAAACTCTACTTCAAAATTAAATTCACTGGCTACCAGTTCAATAACGTCGGCCTCCAAACGTTGATTGATAGAAACCATGATACCCAGATTCATACATTTGCTGATAATATCCGCAAAACTTACATCCATCAAACCTGCTAATTCACTTACAGAAATAAATTCGGTAACCTGAAGTTTGTTGGCAATTTCTCCGCCCTCGCCCATATTCTCTGCCATTTCCTCTCTCTTGGCTTTTCTGTATTTTGCTTTCAGGCTTTTTCCGCGTCCGCCTGCACCAGATAATTTTGCTTGTGTTTGCTTAAGTTTCTCCTGAATTTCTTTAGCATCAATAATTTTATCTTCTCTACGCGGAGGGGCACCGCCAGTTGCGGGCCTTTGAAATTTATTTCCACCACCTTGTTGATTAGGTTTATTTCCACCACGATTATCCGGAATGGGTCGATTGCCTCTTTGCATTCCACCACCGCCAACTCCACCTCCTACTCCACCTCCTACTCCACCTCCTACTCCGCCGCCATCGGCTGGTTTTTTCTGAATGGGTATACGCTTCCTTTTTTGTTTTTCTTCGTTGGTTTCTTTTTTAGGACGAGTATCATTATCAACAGGTAGATTAATTTTTCCAAGAATCTTTGGTCCTGTTAATTTTTGAGCCTGAATATTTTCAATTATTGGCGGGGCAATTACAATGGGTTCCTCGGGAACGGGTACCTGAACCTTTTCAATGGTAATTTCTTTCGGAGTATTTGCTGCCTTTTGAGTATCTGCTTTTTTTTCTGTTTCTTTTTTTTCTTCCTCTTTCGGAGGCTCTTCTTTTTTCTTTGATTTTTTTGGTCGGGTAGAAGAATCAATACTGTCGAGATCAATCTTATCCAAAACCTTTAACCCCTCAATTTCAGGAGCATCTATTTTTGTAACTTCTGATTTTTGTAACGGAACTACAATTTCTTCAACAGGAACGGGCTTCACTTCTTCAACAACAACGGGTTCTGGCTTTACTTCGGCAACAATAGCCGCTTTTATTTTTTCTTCTTTCTTTTTTATGGAAAGATCTTCTTCGTCTCTTTTTTTCTTCTGATCAGCTCCAGCGCCTTTTGGTAAATCAACCTGTTCTGCTTTTTGTTTTGCAGCTTTATCTTGCTGAAATTCTGACTGCAAAATGCGATACATGGCTTCCGTTAATTTGGAAGTCGGTTTTAAATCGTCTGCACTAAAACTCTTGGACACAAGAAATTCAATCAAGGTATTTGTACCTATGTTAAACTCCTTGGCCGCAGCCATCAACCTTGGTGTGTTTACTTCTGACATTCGTTTTTGTTATCGTTGCAATTAAAAAATACAACAATCTTTTTCTTTAATGGTTACTAATTTGCCGTAAAAAACGGTTTGTTATTCTCTTTCAAATTCTTCTTTCAGAATCCTTCTGACGTCTGCTATAGTTTCTTTTTCTAAATCAGTTCTGCGCTCCAGTTCTTCTGCTGTAAGATCTAAAACAGAACGAGCTGTATCACAACCCACACGCTTCAATTCATCAATAATCCATGCTTCAATCTCATCGCTGAATTCTTCTAAGTCAATATCAAATTCATCAACTTCTCCTTCATTATCACGGAAAACATCTATTTCATATCCTGTTAATTCACAGGCCAGTTTTATATTAACTCCACGACGCCCAATGGCCAGAGAAACCTGATCGGGTTTCAAAAATACATTCGCATGTAATTTTTCGGTGTCCATTTCAATGCTCGTTATTTTAGCAGGAGTAAGTGAACGCTGTATTAATAATTGTGTGTTGGCAGTCCAGTTGATGACATCAATATTTTCATTTTTCAACTCTCTTACAATACCATGAATACGACTTCCTTTCATACCTACGCAAGCTCCTACTGGATCAATTCTGTCATCATAACTTTCTACCGCTACTTTTGCTCTTTCTCCTGGATCTCTTACAATTTTCTTAACGACAATCAAACCATCAAAAATCTCGGGCACTTCAATTTCGAGTAATTTCTCAAGAAAAGAAGAGCTTGTTCTTGACAGAATAATAATTGCCTGGCTATTTTTTAATTCTACTTTTTTAACTACCGCACGGATTGTTTCTCCTTTTTTGAAATAATCGCTTGGAATCTGTTCGGATTTAGGTAACAGCATTTCATTGCCATCTTCATCAAGAATCAATACTTCTTTTTTCCATACCTGATAAACTTCACCACTAACAATGTCGCCTATACGATCTTCATATTTTTTAATCAATACATTTTTCTTGAGATCATTGATTCTTGCTGCCAGCGTTTGTTTGCCTGCAAGAATTGCTCTTCTGCCAAATTCTTTCTGAATATCCACTTCTTCATACAATTCCTCACCCACCTGATAATCGGGCTCTATCAGAATAGCGTTTTTGTATTCAATCTCCGTTAAGGTATTGTAAAGATCATCATCGTCAACAATGGTTCTTCGTCTGAAGATTTCCAGATCACCTTTCTGATCGTTTACGATAACGTCGAAATTTTCATCGTTGCCGTATTTTTTACGAATCAAGGTTTTAAAAACATCCTCCATTACTTTCATAAGTGTAGGACGATCTATACCTTCTGCTTCTTTGAATTCCTGAAATGAATCTATCAAGTTAATGCTTGCCATAATCCTGTCCGGACTTCCTCGCAAATGCGTCGGACCCTCGCCGGAAGAGGGTTTTTGTGTTAATTAAAATTTTATTAGAACTTTTGCTTGTTTTATTTCTGAAATCGGAATTGCTAATTGAAGCAACACCGCTTTTTTTCCTTTGCCTTCTGTAAATTCAATTTCAATTGCATCTTCTTGTACCCCTTTTAAGTTGCCTTCTTTCTTCTGTCCATCCAGGTAAGTAACCTCAATGTTTCTCCCAATGTTTTTTAAATACTGACGATGCATTTTTAGCGGCTCGTCAACACCTGGACTCGAAACTTCCAATGAAAAATCACCATCGGGATAAAGTCCCATTTCTTCCATCTGCTTATAAAGCGCTCTATTTATTTTGATACATTTCTCAATTCCCAATCCACCATCGGCATCAAGATATATCTTGATATTATTGGTAGGTTTTACTTTTATATCTACCAAAAAAATATCCCCTTCCAGCAAAGCTTGAAGAATTGATTTAACGATATCTAAGTTTTGTTCGCTGCTCATATGCTTTAGAAAAGAAGAAGGGAACGATTCCGTTCCCTTCCAGTTATTCTCTTTTTCCATGGCAAATATACACCGACTCACTATAATTGCCAAAGGTTTTAATTTGATTTCGGAAGATTAACAATAAAATTATGCTGCTTCCTATGCTAATTGATTTTTATTTAAAAAGTATTATTGATTTGTTTGAGTATGAATTTGGGTTCAAAATATCTATTGAATTTCTACTTAACCTCCTCGTAATCAATATATTCTTTATCTATGTCTTTTTTTATTTCTGTAGATTTAAAGGTAGCGGTTTGTTCTTTAGCCTGCTGATTTTGCTGCATTTGCTGCTGAAACTCACTCATTTTTTTATTCATTTGCTTAGAGGCATTAAAAATAGGAATAATAAACTCGAAAATTAGTTTATACCCAACGTACACCATAAAAAGCTCGAAAAATAATCTAACCATGCCGCAAAGTTATAAATAGATTTTAGTTTCTGCAGCGTTAAAGTTGTAAAAGTTCTAACTTTTCAATACGCTGATCTGGTAACAATAAATGAGTTTTAAACCCAAGTCTTTGGGCGGTTTCAATGTTAACAGAGAGGTCGTCGATAAAAAAAGTTTCCTGGGCTATAATTCCGGCATCTTTCAATACATACTGATATATTTCAGCTTCTGGCTTGCGCATGCCAATGAGTTGCGAATAATATGCTTTTTTAAAATAATTATCCAATAATGCCACTCCCAGTTGTTTAAATAGAATTTGATTTATTTCGATAAGATGAATAGCATTGGTATTGCTGAGTAAATACACATTATACCGCTGACTTAACAAAGAAACATGTTTCATGCTTTCGGCTCTAAAGTCCATCAGTATTGCATTCCATGCATTTTTAATATCATTTTCGGATGCTGCACCCTTTAATTGAATATTAATGGAATTCAGAAATTGATCTGGTGATATTTTACCGGTTTCTAAATCATTAAAGATGTTTTTTTCAGAAAGCTTATTGAAATGAAATTCGTAGTCGTGAATTCCAAGGCTGGCAAAATACTTTTGTGCATTTTTAGGATCGATATTAATTAATACTGCCCCCAGATCGAAAAGGATATTTTTAAATGAATACATATTTTAATAAAAATTGGGGCAAATATCTGAATTTAATTACTTTTGCTCTCCATTATTAAAGACCATAAATGTTTTAATTATTAAAATCAAAACATTTCAAATAGATTTCTTGCAAAAGAAAGGGCCTATAGCTCAGTTGGTTAGAGCATCTGACTCATAATCAGAGGGTCCTAGGTTCAAGTCCTAGTGGGCCCACCCAGTAGAATAAAGGGTTTCAGCGAATGAAACCCTTTATCTTTTTAGCAATTCCGAAACTTTTTGAAAAAACGAGTGAATTTAATGAGTCTGGGATTTTGGCTATTTGAACTTTGTACACGTAATATTGCGATAACGCAACTTTCACAACCCTCCAATTAATCAAACCCATTCCCGCTAAAAATCTTTCCCATTTAACCCTCTCCCTTTTATTACCTTTGCGCTACAATGGATAAGTCGAATTTTGTAGATCAGATTAATATTTTCTGCCGCAGCGGACACGGTGGTGCCGGCAGTAAGCATTTTATGCGCAACAAACTTACCGCAATGGGCGGAC
Source organism: Chitinophaga pinensis (assembly GCA_943333125.1). Taxonomy (GTDB): domain Bacteria; phylum Bacteroidota; class Bacteroidia; order Chitinophagales; family Chitinophagaceae; genus Ferruginibacter; species Ferruginibacter pinensis_D. The sequence goes on from CALQSB010000038.1 coordinate 10,666, forward strand.
CCGATGGTGGTGATGGTGGACGCGGTGCCCATATTATTCTCAAAGGCAATTCGCAGCTTTGGACTTTACTCCATCTTCGTTATTTTAAAAATGTACTGGCCGATGATGGCGGAAATGGCGCTGGCAATAACTGCAGTGGCAGAAGTGGAAAAGATATCATCATAGAAGTCCCGTTGGGAACCATCGCTAAGGCTGAAGGGTCAGACCTTATTGAAGCGGAAATTCTTGAACATGGGCAGGAAATTATTTTAATGAAGGGCGGGCGTGGTGGATTGGGCAACAGTAATTTTAAAACATCCACCAATCAGGCTCCCGAATATGCACAACCCGGAGAAGAGGGTGTTGAAGGAATAAAAGTACTTGAGTTAAAAGTGCTCGCCGATGTAGGACTTGTGGGCTTTCCCAATGCAGGAAAATCTACTTTACTTTCGTGTATTACAGCAGCCAAACCCAAAATTGCAGACTACGCTTTTACCACTTTAGTTCCCCAGTTAGGAATGGTAGAATACAGAGATTCCCGAAGTTTTTGTATGGCCGATTTGCCTGGAATCATCGAAGGTGCTGCCGAAGGTAAAGGCCTGGGTCATCGTTTTCTACGTCACATCGAAAGAAATGCGATCCTCCTTTTTTTGATACCTGCCGATAGTAAAGACCATCGAAAAGAATTTGAAATCTTAAAATTAGAGCTGGAAAAATACAATCCCGAGATGCTGCAAAAAGATTTTGTTATTGCTGTCAGCAAATCGGACATGCTCGATGACGAACTTAAAACAGCCATAGCTGCCGAGCTTCCCAAAAATATCCCGCATTTATTTATTTCTTCTATAACCGGATATCATCTGCTGGAACTAAAGGATTTATTATGGAAAACACTCAATTCCAACCATTTAGAGTAAATATTACTATAAAATAAGGGCTAAAATGCTTGCATTTTTAAAAAGAATTTATTAATTTAAATTCCGAATGCCCCAATCTGAAGCCGCTTATAGAAAACTTTCGCCTGTACTATCTTTAATTTTTACAGGACTCAGCCTCATCATAGTTTTATGTGGCTGTCCTTATCATTCATCACATCGGATAGATTCTGAACCACAAATTCAAGTAGATGAAACTTATCTTGGAAATTGGGATGGGTTTATTAAAGATGAAACTTATGGCAAAGAGACCGATTTTAAAATGAGCCTGTCCCGTAAGAATGATTATGAATACACGATTAATTTCATGGGATATTTTGGAGCGGTTGATAAAAAAAACAAACCGAAGATAGACACCATTAAAGGATCTGCATTTATGAGTGATGTTTGCGGAAAACAATTTTTAAATGTCAATATCTTTTGCAGAAATTATATCGCAGAATTTATTTACAAAAATGATGAGATTACACTTCTTCCACTGGCAGAAGGCTTTACAAGTTTTATTGTTCGTTCAGATGAAGAATTACGATTTCGAATAGCGTATCATTATAAAACCAGACTGATGGCTTCTTACGATGAATCTTTCTGTATGAAAAAAATGAAAAGAGAACCATCGATTCCATAGTTAATTTTAATAGTAGTAATTTGCCTGAGAGTTAGAATTACTAAATTAAGTTTGTTTACTGATGCAAAGAAAGCTGTTATATTTTATCAATCCCATTTCGGGAACGAAAAACAAAAAACTACTTACCGGGCTTATTGAAAAAAAAAGTTCAATTAAAAAAATTGCTTTTGAAATTTTACATACCAACAAAGAAGGCGTTTATTCTTTTTTACCTGAAAAAATATTATCTGACAACATAACCGACATAATTATTTGCGGTGGCGACGGAACCATAAAACAAATCACCTCTCATATATTGAATTGCGCTGTGAACATCGGAGTTATTCCTGTGGGCTCTGGAAATGGTCTTGCCTTAGGTGCAGGAATTGGTGTCAATATAAATAAAGCGCTGGATATTATTTTCAATGGAAAAGCTGATTATATTGATGGATTTTACATCAACAATTCATTCGGTTGTATGTTAACGGGAGTTGGATTTGATGCAATAGTTGCCTATGAGTTTTCAAAGCAAAAAAAAAGAGGTTTGTTTCCTTATATAAAATTGTCGCTTTTTCATTTTTTTAAAACCAAAGCCTATCCATTCGCAATTGAAATAAATGAAAATAAACTTGAAACCAAAGCGCTCTTTATCAGTATAGCCAACAGTAATCAATTTGGAAGCAGGATAAAAATAGCCCCCAAGGCTACGCTCAGCGATGGATTGCTTGATGTGGTTGTAGTAAATAATAAAAACAAACTGTTTACCGCTATTTCTATTTTAAAACAAATAAGTTTTGGGAAAATACAAACACAAGAAGAAGTGATGAAAAGAAATACAAACATTTCTTATTTTCATGCCGAAAGATTAGTCATTCATAATCCTGCTTTGGCACCATTGCATATTGATGGCGAACCAGCGGTAACAAGTAGCCTGATTGAAATTAAGATTATTAAAAAAGCCTTTAAGCTATTGCAGCCTTTGTAGTTTTTACAATAAATAACATCGTCACCAAACAAATTACGAGCATCATTGCTGTAAACTGATGCATAACTCCAAAGTAAATAAAAGCATGGGGATTTGTGGCATTCAATAATGATCCAACGCCAAGCAATACCTGCAGTGAAAGGAGTGTAATAAAAACAATGTTGATTTTTTTAAAAATAAGATGATCTGAAAATTTTTGATTAGATATAAAAAACAACAGGCTTACCAGAAATAAAGAATAACCAATGCATCGATGTATAAACTGAATTATCAGTTTATTATTAATAAGATTTTCCTGCAATGAAAATTCACTTGAGCCTGATGGAAAAAAATGACCATTTATCAAAGGCCAGGTTGGTGCAGCAGATGCCGCTTTTAACCCGGCCATAAATCCTCCGTATATTAACTGAATAAAAAACAACAATAGTATTGCCTGTAAGAGTCGGCTGGTTTTTTTATTGTATATTTTTAATTGAAAGGAAGGCAGTAAGCTCAGAGAAAACCAAAGCGTATAGGAAAGTAAAATCAGTGCAGCAATAAAATGAGTAGTGAGTTCAATGTGTCCTACAAAATATTTTTCAGGAACCAGCCCGCTTTTCACCATAATCCATCCGATAGCGCCCTGAATTCCACCAAGAAAAAACAATACCACCATGGGGAGCACCATTGATTTATTGAGTTTCTTTTTTGCCAAAAAATAAATAAATCCAATCAAAAAAACCATTCCCATCATTCTGGCCCAGAAACGATGAAACCATTCCCAGAAAAAAATAAATTTAAACTCCCTCAGCGAAAAGTATTGATGAACATATTTAAACTGGTCTGTGTTTCTGTATCTATCAAACTCCTGTTGCCAGGTAATATCGTTCAGAGGAGGCAGTGCTCCGGTAATGGGCTTCCACTCGGTGATGGATAAACCAGATTCCGTTAAACGTGTAATCCCTCCTAATAAAACCTGAATTACAAGCATAAAAACCCCAGCCAGCAACCATTTTGCTACTTGACGATTGTTTTTTTGCAAATCAATTTCATTCATAACTACGCAAAGGTAATGCGTCTAGAATTGTTAGCAAGTGTTGAATAAATTTTCAATAAGAATTGCGGACATTTGCTTCCTATTTTATGCTGGAATTATTTTACGATATCAATAAAACAGAAGCCGGAGTTGATGAAGCCGGCAGAGGCTGCTATGCAGGTCCTGTTTTTGCTGCTGCCGTTATTTTACCTAAGGATTTTTATCATCCACTTTTAAATGACAGCAAAAAACTTTCAGAGAAACAGCGTGATATACTTAGACCAATCATAGAAAAAGAAAGCATTGCTTATGGTGTAGCTTCTGTAGATAATAATGAGATTGATGTGATTAATATTTTACAGGCTTCGTTCAAAGCCATGCATCTTTCTATACAAAAATTAAAACCCAGGCCCGAATTATTATTAATTGATGGAAATCGTTTTAAGCCTTATAAAAAAACGGCGCATCAATGTATTATTCAGGGCGACGGAAAGTACAATAGTATTGCCGCTGCAAGTGTTTTAGCCAAAACTTACAGAGATGAATACATGAAAATTATACATGCCGAATTTGACCATTATGGCTGGGAAAAAAATAAAGGTTATGGAACCGCTGATCACAGAAAAGCTATAGCATTATATGGCCTTTGTAAGTATCACAGAAAAAGTTATAAGATTTAAAGGGTTTATCCCGGAGTTTGCAATTGAAAAATATTACAAGAAAATATGCGGATTATCGTTCAAACAAACCCATTCCTTCTCTCACTACATTCCATTCATCGGTAGTACAATCCACCACTGTTGAGGGTTTCATCCCGCCAATTCCGCCATCAATAATTAAGTCCACTTTATTTCCAAAGTTTTCCTGCATAATTTCCGGGTCGGTGTATTCTTCCACCATTTCTCCGGGTAAAGAGGTACTGATTATTGGGTGACCCAATTCTTCAAGGATGCATCTGCAAATTTCATTATCAGGAACACGGATGCCAATAGTAGATTTTTTGGTCTGTAATAATTTGGGAACTTGTTTACTGGCGGGCAATATAAAAGTAAAGGGCCCAGGAAGATGACTTTTTAATATTCTGTACAAAGGCGTATCGATGCTTTTGGTATAATCGCTCATGTGGCTTAAATCCTTGCAGATAAAGGAAAATTGTGCTTTTCTGGAATCGATATTTTTTAGCTGGCAAATTTTTTCAATAGCTTTTGGCTGGTTGATATCGCAGCCCAAACCGTATATGGTGTCGGTTGGATATATAATAATTCCACCGCTTCGGATGATGTCTGCTGCTTGTTTGATAAGTCTGGGCTGGGGATTAAGCGGGTGAATTTGTACTAACATGATTACAATTTAAAACAAATATCGAACAGGAAGAAAAAAACAGGAATTAATCCACTACTTTTGCTCGGTTTTTTTATTTCCAAAATATATTATTATGTCATTAATCACTGTTGGTACTATGGCTTTTGATGCCATTGAAACTCCTTTTGGTAAAGTTGATAAAATTGTTGGTGGCTCAGCAACTTATGTTGCATACGCTGCCAGTAATTTTGTACAAAATGTTCAACAAATTTCCATTATTGGTTACGATTTCCCTGCCGAAGAGCTTGAAGAGCTTAAAAAGCGTGGCGTTAAAATTGATGGCGTGGAAATGATTAAGGATAAAAAATCTTTTTTCTGGAGTGGCAAGTACCATACTGATATGAATACCCGCGATACTTTGATAACCGACCTGAATGTTTTAGCAGATTTTAATCCAATCGTTCCTGATAGTTATCAGGATGCCGAATTTTTGATGCTGGGTAATTTAATGCCCAAATTACAATTGAGTGTAATCAATCAGATGAAAGTAAGACCAAAGCTGATTGTAATGGATACCATGAATTTCTGGATGGATATTGCATTGGATGATTTGAAAGAAGTATTAACTAAAGTAGATGTGCTTTTAGTAAATGACGGCGAAGCCCGCCAGTTGAGTAACGAATTTTCTCTGGTAAAAGCAGCCAAGAAAATAATGGCAATGGGTCCTAAATTTCTGATCATTAAAAAAGGGGAACATGGTGCTTTGTTATTCCATGAGAACCACGTTTTCTATGCTCCTGCATTACCATTGGAAGAAGTCTTTGATCCGACCGGCGCTGGCGATACTTTTGCAGGAGGATTTATCGGACATTTAGCCAAAACAAAAGATATCAGTTTCGAAAATATGAAAACGGCTATTATTGTTGGAAGTGCTATGGCCAGTTATTGTGTTGAGAAATTCGGTCCCGAAAGACTTAAAGAAATCACTAAAGAAGATATTGAAACACGAATAGGCGAATTTGTCGAACTCGTTAGTTTTGATATCGACCTCGTTTAATTATGATTGATGTTATCATACTTTTTTTTCTCTGCAAAAAAATTGGAAAAACAGCCAAAGAAAAAGGATTAGGTCCTTTAAAATGGAAGCTATTAACTATTCTATGTTGGTTTTTATTTGAAGGTATCGGATTAAATTTTGCATTGGGCTGGCTTGGTTACGAACGCATAAATTCCATAACCGAAATGATTTCAATAGTAGGGCTTAACCCTAGCGTGATATTTTTCAGCCTTTTCTGTGCTTTTGGAGGCTATTTACTGGTGAGGTTTCTTTTGGAAAGAAAAGAAACTAAAGAACCTGTTCAATAAATTAAAAATAATAGTCTTCAGCTCTTCACGGCAATTATATTTTTAAATTTTCTTACCCTTCCTTTTAAATTGAATACTTCTGTATAAATAATATAGTTTCCCGAAATTAATTTTTTATTCGCATCATTTAATCCATCCCATCTGTAATAACCAGTTATGCCGCACAGTGAGTTTATCTGTAAATGTTTTACAACCCTGCCCAATAAATCATATACACAGATATTGGCTATATTACCCGGTTCGGCAAACGAGTAATAAATTTTAGCAACGTCGTCTTTTCCGTCATTATCGGGCGAGATTATTTTAGGCGAAATGTTTACTTCCCCTTTTAATAATTCATTTTCTGTGGATTGAGAATTTTTATCCGCGGGCGTACCAAAACCAGCCGTTGCTGAAGCGCTATGCCAGTTGTTTTCATCTTGCGAATTTCCATTGTAGTCTATGCGTTCGAGAGAAATCCCTTCTTTGTCGTTTATTAATTTAAAATGCCAGTCGTCTTTATAAGAAACCATATCCAGGATGCTTCCTTGTTCATTTAACAAAACAACATTTCCTTCATCATCATTGAATGAAGGAAACGCTGAAAGTGGAATAATATTTTCGGGGTGATTAGAAATATAATCACGTTTTATAATTGCAGGATTTGTTGTAACAACAATATATTCTTCAGGAAATAAAAGATACCCTACATCAGGTATAGAAACAATATTGTCAATTGATCCGGATGAGTTTAGATTTGAGACATGAATGTTTTTCAGATTGATTATTTTATCCGATCTGTTATATAATTCAACGAAGTCAACGCCATCATTTTTGGGATTGAATAATATTTCATTTACTACAACATCAAAACTATCTGGAAATTCATCAATACCGAAACGGACCGTATTATAAATTGCGATTTCGTTGGAAATACAATCTTTTAAACCATTGACGGTAATGTTATAAATTTTATTTCTTAGAATCGACGTAGGTAATGTAATCTTCATTCTATCAAACAAAGGCGCTTCTGGAGAAACTGATATTGGAGAACCAATACCATGATCAATATGAAAATGGTTTACATTTAAAGCTTCCATACTATCCATTGGCTCGTTGAAATATAATTCCAGGTGAAGACTATCAATAGCGAATACCCGCATAAGCTTTGGAGAAGACTCATCAATATTCATTGCGTCAATACTATTCACTCTAGACGCGGTTGCACCAGTAATGTGTATTGATGATGACCAATTCTCAAATCCAGTGCATGGGTTATTGATATCTATCATTTCCAGGCTCCATCCACCTTGTTTTTTGTATTCATTTTTGTACCAGTCATCTGTATAATTTACGGCATGAATTGTTTTTTCATCGGGCGACAAAAGAATTATTAAATCTTCTGTATTTGATAATGATGGAAAGCTGGTTACGCTAATCGCATTACAAAATGGAGAAAGTTCGGTTACAGAACCACTGCTGCAAATTACCAGCAGGCTATCGGGTTTTAAAATTAATGATCTTATAGGACCTGATTTTCCTGTTGACTTTGCTATTCTCCATCCTGATAAATTAATTTCGAAAGGGCTTACATTTCTAAGTTCCAACCATTCTGCATCGGGCATTCCATTTACCGGTGTTGGGTCTGCCATTATTTCATCAATAACAATATCATAAGGCATAGGTTTATATAAGACAAACTTTACTGTGGTATCGTTCATGATATTTGATGATAAATCAGAGATGCCAGTTACCACAACATCATAATTCACTCTTTCTGAAAATGAATCGAAGAAAACTAAATGTACTAAGGCCGGATTTGAATTATCCCTTATTACATAAGTCGGATTATTACCGGATTGAAACAATCTGTAATGCTGAGGGTTTTCTGCAGATGATTGCTCAATGGGTTCTGTAAAAAAAATATCTGTCTGGTTTACTCCTATATTTATAATGGTAACAATTGAAGGCGGTATAGTATCAACCACGCTTTTAGAAAATGCAGGAACACCAAAAATAAATGACAAATAAAATAGAATAAATGTTTTCATGGTATACGTTTTTTGCAAAAGTATATAATGACTTAATGAAGAAATTGGTTTTGGAAAAATTGATGAACTTAAGTGTTTACAAATGTTTTTTGAAATAATATAAAAGTCATCTGGGTAGAAGTGCCTGCTGTATTGAGTTGGGGGTTTGAAAAGCTGATGAAATTAAAGTTTCGGAATGACTGAATAAATATAAGGTAGATTATTTGTTCAGGTGATGTCTGGACTCGTAATATTAAAATATCGAAATATTACAATGTTATAAAAAGCGAAATTTTCACTTTAAAATAAAGGAATTATCGCCTCAACTAACTTCTTGTTTTTCTTAGTTGCGTATTATAATGTTTATAAAATATGTTTTATCCAGACTAAATAAATTTTAAAGTCGATTTTCAGCCATTGTAATTAGATGTAAATAATATTTTGAAATTGCTCGGTTTGTCTGCTGTTTTTATCGAATTTTATTTATTGACTTCATTGGTTGTCTTATTTTAAATATTATCTAATTTTTGAAATATAGCAGTTAAATCGAAAGTCGATGACCTATTTTTGCAAGGGTTTTATATTCATAACAGAATGACTGAATAATAAATTGATTATAATAGCTTTTTTGATTCTTTCATTATGAACAAACTTTTTTAAATTTAAAATTATGAAGGTAGCTGTAGTTGGTGCAACTGGATTAGTAGGTACAAAAATGCTTGAAGTATTAGCAGAGAGAAATTTTCCTGTTACAGAAATAATTCCTGTTGCTTCAGAAAAATCAGTAGGAAAGAAAATTTCATTTAAAGGAAATGAATATACTGTTGTTAGTATGCAAGACGCTATTGATGCAAAACCAAATATTGCGCTATTCTCTGCCGGTGGAAATACCTCATTAGAATGGGCGCCAAAATTTGCAGCTGCAGGAATTACAGTAATAGATAATTCCAGTGCCTGGAGAATGGATACTGATAAAAAATTGATTGTACCTGAAGTAAATGCTGATGTGTTAACTGCAAATGATAAAATTATTGCTAACCCTAATTGTTCTACCATTCAATTGGTTGTGGTGTTGAAACCATTACACGATAAATATAAAATTAAGCGTGTGGTAGTAAGTACCTATCAAAGTGTTACGGGCACCGGCGTTAAGGCAGTAACTCAGTTAATGAATGAAAGAAAAGGCATTGAAGGCGAGATGGCTTATAAATATCCAATCGACTTAAATGCAATTCCGCATATAGATGTTTTCCTTGATAACGGTTATACGAAAGAGGAAATGAAAATGACCAATGAAACAAAGAAGATAATGGGCGATGATTCCATTTTATTGACTGCCACTTGTGTGCGTATTCCAACTATAGGTGGTCATAGCGAATCTGTAAATATCGAATTTGAAAATGATTTTGATGTAGAAGAAGTAAAAAGTCTTTTGTCAAATTCACCAGGATTAAAATTAAAAGACGATGTGGCCAATTTCATTTATCCTATGCCACTAACTGCGCATGATAAAGATGAAACTTTTGTAGGTCGTATCAGAAGAGATGAAACACAAGCGAATACAATGAACTGCTGGGTTGTAAGTGATAATTTAAGAAAAGGTGCGGCAACAAATGCGGTGCAGATTGCGGAGTATTTGGTGGAGAAGAAGTTTGTGTAAAAAAGCCTCCCCTGGCCCCTCCGAAGGAGGGGAATTGAGAGCGATGAGTTTTTGGTATTTTGAAGGTGATGATGGTTTTAGCTTTTTTATTTAATTCGCTCCGTTATTTTATGTTTCATCAAAATGCAAATGAGGTCGATTGGGATTTTATTCAATTTAATACGTCTATCTACAAAATAAAACTAGAATTTAATATCGACTAATGAAACAATTTGTGAATTAGTGGTTAAACCATAACCATCTTTATTTCATTACCACATTAAAAGTTATCCTCGCTCCAAGCGCATCAAACACTTTTAATATAGTATCAAAACGAGCATTTGTAAAACTGTTTTCAATTTTAGAGATTTGTGCTTTTTGTACACCAACTAAATCACCGAGTTTTTCTTGAGTTAATTTTTTTTCTTGTCTGGCTTTTTTTATGGCGCTACCTAACAATTCAATTTTCAATTCATTTTCAAAAGCATCTCTTCTAGTTGTACCACGCTTACCGATATGTTTATTGATCATGGTATCAAGTGAAACTGTTTTCAATTTATTTTTCATGGGCTTGTTGTAGATATTTTTTTCTGATTTGTTCTGCTTTGACAATTTCATGTGTTGGCGTTTTTTGTGATTTTTTAATCATTCCATGAGTGGCAATAATCAAAGTATTTTTGTTATCTGCTTTATCCCAAAAAGCAAATAATCTGTAGGAAATATTTTGATAAATGCATCTGAACTCCCAAATGTTTTCATTTAGTTTTTTGAAAATTTCATTATCATTTACCTGTTGCGATTTTCTGATGTTGTAGTACATTTTCTCCCTTGCCTTATCTTCTATGACATCCATAAATCTTACTGCTTCAGGAAAAAACACAACTTCAAATCTATCTTTCATCTCATCTGATTATAAAATTAAGGTTTCCTTTTTAAGAAACATAATTTTGTTGAATAAATTATTTAAAAGACAAAGAAATGAAAACGAGAGGATTTGAGGATGTTGATTTGACTGGAATTGGGAAGTGTTTTTCGGGGGGAAGAAGTCGTTAAGTATTTATGTCACCGCTGCCCTGCGGAAACACCGGCATCATTCTTTTAATAAATAGCGCTGGTTTCCTAACCGGTGTTTTTAAGAGCTGACAGACTTTGTCTGTGGATATACTAAATCATTTCAGAGAAGCGGAATCAAGAAGGTAATATCAGAGATTACGCAACATTGGCGATTTCGTAAATGCGAGTGTTTTGGAAGTTGATGTTTCTCAAATTCTAAATTTCGATGCTACCCAGATTTTTAATATCTCCAACAATAAATTAGTACAAGGCATCGGCGCCAAAGCCGAAAACATGCATTTTCACGGAGATGATTACAAAGAAAAATACATTAAACTGCTGGAAATAGAAGTAGAAAGATTGCAAAAATTGACAGAGAAGGTAATGGCTTAATATTAATTGATACGCTCAAATATTTTGTGATTAATCAAATTTGAAGTGAGATCGAAGAGAAAAACACTTTTCCTAATTCCAGTTTAACTTTTACAAGACAATAGAAATCTGCACCTTCCCTCCCAATCCTTTTTCTACAATATCATACAGTGTTTTTAAAGTAAGATTGCTACCATCATTTTCAACTCTGGAAATAAAGGTTCTTTTTTTGTTGATTAAATTGCCTAGTTCATCCTGCGTTAATTTCTTTTGTTCACGGGCATTCCTTAACTGCAATCCTATTGAAAAACTTTTTGAATCTCTTTCCAATGTATCGCGCCTTGCCGTTCCTTTTTTACCATACACATCATCTTTAATTTTTTTCCATGTTTTAATGGTGGATGTTTTTTTTAATGTAGCCATAAATAATTAATTTATTGGGGATGGTTAAGTCGTTCGTTTTTATACGCATTCATTAATACTATCGCTGTTTGAATTTCATGCTTTGGTGTTTTATCTGTTTTCTTACAAAATCCATTTAACAGTATTACAATACGGCCTCTCTCAAAAAAACAAAACACCCTCCATATGTTAGAGCCAAGCTGAACCCTAATTTCATAAAGTCCTTTGATATCGTTTATGTGTTTTAAATAATTAGCCGGGATCATGTCAATCGTTTCTACGGCTTCAATTATTTTAAATATTTTATTTTGGATTTTTATCGGTTGTGA
>CALQSB010000039.1 GCA_943333125.1 Chitinophaga pinensis
ACGCCATATAAACCCTTAAATTTGCCCTCTAAATTTTATTACATGCAAAAAGGTCCCGTTTCACAATACATCCTTCATCATTATCGTCATTTTAATGCTGCCGCTTTAATGGATGCAGCAAAAGGATATGAATTGCATTTGATGGAAGGAGGAAAAATGATGGTTACCCTTGCCGGAGCGATGAGTACAGCTGAACTGGGATTGAGTTTTGCCGAAATGATTCGTCAGGATAAAGTGGCGATCATCAGTTGTACTGGAGCAAATCTTGAAGAAGACATCATGAATCTGGTAGCTCATTCTCATTATAAAAGAGTTCCTAATTATCGTGATTTAAGTCCACAGGATGAATGGGATTTATTAGAGAACCATTACAATCGTGTAACGGATACGTGCATACCTGAAGAAGAGGCATTCAGAAGATTACAACAGCACATACATAAATTATGGAAAGATGCTGATGATAAAGGGGAGCGTTATTTTCCGCATGAGTTCATGTATAAGATGTTGTTGAGTGGAGTGTTGGAACAGTATTATGAAATCGACCCAAAGAACAGCTGGATGCTTGCGGCAGCTGAAAAAAATATTCCAATTGTTGTTCCAGGATGGGAAGACAGCACTATGGGAAATATCTTCGCTTCTTATGTCATTAAAAATGAAATGAAGGCCAGCACGATGAAAAGTGGTATTGAATACATGGTGTGGTTAGCTGATTGGTATAAACAAAATTCTTCAGGCAAAGGCGTTGGATTTTTCCAGATTGGCGGTGGTATTGCCGGTGATTTTCCAATTTGCGTGGTGCCTATGATGTATCAGGATTTGGAATGGCATGATGTACCGTTCTGGAGTTATTTCTGTCAGATCAGTGATTCTACTACTTCTTATGGTTCATATTCAGGAGCGGTTCCTAACGAAAAAATCACTTGGGGGAAATTAGATATTCATACACCAAAGTTTATTGTGGAAAGCGATGCTACAATTGTAGCCCCATTGATTTTTGCGTGGGTGCTTGGATGGTAGTTTAATATTAATTAATCCTTTAGAAGTTTTATCTGCCTCCCTCTGGAAGCGGTTTATCTCTAACCAGCATTTTATCTCTGTTCGCCATTTCCCAGGCCGTAAAGAAAATCATTTGCGCCCTCTTTTCAAATAATGGCCAGTTGATTTTATCAATATCGTCTGTGGTTTTGTGATAATCAGATTGCAACATGCCATCATAAAAAAACAACACAGGAATTCCTTTTCTGGCAAAATTATAATGATCACTTCTGTAATAAATTCTGTTGGGGTCGTTGGGATCATCAAACTTATAATCTAAAACAAGTTTCGTGTTTTTGTTATTCGCGTCTTCATTGATAAAAGGCAATTCGGAACTTATTTTATCATGGCCAACAACGTAAACATAATTTAAAGTATCTGCCGTTTTCCTTTCGGTATCTATTCGTCCAATCATATCTGTGTTTAAATCAACAGAAGTTTTCTCCAACGGGAATATTGGATTATCGGTATAATATTCGCTGCCCCATAAGCCTTTTTCTTCGCCACTAACGGTCATAAATACAACAGTGCGCCTCGGTCCTTTACCATCTTTCTTTGCTTTGGCAAAAGCTGTAGCCATTTGTAAAACAGTAACTGTTCCGCTGCCATCATCATCTGCGCCGTTATAAATTTTTCCATCTTGTATGCCCAGGTGATCATAATGAGCGGTAAGAAAAACGAATTCATTTTTTTTATCAGTGCCTTCAACAATACCTAGAACATTGCAGGCATTTATCGTTTCACTTGATTTATCATAACGGTATGAAACAGGAGTGGGAATTATTTTTGCGGCTTCATTCAAGAATGAATTGCTTTTTGCTTTGTTAAGCAAGGTGTCGAAGTCGCTGCCCATAATTTGAAAACCTAGCTCATGACTTATATCTGCGTAATTTATCAGCGTTGTATTATGAGCATCTCTTGGGTAATAAACGTTTGTTTTTTTGTTTCTTTTTATTGTTCTTTCGCTGAATTTTTTTTGTAAAACATCAATTACAAGTGCGCCAACAGCACCCTTGGCCGTTGCGGCTTCCAGTTTTTTACTACATCCATTTTTTGACCATTCAGAAATATTGCCGTCTGCGGATAAAAAATAGTTTCCATTTATTTTAGGCTCACCAGAAAAAAAACAAACTACTTTTCCTTCAACATCAATTGTGTTATAATCGCTGTATTGAGAATCATCAATGCCGTATCCGATAAAAACAATTTTATCGCTTTTAAAATTATTGGTTTCATTAGCAGAAAGTGTAATCAAAAAATCATTTCCAAAAATCAGTTCTTTATTATTTATTGAAAGTGCAGCGCTAATTACCGAATCTTTTTTGAGGGGAAATAGTTGCTGATAGTTATTGATTTTTTCAGGTTGCGTCAGACCTATACTTTTAAATTGAGCAGCAATATATTCAGCAGCCATGCGCTGTCCGTTGGTACCTGTTTCTCTGCCTTCCATTTTATCATCGGCGATAACGGTCAAATGTGTTTTTAAACCGGCAGCATTTACCATTGTTGCATATTTAGCAGCGTCGTTATTTTGTGCTGATGAATTTATTTGAAATAAAATGCAGCTAACAAAAAAGAAAATGTATTTCATTTTTTATATTTTATGAATGATATGAAACCGATAATAATTTGTATTCACCAATCATTCCTACGGAACGAATATTTATTTGTATTTCGGGCTAAAGACGAAACGTTCCGATGGAACGAATTCTGCAATAAAAATCCAAAAGCTGAGCATCGTCCCCAACAAAAACAAAAAACCACAAACGCCGAACCACAAACGCCGAACGAACAACTTGTTTCAAAAGTTCAATACCTGCCTGCCGGCAGGCAGGAGTTCAATTCGTTCAAATGGTTCTTCGTGAATGCCACTGCTGTTTAGAATATTAATCCCCAACAAAACATAAACCCTTCGGGGGATTGAGGGGGCTTTTTCCTTAACACGCAATCTTCTTCACTCTGCCCTCATGTCTTCCGCCTTCAAAAGCAGTTTCCATAAAAGCATCAACCATTTTTTGTGCGGTTGTTTCATCAACAAATCTTGCTGGAATACAAATTACGTTGGCATCGTTATGTTGGCGTGCCAAAGAAGCCAGTTCTATTTCCCAGCAAATTGCGGCTCTGATACCAGCATGTTTATTTGCTGTGATTGCTACACCATTTGCACTTCCACAGATTAAAATTCCAAAAGCACATTCGCTGTTTTCTACTGCTGTTGCAACCGGATGTGCAAAATCGGGATAGTCTACAGAGTCTTTGGTATACGTTCCAAAATCTTTTACCAAATAGCCACTAGCTTCCAGGGTAGCTTTGATCGCATTTTTATAATCTACACCGGCATGATCACAGCCGATGGCGATGGATTTTGTAAGGTCAAATGAACTCATGATTTAAACGCCCCCTCAATCCCCCGAAGGGGGAAGTTGATTGTGTTTTGTTTGGGCCAAACAATTTTTAATTTATTAAATAATTTATTTTACAAATATCAAATTCTCTCACGAATTAAATCTCCCTCTCCTTCGGAGAGGGTCGGGGAGAGCCCTTCCTAACTCCATTCCTTTTTCGCCTTATCTCTATCCACTCTTGCTGCAATGAAAACACTTATTTCATAAAGCAATTGCAAAGGTACAAACACAATCATCTGGCTGGTCCAATCGGGAGAAGGGGTAACCACAGCTGCAATAATCAAAATAATCAGCACCGCATACTTTCTATTTTTACGAAGAAAGCTTGCTGAAATAATGCCAATTTTAGTGAGTATATAAACAAAAACAGGCAATTCAAATGAAATGCCACAACCCAGAATGATGTTGTTTAACGTATCAATATAATCATCTAAAGTAGGAATATATTTATAAGCGCCGCCAGTACCTAAAGTGAAATTGGCTAAGAAATTAAAAGTAAACGGAGCCAATAAATAATAACCAAAAGCGGCACCAATAAAGAAACAAATGGAAATCCAGAAAATGCTTCCTTTTGAATATTTGAGTTCTTTCTCAGACAAGGCAGGTTTTATAAATCGCCATAATTCCCAGATCAGAAAAGGGAAAGCTAATACCAATCCGCCTATCATGGAAATGGATAATGCCGACATGAAAGGTCCGCTGACGGTATTTCCCTGTAATTGCAAATTGATTGGAGGCATGCATAAGGCATCACCAATTCCAAGCCAGTGACTGAATTGACAGAGCTTACCGTATGTAATAAAGTTTGATGAAGCGGGAGCAAAAATAATTTTATCAAAGATCCAGTCGATTTTGATAAAAAGTACAATAGTAATTACGAGCCATACTATAACTGACCTGACTACATGCCATCTTAATGCCTCAAGATGATCCACAAAGCTCATCTCTGAGCGTTTCTCATCTTTGTTTCTTCTACCAAAAAAAGATTTTTTCTTAATTTCTTCCTCAGCCAAAATTATTTATTTAAAGTCAACTATAATTGAGTCCTATGATTTTAACTATTGCTGTGTTGTAAGTTTTTCGGCATTCTCTGCAAACTGAAGCGCTTCAATAAATTCCTGTATCTCTCCATTAAGCACAATATCCAGATTATAAACGGTAAGTCCGATACGATGATCGGTAACTCTTCCCTGAGGATAATTGTAAGTTCTGATTTTCGCACTTCTGTCTCCGGTACTCACCAGGCTTTTTCTTTTGTGTGCAATGGCTTCTTCGGCTTTACGAACTTCTTCATCGTATAATCTAGTACGAAGCATATTCATTGCTTTTTCTCTGTTTCCCAACTGGCTTCTTTCTGTTTGGCAAACTACCACTATGCCTGTTGGTTTGTGGGTAAGAAAAACTTTTGTTTCCACTTTATTTACATTCTGTCCACCCGCACCACCACTTCTGGCGGTTTCCATTTTTACATCACTTTCTTTTAATTCAAAATCAACGGCTTCGGCTTCAGGCATTACGGCTACAGTTGCTGCACTGGTATGTACACGGCCGCTACTTTCTGTATCGGGTACACGCTGTACGCGGTGAACACCGCTTTCGAACTTCATCGTTCCATATACATCGTCTCCTACAATTTCAACCTGAACTTCTTTATATCCACCAACTGTTCCATCACTCTCACTAAGTATAGCGGTCTTCCATCCTTTTTTCTCGCAGTATTTCAAGTACATTCTCAGCAAGTTTCCTGCAAACAAAGAAGCTTCGTCGCCACCGGTCCCGGCTCTGATTTCCAGAATAGCATTTTTTTCGTCATAAGGATCTTTAGGAATCAGCATATTTCTGATATCCTTTTCAAGTTTTTCCTTTCTCGCCTCCATTTCGGGCAATTCCGTTTTGGCCAGTTCCCTCATTTCCTCATCATCAGAATACAGCACTTCTTTATTGAATTCAATATCATCAAGCAATTTTACATAAGCATTTCTTATGTCTACAATTTTACCCAGACCTCGATATTCTTTACTCAAGGCACTGAACTTTTTATTATCGCTTACAATTTCGGGATTGGTGAGTGCAACGCCAATATTATCAAATTTTGCTTTTATGGCATCCAGTTTATCTAACATAGTGTAATTTTATAAAACAATCAACGCGGCGCAAATTTACGCCATAACTACCATCATTTTGTATAGAAAATTAACAGCCAACCAGATTTTTAACGGATATGAGATAATACCCGAAGATTCGGTATTGATTTTAGCCAAAAACGGCGTTATTGCAGATATTGTAAAACAGGAAGATGCTGGTGATGACATTGAGTGGTTTTCGGGTATGTTATCGCCGGGATTTGTAAACTGTCATTGCCATTTGGAGCTTTCTCATATGAGAGGATTGGTGCCTAAACATACCGGTTTGATTGAATTTTTGATGAAAATTGTGGAAGAAAGACAGGCTTCCCCCGAAGCGATTCAAACTGCAATTGAAACCGCCGAATATGAAATGATAAAAAACGGCATTGTAGCCGTAGGAGACATTTGCAATACCACAAACACGATTTTTCAAAAGTCAAAAGCCAATCTGCATTATCAGAATTTTATTGAAGTGGCAGGTTTTACTGATAGCATTGCCGAAAAGAGATTCAATGCTATTCAGGAGATTTACCATGATTTTGAAAAGATTTCGAAATTCAATTCGATTGTTCCACATGCACCTTATTCTGTATCCACTTCTTTACTAGAAAAAATAACTTCTTTTGCCGGCAACGAAATCATGACCATGCACAACCAGGAAACGCTTGCTGAAAATCAGTTGTATGAAAACATGGAAGGCGATTTTCTGCCCTTTTATCAGAATCTAAATATACAGGCAGATAGTTTTACTGCCAAAGGAAAAAGCAGCTTACAATATTTCTTGCCTTTTTTCAAACTCAATCAGCCTTTGATTCTGGTACATAATGTTTATACAAAAGAAGAAGATATCGTATATGCACAAACGATTTATAACATGAACAATTCGCCGCTGTATTTTTGTTTATGTCCTCATGCAAATCAATATATCAGCAATAAGCTTCCCGATGTAGATATGTTTGTGAGAAACGATATGGATTTGGTATTGGGTACCGATAGCCTGGCTTCAAATGATCAGTTGAGTATCTGGGAAGAAATCAAATTATTGCAACAGCATTTCCCTCATATCAATATTTCAGAAATGCTGAAATGGGCTACTAGTAATGGCGCCAGAGCTTTGAAGATTGATGAAAGGTATGGCAGTTTTGAAAAAGGGAAAAGGCCGGGTGTGGTGTTGATTGGGGATAATAGCGAATGTAGCCCCCTTTAATTCCCCCAAAGAGGGAAGATGAAGAAGTTTTGATGAACATCATTTCGAAATTATTTCATCATCTAATTAAATTAATTACATTTTTAAATGTAAAATGTAAAATATCCAATGTAAAATGTAGAAGTGTGATTTGGGATACGAAATGAATAGTTGTACTGAAAACAATTCAAAGTCAAAATTTTAAAGTAAAAATTTAAAAAAAATTCGTGAATTCGTGACTATCCTAACAAAACACATCCCCCTTTGGGGGACTAAGGGGGCTTAATTCCCCTTAGGGGGATTGAGGGGACCGCTATCACCCCAACACCTCCTGCAACACTTTCATCGTTTTCATCTGCCCGAAATCCTGCAGATGCAAAGCATAATATTGCTGGTAAGCGGTAAGCAATAATTTTCGAATTTCTTTATTGAGTTTAACTTCATTGAGCTCTTCCGGATGTATCACTTTGAGTAATTCTATGGTGTGCTTTGTAAGTTCGCCCTGAATAAAAAAATTATGTTTAGGCTTGTCTATAACAAAAATGCCTTCTTTTAAATCAAGATACATTTCCGAATCAGTTTCAAAACCGGGGTCAGGACTTTGTATCTTGAATCCCATGAATTGTGGCAACTGAAGTGAGAAGTACAAAGCGAAATTAGCGGCATCAGCCATTTTAGATTGATCTAAAAACAGTAAACAATCTTCACAGAACTGAAAAAGATCATTATTGGTTTCGGGTTGTTTTAGGGTTTTTATTAAAAGCTCGAGCATATAAACCGTAATGCTATTAATAATAATATCACTAAAAATATGGTTATAAATAAAGGCCCAGCTACATTCTTTAATGCGCTGCATACTTTTTAGTTCGTTGTGATACACTTCCAAGTCTAAAATAGCCCCAGCCTGCAACATAGCTGCTTTTGAGCCTTTTTTCTGATGAGTTCGAACACCATTGACCATATAAGTTTGAATGCCAAAGCGCTCTGTAAAAATCGTAGCTACCACACTGGTTTCTCCGTATTTCACTGTGCGCAATACAATACCTTTGGTTTTATGGGTCATTTAATTTAATTCTTGCTGTTTTTTATAAATAATCTTTCTTTGCACAATAATAGCATTTCCTGTTCATCAATATCAAATAAATATGTGGCATCGTTTGGCAAAATTCGTTCTTAAAAATAGGCTCATCTTACTTTTCTTATTACTTCTCACTACGTTATGGATGGGATATTATGCATCCAAAGTAAAATTGAGTTATGAATTTGCCCGAGCCATTCCTACCAATAATCCAAAGTATAAAGAATACTTGTCTTTCAAAAATCTGTTTGGCGATGATGGTAATATGCTGGTGATAGGCGTTCAGACAAAAGCCTTTTTTAATAAAAAGAATTTTTCCGATTATCAAAAACTTGCGCTACAAATAAAAAAGGTTCATTGTGTAGAAGAGGTATTAAGTGTTCCCGCTGCCGTTATGTTGGTTAAAGATAGTATGCAGGAAAAACTAATAGCCAGAAAAATATTTTCCGACAACTACAAAGATCAGTCTTTGCTGGACAGTGCAGCAGCGGTATTCATGAGTCTTCCATTTTACAAAACGATGTTGTACAACCCAGACTCAGCTTCATTTGTAATGGCCGTAAAAATAAATAAGGATTCTTTGAGTTCGCCAGCGAGAGTGAAAATAGTAGAAGGAATCATGGAGGCAACTAGAATGTATGAACGAAATACAGGATTAGAAGTTCATCTCAGCGGATTGCCTTTAATCAGAACAATTGTAGCCGAAAGAATTCAGAAAGAAATGAAACTGTTTCTTATAGGATCTTTGTTATTAAGTGTATTGATTCTCTTTATTTTTTTTCGATCAATAAGTACCACATTGATTTCAATGAGCGTAGTGATTATTGGTGTTATCTGGACCGTGGCTATGATATATTTATGCGGCTATAATATAACGTTATTAACTGCATTAATTCCTTCATTAGTTGTAGTAATAGGAATTCCAAACTGTATTTATTTTATTAACAAGTACCATACTTCTTATATTCAAAGTAAGGAAGCAAATGAAAAAGAAAGAAAATCAAATGCTTTGATTGATATGGTGAGCAAGATGGGCGTCGTTACTTTGTTTTGCAACATTACCGCAGCCATTGGCTTTGCTGTTTTTGCCCTTACCAAAAGTGCTGTACTGAAAGAGTTTGGAGTCGTTTCGGGCATCAGCATCATGTTCATCTTTGTCATTTCATTTGTTCTGCTTCCATCGGTATTGAGTTATCTGCCTGTTCCGGGAAAGCAACAGCTTCGTTATCTGGAAAACAAATGGATAGTGAAGTTTTTAAACAAAGTAGAAATATGGGTATTCGGCCACCGAAAAACAATTTTAATTACCACTGCAATAGTTGTTCTCTTTTCAATTGCAGGAATTCTTCAATTAAAATCAGTGGCTTTTATCGTTGATGATTTACCCAAAACGGATAAAATATATACCGATCTTAAATTTTTTGAGAAGAATTTCAGAGGCATTATGCCATTAGAAATTGTTATCGACAGTAAGAAAAGAAGAGGCCTTCGTGGGCTGAAACCCTTTTATAAAGTGGATTCTCTGGCTATGTACATAGCATCCAAAAGTGAAATGAACCGCCCGCTTACTTTATCTGAGGGACTAAAATTTGCTACACAGGGATTCAATGATAATGATTCGGCTAATTACCGGATGCCCGGTGATTTTGAAGCTGTTTTTTTAAATGATTATTTAAATACCAAGAACGAAAATACCAAAGGCGGCCTTTCGAAAATGCTCAGTTCATTTATTGATACGAGTAAAAGATACACCCGCATCAGCGTAAACATGGCAGATGTAGGCACCGAAAAATTACCCATTTTATTAAACGATATCCAGCAAAAAGCCAATCAGTATTTTGACAGTAGTTACCAGGTTTCTTTAACAGGAACCAGTATCACATTTCTTGAAGGCAGTAAGTTTATCATCAAAGGACTGAAAGAAAGTATTTTCTGGGCTTTTTTATTGATTGCCATTTGTATGCTGTATTTGTTCAGGTCTTTTAAAATATTGATTTGTTCTTTATTGCCAAATTTGATTCCTCTTATTGTAACGGCAGGCGTTATGGGATGGGCAGGGATACCTTTGAAACCATCAACAGTATTGGTTTTCAGCGTTGCGCTTGGAATTGCAGTTGATATTACCATTCGTTTTTTGGTGAACTACCGGCAGGTGTTACCCTATAATAACGGTGATGTACAGCAGACGGTAAAAAACACTGTCCAACAAACAGGGCTGAGCATCATATATACTTCATTGGTGTTAACTGCTGGCTTTATCATTTTTTGTGCAAGTAGTTTTGGAGGCACTTTTGCTTTAGGATGGCTAACCTCGGTAACTTTGTTTGTAGCTACTATTACCAATTTAATTTTCCTTCCTGTGTTATTATTGATGTTTAATCCCGGAAAAAACAAATAGAAAATAATATTTTTAATTGTGAAAATTTTCATAATTTTCAGTATTACCATCTTACACCATCATAAACTATCAATTGTTATGAGAAAACTTCTTGTGTTATTCACTCTTTTCATCTGCTTTCATTCTGTTGTTTCTGCTCAGGTTACAATTACTGGTAAAATAACAGATGCAAAAGACGGACAGCCTCTTTCTGGAGTATCTGTCAAACTAAAAGGAAAATCCGCCGGAACATCTTCCGGAAGTGATGGAACTTATTCTATTGAACTTTCTAAAAAAGAAGGAACCTTAGAAATCAGCTACAATGGTTATGCAAGTCAAAATGTAAAGTTGTCTTCTGCAGGAGCCAATGTAGATATTAAATTAGTAGTTGAAACGAAATCAATGCCAGAGGTTGTAGTTACAGCACTTGGTATCAAAAGAGAAAAAAAGGCTCTTGGATATGGCGTATCAACAATCAACAAAAAAGATCTTGAACTTAGGCCTGAGGGTGATATCGCTCGCGTGCTTACAGGGAAAGCTGCCGGGGTAACCATAACCAATTCAAGTGGCTTATCAGGAAGTGGTACTAATATAACCGTAAGAGCCATCAGTACAATTACCGGTAACTCAACACCGTTATTCATTGTAGATGGGGTTCCATTCAATGGCCAAACAAATTCCAACACCAGCTTTGTTTACGGAAATCAAACATCAAGCCGCTTCCTGGATTTGGATCCTAATAATATCGAAAGCGTAAACATCCTAAAAGGATTAAGTGCAACTACTTTATATGGCGAGTCTGGAAGAAATGGGGTTATTTTGATTACTACAAAAAATGGCGGAGGTGTTAAGCCCGCTCAAAAAACGGAGATTACGGTTTCTCAATCTTATTTTACCAATACGGTATCAAACTTACCAGAATACAATACAAAGTACGGCGGTGGATTTGACTTAAGCAATGGCGTTACCTTTTACAGTAACTGGGGTGGAGCTTTTACCAATCCTCCTGTAATTGTAAGACATCCGTATGACAGACCATCTTTAAATGTTGCGTTTCCCGAATATATGGGAGCGCCTTACGAATACAAAGCATACAGCAACAATGTCAGTGGTTTTTTCAGAAAAGGAAATGTAACCAATACCTCAGTTAATGTTGGCGGATCTAATGGAACTACTGCTTTTTCTGCTAATTTCAGTTATTTAAAAGATGTAGGATTTACCCCTGGAAATGATATGACTAAATCTTCATTTGGTGCAGGTGGGTCTTCTAAACTTAGCAATAAATTTACTTTATCAGGAACCTTCAACTACGTTATTACCGGAGTTAAAGCACCTCCAACCAGTACAAGTTTTGGTAGTGGTTCCAGTCAGACATCTGTATTTGGAGATGTATTATACACCCCAACTTCAGTGGATTTGATGGGATTGCCATGGGAAAATCCTTTAGATCATTCACAGGTTTATTATAGAACGGCAAATGATATTCAAAATCCACGCTGGACTTTAGCCAACTCATTTACAGAAGATAATGTAAACAGATCTTTTGGTAATCTTCAGCTTAAATATGACCTGATGAAAAATTTAAATCTTGGCTATAGATTTGGATTTGACAATTACTCAGAAAATCAATTGTATGCTCAAAATAAAGGAGGCAACAGCAATCCTGATGGTATCATGAGATCTTCAACAGGAAACAATACTATTTTCGACCAAAACATGTTTGTTGCATTTAATAAAGACCTCTCTTCAAAATGGAAGATGAATTTAGATGCAGGGTTAAACATCAGAAATGATATTTACAAAGAAACCGGCATTACAAGTACACAGCAATTAGTGTATGGCCTGCTTAATCATTCAAATTTTGTAAATCATTTAGCTACCAGCGAAGAAGGGGGCAATTTGGATTTCAAATCGGAATCTCAAACAGTGGGTCTTTATCTTCAAAGTGGATTCAGCTATCAGGACTATTTATACGTTACTGTTGGTGGTCGTCAGGGATGGACATCAACACTTGAAAAAGAAAACAGAAATATCTTTTATCCAAGTGTAAGTGTATCCTACATTCCAACTTCAGTTATTGAGGCATTAAAGAATAATAAAAACATTAACTACTTAAAGTTAAGAGCGGGATACGCAACCAGTGCTGAGTTCCCTGATCCATACAATACAAGAGCTTCATTAGTCATCAACACAAAAGTGTTTGTGAACAGTTCTTCAACTTCTATTAATACCAATTCTATTTCTAACAGATTGCCTAATCCAAGTCTTAAGCCTTCTTTAATAAAAGAATTCGAGTTTGGTGTTGAAGGTAAATTTTTGGATAACAGAATTAATCTGGATTTATCTGTTTACAACAGAAGCGCAGAAGACCAATTGCTTGACAGAGATTTAGATCCATCAACAGGATTTACTTCACAAAAAATAAATGCGGGTAATGTTTCAAACAAAGGTGTTGAATTAGGTTTGGGTTATACCGCTATTAAATCCAGCAACTGGAAATGGCAACTCGATGGTTTGTTTTCAACAAACAGAAGTAAGGTTTCTGATATTCCTGATGATCTGAAAGAAATCAGAACAAGTGGTTATACCAATTTAGGAACATTTGCTATTAATGGTCAGCCTTTAGGGGTGATAAAAGGAACAGGATTTTTAAGAGACAGTTTAGGAAGAAGAATTGTTGGGGCTAATGGAGATTATATAGCAGACAATGAATTAAGTATCCTTGGTAATCCCAATCCTGATTATAAACTTACTGGAATCAGTACACTAAGTTTCAAGCAGTTTTCATTTAGAATTCAGGTTGATTATTCAAAAGGTGGTGATATGTATTCTGCTACTTCAAGTGTTCTTGTGGGAAGAGGTGTAACAAGAGATACAGAGTTTGACAGAACATTAGGATATATTTTACCAGGAGTTAAAACTGACGGCACTCCCAATGATATACAAATAAGTTCTACTCAGGCTTATTTCAACAATTCAGTTGCGGGCAGTGCAGTAGATGAACCAGGAATTTTTGATGCAACGTGTGTGCGTATCAGAGAGGCTTCGCTTTCATACAGCATGCCTCAGGAAGCGTTGAAAAAATTACCTTTCGGTTCACTTTCATTTACCATCAGCGGAACCAATCTTTGGTATTATGCTCCTAACTTTCCTAAGTATGTACATTTTGATCCTGAAACTTCAGGCTTGGGTGTAAGTAATGGAAGAGGTCTTGAATTTATTACCGGTCCCTCTTCAAGAAGAATTGGTGCAAGTATCAGAGTAACTTTTTAATGAAATAACAACTTAATAAAAACAGAATTATGAAAATATATAAATTAATACTTGGAATTATTCTGGTAAGTTCACTTGGGGCTTGCAAGAAAATGGATAGTTTACTTGATAATCCCAATTCCGTTGATCCATCACAGGCGAATGTTGATTTATTGCTTAATGAATCACAGCTTTCTTTCTCAGGTGTGTACAATACATTATCTGATGTAGGAGGTGAGCTGACTCGTCAACAAGTTATGTTCGGTCCTTTATACAGTAATGCGTATGCGCCATCATCTTTTGATGGGGTTTGGACAACAGCATATACCGGAGTAATCAAAAACGGCGATAAAGTAATTGATCTCGCATTAGCACAAAAGAAATACAAACATGCAGGAATGGCTCAGGTATTAAAGGCATACACCTTGGGCAGTTTGGTTGATTTTTTTGGCGACGTACCTAACAGCGAATCGAATATGGGTGTTGAGAATTTAAATCCAAAAGCTGACCAAGGTGCAGACGTATATAAAACAGTATTTGCACTTTTAGATAGCGCTATCAGCAATTTTGGTAAGGCTAACAGCGCAGCAGGGCCCGATAATGATTTATTTTACAACGGAGATTTTGACAACTGGACAACTGCAGCTAAAACAATAAAATTAAAATTTTTAATGCAAATCAGATTGGTTGATACAAGTGCTTCTGCACAAATAGACCAGCTATTAACTGATGGAGATTTAATTTCTACAGCTGCGCAGGATTTTGTTTTTAAATATTCAACGGTAAATAATTCGCCCGATAGCCGTCATCCACATTATGCCAGCAATTATAACAATTCTAGTACAGGCTCAAACAGTGTAAGCGACTATATTGGTACTTATTTTATGTGGTGCCTGGCTTATGAAAAAGGAAACGGAGCTATAACTAGTCTTGATCCAAGACGTCGTTTTTATTTATATCGTCAGAGAACAAATTATGCCGCCGCTGATGAAAATACTTGTCCTTGTTATTTCGCATTAACACCAGGACATTTTCCTTCAACAATGCCTTTCTGTTTACCTGGTCCCAGTGGAGGATATTGGGGTAGAGATCATGGCGATGATGATGGTGTACCACCGGATAATTCTTTCAGAACAACATGGGGTGTATATCCTGCGGGTGGCGAATTTGATGCCAGCCAGGGATCATCTGTTAATAATACAAGAGGAGGAAAAGGAGCAGGGATTAATCCCATCTGGATGTCTTTCTTTACCAGTTTCCTAAAAGCAGAAGCTGCCTTGAAATTAAATTTGCCTTCGGCGGGTGTGCCAAGAGATATGCTGGAAGAAGGATTAAGAGGTTCTATTTCAAAAGTACTTTCATTCCCTGCTACCGTGGGAGTTACTGTACCTGCTGTAAACATTCCTGCACAGGCAAATATTGATAGTTATGTAGATGAGGTTTTAGCTAACTACGATCTTGCTGCTGATGACAATGAAAGATTAGCCATTATTGAAAAAGAATATTATCTGGCAGCCTGGGGAAATGGCATCGAGCCTTACAATAATTACAGAAGAACAGGATACCCCGATGATATGCAGTTTACGGTAAAAACGCCATCACCTGGTTTATTTATCAGATCTGTATTTTATCCTTCGGTTTTTATAAATAGAAATCTGAATGCACCGGCACAAAAAAATCCAGGTTTCAATGCCGACAAAGTTTTCTGGGATAATAATCCGGATAATTTCATTCATTAATAAAATAAAAGACGAAAAATATACACTTGAAATAGCTATAATATTCAAACTCTTTTCAACCGAGAACGATAATAAAGGCAATAACAGGTGACCAAACTTTAAAAACTATATTAAAACATGAAAAAGATTTCATTAATACTCAGCTTTTTTGTTCTGTTGTTTGCGACTTCCTGCAAAAAAGCAGACAATCCAAATCCGCTGTCTGATGTAAAAAATCTTGGCATAGGTGCTTACCTTACCTTGGTTGAAAACGTTAATCTTAATTTTGAATATGATAATCCAGCTTCTGCAGTATCGGTAAAGGTCGACAAAAGCGGATCTGATATCAGCAAGATTATTATTTTCGTTGTAGATGGCGCAAACTCTGATACCACCACCTGGCATCGTATTAAAGAAGTGAGTTTCACAGGAGCAGGCACTGTTCTTTCTGTAACCAGTCAGGATGTAGCTACTGCACTGGGCGTAACCGTATCTGATCTTTCTGCAGGAAAGTTTTTTACTTTCTACAATCGTGTAATTACCACTGATGGAAGGGTTTTCGATATTAATAATGCTGGAAATGCATTAGCAACCAACTCTAATTATAATGCATGTTTTCAATGGCAGGCTTATGTAACCTGTCCGTTTACCTCACCTGTGGGCGGCAATTATACAGTAGTTCAGGATGATTGGGTTGACTGGTACCCTGGTGACGTGGTAAATGTAATTGATGGACCTGCAGCTAATCAAATTGACTTGAGTGATGTTTGGCCTAATCCTGCTTATGGAAATATTGTAGACCACTTAATTGTAAATATTGATCCGGCTACAGGCACAGCATCTGTTCCATTGGTTACTTTTGGAGATTACGGATCACTGGCTACAGCTCAGGGCGCTTTTGATAATGATGTTGCAGGGTATGTGTTTTCTTGTACAGGTTATATCACACTTACTATGACGCTAACTTATAATGGTTCTCCGTATGGTAATTATAAATTGGTGCTGCAGAAAAATTAATCAAAAATCTTCTTTTTAATATTACACACCTCCTTTTTAGGAGGTGTTTTTTTTGGCTATAAGATTTTCTAAAGCATAATGAAAAACAAAAGTTGTTTTTGGAGATCTATCATTTGTAGTTTGAACCCGAATTTTGCAGTTGGAATCGTGATGAAAGGAAAAAAGGCAATAAATACGGGTGTTTGAGCCGATATTTTGGACGAAAGCATAATGAATTATGTGGAGATCAAAATATCAAGCAAACGCTTGTCTTTGCAGCATTTTTTTCTTGTAATAGATTTCAATTGCAAAATCTGGGTTGAAATAATAATCGAATTATTTTAATGATTATTTAACATACACCCTTACATTTGTCTACATAAATCAAAAAAATATGAGAAAAGTAATCTTAACCGTTTTGGTTTCGATGGTTCTATCGTTGAGTGTTTTTGCACAAAAAACAGTTGTCGGTAAAGTATCAGATGCAAACGGAAAACCAATTTCAAATGCCTCAGTTACCGTAGCAGGTACAAAAGTAGGAACCATCACAGCTGCTGATGGAAGCTACAGTATTAACGTTCCAGCAAATGGAAAAGTTTTAGAATTCAGTTCTTTAGGTTTTGAAACACTAAACTTTAGAATTGGGAGTGCACTAACCTATTCTCCCGTGTTAGTAGCTTCAGATTCGAAAGACATGCAGGAAGTAGTAGTTACGGGGATTAGTAAAATAAAAAAATCTCAGTATGCAGGTGCTGCAACTAAAATTGACGAAAAGCAATTAAAAAATCAACCAGTAGGATCATTTGATCAGATTTTACAAGGACGTGCTCCTGGTATTACTGCACTTACTTCTAGTGGGGCACCAGGCTCTGGTACAAACATAATTATCCGTGGTACTGGTTCTATTCAGGGTGGATCTGCACCATTATATGTGGTAGATGGTATTCCTGTTGAAGCATCAGTATTTCAAGGATTCAATCCCAATGATTTTGCGTCAGTTGATGTGCTTAGAGATGCGGCTTCAACTTCTTTATACGGATCACGCGGTTCAGCAGGGGTAATTGTAGTTACCACTAAAAAAGGGGTAGCCGGAAAAATGAAATTTGGATATGCTGCTCAATTTGGTGTAAAATCAAAACCTGATTTTGCATTCAGACCTATGAACACCAGCGAATTGTTGGAATCTCAGAAACAATATGGCACTGTAGTTGCACAAGGGGATGCTTCAAGTCCTGCTGCCAACGACCCCACTATTCCAGGTTTTTATTATTCCACTGAAAATCCAAGATATCCAGGTTTAACACCAGCTGAAAAATCAGAAGCTGCACATTTATTGGACTCTATTAAAAATATCAATACCAATTGGGCCGATCAGATATTTAGAAATGCCAATTTTAGTAATCATCAAATTACGTTATCTGGCGGTACAGGTAAAACGCGTTTGTTCAGTAGCGTTGGTTTATATAATGAAGAAGGAATCACTTTGCGTTCAGATATGAAACGTATTACATTGAGAAACAATCTTGATTATGCGGATAATAAAATCACATTTTCTGTAAACTCAAACTTAGGTTATACCAGAAGAAGTTTTCAGCAATCAACCACAACAAATAGTTTAGGAAATCCATTTTTAACATCTGCAGTAAACGTTCCTTATGCAAAAGTATATAATGACGACGGATCTTATGCTACAGGAACTGGCGCTTCATTTGCAGCAGCCAATCAATTGGATCTCACAAAATATGATGAGAACTACAATAACCAGCTGAAAGCTACATTAGGAATGAACGGTTCCTATAAAATCACCGACAACATTACCGCAGCTTTAACTTCGGGTATTGATTTCCGTGAAACTCAAAGTACAAACTACGGAAGTAAATTGCCTTACGTTAGACAATCATCAACAAGTATAACCGGACGTGCAGGGTTTCAAACAGAAGGATTAACCAGATTCTTCAGAGCAACTGTTCGTCCTTCAGTAACGTATAGAAATACCTTTAAAGAAAAAAATGATGTGGAGTTTTCTGTTTACAGCGAATACATCAGAGAGTTCAGTAAATCTTTAGGTGCTACCGGTTACGGTACAGACCCCAAGCGTCCTAATACAATGGCGGCAATTACCCAGGGAAACAGCGTTAACCAATTATATGCTGTAGTATCTGGTGGTAAATCTCAAAATGCATTAGTTTCCGGACTGGCAACAGCAAGATATACTTATGATGGAAAATATACAGTAACCGGTTCTTACCGCAGAGACGGATCTTCTAAATTACCAATCGACACCAGATGGCAAGGGTTCTATTCAATAGGTGGTGTTTGGGATGCTAAAAAAGAAGACTTCCTGAAAGATGTAAAACTGATTAACTTGTTAAGAGTTAAATTAAGCTATGGTGGTTCGGGTAACGCAGATAACTTCCCTGGCGGAGATTATCCTTATCAGAATTCTTATACATCAGGCAGCTACTCTGGGTTGAATACTATTTATTCTAATTATGCAGGAAATCCGGAAATGAAATGGGAAAGTACTTATGTAACCAACTTCGGTGTTGATTTTGAAGTTTGGAATAAAAGAATTTATGGAGACATTAATATCTACAACAAAATAACCAAAGATTTATTTGTACAAAAGAAATTATCTGCTGCAGGTGGATTTGGAAATGATGCGGCATTAAATATTAATGCAGGTAAATTAGGAAACAAAGGAGTTGAATTATCATTGAATATTGAAGTGTTGAAAAAGAAAGATTTGAATGTAACGGTATACGGTAACTTCTCTTACAACAAAAACCGTGTATTAAGTTTGGCAGGCGAGCAACCTTATGAAGATGGTACAGAGTTAATAAAAGAAGGAATGCCTTTAGGTTCGCATTATGAAGTAAAATGGGGTGGGGTAGATGCTGCAACCGGAATGCCTTTATATTATGATCTCAATGGCAACCTGACTACAGTATATAGTGCCGACAACAGAGTACAGGAATTTGGTACCTGGGAAGCACCATGGAAAGGCGGATTTGGCGTTAACGCGAGTTACAAAAGATTTGATTTTTCTATGTTGTTTAGCTGGCAGCGCGGCGCTACAAAAGTGGACAACATGGAATACTTTGTAGAAAACCCAGTAGGTTTTATGAGCAATGGTTACAACCAATCTTCTGATTTACATTTCTGGCAGCATCCAGGCGATGTGGTTAACACACCAAGTCCTTTATATGGAACTAATTTTTCTTCAAAAATAATTCATAATTCCTCCTTCCTTCGTTTAAGGGATATCAGGGTTGGTTATAGCATTTCAAAATCATTACTTAGTAAAATTAAATATGTTTCCAGTGCAAGCTTTTACGTTCAGGGATCAAATTTATTTATGTGGACAAAATGGAGAGGATATGATCCTGAAGCGGGTGCCACAAATATTAACTTAAGTGAATTTCCTAACCCACGTACCGTTACTGCCGGACTTGACATCAATTTTTAATTTATCTTAAACGAACAATAATGAAACAAAATAAATTTATATTAATCGTGATGGCTGCGGTAATGGTTACCAGCAGTTGTAAAAAAGATCTGAATCAACAGCCCACAGATACATTCAGTGAAAATAACGCCTTCATCACATTGAGTGATGTTCAGCTGGGTGCCAACGAAGCCTACGCGCGTTATGCTGCTTATGCTAATGACATGTACGTAAGTTCATTGGTATCTGATGAAGCAAAACTTGGCGCGGATAATTCAGGCCAGGGGGCATTGACCTACCGTTTTCAATATGCATCTGATAATACTTCGGGTGGAGATGTGATTTCTGGTTGGGGAGATTATTATACAGTAATAGATCAGGTAAATCGTTTATTACCCAAAATACCAACGGTAACGGCATCTGCTGAGGAAGAGCCAAGAAGAAATATTCTTAAAGGACAAATGCTGGCATTGCGTGCTATATCCCATTTTGGATTGCTACAATCTTATTGCAAAAATTATGATCCAGCAGATCCTCGCGGAGTTCCGGTAATGCTTACTTCTAATCCAATAGCTAAACCATCAAGAAATACTATGGGAGAAGTAATGGCTCAAATCGAAGGAGATCTTACAGAAGCAAAGAATTTACTTCCAGCAGTTTCCGCCGGAGATTTTACGGATACTGTTATGAACAAAATAAATATTGCAGCTTATCAGGCTCGTATTGCTTTGTACAAAAAAGATTACGATCAGGCTATTGCTTACAGTACAGAAGTAATTTCATCTGGTATTAAATCATTGGTTTCGGGAAGTCAATATGCTTCTATCTGGACAGATGACACGCAGGACGAAGTGTTGTTCAGAATCAGATTTGCTACAAGTACAGGAATTGGTGGAATGTTTACTACTACCGGAGGTAATGTGTATATCGCACCATCAGATAAACTTACAGGATCTTATTCTTCAAGTGATATCAGAGCAACAGCATTTATTGGAATCAATCCTGCAGGAAATCCTTACGTGAATAAATTTTTCTCTTCATTAAGAGGAGGCAGAGTAGTGGATTTGAAAGCTTGCAGAACAGCTGAAATGTATTTAATTCGTGCGGAAGCAAATGCAAGAAAAGCATCTCCAAATGTAGTTGCAGGAACTACTGATTTAAACACGTTGCGTTCAAATCGTATCTCAGGCTATACAGATCAAACCTTCTCGAGTGCTGCAGCATTGATAGATGCAGTTATGGGAGAAAGGTATAAAGAACTGGCTTTTGAAGGCTTTAGGTTTTTTGATTTAAAGCGCAACAATATGCCTGTTTCAAGATTGTCGTCAGATGCAAGTGCTGCATGGCAAACCTTGCCTACTGGTGATTATCATTTTGTATTACCAATTCCTAATTCAGAATTACTGGCTAATCCAAATATGGTTCAGAACGACAACTATTAATCTGCAATAAAAAAACATTAATAATAATTAAATAGCATTTTTATGAAAATAATAAACAGCATATCATTAATTGGAATGTTAGCAATGACATTCCTTCTTGGGGGTTGTGATAAAACAAAACCTTACGATATTGAAGTGGCAATGCCTGAAGCACATTTCGTAGGTGCTAAGACACAAATCTATACTGTTGAAAATGCAACAACTCCTGTATTCAATGTTCAGGTTGGAACAACAGATGTTGCAAGTTCGGACCGCTCAGTGACCTACAAAGTAGTATCTCCATCGGGAGCTGCTGGTGGTACACAGTATACTATTGCTTCAGGAAATACTTCCGGTACAGTTACTGTGAGAGCAGGACAGGCTTTAGCAAGTATTCCGGTACAAGCCGTATATAGCCAATATACCAGCGGAAGAAAAGACACTCTTATATTTACATTGGAGCAGCCTTCAGTTAAACCAGCAGGATTTCTGGACACTGTTAAGTTGGTTTTGCGCGGTCCTTGTTTGGAGGCAGATGTAAATCTGAATGATTTGCTAGGAGCATATACAAATACCACTGAAGATTTCGGCGGACCTAACACGACTCCTTATACAACTAGAATTACCAGTGCAACACTAACGTCCCCAACTACAGGAACGATTGTAGTTGAAAACGTATACAATGATGGATGGGCACCTATAACTTATGATATTGATTGGACAGACCCCAATAACAGAACAGTGATGGTAGCGACTCCACCTCAATTTGATATTGCACCGGCTACAACGGTTACCAGTAACCCAAGTTATGCCACATGGATGGTGATTGTATCTAATCCTTCTGCTGCTCAAGGCGGTGTTGTAGGAACCTTCTCAATTTGTAATCAAACGATGACTTTAAAAATGCGTGTAGGCATTTACGATCCAGTTTCTGGAACCGGCGGCTATTTCGGAGAACTTTACACCGTGTATATGGAAAGATAAAATTGATCTTTAATAAAAATAACAAAGGGACTGAGTAATCGGTCCCTTTGTTATTTTTATTCCCTTGAATGATAACCCCCTTCACCCACGGGAGAAGCCCCCTTAATCCCCCAAGGGGGAAAAATCATCTCTGCGTAACCTCAAATAACGCTGCGTCGCTGTGGTGAAAAAATTTGTGTTTATACTCTAAATACGCAACGTCCCTTGCAGGAGACATTGCTGAGAAATTAAGCCCCCTTAATC
>CALQSB010000040.1 GCA_943333125.1 Chitinophaga pinensis
AAAATAAAAAAGCCATCTCTAAAAAGACAGCTTTTGTATTTGTATGTGTTTGTGACTTATTCGCTGGGTTTTTCTTCGGTCTTTTTTTCAACCAATTTGCCTAGTTCAGATCCTTTTCTTTGCTTAACCTGAGCTTTTGGAGCAAACATAACCAACATTCTTTTTCCTTCCATTTTTGGAAGTCCTTCCAATGCGCCTACGTCTTTTAATCTGTCGGCAAATTTAAGCAGCAACAACTCCCCTCTTTCTTTAAACATAATTGCTCTTCCTTTGAACTGAACATGTGCCTTTACTTTATCACCATCAAGAAGAAATTTTTCGGCGTGTTTTACTTTGAACTCAAAATCGTGATCATCTGTGTTAGGTGTAAAACGAATTTCTTTTACCTCGCTGGTTTTGGCTTTCGCCTTCATCTCTTTCTTCTTCTTTTTCTCGTCGTAAAGGAATTTATTGTAATCAATTATTTTACATACAGGAGGATTGGCGCCTGGAGAAATTTCTACTAAATCTAGTCCTTGAGATTGTGCTAGTTTTAAAGCGTCTGGAGTAAGAAAAATGCCTGGTTCGAGATTCTCTCCTACTAATCTAACTTCCGGAACCTTAATCATGTAATTGGTTCGGTGCTCTTGCTGTTGTTCTTTTTTGAAACGGGGGTTAAATGCGCCCCTGGGTGGTCTTGGTGGAAATGCCATTTATTTGGTTTGGTTTACAATGTTGTTTTATCAATTAAAATTAAATACAAGTTACGTTATTCTCCTCTTCTTTCTGAAATTTCCTGTGATATTTCACTAACAAATTCATGAAGGTCTTTTGCGCCAAGATCTCCTTTGCCCTGACGGCGGATGGAGATTTTTTCTTCATTCATTTCTTTTTCTCCAATTACCAACATATAGGGTACTTTCATTAATTCGGTATCGCGGATTTTTTTTCCGATTTTTTCATTACGGTCATCTATCTCTGCACGCACGCCAGCTTTCTTCATGGTCTTTAATACCTTATTGGCATAATCCATAAACTTATCACTGATAGGCAATATTTTAACCTGTAATGGAGCTAGCCAGGCAGGGAATTTTCCGGCATAATGTTCTAATAAAAACCCAATAAATCTTTCGTGTGTGCCTAAAGGTGCTCTATGGATAATCAATGGCACATCGGTAGTGTTGTGCTGATTGGTATAAGAAAGTTTAAACTTGTTGCCGCTATTAAAATCCACCTGATTGGTTGCCAGTGTAAATTCCCGTCCAATGGCGCTCCAAATCTGAACATCAATCTTAGGGCCATAAAATGCAGCTTCATCCTGAACTTCAATAAATGGAATGTTTGAGGCAATTAATGTTTCACGAACCATAGATTCTGTTTGTTCCCAAAGGGCTGGCTCATCAATATATTTCTGACCTCTCTTGGATGGTTCATGTAAACTAAGTCGCATCACATATTTATCTATACCAAAAATTTTAAAATATTTAAGGTACATTTCATTTACGGCTCTGAATTCATCAGCAAACTGTTCCTTACTACAATAAATATGCGCATCATTCATGTGCAGGCATCTGACCCTCATTAAGCCAAATAATTCGCCACTCTGCTCATATCGGTAACAAGTACCATACTCGGCAATTCGGTAAGGAAGATCTTTATAACTTTTCGGTTCAGCATCAAAAATTTTATGATGATGCGGACAGTTCATCGCCCTCAGATAATATTTTGTTCCGTCCAATTCCATGGGAGGAAACATACTATCTGCATAATATGGAAGGTGACCACTTGTTAAATACAAACTTTCTTTGGCAATATGAGGAGTAACTACCCTTTTGTATCCTGCTTCCGATTCGGTTTCTTTGGCAAGTTTTTCAAGCTCTTCAATGATAATGCCTCCATTGGGCATCCATAAAGGCAAACCCTGTCCAACCATATCATCCATAGTGAAAATAGAAAGTTCTTTGCCTAACTTTCTATGATCCCTTTTCTTGGCTTCCTCAAGCATTAATAAATATTCATCCAGCTCTTTCTGGTTGGGAAATGTTACACCGTAAATTCTTGTCAATTGTTTATTCTTCTCATTGCCTTTCCAGTAAGCCCCTGCAATACTGGTTAATTTAATAGCCTTAATAAATCCTGTTGAAGGAATATGTGGCCCGCGGCATAAATCTGTAAATGATCCCTGAGTATAAAAACTGATTTCACCGTCTGTGAGATTGCTTAACAAATCGAGTTTATATTCATCACCTTTATCTGTAAAATATTGAATGGCCTCATTTTTAGGCATTGCTTTACGAACATAAGCGTTATTCTGCTTGGCGAATTCATTCATTTTTTTCTCTAGCAATACCAGATCTTCTTCCGTCATTTTAGCATCACCCAAATCAATGTCGTAATAAAATCCTTTATCTAAAGCAGGACCAACCCAGAATTTTGCATGAGGAAAAGTATCCTGAACAGCTTCTGCCATAAGATGGGCAGAGGAATGCCAGAATGTAGATTTCCCTTCTGTATCATCCCAGGTTAATAATTTTAATGAAGCATTGGTATCGATTGGACGGGTCATATCCCAAACTTCTCCATTTATACTTGCTGCCAAAACTTTTCTGGCTAGGCCTTCACTGATTGATTTTGCCACATCCATGGCTGTTGAACCCGGAACATATTCTCTCACTGAACCATCAGGTAATGTAATCTTTATCATGTTTTTATCGCTGTTCTTCTTTTGAAAAACAAAATTAACGAACTCTTGGCTAATTGTTTACCATAAATGTATATTTTGGAGAATAAATCATTATTATTTTTGTGAGGTCAAAATAAGGTTCAAAAATGTATAAATATTTCTTTCTCTTTATTTCAATTATTTCAATAAAATATACTTCGGGGCAGAATTTTAGTGGTCAATGGAAAGGAGAATTTATTGACAAAAGTTCAGCAAAAGGAACTTTTTTAGGCGATAAATGTGATTATGTTCTGGAGCTGGATGTAAATGGCAAAAAAGTTAACGGATCTTCTTACACTTATTTTACAGAGAATGGAAAACGGTATTATACCATTTGTGAAGTGGAAGGAACTATAGAAACAAAAAATAAATATCTGGAAATCAAGGAAATCAAAAGAATAAAAACGAATATCCCCATTGAGAACCGTAATTGTTTTCAGATACATAAACTGACTTACTTTAAGAAAGGCGATACGCAAACCCTTGAAGGCAATTGGGTTCCAGCTCCCAATCAGTTTGGTACCTGTGGATTTGGCAATACCACACTTTCTAAAAGATCTTTGTCCAGTACTTATCCAAAAGCCTATTCAAAAGTGGGTAAAGAAAATAGTAATTCAAAAGCATCTGCACCAAAATCCAATACGATCATAAAAAATAAACAAATTAAACCCACCGTAAAAACTAATCCAGTAAAAGAAAATAATAAAAATAAAATCTCATCTCAGTCTGATGTAAAAGAAATTGTGCCTAAAAACGACAAAGTTGTTTCTGCAGACAGTGAATCAAAAGATGATATTCACAATATTGAAAAGTCACCTGAACCCAAATTAGAAAAACGAAAAAATACCGTTTTAAAAACTATAGAAGTAGATAACCGAACAGTAAAGGTTGATTTGTATGACAACGGAGAAGTTGACGGCGACAGTATTTCATTGTTTTATAACGATAACCTTTTGCTTTCTAACAAAAGACTAACCACAAAGGCCATCAGTTTAACATTGAATGTGGAGAATGACAATTCAATAAATGAACTGACCATGTATGCTGAGAATTTGGGCACCATTCCGCCAAATACTGCATTGATGATTATTACTGACGGGCCAAACAGATATGAAGTTAGAATTACTTCTGATTTGGAAAAAAGCGGAGTTATTCGTTTTGTCCATAAATCTCCAAAATAGTATTTTTATTTTATGTCGAAAGAATATTTCAGACCGGTTTTAAAACTGCATTATCAACCTATCGATTTTATTTTCGAATTTTTTGCTTTAGCAGCAATCATTTTTATGTGGAGTTATTGTTTCTATCATTACTCATCTCTTCCCCAAATCATTCCTGTTCATTTTGGTTCTGATGGACATGCAGATGGATTTGGCTCAAAAAAAACTATTTTCTTTTTGCCAATATTAGTAACCTTAATTACTTTATTGTTGAGATTTCTAAACCGATATCCGCATAAATTTAATTACATGGCAGAAATAACTGAAGCCAACGCAGAACGACAATACTTAATGGCCACAAGATTAATCAGGTATCTTCAATTTATTCTTTCATTACTATTCTCCTATATCCTTATTACAGAAATAAAGGGGGCTTATGCTAAAAATTATCAATTGGGCATTGAGTTTGTATTTTTAATTATTGCGGCTACGTTTGTTCCTGTTGTTTATACCGTTTATTCGTCGCTGGTTAAAAAGTAAATGATGTTTTTTCTGGTTAAACCCTGATTTTGCAGCAAATTATTTCATTCGGGACAATGTCAAAATACACTAATTAGAAAACGCCTTCCTCTCCTTCTCTGTGCTAAAAAATTAAAATTTAAAATTCCAGGTAACTGAAGGAATAACCGGAAAAATTGAAACCTGTTTGGCTTGAATTTGTAAAGATCCGTCTAATGCACTTCCTGTCTGATCGAAGTAAATAAAATATGGATTTTTTCTATTGTAGATATTGTAAACACTGAATACCCATTCTGATTTCCACTTGCGATTTTCGTTTTTCTTAGGAGTTAAAATCGCTGCGAAATCCAGGCGATGATAAGAAGGCAGTCTGTATTGATTGATGCGGCTATACTCTTGAGTGAGTACACCATTAATGATATAAAATCTTTGTGGCAAGGTTGCTGCATTTCCTGTTCCATAAACAAATGTTGCTGACAGTTTCCATTTTTTATTCAACTCATACATTCCTACAACGCTCAAATCATTTCTTCTGTCGTACTTGGCTGGATATTTTTCGCCAAAATTTAGATCAGGAAATTTCCTCCATGTCCAGCTTAATGTATAACCAATCCATCCGGTTAATTTGCCTTTTGCTTTATTAATATAAAACTCAGATCCGTAACTCCAGCCTTTCCCAAATACAAATGAGTTTTCAGTATCATCTAGTGAATTAGGAGTATAGCCTTCTTTATATTCAATCTGATTCTGCATGTCTTTGTAATACACTTCTACTGAAGTTTCAAACATGTTATTTTTGAAATTTTTGAAAAGCCCTGCAGCATACAACCAGCTTAATTGGGGCTTTACTTTATAAGTACTGGGCACCCAAATATCGGTTGGCAATGTTGTCCCGGAGTTACTTACCAGATGAATAAATTGTAAGTTTCGGGTAACCGAAGCCTTTATAGAGGTCTCGTCATTTATAGAATAACGCATGGTTAATCTGGGTTCTAATCCGCCATAAGTCTTTACCGGCTGACCTCCGGAAAAGACCGTGCTGTCAATTCTGTTTCCGGCAACATCTGTGTTATATAATTTATAAGGCCCGATTTGCTGGAACATGCTGTAACGCAGCCCCGTATTAATCTGAAATTTTGATGAAATTTCCCAGTCATCCTGAATATATACAGCAGCTTCATTGGCATATTTCAACTGTGGATTTAATGGCATAAATTCTACAGAATCCTGGCTTCCACTAACCACTGATGGTGAAAAACGATGATAAGTATATGCTGCCCCAAATTTTATTTTTTGCCTGGAATAAGGATAAAAATCAAAGTCTTGCTTAATGCTGACGTCTTTTATACCAGAAGATAATTTCACATCAAAACTATTTTGATTTGCTCTGAAACTGAATTTATAATCATTGTAAACAGCGGTAGTATTGGCAAATAACTTCTTGTTGAATACATGATTCCATCTCATTGTTGCTGTAGAATTTCCCCAGGGAATATTTACATCCAGACTTTGTCTTCCATTTACAAAATCAAAAACATCTCTTCCAAAATAACCGCTCAGATAAAGTCTGTCTTTATCATTAAATCGATAATTGACCTTTGCATTTAAATCATAGAAATAATAGCCTGATCCGCTGAACTGACTGGTTTTACTGATAAAAGGTTTTGAAACAGCATCTATATAAGTTCTTCTTGCAGAAATAATAAAGGACGCTTTGTCTTTTTTAATCGGGCCTTGAATAGAAATTCTCGAGGCGATGAGTCCGATTCCGCCATCCACCTGAAACTTTTGATTATTGCCTTCTTTCATTGAAATATCGAGTACACTTGATAGTCGGCCACCATACTGAGCGGGCATTCCTCCTTTAATTAAAGAAACATTTTTAATGGCATCAGAATTGAACACAGAAAAGAATCCAAATAAATGTCCGGTGTTATAAACTACAGCATCATCCAGTAAAATCAAATTTTGATCTGGGCCGCCACCTCTAACATAAATACCTGCACTGCCCTCGCCTGCATTTCTAACACCGGGCAATAGCTGTACCACTTTTAATAAATCCACCTCCCCTAAAAAAGCAGGTACCGATTTGATTTGTTCTATGGGTAATGAGATTTTTCCCATTTGAGCAGTCTTGATATTATTGTCTCTTTTTTTGCTGGTAACCACTACCTCTTGAGATAAGCTTACGCCAGTATTTAAATTGATATTTAGAGCGGTGTCATCGATTAAATAGATTGAAATACTTTGTGCCTGATAGCCAACAAATGTACAGGCAAGATTGTATTTCCCTTCCTCAAGAGTTATTGAATAAAAACCGTATTGATTACTTGAAATCCCTTTAGCATTGGCTTTAATCGAAATGGTTGCGCCAATCAAAGTTTCGCCAGTGGCTTTATCTCTTATATATCCACTTATGGTATGTCTTTTTAAGGAACTGGATTTTTTTTCAATCTGGGCGTTGGTATTATTAAATGAAAATTGCAGTAATAAAAAAAACAAAATAGAAAAAGAAGAACGCATATCTGAAAATTATTTAGCTTTAATAGTGTCTTTTATTTCGCCGCAATTTATCATGCCTGAATGATATTTTGGATGTTTTTTTCCCATGTAAGGGTTTATGATTTCTTTTGATTTACTGATCCAGTTGGCGGGTTCTGAATCATTAAAAGCCATTGGGCAATTTTGTAAATACAGAGTCGGGCCTTCGTATTTAATGGCATTGAAAAAAGACGGGAACATCATTTCAGTGAGACTGCTAAAATCCCTGCGCATTTCGGTAATATCTGTTTGGTTCAGGATAGACTCCGCATTAGAACGGACATCCATTATAGACGTCATTATGGTTTCGTATAGCGCTGTGGTGTCTTTCTTTAATTCAGCAGTGTCAATATTGTTAAGTGAGGATATCAAAATCTTTGCTTTGTTTTTTATCGCAATGGTATCCGCTTCCACAAAAGCATCTTTTAATGTTAGGTAATCTTCCACAACCGTATTGATGTTTTTATTAAAAGCTTCGGAGTGTTTTTGCAGAGAAATAGATTGTTCTTTTGTTGCATCCTGGTGGGGCTTGTTTCTGATAAAAAACCAATAAATACAAATGAGTATAATTGCCAGAAGAGACAGAAATAACTTTCTTTTCATGTGTCTATTTTTATTTTGCATTATTGTCACATGTTATGACCTAAATCTCATACTCGGTTGTAAAGAGCTGGATTTCATAAGCATTTCAATGTAAAAAAACTAATATGGCAAAAATAATACAAAATAAAGTCTCAATTGAATTTAAAGTCAAAGACTTAAAACAATTCAGTGAAATTTAAAATTATCTCATCGAAGAAATCTTATATCAACTAAATTTGCATCTTAATTTAAAAAAAATGTTACT
Organism: Chitinophaga pinensis; assembly: GCA_943333125.1. Taxonomy (GTDB): domain Bacteria; phylum Bacteroidota; class Bacteroidia; order Chitinophagales; family Chitinophagaceae; genus Ferruginibacter; species Ferruginibacter pinensis_D. The sequence continues at coordinate 7,769 of CALQSB010000040.1, forward strand.
CGGATTACAAAATGTGACTTTCGAATTTGGGGCAAGAACGATTGTTGAAGATGCCACCTGGCATATACAGCCCAATGAAAGAATCGGCTTAATTGGCTATAATGGTACCGGAAAATCAACTTTATTAAAAGTGTTAACCGGTCAATACTCCCCTGCAAAAGGCACTGTAGAAAAAGGTCGGGAGACTACTATAGGCTTTCTTCATCAGGATTTATTGGGTTTCGATACCGAAGATTCTATACTAGAAGTGGCTTTAGGTGCTTTTGAAAGGGTAAAACAACTGGAAAAAGAACTGGAAGCTGTTGGAGAAGAGCTGTCGCGTACCGGTGATGAGAAATTGGCCAATGATTATGCAGATCTTTTGCATGAAATGGACGTTTTGGATGGCTATAGTATTCATCACAAAACGGAAGAAATTTTACAGGGCCTTGGATTTACGAATGCTGAATTGCAGAAACCGTACAAGAATTTCAGTGGAGGTTGGAGGATGAGGGTATTACTTGCGAAGATGATATTGCAACATCCTGATGTATTACTGATGGATGAACCTACGAACCATCTGGATATGCCAAGTATAGAATGGCTAGAGAAGTATTTAATACATTATCAGGGAGCTGTTGTGATTGTATCTCATGATCGTTTTTTCCTGGATAGAATGACAACGAAGATTGTGGAATTGTATCAGCAGGAACTTCATTTTTATACCGGCAATTATTCTTATTATGAAAAAGAAAAAGAGTTGCGTGTGGATATGCAGAAAAAAGCTTTCGAAAATCAACAGGATTATATCAGACAACAGGAAAGATTTGTAGAAAGATTTAAAGCCAAAGCTAGTAAGGCTGCAGCTGCTCAGAGTATTGTTAAAAGACTCGATAAACTCGAGCGCATAGAGGATGTGGAAATAGAAAGGCCTAATATGCGTATCAACTTTGCAGTAGAAAGGCAGCCCGGAAAAATTATTTGTACTTTAAAAAATGTTACTAAAAAATTCAAGGATGTACAGATTGTAGAAAATACCGGAGCCGAAATAGACCGTGGCGATAAAATCGCATTGATTGGTGCTAACGGTAAGGGGAAATCTACTTTATTAAGAATTATTGCCGGAACAGAAACCTTTGACGGAGATCGTGAGTGGGGACATAATGTGATGGAATCATTCTATGCTCAGCATCAGCTGGAAGCACTGAACATGAGCAATGACATTTTAGAAGAATTGAAAGATGCCAGAAGTGGAAAAAATGATCTGGAATTGAGAAGTTTACTTGGTGCGTTTCTATTCAGTGGTGATTCTGTGGAAAAGAAAATAAAGGTACTCAGTGGAGGAGAAAAAGCCCGTGTAGCATTAGCAAAAACTATCGCCAGCAAAGCCAATTTCTTAATGCTGGATGAACCTACCAATCACCTCGATATTCATTCGGTAGATTTACTGGTGGAGTCTCTTAATAAATACGAAGGCAGTTTAATTCTGGTGAGTCACGATCGATATTTTATCAGCCGTATCGCCAATAAAATTTGGGAAATAGATGACCAGAAAATCAGAGAATTCAAAGGCACTTATGCAGAATGGGAAGATTGGAAAGAACGCAAATTGAAAGCCGAAGCTGCCGCAAAAAAAAATGAGGTTAAAGAAATAAAAGTAGAAAAGATAGAAGTTAAAGTGGATAAAATACCTCAAAAAGAAATTCCTAATGACCAAAAGAAGGAACTTCAGAAAATAAAAAATCGATTTAAACAACTCGAAGAGAAATTAGTAACTCTGAATTCCAATAAAATTGTATTGGAAAACAAATTAGCAGATCCAGCCATTTATGGTGATAAAGACAAATTTTTATTCGCAGAATCTGAATACAAAAAATCAGTTCAGGAATTAGAAAATGCGAATAAGGAGTATGAAAAAGTATTTGAACAAATAATGGAATTAGAAGGATAATATTTCAAGCTATTTTTTTGTCGCCATTAGTTCAATTTGTTTAATAGGCTCAATAAGTCTCCTGAAAAAGAGCATCTTTAATACTATGTGAATTTTCGTGTTTTACTAACTTAGCGAAAAAAGAAATCAGTACACGCAACGTCCCTTTCAGGAGACATTGCATAGAATGCAAAATTTAGAGAAAGCAACGTCCCTTTCTGGAGACATTGCTGATAATAAAAAAATCGTTTTTCTCACCCTCCGTTAAAACGGATGGCTAAAATGAAAATACATTACAATCTGGCTACATTAAAATAAAAAATTCGTGAATTCGTGGTTATTACAATATTCAAAAGAGCAGCGTTGAAAACTTAGTGAACCTTTGTGCCTTAGCGCCTTAGTGGCAAAAAAAAATCAGTACCCAAATTTCCTTACAGGAGACATTGCTCAGAAAGAACCTTTTGAACAAATTGAACCTATGTAACCTTTTGAACTTTATATTAAAACAACTCCCCCTGATTTTCACCTTTCCCATTCTTCTCTTCCCACTCCATCTCTACAGATTTCGAAAAGTCTACAAGCTTTGCTCCTGCTGCTTTCCAGCCCATGATTTCAACAAGGTCGGCAACTTTAAATTTCTTTACATTAACCTGCTGTCCCCTGCCAGTTTGCACTTTTAATACCGGTTTGTCTGAAGTAGAAACGGCCTCTAAATAATTTTCTTTACCTTCTTTTATAAAAAAGAATTTAGTGTTTAATGTGGTAGTTTCTATTTTAAATCGTTTGATATTGTACTGAAGCTTTTCATTATCGAGATAAACAGCCGTTATGATTTTTTCTGCATCATATTTTTCAATGAGTAATACTTTTTCTGGATCAAATCTTTGAGTCAGTTCCTGATCGGTGATTTCATAATTACCATCATTGTAAACGACCAGAATTCTGTCTTCTGCATCAAACATTCCCAAATAATCACCTTTCTCTTCTGTATTCAGCCGGCCAAATTTATCATCAAACCACATTTTTTTAGCACTTAATGTAGACTTCCCCGCTTCTTTAAATTTAACAGTTTTTACAGGGTATTTGGTAACCTGATTTCCGATACTGCTTCTGCCTTTAATTTCCAGTTCTTCAAAATAAAAATCCAGTTCTTTATTTCTAGCACTGCAATTAGGGCTTAACATAATTTTTACTTGCTCTGCCTCACCATTAGCATTAGCCGAAAAATAGAGAACTTTACTTTTATCCGAACCCTTGGTTAAATCATATTCTTTTTCTCTGGTTACACCGGTAACATTAAATCTTTTGGCAAAGCTCACTCCCGTTTTTCCGTCCAAATAAATCATATTATATGTTGAACGTTCATCATTTTTTTGAAATACAGCGACATGGAGTATTTCTTTTCCAATAAAAACTTTATCTGAAACGCGAACCACTTTCATAGTACCTCCTTTAGTGAAGGCAATGATATCATCTAGATCGCTGCACTCCAGAACGTATTCGTCTTTTTTCAGTGAAGTACCAATGAAGCCATCTGCGAAATTCGCATAGAGCTTAGTATTGGCAATAGCTACAGACTTGGCTTCTATGGTATCAAATAATTTGATTTCTGTTTTACGTTCTCGGCCTTTTCCGTATTTCTTCAACAGGTTTTCATAATAAGCAACTGCATAATCCACCAAATTTGCTAAATCATTTTTCACCTGTTTGATTTCTGCTTCCAGTCCTTTAATTTGTTGATTCAGCTCATCGATATCCAATCTGTAAATTCTTCTTACTGGTTTTTCAGTAAGCTTTAAAATGTCTTCTTTGGTAATTTCTCTTTTTAATTTTTTCTTGAAGGGTTCAAATGCTTTATCTATTCCGGCAATAACTTTTTCCCAGGTCTCATGCTTTTTTTCAAGCTCTTTGTAAATCTTTTCTTCAAAGAATATTTTTTCCAGTGAAGTATAGTGCCATTTTTCCTGTAACTCATTCAGCTTAATTTCCAGTTCTTTTCTAAGTAACTCTTTTGTATTTTCCGCAGAAATTCTAAGCAGCTCTGTAGCAGAAAGAAATTGTGGTTTATTTGCAACAATTACACAGGCGTTAGGAGAAATATTTACTTCGCAATCTGTAAAAGCATATAAAGCATCGATAGTGATATCGGGAGAAATACCAGGAGCCAGCTCAATGATTATTTCCACATCGGCAGCAGTGTGATCCATCACCTTCTTTACTTTTATTTTCCCCTGATCATTTGCTTTTACAATGCTCTCCATTAACTGAGTTGTAGTAACACCATAAGGAACGCTTTTTATTACAAGCGTTTTTTTATCTGTTTCTTCAATGGTTGACCTTACTCTTATCTTACCCCCTCTTTTTCCATCGTTATAATTGCTTGGATCCATTGTACCGCCAGTTTGAAAATCGGGAAGAATTTCAAACTTACGACCGCGTAACGTTTTAATGGAAGCATCGATAAGCTCACAGAAATTATGAGGAAGTATTTTTGTAGCCAAACCAACAGCAATTCCTTCTGCGCCTTGTGCCAGCAACAATGGGAATTTCATGGGCAAGGTAACAGGTTCGTTTTTTCTGCCATCATAACTCAATTGCCAATCGGTAGTCTTTGCATTGAAAGCAACTTCCAATGCAAATTTACTTAGCCTCGCCTCTATATAACGGGAAGCTGCAGCATCATCACCTGTGCGCACATCACCCCAGTTACCTTGTGTATCAATTAATAAATCTTTCTGTCCTAGGTTTACAATAGCATCAGCAATACTGGCATCTCCATGAGGATGGTACTGCATACTTTGTCCAATGATGTTAGCTACTTTATTGTAACGTCCGTCATCCATTTCTTTCATGGCATGCAAAATTCTTCGCTGAACAGGCTTTAGCCCGTCTTCTAAAGCCGGCACCGCCCTTTCCAGTATTACATAACTGGCATAATCCAGAAACCAGTTCTTATACTGTCCGCTTACCCCTTTATCACTGTGAGTATATTCTTCTTTTATTTTCTTTGTAGCCATTGTGATTTCTTAATATTCAATTTTATTATTCAGCCTTGGAATGGTATTTAATTTCGAAGTCTTTCATATTGGCAATTTTTCCCTGAACATCAAACTGATCCATTGCAATCATCACTTTTAATCTCCATAGCAGGTAAGCGTCACCTGTAGTATTTTTTGCTTTCGATAAAAAATTGTGTATTATTTTACTGGCTTTCTGCCAGTCGGGCATGATAAACCGTTTTAATTCGGAATCGTAAAATTCATAATCGCTCTGAATAAGTTTTTTCCCTCCTTCCAGCAATCTTACTCCTTTATTTTCGGAACAAATTTTTGTCCATTCATCCGGATCCACTTCAAATTCACTAAGTGTAATTTCTCTGGCTAATTTTTTAGCTTTTAAAAATTCTTTTGCAGGAATTTCTGATAACCAGGTAGGATAAAATATATTTCCTTTTTCATTGATGAAAGGCAGATTGTTCAGGTAAAGAATCATTACTCTTCCCTGAAAAGCTTTCATGAAAGGTAGCAACCAATAATATCCGCAAACATCATGCTTGTTTTGAGCCGCCCATATCCAGATAATTTCAGACTCATCGGAATTCATTTGAGCTACTAAATCACTTACGGTTTTATTGTCATCATAATTTTCAGACAACTTGTTTTCATAATCTCCACCGGCAAGTACATTTTGCCACCATTGCTTGCGAGCATTGATACCTTCTTCACTGTATATATTTTCGAGAGGGCCAACAGCAAAATCATCTCTTATTAAGCGTACTTCTCCCTGCATAGAATCATCCATAGCAATAGCTTCCTGCAATATTGGAACATCTGGTTCATTAAAAACAATATGTATCATTATCTTGGTTTAAAAGTTTATTTTATAATTACTTCTTCAATCAAATCCAGTTCAACGCGTAAATTATCAATAATAAAATCCTGTCGTTGAGGCGTGTTTTTTCCCATGTAATATTCAAGAAGATTTTGTATGTGTTCTCCTTGTTCCATAATTACAGGTTGCAATTTCATATCAGCACTTATAAAACGTGCAAACTCATCAGGGCTTATTTCACCCAATCCTTTAAAACGGGTAATCTCTGGCTTACTGCCCAGCTTTTTCATTGCAGCTTGCTTTGCGGTTTCATCATAACAATAAATTGTTTCCTGTTTATTCCGAACCCGAAATAATGGTGTTTCTAAAACATACACATGCCCATTTTTTACCAGGTCAGGAAAAAACTGTAAAAAGAAAGTCAATAATAAAAGTCGGATATGCATCCCATCCACATCGGCATCAGTTGCAATTACAATATTATTATAACGAAGTCCTTCATAGCTTTCTTCTATGTTCAATGCGTGTTGTAATAAATTAAATTCTTCATTTTCATACACAACTTTTTTTGTCAGACCATAACAATTTAATGGCTTACCACGCAAACTAAATACGGCTTGTGTATTTACACTTCTTGCTTTGGTAATGGATCCGCTGGCACTGTCTCCTTCTGTTATAAAAATGGTAGACTCTTTTTGTTTTTCAATGATGATGTCTTTTTCTTTTCCGGTAGGTTCATCATTATAATGATACTTGCAATCCCGCAGTTTTTTATTATGCAGATTTGCTTTTTTAGCTCTTTCATTAGCGAGCTTTTTAATTCCTGCTAATTCCTTTCTTTCCCTTTCATTTTGTTCTATTCTTCTTTTTAAAGCTTCAGCTGTAGCCGGATTTCTATGTAGAAAATTATTCAGTTCTTTTGAAAGAAAATCGCCAATGAAATTTTTCATGCTGGGGCCATTTTCATAAACATTCTGAGAGCCTAGTTTGGTTTTAGTCTGACTTTCAAAGACCGGCTCTTGTACCCGAACCGATATTGCGGCACAGATGCTTCCTCTGATATCACTGGCATCATAATCTTTTTTATAGAAATCTCGGATGGTCTTTACATATCCTTCTCTGAAGGCAGCCAGATGCGTTCCTCCCTGTGTAGTGAATTGTCCGTTTACAAAACTGTAATATTCTTCACCGTATGCATTTTCGTGAGTTAGAGCTACTTCAATGTCTTCTCCCTTTATGTGGATAATAGGATATCTGATCTCATCAGCATTTGTATTTTTTTCGAGCAAATCCAGCAAGCCGTTTTTACTGACATATTTTTTGCCATTGAGATTCATTACCAGACCTGCATTCAAATAACAGTAATTCCAGAATTGCTTATCCAGATATTCCTGAACAAAATGATAATTTTTGAAAACAGTTTCATCAGGAATAAAAGTCACCATTGTTCCGTTACTTTCTTTGGAAGTAATTTCTTTGTGCTCTTTTATTAAAACACCTCTTTCGAATTCGGCAGTTTTTTCTTTGCCGTCTCGGTATGCAGTTACCTTAAAGTAATTACTCAGTGCATTAACAGCTTTTGTACCTACCCCATTCAAGCCTACACTTTTCTGAAAGGCCTTGCTGTCGTATTTGGCTCCGGTGTTTATTTTGCTTACCACATCTACAACTTTTCCTAAGGGAATGCCGCGTCCATAATCTCTGACAGTGATAGTTTTGCCTTCTATATTTACATCAACATGTTTGCCATAGCCCATGGTATGTTCATCAATGCAATTATCTACAACTTCTTTTATCAGCACATAAACACCATCATCAGCACTACTGCCATCTCCCAGCTTACCTATATACATACCCGGACGAAGCCGAATATGCTCCTTCCAGTCAAGGCTTTTGATGCTCTCTTCGTTGTATTCAAATAAATTCTTTTCAGCCATTTTAATGTAGTTTTCTTTGATACAAAATTTATTTACGCGAATTTAAAACTCCCTATAAACTTGCGAATTTAATTGAATGGACGCGTTTATGGGTTTATTGATTTATCCACATATCATTTATAATGTGTGTAAAAACAATGATTTTGAAAATGAAAATGAAATTAAATCTATAAATCAAGGCTCATTTTAAAATCTAAACTTTGCAAATTGCACATATTCATTAGATTTGGACTCATTTTCTAAAATTAAAATACAGTCGTTATCAATTTAGAAACCAATAAAGAAATTATAGCCGGGAAAGGTGCCCTCAGGCAGGATGAAAATGATGCCTTTCGTGTTTTTTTAAAAAACAGGGATGCAAAGGCTATTGATAAAATGGTCAGCAGAATAAATACAGAAGTTGAAAAAAAAATAGATTGTACCCAATGTGGTGCCTGTTGTAAAGGACTAATGATTAATGTTACACAAAGTGAATCTGATGAGGTAGCCAGGCATATGAAGTTAAGCAGCTTTGATTTTGAAGAAACTTACATTGAAAAAAGCATAGGCGGTCAACTCATTATAAATACCATTCCCTGTCACTTTTTATCAGAAAATAAATGCACTATTTATGAGCAAAGGTTTAACGAATGCAGAGAATTTCCTCATTTGCATAAACCGAATTTTTCGGACAGATTGTTTGGAACTTTGATACATTATAGTATTTGTCCGATTATCTTTAATGTTGTGGAACAATTAAAAATAGAAACTGGTTTTAAATTATAAACTTAAGAACTGATAAATCAACCAACATGAACCTCAATTTAAAAAATAAAACAGCTTTGGTTTGCGGAAGTACACAAGGTTTGGGATTAGCTGCTGCAATTGAAATTTCATTACTTGGTGCCAACATTATTTTAATGGCACGCAACGAAGAGAAGTTAAAGTCAGCATTAAAGCTTCTGGATGTTTCAAAAGAACAACAACATCAATATATCATTGCTGATTTCACTGACCATAATAATGTACGTGCAGCCATCAATAATTTTATTGAAAAGGGAAATTGTATTCACATCCTCATCAATAATACAGGAGGCCCTGCAGGTGGTAAAGCCATCAATGCAACAGATGATGAATTTTTACAGGCATTCAGCAGTCATCTCATTTGTAATCATATTTTAGTTCAGGCCGTTGTACCCGGAATGAAAACTGCAGGATATGGAAGAATCATAAATGTGATATCTACTTCAGTTAAACAACCCATTGCCGGATTAGGCGTAAGCAATACAATCAGAGCCGCTGTAGCCAATTGGAGCAAAACGCTGGCCTCAGAACTTGGCGGCTTTGGGATTACTGTAAACAATGTGTTACCGGGTTTTACCAACACTACAAGAGCTGATTATGTTATTAAAAAGAAAGCGGCTGATTTAAATAAATCCGAAGCAGAAGTCATGAAGGAACTGGTTGCAGAGATTCCTGTTGGGAGAATAGGACAGCCTGAAGAGTTTGGTGCTGCAGTTGCTTTTTTAAGTTCCCCAGCTTCCTCTTATATCAATGGCATTAATTTACCAGTTGACGGAGGAAGAACAAGCTGTTTATAATTAGAAAAATTTAGGGCATCTTGTTTTATATGCTTCATCACTGATGTGATTAGGCGAAAATGCTTTGTAAGACAAAGTGACTTCAAGTCCACCTCTATATTGAGATGCAGGAACCAGCTTGCTGATATTAATATCATAAGTTGTGCCGATACTCATTTTATAATAATCTAATTTTATAACAGGAATAATGGCATCATTCATTCTGTAAAAAAGTCCCCCTGAAATACTTACTTTTTTGTCATCATCTGTTTGCACAAGATCATGCATCATCATTACACCACCCTGACCTTGTGCGGCCCCGCCTTGTTTAAACAAGTCTATATAAAATGTCATTCGGTTAACTTCATTAGTCATTGTTGTAATGCCGGCATTAATTACAAATTTCGGGTTTAATCTAAAATCATTTTGTGGCTGAAACGATACCCCAGGTTTAGTAAAATGAAAAATTCCTGCTGCTATGTAATAGTTTGTATTTTCTCCGGCTTCACTGCTGAAACTTAACCCTACAGTTGGATCCCAGTAGGTAAGGCTGGTATTTGAAAAAGTTTGATGAGTTGGATTGGTTGCACTGAAAGATCCGCCCATATATTGATCATCAAATCTCAATTTTGTAGGATCAAATTGTTGCATCACCGGGCCTCCCATAAACGCTGCAGATAAATAAGTGTTTTTGTCTGCACTCAATGATTTATGATAATTAATAACTGGGAATACCTGAGTTCTGCTCAATTTTGAATCGCCGGCTACATCATTTGTAAGTTGAAATCCAAAGGTTACAAAATCACCGGTATTGTGCGAAACGATTTTTTTAAACTCTGCTCCTAATGCAATTGTTTTGTATGGAACAGTTACACTTTGCCATTGATTTCTGAATCCTGATGTTATTCTTACATCACCATCAAACAATCCAGCCAGTGAAGGATTTCTAAGTATAGGCAAATCGTAAAATTGTGAAAAATTAATATCCTGCCCAATTGAAAATTCCACACTGAGTATAAGCATCAGTGCAAGAATTAATTTGTTATAAAATTTTGTTTTCATAGTCTTTTATTATCGGATTATTGAATGATAGTAATATTCCCTTTATACATGTATGGTGTTCCGTTATCACATACTATTTCGGCAATATAAACAAACACATCAGGAGTGGCCAGCACGCCTTTAACCTTTCCGTCCCATCCATATTTAGGATCATTTGGCTGAAAGGCTTGTTTTTCAAATACCAGATTTCCCCATCTGTTAAAAATCCGGAATGACTTTACAGATATCCCTGTTCCTCTTACAATAATCATGTCATTAATTCCGTCACCATCAGGCGAAAATGCATTAGCAATAAACACCTGAGCATTTTTACAAAAAGCAATTATATTTAAAGTATCCATCGCTTTACATCCAAAACTATTTTGAACGGTAAGCACGTAAGTAGAATTATTGCCAACAGTAAGTGTAGGTGTCTGGCAATCACTACAACTTAAGTTTGTTGGTGGACTCCAGTTCCAGCTTGTAATAGGGCCATTTTGCGCGGTACCATGTAATACTGCGGTTGTTCCGGTTGCGGCATTTATATCGGCTCCAGCATTCACTCCCGGAGTATTGCCTACTGTTATGTACACATACCCCGTATCAGTGAAGCAATGCTGTGCATCATAACCAATTACTTGGTATCTTATATTTGATGTAGGCGTTGCATTTGGTTCAGCAATATTAGGGTTATCTAATCCCGTTGATGGGCTCCATACATATCGATCTGCATTCATAGCTCTTAAATGAACAGACTTTCCTGTACACATGCTGTCATTTGGAGAAACAAGCATATCAAACGGCTGAATGACAGAAACTAAAATAGAATCTAAACTTTTACATCCTAATGCATTAGTTCCGATTACCTGATAAGTTGTACTGGAAACTGTTGTTGTAACAGGATTAGCACAGTTAACACAACTTAATCCCATTGATGGTGACCACTCATAATTAACCGCACCTGTTGCTGATAAACTTCCCTGACTTCCGCGGCACATACTTACATCATTGCCCGTTGCCATTTGCGGTGAAGGATTAACCATGATTTTAAATGTATTAATAGCAGTCTGACAATTATCAGGACTGGCTCCATAAATACTTATTGTGGCTATTTGAATATTATTTGTATTATTTACAGCTACAAATGGAAGAATGTCACCTTGGCCATTAGCCGCTAATCCTATCGAAGGATTATTATTTGTCCAGGTATAAATTGTTCCGATAACAGGACCTGTAATATTAATAGAATCCATTGTTTTGCCATTACAAACAGAAAAATTAGGAACACTGTCTATGCCAACAGATGGATATATCGTTATGGTAAATGTTTTGTCAACACTATTGCAACTGTTAGCCATACCAACTACTATGATAACTGCGGTTATGGGATAATTGTTAGTGTTGGTTGCTATAAAAGAAGATATGTTTCCTGTTCCGTTTGCAGGAATTCCAATTTCACTATTAGAATTAATCCAGTTGAAAGTTGTACCGGCAACAGTTCCTGTAAAGTTAATAGGATCAATAGTTGCTCCGTTACATACTACCAAACTATTAGGCTGTGTCATGTTGGGAGAAGGATCAATATTGATTGTAAATGTCTTTGTATTTCCCAGACAACCACCAGCGCTTGCCGTTACATTGATAGTTGCGGTAACGCTAACATTAGAATTATTTACTGTTGTAAAAGGAAGTATATTTCCATTTCCAGAAGCAGGTAATCCTATTAATGGATTATTATTTGTCCAGGTATAAGTGGTACTATTAACCGGACCATTAAATGTAATTAATGGGGTTGGTTGACCGTTGCAATTAAACTGATTAAATGGTTGTATGAAATCCGGAAGTGGCTTAACAATAATGTCAAATGATTGCGGCAAACCATTACAACCGTTAATTGAAGGAGTGATTGTTATTGATGCCGTATCTGTAAAATAAGTGTTATTAACAGGATTAAATGAAAGGATATCTCCAGTACCGTTAGCGGGTAATCCTATAGAGGGTGAATTGTTTGTCCAATTGTAAGAAGTGCCAGAAACAAGTCCAGCCCAAATTACATCTGTTGTGGAATATCCTGCACATACATTCTGATCAAAAGGATCAGAAACTGTGGGGGTTGGATTTACTGTAATATTCAGATATTGCATTTGACCAACACATCCACTTAAAATAGGATAGACAGAAATACTTGCTATTATTGGGCCATTAGTATTATTTATAGCGTTAAAGGGTCTTATGTCCCCTGTTCCTGTTGACGTTAATCCAATGGAAGGTTCATTGTTTGTCCAGGTATATACATCTGCTCCGGTTAGTCCTGTAAATGAAATAGCATTGGTAAGTGCTCCATTGCAAATTTGCAGATTTGAAAGCGGTTGAACATCTGGAGTTGGGTTTACTGTAATGGTAAAGTCAACAGGAAGTCCGGCACATCCATTAGCTGTGGGAGTAAGCGTTATCGTGGCGATTACCGGAATAATTGAATTGTTTATTGCCGAAAATGACATGATATTTCCTGAGCCATTTGCGGGCAATCCAATTGATGGCAAATTGTTTGTCCAGGTGTAATTATTAGAAGCAACTGCACTTGTAAATCCACTGAAAATAACCGGATCAGTCATTCCTCTATTACATAAGGCCTGATTTGCCGGTTGTATAGATTCTGGTGTTGGATGAACAATAAATGTAAATGCCGGAGCTACAAGTGAGCATCCATGAGCTAATGCAGTTACTGTTACATTTGCATAAATTGTAGTACTGCTGTTATTTGTTGCAGTAAATGAAGGAAGATTACCCGAACCTGTAGCCGCAAGTCCAACAGTTGGATTGTTATTATCCCAGGTATAAGAAGTTCCTGAAACCGAACTGGTAAAGACAACTGCACTTGTTCTGACTCCATTACATAATGTTTGATCTCCAGGCAATGCGATGACAGGTAATTCTTTTATTGTTATTTGTTTTGTAGCAGTATCGGCACAACCAAACACTGTGGTTGCAATCAATGTTGCAGTATAAGTTCCACTTTGTGGGAAGACAAAAGTTGCACTATCCCCATTTGCGGTAAATCCATTGTCAGTGCTCCAAGATATTGTTGCAATGCTATCTCTTGATCTGACATTGCTTACCAAAGTAATAGGATCATTTGCACAAACAGATAATGGAGAAATAATTGAAGCTGCAGGTGGCACATTGATTGTAATATTAACTGCATGAGTAATTGAATCTTTACAACCTGTATTTCCTGTAATGATTAGTTTCACTAAATAAGTAGATGGCCTTGTATAAGTATGACTAATAGGACTTCCTGAACCTGTTGTTCCATCTGCAAAACTCCAGAAATAGCCTGTAATCCCAAATTGAGATTGAGATTGATCAATAAAATTAATTGTGGTTGCATTACAAACCTTCTGAGTATTGAAGATAAAATCAGGATTCAAATTTTCAATTTTAATACTATCTGTACCTGGTAAATTCATTTGACAACCACCGTTAAAATGCACTGTTAATCTTGGTAAATAAGCACCAGGGTTTGTGTAAGTATGACTAATAGTAGCTTGTGTGGTATTTAATAAAGTGCCATCACCAAAATCCCAATCGTAAGATGTTGCATTGGTAGACGTTACATTAAATTGCACATTCTGACTTTTACAAAATGTTCCACCAGTGTAACTATACGAACCCGTAGGCTGAGCAATGGTTATCGTATCGCTTATTGAGCCCGAGCAACCACTAGGCAAAGAAACACTCATTGTTACGATAAAAGTTCCAGTTGTGTTATACACATGAGTAACGGTATCTCCTATCCCCGTTGAACCATCACCAAAATTCCAGGTTGCATTAAGAGACGGAATATTATTGTTATAAAATGTAATGCTATGAGGAGCACAAGAAGTATTTGTTTCTGAACTATTAAAAGAAGGAGTGAAACCGCCGGTTAATATTACGGGCATTGTATCTCTGCAACCATAAGAATTAAAAGGAACCAATTCCAGCCAGATGGTAGAGTTATATGCAGGACCAGGATTTAAAACAGCATGTTGACCATTGGCCAAAACCGAAGTGTAATTCTGATTCCACCAATGATAATATTGAAATCCTGGAGGGCCATCAAGTGTGGTAATATTTGGATAGTTACAATTGTATTGTACTCCAATTGACTGACCACAAGTATTTTCAACATCTAAGTAAGCATACCCCCAATGACCTCTTCTCACACAATCTGCG
>CALQSB010000041.1 GCA_943333125.1 Chitinophaga pinensis
AAAACAATAAATATTAACACATGAAATGTCCATAACGAAACTTTCAATACCATCCGAGTTTGAGAATTAGGACATAACATGTGACAAATAAAAAACAATAAATAATAACACATGAAATATTTCATCATAGCATTATCATTATCTCTATTTGTAGGAACTCATATACAAGCTCAATATTATTACAAAGACTTTGTAAGTAACAACCAGGCAATAAATGAAATGGAGTCCTATAAAAAGGCTGGCATCAAATCAATAAAAATTAAAAGCCTGGAAGCCAATGGAGAAGAAAGTCAGGACTTTTTCTGTGAAAAGAAAATTTCAAAAGATTATAAAAAAACTTCTTTATATACAAGATCGGGCAATACAGGAAAGTCTTTGATGGAAACTTATTTCGACGCACAAGGTCTTTTGATTAAAACCTATGATAGCTCTGATATCGTTGTGAGTGTTAACCAATTCTTTTATGACAAAAACAATAAGCTTATAAAAACAAAATTTACATCAAGGTCTAATGATGACGATTTTGTAAATGAAATGACTGAAGAACATATTTATCAGTTTAATGAAGATGGTTTACCTGGCAGTATGATTAAAGTAAAAAACAAAACAGACAGCCTGGTCGTACTTTTTTCTAAAGATGAAAATAATAATATCAGTATTGAAAAAGACACAAAAACAGGAGCTAAATATTATTATTATTATGATGAATTAAACAGATTTACAGACCTGGTTCATTCCAATGAATTCAAACAGAAAATGGTAGCTGATTATATTTTCGAATATAACGATGAGGGCCAGCTCAGCCAGATGACAACTACAGAAGAAGGAAATGATAATTTTATTGTGTGGAAATATGATTATGTAACCGGACTAAAAGTTAAAGAAAGGATTTTTGATAAGAATGGAGAATTGATGGGTAAAATTTTATACGAGTACAAATAAATTATTTACTGCTTTTTTTAGATTTATTTTTTTGTGGCTTTTTTACAACCTCCACTTTTACTTTTGTAACGCCCCTATTGATATAATTTAATTGCGTTGCCGCTGCTCTTGTTAAATCAACCAGTCTTTTCATTTTGGGATGTAGCCTGTCATTGGTTTTTACGATAACCCATTTACCGTTTTTTAAATTAGTTACTTTTATCCAGGTTCCGAGAGGAAGTACATTACATGCAGCAGTGAATTTTTCCTGGCTAAAAATTTCGCCATTTGCTGTTTTCTTTCCAATAAACTTGTTTCCGTAAAAACTTGCCAGGCCATAAATAGTTTTTTCTGAAGCATCAATCTTAACCTCTGCTACATGCTGAGCAGTATCAGTGGATAAAGAATCTTTCTGTATATTTTCACTTTGAGCAAATGAAATATGAGTTATCCCTAATGATAAGATAACCAGAAATAATTTGCGAAACGATTTTAGAAATTTTTGACTATTAGACATAAATTCAATTTGCATTATTTACCAACGAAATAAGTCTCAATCAAACGTTTGTCATCATCGTAGATATCATCATAAAATTTGACTTTCCCATTTTCTCCCTCACAACTAATATAACGAATAAAAAGTGGAATTCTAAATTTTACGGCTATTTTATGTTTTTCCTTTCTTGCAATCCAGTTTGAAATCGAATCCGAATTGTAATTCAGCTTATCACCAACGGTTAAATTAATGCTGTCATTTTTTACAATAAAATCGGCGAGACCTTTCCAGTTCTGAACTCTAACACAGCCATGGCTTAAGGCCCGCATAGAATTACCGAAAAAATATCGTTGATTGGTATCATGCAGATAAACATCAAATGGATTTTGGAAATTAAATTTAATAACACCCAATGCATTTTTTTCGCCACTTCCTTGTTTAATTTGATAAGGAATTCCTTTAGAATATTTTGTCCAGTTTACCGTCATGGGATCAATCAATTCCCCTTTATTGTCGTAAAGCGACAGTCCTTTTTTGGTAAGATAATCAGGATTCTTTTTTAACCCGGGAAGCATTTCCTTCTTAATAATACTGGCAGGAACCGTCCAAGTTGGGAAAATAATAATTTCACTGATTTCGCTATTTAATACTGGCGTTTGAGTAGCCTGCTTTCCACAAATAATTTTCGAAGTCATTCTTACTGTGTCATTATCAAATACATTAAGCTTATAAGCAGGAATGTTTACCCAAACGTATTTCAAAGGCATGCTGTCTGGAAGCTGTTTATACTTATCCATTGTCAAAAAAATCCTTTTGAGTTTCACCTGATCAGTGGCGTTTAAATTTCTGATGAGCGAGCTTGACAATTTTCCATCGGCTTTTATTTTATTTTTTAGTTGATATTTTAAAATAACTGAAGCCAAAGCCATAGAGTCTAATATTGCTGTGTCCTTTATATTTAGATACCCGCTTTCTTTAAATCTTAATTGTAAATTATTAATAAAAGAAAAAGAATCTACTTCGGATTCAAATTCGGTTGAATAATCTAAAAGTGTATATTGAACCGTATCCATATTTTTCATAAATGGAAGAATCGTTTTTTTTAGTTCTGAATACGCTTTTATCTGAGGTTGAATAGCATTTAATACTGTTGCCGTAGTCTTTTCGCTGATATATTTTTTGAAATTTACATGAAAGAAATTATTGAATTTAGAGGTATCGTTTTTCCAGGAAGCGCTGTCATTAAATAGTCTACCCTGTTTTAAATCACAGATGATATTCATAAAGGCATCTGTAAATAATAAATCTGCTTTCGACCAGGCCACTGCATCTTTTTTTTGGAGTGAATCTTCCGTCAGTATTTTTTTCCATTTAATGAGCGAAGCATAATGATAATCATTTTTGAAAAGGCCATCAGTTATCGATGTATCTAAATACGTCAACAAGTGATCTGCAATTGAATTAAAATGTTGTGTATCGCTCCAAACCGGAGCATAATCTCTTTGATAATAAAAATCCTCAACAACTTTATAGAATTTTAATTGCAAACTATCTTCGATGATTCCATTATTGTCTGTAGCAATTACTAAAGCAGATTTAATATTCTGTAAAACATATTCATTCATCCCTATAGGATTTTCGACAATTTCCTTGCTCCTCATTTTATCGGACGAATGATTACAGGATAAAAATAAGAATGCAATAAACGGTAATATTAATGAAATGGATTTACTTTTGTAACGCATATGATGAGGTAAAGGCCTTTTGCAATCAAGTTGCCATTCAATTATAAATACAAGTTAATGATTAGACCTTTCTTTTTCAATTTTTGTTTCCACATTTTATTAGTGAACGTCGCTATGTCTCTAAACTGTGACTCTTTACCCAATTCATACGGACTGCTGGTGTTGAATCAAAAAGCCGAACTGGCAAAAGAAGTAAAATCTTCGGAAACCAATGCCATGGTAGATATCCAAAAAATCATTCCGGATATTTTTATTGATATAAAATATGCAACAACAGACAATTTCACCCATGTGAAACTCTATCCCCCAATTAAAACAACTTTTATGAGGGCACCTGCTGTTAATGCATTAAAAAAGATTCAGGAAGAACTCGGCAAACAAGGCCTATGCCTGAAGATATGGGATGCGTATCGCCCGTATTCAATTACTGAGAAAATGTGGGATCTCATAAAAGACGATCGATATGTAGCTGATCCCAAAAAAGGCAGCGGACACAACAGAGGAATTGCCGTTGACCTTACTATTATTCGCATAAAAGACAAATCTGAACTTGATATGGGAACGGGTTACGACAATTTCACCGACAGCGCTCATCAGGATTATAATAATTTATCTGAAATGGTATTAAAAAACAGAGCACTTTTACGTTCAACAATGTTGGCTAATGGTTTTAAAATATTTGATACCGAATGGTGGCACTACTTCTGGGGTGAAGGGAATTTTTCTGCTTTGGATTTTTCTTTCGATGAACTTAATAAAATGGCAAAAATAAATCACTGATAAACGAGGTAAAAAGGCAACAGCAGTGTAACCATAAAATACACCAATGAACTATTATATTATTGCAGGAGAAGCCAGTGGAGATTTACATGGGAGCAACCTCATAAAAGAGTTGCGCAAAATAGATACTGAAATAAACATTCGTTGCTGGGGCGGAGATCTGATGCAACAATCAGGCGCAACACTAGTGAAACACTACCGCAGCCTAGCTTTCATGGGTTTTACGGAAGTAATTAAAAATCTTCCTACTATTTTAAAAAATATTTCTTTCTGTAAAAAAGATATTACTGCTTTCAATCCCGACGCTTTAATTCTTATTGATTACCCTGGATTTAATCTCAGAATTGCCAAATGGGCCAAACAACAGGGCATAAAAGTAATCTACTATATTTCTCCCCAGATATGGGCATGGAAAGAAAACAGGATACATCAAATAAAAAAGAATGTCGATAAAATGCTGGTTATCCTTCCTTTCGAAAAAGCATTTTATCAAAAGTGGAATTATAATGCCGAGTATGTTGGCCACCCACTGGTCGAAGTCATCAATCAATTCATTGAAAATAACAAGCATAATAAAAATCCCTGGGAACAAAAAAAAGTCATTGCTTTATTACCCGGAAGCCGCAAGCAGGAAATTCTAAAAAAACTTCCTATTATGCTTTCTGTTACAAAGCATTTTCCCGATTACCATTTTGTAGTAGCTAAAGCACCTGGGCTAGAAGAAAGTTTTTACGATGAAATGATGAGCCCATATCTTAATGTTTCTATGGTAACTAACAGAACTTATGATCTGCTGCTTCATTCGCAGGCCGCTTTGGTAACAAGCGGAACAGCTACTCTGGAAACCGCTTTATTTGGAGTGCCTGAAATTATTTGCTACAAAGGAAATGACATTTCTTATCAGATTGCTAAGAGACTGATTAAAATAAAATTCATTGGATTAGTGAATCTGATTATGGGAAGAGAAGTAGTAAAAGAACTGATTCAGCATGAACTTACCCTTCAAAATATACTTGCTGAACTGAATTTGATTTTAACTGATTCGGCAAAGCAACAAAAAATAAAATCTGATTACACCGAACTTAAAAAGATATTAAGCGAAGGCGGAAACGCTTCAAAAAATGCAGCAGCAATAATAGCTACCTTGCTAAAATAAATTATTTGCGAATAAATAATTTAATCACAATAAAAATCATCGCAAGCAGAAAAAGCAAGATTGACAACCGATTAATTCCGTGCATATATTTCATCCATTGAGTTGGTTTATCATCCGGATCCTTCTTTTTTAAAAATAAATATTCGGCAATTTGATTAAGTATACTCATAATGTGGAAAGTTAAAATATTTATACCAAAAAAAGTATAAATGTTCTGCGAATGGCTTAATTTAATGCGCTACAATAAAAACCATATTGTAAATTTTACAGCATAAAAATTGCATGATGACCAGAGAACAAAAATTCATGGCGGAAGCGATTACTCTTTCCCAAAATGGAATCCGTAACAATGACGGCGGTCCATTTGGATGTGTAATCGTTAAAGGCGAAGAAATTATTGGCAGAGGAAACAACAGAGTGACTTCTACCAATGATCCTACAGCCCATGCCGAAGTAGTAGCAATCCGTGATGCCTGTAAAAATATAGATTCTTTTCAACTGGAAGACTGTGAAATTTACACGAGCTGCGAGCCCTGCCCAATGTGCCTTGGAGCAATCTACTGGGCAAATCCAAAAGTTATTTATTACGCTAACACCAGAACCGATGCGGCAAACATAGGATTCAGCGACGCCATGATATACGATGAAATTAATAAAACACTAACTGACAGAATTATTCCCATAAAAGCAATAATGAGAGACGAGGCCCTGGAAGTTTTTAAAGAATGGCAAAATAAAGAAGACAAAATTGTTTACTAAATATTATTCTTTACCGAAATAATTTCTGCAGCGATACTTACCGCAATTTCATCTGTGGTTTCACTTTTTATAAAGAGTCCTATCGGCGCTTTGATCTTTTCAAGCAATGCGGTATTTATTTTTTCAGCGCGGTACTCATCAAACATTTTTTTGATCTTAGCTTTACTCCCCAGCATTCCAATATACCTGAAAGTCTTACCAATTAAAGCTTTTAACGCCATGTCATCAGAGCGGTATCCAAAGGTCATGATTACTACATAAACATCCTCCCCACCCTGTATCATTTCATTCAAATCATTATAAGAATTAACTACGTGTTTCTCCTGTACAAAATGATTAGCATGCAGTGTATTAATTTCGGCTCGTTCTTCATATACATGAATATAAAAATCCATTGTCTGCATTAACCTTGATAGTGCCAATGAACAATGTCCTCCTCCAATTATATGCAAGACATTCTTGAAACCTGTTCGTTCTTTATAAACAAAACAAAGCTCGTCTTCGCTTAATTCAAGTTGATATTTATATTCAAACGATTGTTCAGAAAATGAAATACCATTAATAACCAGAGTTAGGGTTCCATTTTTATTTTGTTGAAGAGATTTTATGATTGATTCAATTACAATTTTATCTGAAGGCTGAATTTCATAAATAAAAAGCGTTTGCTTTCCCGAACAGATCATCCCACTTTGATGCTTAGCCGCAGTTTTATCATGAATCTGTTCAAATATTTCAGAAAGAACGACTTGTTCCTGCAATTTAGATTTAGCAAGCTCTACGAATTTATGTTCCATGATTCCACCTCCGATGGTGCCATAAAAATCTCCATCAGCAGATACCGCCATTTTAAATCCCTGACGGCCTGGCGAGCTACCTGTACTTTGCAATACATACAATAAAATTACTCTTATTGATTTTGCTTGTTTTCCCTCAATGAATTGCCATACTTTCATTAATGAAAATTATTTCTTTCTGTTTTCAAGAATTTTTTTAAACGACCTGCTTCTAATTTCATCAAGCGTCAATCCTGTTACCAGTACTTCTTCTTCAGTAATAGCACCGCTGTTTAAAGCGCGTAAAAAATAATTCAACAACCCCTGTCCTGTTGCAGCGTCGTCAAACACATCTCCTATTAAAGTTGCTCTTGCTGCTTTTTCAACAAAGGTTTTAAGTCTTTCTACTGCATCATCATAACTTTCAAGAAAGAAAGCGAACACAGCAGCATAACGCATAGGCAGCTGTGCCGGATTCAAATCCCAGCCCTGATAAAATCCATTCCACAAAGAATGTCGTATATGATCATAACCTTTTTTCCAGGCACGGTGTACTGTTTTTGCATTTTCATCTTTTTGTTTTTTGGTCAGCGAGGCTCCTCTGTTCGGACCAATAGGCATTGTATTTGTAGCCCCATCTGATAACCATATTCCAGTATGTGCTAAAGCTACTTTTGTCATGTGATGAGCAAAATCACAAACCGGATGATTCATTTCCTGATAACGTGCAGTGATACTGCAAGACGCGGTATAATCGTAAGTCCCAAAATGAGTGGCTATACAACGGCCTTTACTGGCTCTGATAAATCTGAGCAAAGGATTGATTCCCATGTCATCCATAATAGACTGAGTCGTTTCCACCATCATCTCCATCTTCAATGTGCCTTTCTTTAGTTTCAATTGCGATTCCAATATTTCAAAAAAACCTACTAAGGTGCTTACCTGCTCAGGAATAGTTACTTTAGGCAACATCACAATAAAATTATCCGGTAGTTTACCGCCGCTTGATTTTACTAAAGTGGTTACAAAAATATCGAGCGTGCGCAAACCTCTTTCTTTCATTTCTTCTGTAAAGGGTTTTATTCGAATTCCGATAAAAGGCGGCAATGATTTTTTCTTCATCCCTTTTGCTACTTCTAATGCTGCTTCCCGAGCAGTCTGATCTTCTTCTTCATTACTTCTGTTGCCATAGCCATCTTCAAAGTCAATTCTGAAATCTTCTATAGCCTCTGATTGTAATTTTTTTATAACTTTTTCATACACTTCATAAGATAATCTTGCCGGATGTTTTTTCTTTTCTTCTACAGAAAGTTTATGATAAGCTTTCAACACTTCACTGATGGATTTTTTGGAAGAGATTTCATGGGCACCTTCCAAACCAAATATTTTTCCGAAACTAATAAAGTCAGGCGCATAAGTATTGAAAGACTCCAATGCCCTGCCACCAAGGATTTTAGCAGAATCCTGTTTGAATAAATTTGCACCTCCATAAACAGTATGCACAGGCTGACGATCAGATCTGTCGCCGGGATATATTTTCTGAAAATCTGTATTTGCTTTTTTTAATTTATCAAAAAGCTGTTTCTTTTTAATTGTCGAAATGGATGTACTCATTTTATTTTTTTTAAAAATTAGATTTTATTTTTTGATGGAATTTAAATTGATTATCGTTAATCAACTTCCTCTGTATGTGGAATAACCAAAAGGATTGATTAAAAGCGGAACATGATAATGACTTTGATCGAATACCGTAAATTGAATTTCAACAGTGGGATAAAATCCTTTTACTTTATTTTGAGTAAAATAATCCCCGGTATTAAAAACCATTTGATAATTACCGTTAGTTAATTTTCTAGAGGCAGGAAGCAAATCTGAAATTCTGCCATCAGCATTCGTAATGCCCTGGGCAATGGTGATCCATTTATGATCTTTTTCTTTTTTTAATTGGATGGAAATATTTTTTCCCGGAATGCCTGTGGAAGTATCCAGCACATGGGTGGTAATCTGACTTGCTGAATATTTTGACCAATCAGCATTTGATAGTAGTTGCTTTAATCTTATCAAAGTGATTTTTTGTTGTTCCCCCATAGCAATCAGCAACTCTTCTTCCTTACTATTTTTCAATCGGTCATTTAATAACTGCAACATTTCCATTGCTGATTTTCCGGTAGCGCAAACAATAAAAATAAATCCGAATTTTAATTCATACTGTTGATTAGCGATGGCCAGAGACGCTATAACGTCGGCTGCTGCTGTATCCACACCCGACTGTTCTTTGCCGGCCAGATGCTGTGTTGATGCGAATTTTTCGGTTAGACTTTTAATATCTCCAATTTTTGGATGATGGGTAAAAGCTTCCTGCCAATCTGATTCAGCACAACCTTCAACCCATATACGATCCGCAGTTTGTATCAGATGGCCTTCATCTTTAAAAGGCAATTCATTACACATCGATTGACTCCACTTTGAAGCGCCGCAACAAGTTGACAATAAATTTTCCACTTCGGATTTCGATTTTTTGTTAAGATCAGTAATGGTCATTGATTTAATATTTAATGCTGATAATTAAATGATGATTTATTTTAAGGAACCGCCTTGCATAATCCAGCAGCCAATTAAATCTCTCTCTTCCTGTGAAATATTTGTTTTGTTATTCAACGGCATTGTTTTCGTTACTACTACTCTTTGTAAGATCAAGTCTTTTTTAGCGGCAATCACTTCGGGCGAATCAAACATCACTCCATTGGGCGCTACTTTATAAAAATCATCTGTTGGTTTTGAAGAATGACAGCTTATACAACGTTTGTTTACAATTTCAGTGACTTGATTTATACTAACTGTTTCTTTGCATTCGCCGGGATATTTAGCAGGAGCAGAAATAAACGCTGCCGCTAATAGTATTAATGCAGAAATGGGCATTACCCAAATTGAAAGCTGCCCTTTTTCTTTAAGATTAAGATAGTGTTTAACTCCGGCTGCACCAATGGAAAATAAGGCAAGTATCAGCCAGGGATATTTGTAGCCAAATGTGCTGGGAAAGTGATTGCTGATCATCACAAATAAAACAGGCAAGGTAAAATAGTTGTTGTGCAAAGAACGTAAGCCTGCATTTTTTCCTAACTCAGAATTTAATGGCTTATTTTCTATGGCCGCTTTTACCATTGCTTTTTGAGAAGGAATAATTACAAAAAAAACGTTGGCCACCATTATCGAACCCAGCATCGCCCCAAAATGTATGTATGCCGCTCTTGCGCTGAAGACTTTTGTGTATAGATAAGCAAAGCCAATCGCAATCAAAACTCCAGTTACTGTAAACAAATAGTTTTTTTTACCTATCGGAGATTTACACAGCAAATCGTATACAATCCAGCCGGCAACAAATGAGCCAACACCAATTCCAATCCCTGTTAAAGGGGTAATATCCAGAATGTTTTTATCAATTAATAATGCTGAGGCATTGAAATAATAAACTACAAACAACAAACTGAATCCTGAAACCCAGGTAAAGTAAGCTTCGTATTTGAACCAATGTAAATCTTTAGGAATTTTTGCTGGAGCCGTTTTATATTTTTCCACATAATAAAATCCACCACCATGAACAGCCCAAAGATTACCAGCCAATTCATCTCTCAAATCTTTTTTTCTGTTTAAGGAATTCTCAAGGAATACAAAATAGAACGAAGCTCCTATCCAGGCAATACCAAATGTGATATGCATTAGCCTTACAATAATATTCATCCATTCCATTAAATGCATTTCCCATTGCGTTCCTTTTACCATAAAGTAAACCGAAGCAATGATTCCAACAGCAGTAAAAACAATGCCAGCATAAATAAATGATTGCGATCCTGATAAACTATCCTTCACCGCATCTACCGGAGACAAATCCATTTCGATGCTCTTATTATGTTCGTCTTTAACAGAACGAATATAGTAAGTCATGATTACTAATATAATCAGTATCACAAACAGCAAGATGAGTAAATAGGTTCCTAACATTTATTTTATTATTTTTTTCCAAAAATCCTGAGTCTGCTTATGCCTCCATCAGGAAAAATATTTAATCTGACATGTGAATATTTCTCACCTTGAACAACTTCATTTGCAAACTCATGAATATGATCTGCACTTAATTTTTGCTCGGCAAGTATAACCGTCCATTTTACTTGATTATTTATTACCTCATTATCATTGTTAGACAGACAGGCTTCAATCATGCATCTGTCGGGGTAATTCCCTTTAAAGTGACAAGTATCTACAATAATCTGTTCTATGCTTCCTTTAGTAGCGAGTTTGAGGATTACCCAATCTCTGTTTCCTGGCGTTCTGTTTCTTTTCGTTTCCCATCCATCACCCATATTTGCGCCCCTATTGGGCATAGTGAGGTTGCTCATTGCACTAAAGAACATATCGTTACAATCCAGTGCTATGCCGCCATTAATCGCTGCAAGTAAATCTACTTGTTCGTCTTCACTTACTTCATCCCAGTTTTTAAAAACGCTGCCGTATACACGAAATCTGGCTACACCTCCATCTGGATAAATATGTAACCGAAGATGAGTATATATCTCATTACTATGGCAATCAAAAAAATTCTGACTACCTGGATCCAATGGTGATTTATGAAGAATTTCTTTCCATTCGATGGATGCATCATTCCAATCTGAAATAACCGAATCGTCTGAGATAAAGGCGGCTTCAACTGAAGCATGAGGAGGATGATTACCTAAAAAGAAATTAGTGTCTATATCAAAACCGCTAATTTTTCCTGAAGTGGCGAGTTTTATAATTGCCCAGTCATGTCCAGGAGCTCTCTTCCGACGGCTTTCCCATCCATCCATCCACTTTCCTCTGTCGGTATATTTGTCTGTTATAAATATGCCTCGGCCTGGCTTAATCAGATTTTCTTTTTCTGCAAAAAAATCATCTGTTGCATACAAAACCTTACCTCCAAGTCTTTCAGCAGCAAGATCAGTTTGCTCAGCAAATGAAGGCGCTGTTTTAATAATCTCTTTTACCTTTTCGAATATCATTGTGTAATATAATTTTTTTAATGAAAAACAAAGTACCAATAGTGCATTATTTATGAAATAACAAGGTTCCAGCTTTTATGTTTTTATTGACTTTGAAATGATCATAAACAATTTTTCCTCCAACAATTGTTTTTCTGATTACTCCAAATAGTTTCTGTCCGACATAAGGCGAAACATCATAACGATGAAGAATTTCGTTTTGGTTAACAAGAGACGCCGCTTCAGGTGACCAAACCAGTAAATCAGCATCATTACCTACTTTAATATCTCCTTTGTTTTGCAATTGCAAAAACTTGGCTGGATTTGAAGTTAACATTGGAATAAATGCTTCAACAGAAATTAATTCTTTCATGGCTGTCCATGAAGCCGATAACAAAAACTGCAATACAGCTACACCACCCCATGCTTTTAATAAATTACCGGTTTCGATTTCTTTCAAATTTGGAGGCGCTGGAGAATGATCTGTTGTTATAAAATCAAGAACGCCATCAGCAAGTGCTTTTTTCAATAGCCTATTATTTGCTTTCTCACGAATAGGTGGCGCACATTTATATATAGTTGAATGATCAGGAATTTCTTCAGCATTAAAAAACAAATAGTGGCTACAGGTTTCTGCGGTAATGGGCAGCCCTTCTGCTTTAGCAGCTGCAATCATAGGAAGCGCTTCTGCAGATGACACATGAACAATATGAACCGGACAATGGTATTTTCTGCATAAATCAATCATCATTTCAATAGCCTCGTTTTCCCATTTTTTTGGTCTGCTGGCCAGATACTTTGCATAATTTCCTGTATCCTCCTGCAAACCTGTTTCCACAATCTCATCATACATTTCGCAATGTACCAAAAGAGGAATTTTATATTTTGCAATTACAGGCATTGCTTTTTCAAGATCTGCTTTTGTAACATTTGGAAAATCATCTATTCCCGAATGAACTAAAAAACATTTGATGCCGCTGATACCCGACTGCAGTAATACCGGAAGTTGATCATTTATATTTTCCGGAATCAGTCCCCCGTAGAAAGCCACATTCATAGCGCATTTCCCTTTAGTAGAATTTATTTTTTCGTGAAAAGCATCAATCGTTGTGGTAACAGGACTTGCATTCAGCGGCATGTCTGCAAAACTGGTAATACCACCTGCAACAGCAGCCTGAGTAGCCGTTTCAAATCCCTCCCATTCTGTGCGGCCGGGTTCATTGACATGCACATGCGCATCAATGACTCCAGGCATTAAAATATCATCGCCAACATTAATTGATCCCGGCATTTCGCAAAAATCTATTGCTGTAATTTTTCCATCGGCACAATGAATGGTTGCGGGTTGCAGTTTTCCATCTATCCAGCAACGATTGCTATATATGCTTTTAATTTCAGACATTTTTGGAATGATATAAACCTAACAATACTTTTTCTGGAGTCATGGGCGCCGAATAACCAATGCCACTATTAGGGTTAAACGCCTTTATTGCATTTCGCAAAGCAAAATAAGTACCGATGCCATACATTAAAGGAGGCTCGCCAACTGCTTTTGATTTGAATATTGCCAAGTTGTCATTTTGAGTATTCAAAAACTCTAAATCAATTGTTTTAGGCACAGAATAAATATCGGGCACTTTGTATGTAGAGAGCGCATTGCTTCTTAAACGGCCTTCCGCGTCGTAAACTATTTCTTCCATTGTCATCCAGCCAATGCCTTGTACCAGCCCTCCTTCAATCTGACCACGGTCGATAATGGTATTCATGGAAGTGCCAAAATCGTTTACGATTTTCACCGAATCGATTTCATAAATACCTCTAACACAATCTATGGTTACCGTTGTAATTGCTGTACCATAAACATGATATGCAAAGGGATGGCCTTTTTCTTTGGATTGATCGAAATGTAACCCCGGAGTAGCATAATGACCATGTTCGCTTAAACTGATTCGCTTCAGATAACCCTCTCCTATTAAATCTTTCCAGGTCATTTCAGACGACTGATTATTTACAAATACTTTTTCGTTTTCGATTTTTATGTCATCGGCACTGCAATTAAATTTTGTTGCGGCTACTTCTTTAAGTCTTTGTAAAATATTGTTACAGGCAATCTGAACAGCCTTTCCATTTAAATCGGCAGTTGCACTTGCTGCGGATGGCGAGGTATTGGCAACTCTGAAGGTATTGGTTGTACTGATTTTGATTTGATCTGGTGATATAGAAAAAATTGTAGCCGCAACCTGAACCATTTTTGTATTAACACCTTGTCCCATTTCCACTGCTCCTGTGCTGATATTCACACTACCGTCGGTGTACACATGCACTAAAGCTCTTGCCTGATTCATTGGTGTTTTGGTAAAAGAGATCCCAAAACAGATGGGCATAAACGATAACCCTTTTTTGAATAAATCATTCTTACTGTTGAAAGCTGTTATTTCTTTGCGCAGTGTTTCAATATCAAATATTGCGGATGCTTTATTCCAACAGGCGCCTGCTTCACTTTCTGCAATCTGACCATAAGAAAATTCATCACCGGTTACAAGCAGATTTTTTTCCTGAATAACTGAAGCGTCAATTCCAAGCGACTCTGCAACTTTTGCAATAGCAGATTCTATTACAAACATCCCCTGAGGTCCGCCGAAACCACGAAAAGCAGTATTAGGCGGCAAGTTAGTTCTGCAGGAATATGCCGTAGCAGTTACATTTGGAACAAAATAACTGTTGGTACTATGAAATAAAGTTCTTTCTAAAACTGCAGGAGAAAGATCAGCCGAAGCTCCCGCATTTTGATAGAAACTAACTTCGTATGCTTTTATTTTCAGGTTTTCGTCCAACCCAATTTTATAATCAGAGGTATAGGGATTTCTTTTCCCCGTCATGCGCATATCTTCCATTCTGTTGAGCGAATACTTAACCGGTTTCTTCAAAAGAAAAGCTGCAAGTCCACAAAATACTGCCCACGAAGTAGCCTGGTCTTCTTTTCCTCCAAAGCCACCACCCAGGCGAGTTACATCAACTTCTATCCGATGCATTGGAATAGCCAATACATCAGCCATATGTCTTTGAACAGCAGTTGGACCTTGAGTTGAGGAGTAAACTTTTATTGAATTATTTTCGGAAGGAATGGCATACGCTCCCTGTGTTTCTATATATAAGTGTTCCTGTCCGTTAGTTTCTGCTATACCTTCATAAATATGTTTGCAAGAAGCAAAAGCATTTTCACTGTCGCCCAGTTTAAATGTTCTTGGTGGAACAATTAAAGATCCATTTTTCTTTGCTAATCTGGGATCTGTAACTATGGGAAGTGGATCAATTTCAATGTTAATTTTCTTTACAGCAGCATCGGCAATTTCTTTTGTTGAAGCCACTACAAATGCGACAGGCATACCATTAAAATGTACTTCATCTTCTGCCATTAAAGGCTCATCGGGAATGATTCCACCAATTTGATTCTTCCCCGGAATATCCTGATACGTAAAAATCCGAACGACGCCTTCTAAAGCCAGGGCCTCACTCAAATCAAGTTTAGTTATTTTTCCATGAGCTAAAGGTGAGCCATATACGGCTCCATATAATGAACCCACTAAAACAGGTATATCATCTAAATAAACAGACTCGCCTCTTGTATGTGTAAATGAATCAATGTTCTTCATGTCAGATAAACAATATTTTTTTGTTGTCCAATTCCGGAAACAGACAAATAAAATGCGCTTTAATCAATTGCGACAATAACAATCTTTTATATGCTTCAGTTCCTCTGGCATCACTGATTGGCGATATTTCGGTTTGGGCTATTTCTATAATTTCTTTTATTAAAGCGATTGATATTTTTTTTCCGGAAATATATTCACTTGCTGCTGAAAGATATTTAGGAACGGGTCCAACTCCACCTGCAGATATGCTTCCTTCCATTATTTCGTCTCCATTCATTTTTAAAAGTATCGCAGTATTTACACTGGCAATATCGAGATGGGTACGTTTACAAACTTTTTCGAAATTGAATTTGTCATTAGCATCCGGCAATTCGAATACTATTTTCTCGATAATTTCTTCCGGTTTTTTATCGAGTTGTTTATAGCCTTTATAAAAATCGCGCAAGGCAACAACTCTTGATTCGTCGCCGTTGATTAATTTCAACTGCGCATTTAAAGCGAGAAAGAAAATGGTCAGATCTCCGATAGGTGAGGCATTCGTAAAATTTCCGGCAACGGTTGCCATGTTTCTTATTGGTGTTGAAGAAACGAGTTTGATTATATTTTTTAATGCTGGAAAATGTTTAATAAATACTGGTGAATGAGCCATTTCAGAAACTGTAGTTGAAGCCCCCATTTCGCAGCTGTTATTTATTTGCGTAATGCCTTTCAACAGACTGTTATCTAATATAAAATCAAGCTCTTCATGAACGATAGTATCATGTTGTTGAACGTATAAATCGGTTCCTCCTGCAACTTTTTTTATTTTTTCCGAATCTTTATTTATAGATTTTATTTCTTTTAATCGGCCAGGAATTGTTTTAAAATAATCGGGAACAATATTATTGGCTATTGCAAAAGTCAAAGGATCCTGGCCATTTCTTAATTTCAAATTTTCGTTAATTGAAGTCGCCGCTTTCTCTATTGATTTATATCCTGTGCATCTGCAAATATTTCCATTCATTGCATCAATTGCATTTTCACGAGTGGGCAAATGATCATTAAGACAATAACCAGTAAGTGCAACGATAAAACCGGGAGTACAAAATCCGCATTGAGTTGCGCCTTGATCAACAAAAGATTGCTGAACGATATTCAGATTTGTGCCATTAATGCCTTCTATGGTTACAATATGTTTACCATGAGCATTTCCAATGGGCATAAGGCAACTGGTTACAGAATGATAATTTACTTTATCATCGCAGGACTCACCAACCAGAATCGTACAAGCTCCGCAATCCCCTTCTCTGCAACCAATTTTCGTTCCAACAAGGTGCTTTTGATACCTCACAAAATCGAGCAACGTCATGCCTGGAGGAAGCGCGGTGTTTATGCAATCATTATTTAAAATAAATTTGATCAAATTTGATATATGTAATCAATAAAGTTAGGGAAAAACAATAATAATAAAACAAGCAAATGGAATCATTTACCTGAAACAAAAATCCATTTTACAAAGAAGTATAAAATGAGTTAAAATTATTCTTCCATTCGATTAATAACCTCGCTCAAATAACCACCAGAATGATTTTCCGGCTTTTTCATGCTTCAATCCAAACTTGCTAATCGCATTAACTTTCAAATGTTCAATAGCATCAGGAATTGAATCAGTAAACAAACATAATTTCAAGTCTTCTGCATTTATAGTGCCTTTCTGTTTCATTAATTCAATATGAGCTATTAATTCTTTATGATAAGCTGTATCAAAAATAATTATCGGAAACTGAAAAAGCATTTTGGTTTGAATTAAAGTAAGGGCTTCAAAATATTCATCCATGGTACCAAAGCCACCGGGCATTACTACAAATGCGTAGGAATACTTTATCAGTAAAGTTTTTCTGACAAAGAAGTATCTGATGTTTACATTTTTATCAAGATATTTATTAGGGAATTGCTCAAAAGGTAAAACGATATTACAGCCTACGCTTCTGCCTCCAACCTGTTTTGCTCCTCTGTTTGCAGCTTCCATAATTCCGGGCCCGCCACCTGTCATAATTGTAAAACCAAGTTTTGCAATTTCGCCCGAAAGCTGTTGTGTTTTTTTATAATATACATGATCTTCTTTAAATCTTGCTGAACCGAAAACCGTTACACAAGGTCCAACAAAATGCAGCTTTCTAAATCCTCTGATAAATTCTATCAACACTTTTATGGAGAAGGTCAATTCTTTCCATCGGCTTTGAGGACCTTGAAGAAATTTTATTTCAGATTTTTTCATTGAAGTGCAATTGTTATTCAAACTTAACTTTTTTCTGACTAACAATTTTTTAATCGTTAAACCCAGATTAAATAAAAACGGTTTCATTTAAAAATGAAACCGTTTTTATTGTAATAATGTGGAGAATACCGGAGTCGAACCGGTGACCTCTTGCATGCCATGCAAGCTGACTCTACCCTAGAACCCCAGTATTAATAACACTTCTACAAAAAACTTATTTTATTGATACCCAAACGTGACCCAAAATGTTGTTTGATATTTTAAAGATATACAAATAAATTTATCCTAAATACTCTAAAGTAAAAATGTACAACAGACACTGAGGTGGCTAATAAAATGAGTAAAATAAAGGAGTTTTATTAATAAATAAATTTAAAAAAATGATTAAATTAAATAAGTAAATAAAACAATTACATAAAAAATTTATTGTTATAACATAAATATGGCAATTGGAGAGAATAGCAAACTACATTGAAATACCATTATTTAAGACTTATCCCATTCTATAATAAAAATAACTAAAAAGTATAAAATTAAACTACCTACTCCATAAACAAATACTTCTGGCAAATCCCATATTTCACTTATACTGTAGTTATATTGATTGTTCGAAATTAGCCAAAACTGGCTTTTGCTAGCACCATTCCAATGAGCAGAACTATTCCACATGGAAAGATTCACCATCATCCATAGTATCCAAATTAATAAGGGAATTTTATTTTCTTTAATAAATTTTTCCATTTTTTATCTTATTTTATATTCAAATATAAGTAAAATTATGCTTTCTTGTTAACATACAGAAAGGAAAAACCATCTTTGACTTCCAACCATTTAATGAAATAATTATCAACCAGTATGCAAGGGTATCTGATACTAAAGTGGCTAATGAAATGATAAAACTTAAAGCAGTTTATAAGTAAAATGATTATTTATAGGTGTAATAAATAACACTATTATTACAGTGTGAATAATTATAAAAGCCAAACGACTTACTATTGTTTTTTACTTCTTTACAAAAAGTAAACATAGTTGATACAATTTAAATTGTTTTTCATATTTTTAGTACTAGCATTTTACTTACTTTTTTATGAAGAAATCTATTGTTTTTAAAGTTCTATTCTTACTTATTTTTAAAATTAGTGTTGCTCAAGAAATAAGTTTTTTACAATTAATAAAAGTTTCTAAAAGCCAAAAGCTATTTGAACAGGTTATGTACTCTGAAGGAAATGATTTAATAGATATTGACATATCAGATACAAACTATTCTTACACGACTTCTTCTGGTGGTTTTGGTGCTTGTAAACAAATTCCAACAAAAGATAAAAGAATGGAAATGAAATATATTTTTAGTGATGGTGAAATTATTTCTGAAACTGAACTTGATAGAAAATACAATTCAGATGAACGAAACAGCTTATTTTCGGAAGGAAAAATATCAGTACTTGAAGGACAACAAGATAAATATAATTATGTAGCCGGTTTAAAAAATTATAGCCCTTATATAATAACGAAATCAAAGTTTGGAAGAAACTATGATAGAATTGAAGAAACTGCAATAACCTTTTATTCTCACAATCAGACTAAATACATAAACAACAATGGAAAAGGACCTGTGACTTATACCAATGTTCTAGATATTCAATATAATAATGATGATGATTATAAGTCTATGTTAAAGCAAATTCAAAAATATTGTGTATATACAAAGACAAATAAACTACTTGATTACTTGTATGTAGATTTTACCTATAAGGATGCAGCAATAAATAAAAGTTGTAAAATATCCTGTTCACCTAGTTCAGAACATCATGGTGGTTCAATTAGTTTTACTTGGTATGATTTGAAATAAGAATGAATTGTTTTTAATAAAAGTCCCTTTTTTATTCACGTAAAAAAAGGGCAAAAAACGTGACTCCCACCAGCTACAAAAGTCCTTCATCTGCAAAACTGAAATAAGCATCTTCTGGTACTACAATTATATGGTCCAGTAATGTTATATCCAACAGCTTACAAGCTTCTTGTATTTTCTTGGTTATCTCCTTATCCTGTAAAGATGGTTGTAGATTACCACTTGGGTGATTGTGAGCAAGTATTATTCCTGTTGCAGCAGATTTTAAAGCTACTCCTAGGATAAGTTTAGGGTCAGCAACTGTTCCAGTTATACCACCTCTGCTCATTTCATAAACTCCCATTAGCCGGTTAGCTCTGTTTACATATCCTACTACAAACTGTTCTTGTAAGGATATTGTTTCTTCAGGAAAGAACCTTAGAAGATGGTAATAAACATCAGCTGAACTTTTGATAATAGGGTGATGTACTTTTTTGGGTCTGTAGCTTACTTCTATTTCAGCTAATCTAGTTGTTGTGTTACTCATGTTGATTTAATTAAAAATCCCCCACCACTTCTAATGATGAGGGACTTGGTTAAAAATTGTGTTTGTGTTCTAATCTTCTAAAGGAAAATATTTAGCAACAGATAGTGTATTTAATATTTTAGTGATAAAGTGTTGCTAATATTCTGTGTTGTAAAAAGCCACCCTCTATATAATACTATAGAGAGTGGCATTAATTACTGTAAATACCAACATTCATTCTTACCCTCCAATCCATGCCTAACCTGTTCTACAAAGTTGAAAGCATTAACTGACCGGTCTAAGAAGCTATCAATATAGGTGCTCTTATTGGCTCCTGTAAATAGGTTGTACAGTTTCCATAAGTTGATATCACCATTAGCATCTCTGCAGAAGCTTTCATCTTTATAGAAGTCCCTAACTACTGTAGACATTTGTGTATCTCCAAACAGCATTGGTGGTATGTCTTTCTTTAGATCAGGAGGAAGATGATTATACATTCTACATCTACCAATAAGCTGTGCAAACTGATGTTCAGTAATTGAATGGTGTGTTAACTTCTCTAAATGAAGTAAATGATACCCTTGATTGTACTTTTCCAATAGATGCTTAATGTTAATCTTCAGTTCATCTAATGTTCTTATTCTTACATCAGCCATCAAACCATCAGTCCAAATACATAAGTTGGTACATACCTTATTTTGAAATCCAATAAACAGTTTAAAATGCTGTTCACTTTGACTTCTACTATACAGGTTATCCTGATTGAATGCTTTAACACCTCCTATAGTGAGTGATAATGTGTTTCCACCAACTTCAGCTTGCATACTGGGTACTTCTATGGCAAACATCATACGTTCATAGAAAAGGGTTTTCTCCCATTCATGCAGTTGGTTAGCAGGTTTATCCTTTGCCTCAGGTATTCTGCCTTTAATTGGATGACTAACTCTAATACTTGGACGAAGAATGTGTTCCCCATGAAATACATCTGCTGTAATGGATGATGCAGCATCAATAAAATCTGAATGACTAATTAATGTCTCATTGTCTTTCACAAAAACGGGTATAATTTGCTTATTTCTGATTTCATGTAAACTCATTTCTAAAGTGTTAGCTTCAATAAAAGGTTTACTTGTGCTATTCATTTGTACCGGCATAATTATATCCGGTACAAATGGTAGTTCTTCAATGATATCAATGTATTCCATTTGATGACTTTTTTTGGTTAATTAATTCGGTTACTACTTCTTGATTAATGAGTATCTGCCGTTTTCTTTGTTCAAACTCTGGCTTTAATACATCTTTGTATTCAGAATACTGATGATAGAGTTTTAGTAATTCCTGTATACTTTTACATTCACTAATTCTGCCAGATATTTCATCTACAGATATAGTGGTTGATGTGTTACACCATTCCCTAATGAGCTTACCTGTTTCAACCGACAGCTTATGTTCAGGTTTACCAAAGAATAGTCCTGTTCTGTCTTTAGATGCTGTAGCATGGTTCTTCATG
The DNA here is from genome assembly GCA_943333125.1 of Chitinophaga pinensis. Taxonomy (GTDB): domain Bacteria; phylum Bacteroidota; class Bacteroidia; order Chitinophagales; family Chitinophagaceae; genus Ferruginibacter; species Ferruginibacter pinensis_D. The sequence continues at coordinate 21,417 of CALQSB010000041.1, forward strand.
TCTAAGTCAAATACTAATGTGAGCTCATA
>CALQSB010000042.1 GCA_943333125.1 Chitinophaga pinensis
CACTGTATAAGTAGTAGACACCGTTGGATTGGTTACTGTAATATTAACGCTACCAGTACCGCTGCCACTGAATGCCTGACCGTTACTCAATGTTCCACTCCATGAACCCGTTGTAGTAACTAATACCTGGAATGTAGTTGTCGGTGGTACTGTTCCTGCGCAATAAGAAGCTCCGCCGCTAATAACAGCAGTAGGACGCGGGTTAATTGTTAAATGCAAAGTCACCACACTATCACATCCTCTCACATTTGTAAAGGTATGCGTTGGCGTTGTAGATGAAGTATAAGTATTACCATACCATACAAAACTTCCGCAGGCTGTTGCTGTGGTATCGCCGGTATTGCTTGTTTTTGGTGCCGCAACTCCAGAACCTGCTGCACTTACACAACCATTTGCTGTTTGTGTTACGGTGTAGTTTCCTGCACTACTAACGGTAATTGGTGAAGTTGTTGCAGCGGTGCTCCATAATAATGTTCCTGTAGCAGTTGTTGACAATGTTGATGTGCTATTGCAATTATTTACCACACTTACTATTGGTGTTGCTGGGGTTGTATTAATCGTTAAATGTAATGTTGCCAAACTATCGCAACCAACTGCATTGTTTGTATGGTAAGTATAAGTTCCGCTTGATGTATATGTATTTCCATTCCATGAATAAGAAGTACAAGCAGAAATAGTTTGTGTTGAACTGCTAGTCGATTTGATGGTCAAATTCAATGTTGCCAAACTATCGCAACCAACTGCATTGTTTGTGTGATAAGTATAGGTTCCGCTTGAGGTGTAAGTATTTCCATTCCATGAGTAAGAAGTACATGATGAAATATTTGTTGTTGAACTGCTTGTTGATTTAATTGTCAAATTCAATGTTGCCAAACTATCGCAACCAACTGCATTGTTTGTGTGATAAGTATAGGTTCCGCTTGATGTATATGTATTTCCATTCCATGCATAAGAAGTACATGATGAAATATTTGTAATGCTGTTCGTTTTTGCTTTTACCGTTAAAGTAATGCTATTGCTTGTAGCAGTTGTTGGAACGGCATTAGGATCATTGCTGGTCATTACGCAACTGATGATATCGCTATTTGAAAAATCATTTGCCGTATATGCGCTGCTGTTAGTTCCAACATTATTGCCATTTCTTTTCCATTGATAAGCAGGAGCTGTTCCTCCGTTTATAGGTGTGGCAGTGAAGTTAACAGTTGATCCTTCACAAACCGATAATGCTGAAGAACCAATGCTTACTGATGGCACAACAATCAGATTGGAGAGCGTGAGTTCATTAAGACGAATGCCTGTCAAACCTGATGTCACCACTATATTACCGGCAGTATCTCTTGAGGCTGCCGAAAAAGTAGACCACGCTGATGCATTATAAATGCCCAGCGATAAAAGATTTTCGTTGAGGCCATTCAATTCTGAGTTGGCATAATTGAAGCGGATGGTTCCTTTGAAACTGTCGGTTACATTAGTGAACTGATATGCTCTCTGAATATGCGGAACAGAAAAATTGGCAACTGTTGCTGTATTTCTTTGCAAAGAAGTGTTGGTAAGCGTTATGGCAGTAGTGGGCTGAAGTGTTAAACCACTGACATGAACCGTGCTTCCGCTTTGCATACGAAAGATCGCTGATGGACCTACATAAAGTTGAGCGAAAGTTGTAACACTGAAAATAGAAACGATGATGAGCAGTAAAAATTTACGCACGATGTTGATTTTAGTTAGTATTGGGGGAATAAGCCAAAAATAAAGTTTGCCAAATTTAGATGTAAAAATATTAATACAAAAATTTTTTATATGACATAAAGTGTATTTCTTTGGCGTGATTTATGAAAAATAATATTCCTTGTTATGAATAAACTTTTCGGTTTCTTATTTCTGATTTTTTGTTCGTTGTTTTCTTTTTCGCAAAATGTGGGGATTGGGACGAATACGCCGGTTGCATCTGCTGCTTTGGAAGTAAAAGATACAGCAAGAGGCTTTTTGCCGCCGAGAATGACTTATGCGCAAAGAAATGCGATTGTGAATCCAGTTGCAGGTTTAATTATTTGGTGTACAGACTGCGATAGTAGTGGTCAAGCTCAAGTTTATAATGGAAGCAAATGGACGAATTTAATCGGCGGAGTTGCAAACATTCCCTTAATTACTACTCCGACACTATCTATTGGTATGAATTATGGTGGAGGTAAAATTATTTACATCTTTCAACCAGGTGATCAAGGTTATGTATCCGGTGAAACTCATGGCTATATTATTCCTGTAGCTGCAATAACTACAACTGCAAATGGAGTAAACTGGGGCAATTTAGCCTCTACCTTTGGATGTTTGGGTACTACAATTGGAAACACATATACACTTTTTGGAGGTGGGAATTTAAATACATCAAGAATTATTTCCATTTGTACCTCAGGCAATAATGCAGCTTACATGTGTGATACATTAACAGTGGATGGTTATACAGATTGGTTTTTACCTAGCAAAGACGAAGTTTCAAAAGTTTATCAAAATTATACACGCGTTGGTGGAGTCTATCCAACAACCAGTCAAGGCGTTTGGAGTTCATCAGAAATAAATGCCAACAATGGTTATGTGTGCAGTTTTGATGGAGGTGGAGGCTGGGTGTCTTTACCCAAGAGTTATGGTTTTTATTTGAAACCATTAAGAAAGTTTTAAAAAATTAATTATGAAAAAACTATTCACTTGCTTATCGCTAATTTTTTGTTCCTTATTTTCCTATTCCCAAAACGTAGGAGTAGGAACAAACACTCCTCACGCCTCAGCTGCTTTGGAAGTTAAAGACTCTGCCCGTGGCATTTTAATACCAAGAATGACAGCAACACAAAGAACTTCTATTGCCTCACCTGCGGATGGGTTGATGGTTTATCAAACAGATGGTTCAAAAGGATTTTGGTATTTTGATGGTACAATTTGGAAAAATGTATCGGCTTCATCAAGTACAAGTGGAGCAGGGAGTGATGCACAGACTTTGATATTTACAACGACTGGGTTTTAAAATTAGTTACAATGAGAAAGATATTTTTTAGTTCATTTTTGATGTTGATTTCTTTCTTTGTTAAAGCGCAGGGGAATTTACAATTTAATAGGGTAATTACTTTTACAGGGGAAGTCGCAACAAATCCTATTGATCACAATTCTGACGTCTGGACAGTTCCTGTTGGGAAAGTATGGAAAATCGAATCTCTTACAAACCCAGGAACTGCGGTTATTACAGGCCCAATGGGAAATTTCAATTTCTTATTGAACGGAACACCAATTATTAATTTCAATTCAGGAAAACCAATAATTACACCAATTTGGCTAAAAGGAAGTGATAGTATACAATTTACTTATAGTGGATCTTTAAATACCGGTGTATATTATTACATTTCAATTTTAGAATTCAATGTGAATCAATGATAATTAAAACAATAATGTTATGAATAAATTTTTCCTGCTATTTTTTATACTAATTAGTAAAAATGTTTTGTCACAAACCAATCTTCAATTCAACAAGGTGAAATTGATTGGCGCAACGCCTGACACCATTCCAAGTGGCAAAATATGGAAAGTTGAAAGTGCAATCTATAGTGGAGATATAGCAACTTATGTAAGCAATTATGCTGGCGGAGATATCAGAACAGATGATATTCTAATTAATAATTTTCCAACAACAATCAGAAAAAGTGATCAAGCATCAGCTGGTGGACAGAGTTCAATTGTATGGGAACAACAATTTCCAATATGGTTACCTGCGGGTACGATTTTACAAACCAGAAACAATGTGAGATATCTAAGTGTGATAGAATTTAATCAATAGAAACATGTTTAAAATGATTACAAAAAATTTAATAACAACTATATTTTTTGCCGCTTCTTATCTATTTTGTTTTTCTCAAAATACAAGTCAACAAGCACCTGCATTAAAAATTGATAACGACACCACTTATTTCACTTCTGATATATCGTTTCCCTTTTGGTTGAAGGCTGGACAAAGTTTGCAATCATTACAAAACGTAAAAAATGTTTCTATTCTTGAATTTACTGTGGATAGCACTGGTAATATGAAATTCTCCAGAATTGTTTCAGGAAATTTGAATACTCCGTCAATTGTGCCTGCTGGAAAAGTATGGAAACTTGAGTCAATTGGGTTGTCTAGTGTTTATAATTCAAATCAAATATCTATTAATAATTCTGGACAAGTATCTCATGGTTTTTCAAGTAGTGCAATACCATCAATTTTTACTTCTCCAAAAACATTCAGAACGCCTGGAACATATCAATGGATAGTCCCTCCAGATGTTACTAAGATATGTATTGAAGTTTGGGGAGGTGGTGGAAATGGAGGTGGTGTAATGACAGATGGTTCTTCTGGGGTATTTGAAGGTGGCGGTGGTGGTGGCGGGGCTTATGGATATGAATGTTTTTCGGTAGTTCCCAATACAGTTTTTAATGTTATTGTTGGTTCAAGTGGAGAATCAAGTTCTTTCGCTAATTTAATTAGTGCATCTGGTGGACAGAATGGAACTGGTTATATTCCGAACATCAATCATCTACCAGGACTACCAGGACCTGGCGGGACCTCAACAGCTTATTTTCATGTATCTGGCAACATTGGAAATGGACGATTGGGTGGAAGCGGAGCAAATGGTGGTATTGGAGGAGATTGTACTGGAGATTACTATTATTGTCAAGGTTCAAATGGAGTTTTTCCTGGCGGTGGTGGTGGAGGGAGTCATACTGCAAATGGAAATTTAAATATTCCTTCTGGTGGACTTGGGGCTTTTGGTCAAGTCATTATTTATTGGTGATTTTTTTCTTCAAATAAATTTATGAGAATACAATTACTAAAAATCAGCTTTTTTATTTTGTTGTCAAGTGTTTTGAATTTCAAACATTGTTTTGGACAAAACGTCGGAATCGGCACAACCACCCCGCATGCATCAGCAGCATTAGAAATAAAAGACTCTTCAAAAGGTTTTTTACCACCGCGTATGACTTATGCCCAAAGAAATGCAATAATAAATCCTGCACCTTGGTTAATTGTTTGTTGCACGGATTGTGGTTATGGAGGCGAACTTCAATATTTCAATGGTATGCAGTGGTTAAAATTTTCAACATCGCCGGCATCTCTTCCATTGTCTACAACTTTAAACAATGGTCTAGTCGGTTATTATCCATTTAATGGTAATGTAAATGATGAAAGTGGTAATGGAAATAATGGAAACATAATTGGTAATATTTCATTAATTACAGACAGATTAGGAAATAATAACAGCGCATACAACTTTGATGGGGCCAGTTATATTCACACTAATTTATTACCACCTATTGGTAATGCGGCAAGAACGATTTCATTTTGGGCAAGTGGTTTCGCACCATTTGCGGTTTTTTCATATGGCAAACCGGGGCTTGGGGAAACATTTTGTGCAGGTATAAATTGTGACTCTAATTCACAATATTTTTATTCCTCAATTTGCGATGCATTTAAAGGAAGTACGATAACTTTCAATTGTAATAACTGGAATTTCTATACTGTAGTTGTGCCAAATGGAGCGCAATTTCAGTCGGATATATTGATGTATTTTAATGGAGAATTATTGACAAATTTTAGCTACTACAATTCAAATAGAATTTTAAATACTGGCAGTGTGGCATCATTCGACATAGGAAGACTATTTTACGATCCGAGGTTTTTCTTAACTGGTGCTCTCGACGAGATGCGAATTTACAACCGTGCCCTCACCCAAGAAGAAATTACTTATTTGTCAACGCATTAATTATTTAAAATGATAAAGGAAACCTTATTCTTATTCCTTATTTTTTCTTCTTTATTCTCCTACTCCCAAAACGTAGGCATCGGTACCACCACCCCCGATTCATCTGCTGCTTTGGAAATTAAAAGTTCATCGCAAGGATTTTTGCCCCCAAGATTGACCACAACACAAAGAAACGCCATTACCAATCCGGCCATTGGTTTACAGATTTACAATACCACTACTGATTGCCTGGAAATATTTGCCAAAGGAAGATGGCAGCCGATATATTGTGCCACAGCAGCACCTAATCCAATAAACACAGACACAACAATAATAACCGATATTGACGGCAATGCATACCCGACAGTAAAAATCTGCAATCAAACCTGGACTGCCAAAAATTTAAATGTATCTCATTACCGCAACGGCGATATCATACCTCAGGTAACCGACCCTGCCATATGGCCAACAATTACTACAGGTGCATGGTGCTGGTATGATAATGACAGTACTAATTATGGCGCTAATTATGGTAAATTATATAACTGGTATGCGGTTAATGATCCGAGAGGATTAGCGCCGGAAGGATGGCATGTGCCCAGTGATGGAGAGTGGACAATTTTAACTAATTGTCTGGGAGGATCATCAGTTGCTGGTGGTAAAATGAAGGAAACGGGTACTAATTTTTGGGTAAGCCCAAACACCGGAGCTACAAACAGCAGTGGTTTTTCTGCTTTACCTGCTGGCTTGAGACATTATCCCGGTAGCTTTGAAGCTGTTGGAACAAAAGTATATTTCTGGTCTTCAGCAAACTATATTTACAGAGGATTAGATTATGATTTAAACTCTGTTACTTATAGAAATGATGGAAATTACAATTATGGATTCTCAGTACGTTGCATAAAAGACCCAATCCCAGGCTCACTCACCAACGGCCTTGTTGCTTACTACCCTTTCAATGGCAATGCAAATGATGTGAGTGGAAATCAGAATCATGGTATAGTTAATGGGGCAACTTTAACATTGGATAGGTTTGGTAATCCTAATGCAGCATATGATTTCAATGGAAGTGGAAACAGTATTCAAGTATCAAATTCACCCTCGCTAAATCCTGCAAATATCACGCTAAATGTTTGGGTTTATGGCAAAGTAAATTTAGTACCATATCAATACATCCTGCAAAAACAAACAACAGGTTCAGACCCATATGAATTTTCTTACTCAATGATTATAATGAAAAACAACCCCAATTCTTCTCCGAATTCATTTCAAAGCCATTACGGCATTGGGGATTGTAATCATGTATCAGGAAGTGCTATTGTTGGTAACCCAAATAAATACTCTGATAGTACTTGGATCATGCTAACTTCAATTATTCAACAAAATGGAAGTCAAAGATTATACATAAATGGTGTATTAGATACGACATATTTAGGAGCACCATTTATTCCATGTAACTCACCAACAACTCAATTGAGAATTGGACATGCATGGGATGGAGACCCTGCTTGGTTTAAAGGTACAATCGATGACATCCGCATCTACAACCGCGCCCTCACCCAAGAAGAAATAACTTATTTGGCAACGCATTAAAGCAATTGTTATTTATACATTTCTACTCAGTTAAAAAACAAGCATAAAATCGTTTATTCCACTTTTTACATTTTTTAATCAGCATTAAATTTGATTTTTCAATCGAATAACTTCTAAACTATTTGGATGTTGTTCCATTATTAGTTAACTTCAATTTTCTGTAATGCCCTTTAGAAGAAAGCTGTTTTTTTATAAGAATTATTTTTACGATTATTTTAATGAACTGCCGGAAGCGGTTAAAGAAAAAACAGATTATGTGTTGTTTGTGGTTCAATATACAGAGAGAATTCCAGCTAAGTTTTTCAAGCATATTGAGGGTGTAAATGGGTTATATGAAATAGCCATGAAGATTGTCTCCATTTTTATAAAGAATTGCAATAAAGGCTATACCATGTGACCAGAAACAAACTACATTAACACATGAAATCAGGGTAAATTGTAATGGAAATTGTTATCGGTATTTCTGTTGCAATGACGAAGGAAGCATTATTGTTTTATTCAACGGATTCAATAAGAAAACTCAAAAGACACCACTTAAACAAATTAGAAAGGCCCAAAAAATCAGGCAAGAATATTATCAAGCAAAATCAAATTCAAAATGAAGACATCGCCTAAAAATATCAAAACCAAAAACATCACTTCTTTCGAGCAGCACCTTAAAACTCGTTATGGCAAAACCGGCACTAAAAAACGTACCGAATTTGAAATCAAAGCAAAAGCATTTGCCATCGGAGAAGTGATCAAAGAAGAGCGCCGCCTCGCATCCATGACCCAGGAACAACTAGCCGCCAAAACTGGCACCCGTAAAAGTTTCATCTCCAGAATCGAAAATGGACACAGCGATATTCAACTTTCTACGCTATATAAATTATTGGAGTTGGGATTGGGAAAGAAAGTTTCGTTGAATATTATATGATGATTGAGATTGTTTTCTTTTAATAGTGAAGTGAAAAAGCTGATAATATATGAGGAGTTTCATTCTTTTTTGTTTTGAATAAGAAATTCAAATGCCGTAAAAAAACAACACCTATTTAACTGCAATGAAAGTAATACAAGCCAAACACATCAACAACCACATCATCGAGCTGGAATTCGATGACCACAAAAAAATATCATCAACTTCTTACCTGCTTTGAAAATACCCCAAAAAACCACTTATTTTATCTTATATCTAATTACTGGATAACCCTTGAGCTTCCATAAAAATTTAGTAAAATAAAGATAAATTATCGCCAGAGGTCTGGTACTTTTTATTTTGAATAGCTTAAGTTCAATTGACGGAAAAAATTTCAACAGTCTTCCATCCAGATTAGCAAATAAATAATTCATTTTCGCGTAATCTTTGCTGCGGAGAAAAATCATAAACTCATTTCTGATCTCGTACTTTGTAAACACTAAAAAAAGATTATTGCTGCGATTTGTGTTAAGCCAATTTTCAAAAACTAGATTTGTACGACTGATAACATACTCATGGAGTTTGGCATTATTGGCAGAAGCCTGACCTTCAACTTCCTTTAAGTAAACACTCAAAGGAATTGGGCAATAAACTACAGGTACGACAAGTGATAATGAACAAAAGAAAACCAGGTCCTCATTTATTCTCATTCCTGCAGGGAAACCCGTGGTCTTATTAAATCCCGATTTTGTTATTACAGTGGAGCTCGAGTTGGTAAAAAAATATGGATTTTCAAAATAATTAATTTCCTGTATTTTATCTTTAAATTTCTCGGCAATTCTAAGGTATTCCTTTCCGTTGGAATACCTTAGAATTCCTGCGCAACAATACATTCCTGCGTGAGGGAACATTGCAATAGACTCTTTCATTTTTGTAAGAAACTCCGGTAATAACTCATCATCGCCATCCAAAAATGCGATATATTCATTTTTAGATTCTTCCACGCCTCTGTTTCGCGCAATACTAACACCCTGATTTATTTGATTAACTATTCTTATTCTAGAATCAGTAAAATTCTTTTCAATCACTTCAACGCCATTGTCAGTAGAACCATCATTTACAATCACCACTTCAAATTCAGTGTATGTCTGATTCAAAACCGTTTGCAAGGTATTGACAATCGTATGCGCTTTATTGTAAAGAGGTATTACTATTGAAAACATGAATGAATATTTTATTTTTCAAAAATAGCAGCAACTAAAAAACGAAAGAAAGTTATTTTAAAATCGGCAAGATTTCCAATTGTCATGAATAAGCATAAATCAAATTCCACTTTTTCAATTCCACTTTCTTACAAAGATTTTCCAATCAGTTTCCATGTATAAACTCCGCCTTCCAATACTACTCCAAAATAATCAAAAGAACCGGTATCCCTGTCGCCATTAGCATTTAATACAACCGGACCCGTAATTCCATAATGCTGATTGGCTTCGTTGGTAAAATCTGTTTTTAATTTAGTGAAATCTGTAGTAACATTTGAATAAGAAGAAAGTGTTTTAGCAATAACCCACATCGCATCATAAACAGAAAGCGCATAGGCATCTGGTTCTAATCCGGTATTTGTTCTTATGGTAGAAGCTATTGCTGCCAAATCTGGATTAGGCGTTAACGGTAATCCAAAATTAGGTGCAAAGAAATGTGTGGTTGCTGCAAATTGACAAGCAGCATTGCTGGTTAGCAAAACAGAACTTAATACAATCCCATCTCCACCATACCAATTCACAGATGAAAAAACAGGATCCGAAATAGCCGATTGAAAAATATCTTTACACTCATCAAACGAAGCCAAATATACACCCACTTGATTGGCTCCGTATGTTGCCGTGTATTGTTGAATGGATGTTCTTAATTGTGATAGCAAGTTCGCATAATCGTTGCCGGTTGTTGGGTATGGAGCAATGGCTGTAACCTGACCACCAAGTGATGTAAAAGAAGATCCTACAGATTGTTGAAGTCCGCGGTTTCCTGCATCATCTCTCGATAATGTAATGATGGCTTGTTTACCCTGAGCATACATGGTTTGGGCCATAGCTCTTCCTTCCACGGCATCGCCAGGACAAAAACGAAATACGGCATCATTAGGAATGGCCAAACTAGAAGCCGTGCTACCCTGACTAACTACTAAAATATTATTAGCATTTGCATAAGGAAGAATAGCTCCAACTTCGGCACTTGATTGTGGGCCGATAATATATTTTACATCATTGGTTGTATATGCACGGACAATAGCATTTTTTGCTAAAACCGTATCAAGCTCGGTGTCATACACTACGGTTGACAAACGAATGAGCGACCCTTTTTCCTCGAGATAATTATTGACATCAATAAGTCCCAGCTTCATAGCCTCCTGAGAAGGAATGCCTAATGAAGACCAATTGCCTGTTATAGAAAATAATCCGCCAATTTTTATGGTTTGAATGGAAGGAGCGGAATTGTCTTTTTTACAGGAAACAGCGAAGATGCTAATCGCAAGCGCTAATAGTACAAATTGTTTTTTCATTTAGTTTAAAGATTAAAGTTTAATTATAGGGGTTAAAAATATTAAAATATAAAATTCAATTTTTATTCATTGCAATTTTGCTGCTTCCAAAAAAATAGATTCATTTAATTGAAGATCCCAGTTAAACAATCATGACTTTAACTGCATCAATAACTTTCTCAAAATTTCCAGCTTCTTGTCCGCCTGCTGTAGCTAATGTTTTCTGTCCGCCACCACCGCCAATAATTAATGGGCCAACAACCTCTTTGATGATTTTATTAGCGTCTAAATTTTTTGCAGCAGCAACGGTTTCACTAATGCCAACGGCAACATAGGCTTTGCCTCCGATATTGCTACACAACACAATCATATGGTCATGCAAATGATGTTTTACATCAAAACACAATTTCTTTAAAGCATCGGCACTGGGCACTTCTACAACCTCTCCAATAAAACTAACGTTATTAATGATCACGTCTTTTGTCAATAATTCATTTCTGATTCCAACCAATTGACGCGCTTCAAGTGATTCAATACGCTTCATCAATGAATTGTTTTCCGACAATAAATTTTCTATTGCTTTTGGTAAATCTTTTGGATTTTTTAAATGCTCTTTTATCAAGATTAGTTGCGCCGATTGCTCGTTAATGATATTTTCGGCAGCCTTGCCAGATACGGCTTCTATTCTTCTTACCCCTGCAGCTACTGCGCTTTCGTGCATTATTTTAAAATATCCAATCTCGCCTGTATTTCCAACATGAGTACCACCGCATAATTCAATCGAATACTTAGAATCCATGATAACCACTCTTACCACATCGCCATATTTCTCTCCGAATAATGCCATTGCACCCAAGGCAATAGCTTCATCTTTAGACATCGACTTAATAACTACAGGAACATTTTCTCTGATCTTTTCATTAACCATTTCTTCCACTTTCTTTATTTCCTCATCCGTCATTTTTGCAAAATGAGAAAAATCAAAACGCAATTGTTCTTCGTTAACCATGCTGCCTTTCTGTGCCACATGATTTCCTAAAATGCTTCTCAATGCCGAATGCATCAGGTGGGTTACGCTGTGATGAACAGTGATATTTTTTCTTCTCACAACATCAACAGATGCTACAACTTCTCCGTTTAACTGAGCGGGAATATTTTCAGCGAAATGAATGATTAAATCATTTTCTTTTTTGGTGTCAATGATGTTGATGCGGCTCCCATTTACCGTTAGTGTGCCTGAATCGCCAACTTGTCCACCGCTCTCTGCATAAAATGGAGTGGTTTCTAAAACAAGCTGATATAATTCTTTTCCCTTTCCTTTTACTTTTCTGTAACGCAGCAAACTGGTATTGAGTTCCAGTGTATCATATCCTGCAAAACCTTTGCTGTCGCCTTCTTTTACCAACTGCCAGTCTTCTGTATCCAGTGCAGTTGCGGCACGGCTTCTGTCTTTTTGAACCTGCATTTCTTTTTCAAAACCTGCCTCATCAACCAATAAATTATTTTCCTGTGCAATTAAAATGGTAAGGTCTATTGGAAATCCAAAAGTATCCAGTAATTCAAACGCATCGGCACCGCTGATTTTATGATCAGCAGAAGATTTTGACTGTGTAATTACCGTATCAATTCTTTTTAAACCTTTATCTAGTGTTCTTAAAAATGCTTCTTCTTCTTCTTTGATTACTTTTCCAACAAAATCCTGCTGCTGAATTAATTCAGGAAAAACATTTTCAAATTGTTTGGTAATCACCGGCAGCAATTGAAATAATAAAGGCTGCTTGTAATCGAGATAAGAATAATAATACCTTACGGCTCTTCTTAAAATTCTTCTGATTACATAACCGGCACCTGTATTTGAAGGTAATTGTCCATCAGCAATAGTAAAAGATATAGCCCGGATATGATCCGCTAAAACCCTAAAAGCAATACTTTCTTTATCATCTGATTTCTGGTAAACTTTACCGGTAATACCTTCAGTAGCTTTTATCGTTTCACTGAAAATATCAGTATCGTAATTACTTTGTTTTTTTTGTATCACTCTAACCAATCTTTCAAATCCCATTCCTGTATCTACATGTTTTGCAGGCAGAGGTTCGAGGCTTCCGTCTTTTTTTCTGTTGTACTGGATAAATACATTGTTCCAGATTTCAATTACCTGAGGATGGTCGTTATTGACCAATGTTTTTCCATCAACTGCTTTTCTTTCTTCATCCGAACGGCAATCCACATGTATTTCAGTACAAGGTCCGCAAGGTCCGGTATCACCCATTTCCCAGAAATTGTCTTTTTTATTTCCTAACAAAATTCTGTCGGCATCAATCCATTTTTTCCACTCGGCTGCGGCTTCATCATCAACAGGTATATTTTCTTTTTTGTCTCCTTCAAACACAGTCACAAATAAACGGTCTTTATCTAGTTTATAAACTTCGGTAAGTAATTCCCAGCTCCAGGCTATGGCTTCTTTTTTAAAATAATCGCCAAAACTCCAGTTGCCCAGCATTTCAAACATGGTATGGTGGTAAGTATCCACACCCACTTCTTCAAGATCATTATGTTTTCCACTCACCCGCAAACATTTTTGAGTATCGGCAATACGGGGAGAAGGGGCTTTTTTATTTCCCAGAAAATAATCCTTAAATGGGTTCATCCCGGCATTAGTGAATAAAAGGGTAGGGTCGTTTTTTACCACTATAGGAGCAGAAGGTACAATAGCATGTTGTTTTGATTTAAAAAAATCAAGAAAATCCTGTCTGATTTCGGATGCCGTCATCATGTTTTAGTTGTTTGAATGCGTTGATTATTGCCAATTATGGGGTTATATTTGTAAACAATTTTAAATAGAAAGGCCCCACAACACTATTGGGCTGCAATTTAATGATTAACGATGAGTTTTAATGCCGTCCTTAATCAGAATTGACCACAATGAAAAAAATAAAGTACTTCTACAATACGCATACATTACGATACGAAAAACTCGTAACACCGCTTCGTGTCAAATTGTTGCGCTTGTTTGGATTTCTTTCTGGCTTACTTGTGGCCTCTGCAATTGTAATTTATCTCTATCTCCGGTTTTTTCCACAGCCTACGGATATTGAGTATCGCCGCAAATACGAGATGCTTAAAGACAATTACAATCAGGTAAATGATAAAGTAAAGGTGCTGCAACAGCAAATGTCTGCTTTGGAAAAAAGAGATAATGATGTGTACCGCTCAATATTTGAAGCCAACCCTGTACCAGACAGTGCTCGTGCCAAACTAATCGAGCAACATAAAGAGATAGAGAAGATAAAGGAAATGGATGAATTTGAACTAGGTAAAGACATTACCAACCAGCTGAATAACATCAGTGCTAGGGTGGTTTTTCAGCAAAAAAGTTATGATAATATTTCGGTGCTGATTAAAACGCAGGACGTTAAATTAGCCAGTATTCCTGCAATACAGCCGGTAAGCAATAAGCAATTAAACCGTATTGCCAGTGGCTATGGCATGAGAATCGATCCAGTTTATGGAACACCCAAAATGCACAAAGGCCTCGACTTTACTGCGCCTCAGGGAACGCCTATTTACGCAACAGGCAATGGTGTTGTTACTACCGCAGGCGCTTCCGGAAATGGCTTTGGTAATCATGTGGTAATCAACCACGGCTATGGATATCAAACTTTATACGGCCATATGGTTCGGATTAAAGCAAGGGTGGGGCAGCGCATAAAACGCGGCGAAGTTATAGGTTGGGTGGGCAGTACTGGAAAAAGCACCGGACCTCATTGCCACTATGAAGTACATATCAACGGGCAGGAAGTAGATCCCGTTTACTTTTTTTATAATGATCTAAATGCCGAACAATACGACCGGTTATTGAAACTTGCTGCCAACGGCAGTGCAAAAAGTTTTGATTAATTGTAGTTGAAATTCTTTATTTTAGAGTAATTACATTAAACACCAATACTATGCAATTGAAACAAACCGCATTTGATTTTGATATGCCTGTTGAAGAATCAAAGCCTGTTACAAAGTTAGTTCCCCCAAAACAAGTATTTGTTGTTCAGGAAGAACCCATCGATATTGATGTAAGGCCCGTTTCGGTAACCAAGCCAAAAGAGCAACAAAAAAAATCAACCCGTGGAAGAATGAAGTTGAGCGACATGGCCGCAACTGTTGAAAAAATAGATATCCCTGATGACGAAGAATTATTTTCTAAAAGATATTACAGCATCGGCTCTGTTTCGGAAATGTTTCAGGTCAATCATTCCCTGCTCCGTTTCTGGGAAAATGAATTTGATATTCTTAAACCAAAAAAGAATGGCAAAGGTGATCGCTTTTTCAGGCCCGAAGACATCAAGAATCTTAAGCTCATTCATAATTTACTCAGAGAAAGAAAATTCACTATTGAAGGTGCAAAAGACTTTCTAAAGAAAAATAAAAATGCGGATAAGAAATTTGAAACCATAGAATCATTGAAAAATTTGCGGGTTTTCCTGCATGAGTTAAAAGCAGGTTTGTAACCCGATGAAAAAATCTCTTTTATTAATTGTATCCATAACTTTCCTGCATTTTTTAGTGAATGCACAAACTCCATATACCATATCGCCAGATGAAAAAACGGGCGGACTTGCTTACAAAGGAGTAATCAATAAATATACGCTTCAGAATAATCTCAGTTTTAAATGGTATGCGGCCAATCAATCGGGTTATACGCCCGAATCAAAAATATTGACAGCTTTCGAATCGGCGAAGTCGTCAATACATTTTATTTTATTTGGAGGCACCTGGTGCGACGATACACAATATATTCTTCCCAGATTTTTTAAAATACAGGAACTGAGCGGATTTCCAGATTCTTCGGTAAGTTTTTTTGGTGTTGACAGAGACAAAAAAACAATCGGCAATATTTCTCATGGTTTTAATATTACCAATGTGCCCACAATTATTGTAATGAAAGACGGAAAAGAAATTGGCCGCGTTGTGGAGTACGGAAAAACCGGGAAGTGGGATGAGGAACTGGCCGAGATGATCAAATAGAAAGCGGCTTCAATAAAATCCGGGTTTAACCCAGATTTTGCAATTGAAATCTATTACAAGAAAAAAATGCTGCAAAGACAAGCGTTTGCTTGATATTTTGATCTCCACATAATTCATTATGCTTTCGTCCAAAATATCGGCTCAAACACCCGTCTTTATTGCCTTTTTTCCTTTCATCACGATTCCAATTGCAAAATCCGGGTAAATAATCTTCTCTTTCCCCAAAAAAAATCAATAACTAAATAATCGTATTAGTTACTACACCTGCATTGATTCCCGAATCTGCGTTAAAAATATTGATATCCGGCGTGGCATTAGCCAGCTTTAATTCATGAGTTTCGATAGTGGCTTTAATAAATATGGCGAGCTCTTGTTTCAGTTTAAGAAAATCGTCCATTGCAAATGGGATGGTGAAATATTCAATAGTTACCGTCATGCTGCTTTTATTGATGTCGGTAAGAAAGACACTGAATTTATTTACAATAGGATTTTTCTTTTCCAGAAAAGATTTTGCCGAAGCAATAAACTGCTCTATAGCAAAAGTTTTATTTGCATTACTAAATTCCATTTTCAATTCAGCCCTTCTGCTGCTGCGCATGCTCCAGTTGTCAACAATGCCGTCTACCATTTGTTTGTTGGGAACGGTAACTAATGTCTGATCAGTTGTTCTGATTCTTGTGCTTCGTAATCCGATGTGTTCAATCGTTCCGGTTATATTCATTACTTTAACCACATCGCCGGTAAAAAAAGGCTTGTCGAAAAAAATGATGAAAGAAGCTATCAGATTTTCAATGCTTTCTTTTGCAGCAAGTGCAAGCGCCGCGCCTACAATACTTAATCCCGTTAGTAACGCACCTACATTAACATTAAAGCCTGTTTGTAAAATAAAAAGAAAGCCAATGATATAAATAATTGCCTTTATAAAATCCCTGAAAAAAAAGATCAGCTGGTCATCTCTTTTATCTTTTGTTGTCTTTGCATTTATATCCAGCACCAATGCTATGAAATTAATAAAGCTTTGCACCAGCCATATAAAATAAATAATGATCAAACATTTTCCTAACTCATGAATAATTTGTTCTGACTGCGAATTGTAAATGCCAAATTTTAATACCTCAGGAAAATTAAGTTTGTCAATTGCCAGAATGGATACTACAACGGCAAGAAACCTCCCTAGTGGTTTTATAAGTAAACCGGTAAATTCTGATTTTTCGACAGAGGTCCATTTCTGATGAATAGGAATAAACAAAAGAGAAGCAATATATCGGGAAAGCCATTTTCTTAAAATACCTACAATGAGAATTATTGATGCTACTGCAATTATGTTTCGTAAGGAATTATTTAAAATAATGTAGTCCAGAACATTCATGTGTTAATATGATTTTTAAAATTTGGTCACAGCGTATAGCCTTTTTTATTATTCCCGTTAGTTAAAAGGCTACGGCTTATGGCTATGTCATTTATATTTATTTCATTTTTTGAAGCGTTATCTTTTACCTCCTAAAACTATAGCTACAGTTGATAATGGACTAGTTGTTAGTTATGTTTTTAGCGTTAAAATTTATCCATTCAAAACCTACTCGATATGATAAATTTCGATACCATTTTTTTTAAGTAAATATAATTTTCCATTGAGCGCCTTTATTGATTTGTAATCTGTAAACACCGCAGGCAAAAGGTATTCTTTTAAATTCAAAGAATTCAGTTCGTATTTATAAAGCTTCGATTCATCAAATCCGTAAATTATTTTATTGCCAATGGCTACATTTTTCCAGTGAAGAAAAGGGATAACATTTTTATAAGCACCATAAAAATCAAAAATAAAAAATCCTTTGTTTTCATCATAAAGCAAAACCTGATTATTAGCTTCCAGAATCTGAGTAGGAGCAGGAACTTCATCCACAACCATCCTCATATCCTGACCTTCAGAAAGGATATTCCCATTTTCATTTATTTTTTTTATTTTGAAATTGGATTCGTCAAACAGCCATATATTATTATCGTAGGAAGTAGATATCGCATTCACATTAAATAATTGCAGACTTCTTAAATTGATGCTGTTTATAAAAGTCAGTAGTCTGTCTAGCGTAACAATAGTGGAATATGTTTTATAATAAACCAGAATTTTCAAGGGGTTGCTTACATCAATATAAGCAGGGTTGCCGTATTTTTTTACATTACCATAAGAAGCTAGCGAGTCTCCGTTGCTGCTGATTTTTTGGAGTTGATTGCCACTTGTAATGACATATATATTTTCAAGTACATCAACATTAAAATAATTAAAATCCCCGGCAATTGTTTTTTCTAATTTAAAATGAGCATTGGTTAATGCAGTATCTTTTTGTGCAAAACTGAAGTTGGAAAATATACAACCCAATAGTAAGTATAAAATATATTTCTTCAATTATTGTGGCTTATGGTATTTGAGGTAAAGAGTTTTTTCTTCAAGTACTGCGTAGCTATCGTATTTAATCCAATCGCCCAGATTGATATAGGTGCTTTGTTCATTTAATTTTATATCGAGCGGAAGATGTCGGTGTCCAAAAACAAAATAATCATACTGTTCTGATTTGAGCATTTCTCTGCAATAGCTAACAAGCCATTCTTTTTCTTCGCCTTCAAATATTTCATCGCTTTGACCTGTTTTAACTCTGCTGGTTCTGCTGAAATAATTAGCCAGCCCAATACCAATTACAGGTGGAAGAATTCCAAACAAAGATTGTGCTATTTTATTTCGGAATAATTTCTTTATGAATTTATAACCATGATCTCCGGGACCCAAACCATCACCATGACCGATCATGATTTTTTTTTCATTTAATACATAGGTTTGAGGTTCGTAAAAAACCGGAATATTCAATTCCTGCTGAAAATAATCTTTCATCCACATATCATGATTGCCCACAAAAAAATCTATTGGAATGCCGCTGTCTGTTATTTCTGCAAGTTTTCCTAAAATTCTTACATAACCTTTGGGAACAACTTTTTTGTATTCAAACCAGAAATCGAAGAGGTCGCCTAATATAAAAATGCGTTCGGCATCTTTTTTAATTTCATCAAGGAATGCAATAATTTTTTTTTCGCGAACCAAACTGCTTTTGGCATCGGGAGCACCGAGATGAAAATCGGAGAGAAAATAAATTTTCTTTGCAGCAGTCATGTTTGTAAATAAGTTATGGCTTGTTTTTTTCCTGAAGATATTTCATGATATCGCCAGTTACGATTTCTTCCATATTGGCAACGCTGTCGTTATACCAGTATATCCAGGAAACAAATGGTTGTTTGTTGATATAGGCTGTAGCCTGTTCTCTTTTATACCAGGGTTTTTCGCCGGGTTCCACATTCAGTCCTTCGTAATCATCCAGCTGAGCAATTGCCCAATCAAAGCCTTCTTTATTTTTTGCCAGGTACAACTCGCCGGTTATATAGGTGTTATCATTTGCAGAAACAGCAACAGGATATTCACCCTTATCATAAAATTTTCCTTGAACTACAGCTTCACCTTCAAGGGTAAAATAATCGGCAATATATTGATAGGCGGGATTACGAAATCCGCTTCTAAGTGAACCATAAACAAATAAATGATAAATAGATTCCATGGTAATAATTAAAATTCGTCAAGTCCTCTGCTCTGATTTAAGCCTCAATTAAAAAACAATATACTTCTTTTGGTCCATGTACACCGGTAACGAGTGTTTTTTCTATATCGGCAGTTCGGCTGGGGCCGCTGGCAAACGTGATTAAAGAAGGTAAATTGTTTTTATATTTTGATTTTATAAATTGCAAGGCTTCTTTTAAATCATAAACCATCTGACTGCTATAGGCAATACAGATATGAATCGGCGCATAAACACTTGTTGTTCTGCCGCTTTGCTGTGCGCTGCTCATAACGATAGTTCCGGTACGGGCTACTAGATACTCGCAACCTGTTATTGAAACATCACAAGTGGCAAGATCGCCGTAAGGTTCCATGTCGTTTTTTTGAATGAAAGGAATAAGCTTACTTTCTCTGCAATAAATATTTGTCCATCCTTTTGATTTTATCAATACGTTAAGCTGTAGAGACATTTCATGTTCATCAGAACAAAAAACAAATTTCCCCTGTAGTTTAGAAAAGGATTCAGCAAAAACAATAGCGTCATCTTCTTTCTGCTTTTTAAAGATAGGTTGATTACCCTGGCTTTGAGGAAAAGGCAAAGGCACTGGATTACTCAGTGCCTGCCGTATTTTCTTCAATATATTTTCTTTTGCTGCAGTAGTAGCCATAAGACACTAATTTATACTTCTGTATTATTATTAGCTGCATCAATTTCGGAAGAGGTAATTACATTTGATTTAAATTCCTCGGGTTCAACGTCCAGTAATTTTTTTTCTTCAAAAGGACGTTTGCCAATTAATGATTCAACATCACTCTTGAATAATACTTCTTTAACCAGAAGTTCTTTTGCAAGTTTTTCAACATCGCCTTTCTTTTCTATAAGTAGTTTTTTTGTTTTGATATAAGCTTCATCAATAAGTTTGCGAACTTCATGATCAATCATTTTTCCTGTTTCCTCACTATAAGGCTTGGTAAAATAATTTTCCTGAGCGGGATCGTAAAAGCTGATGTTGCCCACTTTTTCACTCATTCCGTAAACAGTAACCATGCTGTAAGCAATCTTGGTGATTTGCTGTAAATCGTTGCTGGCTCCGGTACTTATTTTTCCAAAGAAAATATCTTCACTGGCCCTTCCGCCTAAGGTCATACAAATCTGATCGATAAGTTGATCGGTGTTATACAGATATTGTTCTTTAGGCGTGTATTGTGCATAACCCAATGCAGCAGTTCCTCTCGGAACGATAGTTACTTTCAGTAACGGGTAGGCGTGCTCAAGATACCAGCCGCATATAGCGTGACCAGCTTCGTGATAAGCGATGATTTCTTTTTCTTCAGGAGAAATGATTTTGTTTTTCTTTTCCAGACCGCCAATGACTCTGTCGATAGCATCTTGGAAATCGCTCATATCAACAGCTTCTTTATTTTTACGGGCAGCTATTAAAGCGGCTTCATTACAAACGTTAGCAATATCAGCACCTGCAAAACCAGGTGTTTGTTCAGCGAGTTTATGAATATCCAGTTTCTGAGAAGTTTTAATAGGAATCAAATGCACTTTGAAAATGGCTTCACGACCAACCAGATCTGGACGATCAATACTTATTTGTCTATCGAAACGACCTGGTCTTAATAACGCGTTATCCAATACATCGGGGCGGTTGGTAGCTGCAAGAATGATGATACCCAAATCAGTACCAAAGCCATCCATTTCAACCAACAATTGATTCAATGTATTTTCTCTTTCATCGTTGCTCATCATTACATTCTTTCCTCTAGCGCGACCGATAGCATCAATCTC
>CALQSB010000043.1 GCA_943333125.1 Chitinophaga pinensis
GTTTATTCAGCCATCAATTTATCAATTGCTTTTGCCAATTCATAATCTTTTTCCGTAACAATATCACCTGCATCATGTGTATTAAGTGAAATTTCTACAATATTATACACATTACTCCAATTGGGGTGATGATTCATTTTTTCAGCAATCAGCGCTACTTTGGTTATAAATGAAAAGGCATCAACAAAATTTTTAAATTCAAATTTTTTATAGAGTTTATCGTTTATTTTCTGCCACATAATTTATGATTTGAAATGATTTATATTTTTTTATTAGTGACAACAACAAAACTGATATTTAGATTAAACCTAGGTTAAAATATCAGATGCTGTTTATTTTTTATTTTTTCATTGGTCATCTCATTCACAAACTGAACAGCGGGAAGCTTTTTTATTGCCTGATGTAGTTCCTGTAATTCTATATTATTTATATCATCACCTTTAATCATCCACAGAAAATCAAGATGTTTAAATTCTGGTAAAAGATATTCTCCCATGTGATGATTATGATACAGATAATGAAATATGCAAGTCTGCGGAATTTGATATTCGTAAATTGAAAAAAAATAATTTCTGGTTTTCTTTCTTAATTCAATTTCAAGATCACTGTTTAACCGGAATGTGTAGCCGAGTTGTTGATTAATATTCCAAATAAATTGATAATTTTTTATTGGTGCTACAATGCCCAACAAGTGTGTATTTTCAAAAAATTCTTCCGCAAGTAAATCATTGTCGATTTTGAGCTTCATAACCCGAATTTAGAATGTTACTTCCACTTTAATGTCTTCCGTCCCTCTTTTTATTTTTACTGTTGTGGTATCTCCCTTTTTAAATTTATTAAGTGCCTGCATATAGGCTTGCACATCACTTACCATAAAGTCTCCAAGCTGATAAATAATATCATTTGTTTTAACGCCTGCTTTCTGTGCGGGTCTGTTATCGCTTACCCCATCTACCCTTACTCCATTTCCACTAAAAGTATAATCAGGCATTATGCCCATAGTTACTTTAAAGGAGCTTTTACCCATTGCTGCAGACTCGCGGGTTTTTGTGAAAATTATTTTTTCAATCAATGCCGTTTTTTCAATCAAATATTGAATGTATCTGATTATTTTCAACTCTCCTTTAAAATTTATTTTATCAGCATCATCACTTGGTTTGTGATAATCATGATGAGATCCTGTGAAAAAAAACAAAACGGGTAAATCTTTTCTGTAAAATGAAGTATGATCACTTGGACCGCTTCCGGAACTGTCTACATTTATTTTAAAATAATCATCGGTTAGATTAATTAAATGTCCCCATGCAGGAGAAGTACCGTAGCCACCAATTGTTAAACCGTGAGTGCTGTCATTTAATCGGCCAACCATATCCATATTAATCATGTAATTGATATTTTTATAATCAACCGGACAATGTTCTGTAAAATATTTTGAACCAAACAAACCGAGTTCTTCACCCGAAAAAGCAACAAAAAGATAATTGAATTTTTTATCTCCATCGTTTTTTAAAATCTCCGAAAGTGCTAATAATGCCGCTGTACCACTGGCGTTATCATCGGCGCCGTTATGTATTTCAGGTTTAGAACCGACAAATAAAGAATTATGATCTTCACCATAACCCAGATGATCGTAATGCGCACCAAGTATCACGGTAACTGGCGCGTAATTATTAATCATAGCAATTACATTATGTCCTGTTCTGATATTGGAATTAATATCGACATTAAATGTAATAGGCGAAACTGCTGTTGAAGAATCTCTAAGTTCTTTAATAATATTTTTGTTACAATATATTACCGAAACCGAAACTGCATTCTTTTTGTTTTTAGTATCAAACTTATATTCAGCGGCAGTATCCGAACTATTAAAAACAAAAATGCTTTTTAGTGACTGTGTTTCACTGATGGATTTGATTTTTTGATAGAGTTCTTCTTCAAAATCAAAATGAGGATTATTCGAATTGTCTGAAATCAACGTATTGATATCATAAAAAACCGATTGTACGCCGGCATTGCTGATTATTTCGCTTCCTGGTTTTGAGTAAGGCAAAGGAAAAAAATCATCATTAATCAAAAATGTTTTTTTACCAGCATTTAAATAGGTGTTTTTATTAATTGATAAACCATCATTCACCTCAAAATCCTGGATATAACTATTTAAGCCAGGAACGATATCAATTTTGTTTTTCTTGAATTTTTCTACAATAAATTCATAAGCCAGTTTTTCTCCGGGCATTCCTGTTCGTCTGCCTTCGAGTTTATCATCTGCAAGAAAATAAATTGATTTCTTTAGATCTTTGATAATTTTTTTATCAGACTGGCCAAAGGTTAGCTGGCTAAGAAATAAAAATGAGAAAAGTATTGATTTCATAATTATAAGGAGTGTAAGGCAAAGTTAATCAAACCTATCTTTCTTTAATTCGTAAATTGTTTAGTAATGATTCACATTACTTTTGCAAAATAAACAGCAGCATTAAAATTTGAACAAAAAAGTCGACATAGCATTGGTGGGAAATCCCAACAGCGGAAAAAGTTCGTTGTTTAATGAATTGACTGGTTTGCATCAAAAGGTAGGTAATTTCCCGGGAGTTACAGTGGATAAGAAGTCGGGCACCTGCAAGCTTTCCGATGAGCTAACTGCAAATTTTATTGATCTTCCAGGCACCTACAGCCTTTATCCCAGGCGTGCCGACGAATGGGTTTCTTATAAAGTATTGTTGCAGCAGGATGAGTCGGTAAAGCCCGAAATGATATTATTGGTTGCGGATGCGAGCAACCTCAGAAGAAATTTACTTTTTTGTTCTCAGATCATCGACCTCAGAATGCCTGTTGTAGTGGCGCTTACCATGATGGATCTTGCCAAACAAAAAGGAATAAAAATAGACATTGCAGGTTTGGAAAGAGAACTTGGTGTTCCGGTAGTTGTGATCAATCCCCGAAAAGCAAAAGGAATTGATCAGCTAAAAAAATCCATTGAGCATGCTGTTTTAAATAATTCAAATCAAATTCCGCGCGAATTTATTTATAGTAAAATGCTTGCTCCGGTTTCAATTGAGAAAGTGCAAAATATTTTTCCTGCACTCAGTAATTATCAGGCTTTACATTATCTTATCAATCATCAGCACTTTAATTTAACCAATCAAGACTCAAAAGATATTCAGCAAATTGAAATTGAAAATAAATTCAATCCAACAAAAACACAGGCCGAAGAAATTATGCAGCGATATGCGAGGATTAAACATATCATGCAGCAAACAATTGTGGAAACTGATCCGCTGGAAAGATCTTTACTCACCGAAAAATTAGATAACATTTTATTACATCGGAAGTGGGGTTACATTATTTTGGTTACTGTATTGTTTATACTTTTTCAATGTGTGTTTTGGGTAGCAAAATATCCAATGAATTTTATTGAATGGTTTTTTGGAGGCATAGGCGGATGGTTTACATCAGTATTGCCATCGGGATGGTTCAGCGATCTTTTTGTAAATGGATTTCTGGCTGGGTTAAGCGGTATTATGATTTTTGTTCCACAAATCATGATATTATTTGGATTGATTACTTTATTGGAAGACAGTGGTTATATGGCACGCATTAGTTTTTTAACAGACAAATTAATGAGGAAATCCGGACTCAATGGAAAAAGCGTAATGCCTATGATTAGTGGATTTGCTTGTGCTGTTCCAGCAATAATGAGTGCGCGTAATATCGAAAATAAAAAAGAAAGACTGCTCACCATAATGATAACGCCATTGATGAGCTGCAGTGCCAGACTTCCTGTTTATACCATTTTAATTTCATTAGTAATTCCTGCTAAACTCTATCTGGGATTTATAAGCCTTCAAGGATTGGTGATGATGCTTTTATATGTTTTTGGAACTGCGATGGCTTTGATGGTTGCCTGGATAATGAAATGGTTTATCACATCAACAGAAAAAAGTTTTTTCATTTTAGAACTACCGGTTTATAGAAGTCCAAGATGGAAGAATATGTTTTATACGATGTTTGAAAAAGCAAAAATATTTATTTTTCAGGCGGGAAAAGTTATTATGATTATTAGTTTATTTCTATGGGCTATGAGCAGTTTTGGACCTTCAAAAAAAATGGAAGCGATAGAAAATAAATATTCATTATTAATTCAGCAGGAGCCACAGCAAACAGCATATTTATTAAGAGAAAAAAAAGCGGAACATTTACAACAATCCTTTGCTGGTATATTAGGTCGTTCAATAGAGTCTGTGATAAAGCCGCTGGGTTTCGACTGGAAAATTGGAATTGCTCTGATTACATCCTTTGCTGCACGCGAAGTATTTGTGGGTACCATGGCAACCTTATATAGCGTTGGTGATGATTCGGGAAACAGCACATTAAGAGAAAAAATGAGTAACGCAAAAAAAGAAGATGGCACCAAAGTATATACACTGGCTACAGGACTATCGCTTTTAATATTTTATGTACTCGCGATGCAATGTATGAGTACTATTGCCATTGTAAAAAGAGAAACCAAAAGCTGGAAATGGCCGTTAATTCAACTGGCGTATATGTCGGGGCTTGCTTATCTGTGTAGTTTTATTGTTTATCAGCTACTGAAATAATTTTACCAGCTTACAGATTGTCTGATTTGGCTCAGTACCTGTGGATAAATTTTTCTGTAAAGCTCATAAAGTACTTCTTCTTTCCGGGGTGTAGTATTATTGCTGTTATTAATCATACTCCAGTCGCTTTGAGAAATTGCTCTTCTGTCTCCAGAAAAGGTTGCTGATTGCTGTTCCCATTTATACTCCTCATTGTAGCTTCTATAAATAATATTTTTTCCGGCTGTCAAATCATTAATATTCATTTCCATGTTGGCTCTTGCAGTAAAGCTGGATCTGCTGATGTTAATAGTTGCATTAACGGTATTGTAAACAGGTCTTCCGGCAGTGTCAGTTCCAACTTGTAATTGATTGCTTACATTTCGGGAAGAGTAGTTTATTAAAGGGTTAGGCACAGTTATATTTCTAAGTCTAAAATCAATAGTCCAATCAGGATAAATATTCATTCTGCTGGCTTCCGACCGAGTATAAAATCTTGCTGGATATTGATTATTGCTGGATAGGTCTCTCAACAGATTTTGTTGAAAATATTCGTTGCTGTAGTTCATTCCATAATTACCCCAACCGTTATTGTTAAAAAAGGAATTATCCTGAACAGGCGAAATCACAATTGTAATAATTGAATTTTCATAAGACGTTTTTATTTTTTCATTTACATCTTTATATCCTGGCGCAAATTGATTAACTTTCTTAAAACCATTATAAGCCGCTTTTGCATTATCCCTTCCAGGCTTTTGAAAATACGACATAGCATAATCATAATAAGCGGAAGCCGCATTTTCTTTTGATTCAACAAGTTCGGTGCTATAGCTTTCTGGAGTAACTAATTTAAATGCAGCAGGGGAGCTAATGATGGCAGAATAGGCATTTTGTAAATATTCATATTCATTAACGATTTTATCCCATTTGCTTAATTGGTTTGATTGAGTGTAAGCGTTAATGTTATCAAGTCGCTTTTCTTTGATAATTGTATAGAGTTGCGGAATTGCCTGTCTGGCATCTTCATCATCCGCAGCTCTGTTTATTTTTTTAACAGCATCCTGTAATGATCTGTCACTGTCTTTCCTTTCTAGATATCCTTTCTTACTAGAACAGGCAAAAAGGAAACTGACACAAATGAAAAGCAAAATTATTTTTTTCATATTCTGTAATTGAACGTAAGCAAGATAATAATTTTCTTTTGTAAGGCTAATTCGGAGTTTGCCACGAATGGTTAATTTTTTACCGCAGAGAATGGAGAAAAATGAGTTTATGCAGAGGATTTTGCCACTAAGGCGCTAAGGCACAAAGTATCACAAATGGGTTTCACGCAATGCTAGGAAGGAGGCAAAAAAGCAAAGATTATATTTTCTAAAATGTTCCATAGGAACAATTTGTCTTTAGCCCGAAATGACGGAATTTTTTTTCGTTCCATAGGAACGTTTCGAGATGTAATTAGCCACGAATTTTTTACCCCGTTAACTCCTTTTCTCCATTCTTAATGGTGAAAATTAAAAAAATATAGTATTATGTATTGCATAGTACTATATTTATTCCTATCTTTGTGAGATCAAGTGCTAAGCGCTGTGATTTCGATTCTTAATTAATCCGCTAAAAAAGCATAAAATTCAACCAATGAATATAGAAAATACTTCAAGTCAGATGCGGAAAGGAATTCTGGAATTCTGTATTCTATCTGTTATCAAACAGGGAGAGGCCTACCCTTCTGATATCATTGAAAAAATGAAATCTGCCAATCTCAATATTTTTGAAGGCACCCTCTACCCATTATTAACCCGTTTGAAAAACGCCGAACTCCTCACTTACAGATGGGTAGAAAGCAACAGCGGGCCGCCGAGAAAATACTTTAGCCTTACCGAAAAAGGCAACGAATTCTACAAAGAACTCGAAACCACCTGGAACGAATTATCAGACGCAGTTAAATTAATTACCCAACAAGCATAAAAAAATAAAACAAATGAAACAAGTCATCAATATCAACTATCACGGCAGAATAATTCCAATTGAAGTAGCTGCTTTTGAACTGTTGAAAAATTATACCACCAGCTTGCAACACCATTTTAAAGATGAAGAAGGTAAAGACGAAATCATCAACGATATTGAAAGTCGTATATCTGAACTTTTTCAGGAACAGTTAAGTAAAGGCTCTACATGTATTACTGATAATGATGTGAATGCCATTATTAAAAGCATGGGCAAACCTGAAGAACTGGAATCTGAACCTGTAATTATTAATAATCAATCAGAAAATAGAAAACAACAATTTGGTTCGTCTATTCATAAACGTTTATACAGAGATGAAAATAATAAACTGATTGGTGGGGTGTGTTCAGGATTAGCAAATTACTTTAATATCGACATCGTTATTGTAAGAATAGTATTCATAATTTTATTCTTTTCATTTGGTGTGGGTCTGATTCCTTACATAATATTATGGGTTGCCGTTCCAAGTTCTGCTACAAAAGAGTTGGGTTCGATGAGAAAAAAATTATACCGCGATACCGATTCTAAAGTAGTTGCTGGTGTTTGCAGCGGATTGGCACATTATTTCGGTATACCAGTATGGATTCCCAGAGTTGTTTTTTCATTATCATTCCTGACTTTTACTTTCAGATGGTATCACTTGATGAATATCGCTCCGGGTTTGTCAGTTATTTACATCATTTTGTGGTTGGTAATGCCCGAAGCCAAAACCACTTCAGAAAAATTGGAAATGAAAGGCGAAAAAGTAGATATGAATTCTATTCAAAACGCCATCAATGAAGAGATGAAAGGCGTTAAAGTAAGAGCAGAAAAACTAGGTGCTGTTGCGGGTGAAAAAATGAAAGACATCAGAAAAGATTCATCAAGTGCTTTGAAAAGATTTGTAAATGTAATTATAGATATAATTGTATTTATTGTAAAATTCATTGCATACACAACACTTACTATGATTGGTTTGGCGCTGGTAATATTCTTATTGGCTATGACATTTGCATCTTTCGTAGCCATTCCGTTTAAGGATTTTATTTTGAATGGATTTTGGCAAAATAGTTTTGCATTAGGAACGCTTTTGTTCTTCGTTATCCTCGCTACGGTTGGTATCATCGTTGCCTTGATAAAAAAGATTGCCGGTATCAAAACTAAAAACAAATGGGTAACCACCACCTTCATTGCATTATGGGTATTAGGCTGGATTTCATTGTTTGGATTGGCTTCAACATTAGGCAATGATTTTTCAAAAATGAGTCACCGTGATAATAACGAAAAAGAAGTTTCCATCACTCAACCCATGAATGGAAAGCTGATTGTAAAGTTGAATAAAAACCCTTATTTCTATGATGACAATGATAATGACATCAATTTTTTTGAGGCTTTAGATTTATTTGAAGATTCGATTTTTATTGATAATGTGGATATCAAAGTGCTACGATCGTTGGACGATTCATTTCATATAAGGATGGTGAATTCAGCACATGGCAGTACGAGATTTACTGCAGATACTACAGCGGCTGCTATTAGAATAAACATAGCACAAACAGACAGCTTAGTGACAATCGACCAAGGCATCTTTATCACCAAAAAACAAAAATTCAGAAACCAACAAGTGGCTGTACTCATTAGCGTTCCTGTTGGTAAAAGTATCAGTTTGCCAAAATCAAATAGCGTGTCTAATTATGATGATAATGTATGGGAATTTCAAAACTGGAATAATGAAAGCAAGTTAAATCAAGAGTTTCAGATGACCGACGAAGGGTTGAGAGGGATAGATAAGCTAGATGATAAAATAAATGACAGACTGGATAAGCTAGATAAGATGGATAAGCTAGAGAAGCTACATAAGCTGGATTCATTGATTGAAATGCAAAAAAAAAATAGAACAAGAAATTGATCAAAAAGGTGCTGTTCAAAAATCTATTTAAACATAAATAGAAAATATTTGTTTATAATTTAATTAACGAACACATTCGAAATAAGCGCAACACATATACTATCTTGCGCCGCGATTGATTACCCAAATAAAAAACATGAAAACAATAAGTACTTTTTTACTCTCTATGTTTTTCTTTTCTTCCAATTTAACTTTTGCACAAAGCACAGACGTTACAGGAAAAACAGTTTCAGACACCAACAATCCTCTGTCGTTCGTAACTGTTAGTTTATTAAAAAAATCAGACAGCACCTTATTAAAAGTTGCTGTTTCTAATGAATCTGGAACCTTTTACTTTGATAACATCGCCTCCGGAAATTACTTGTTAAAATTCACAAATGTAGGCTATGAACAAAATTTTATTTCATTAGATTCCATACAATTCTTTTACAAATCAATAGATTTAAAAAACGTTGTTCTTAAGAAATCAGTACAGTCATTAACTACACATACCATCATTGCTAAAAAACCAATGATTGAAGTAAAAGCTGATAAAATGATTTTCAATGTGGAATCTAGTATCAACGCCACCGGTAGTGATGCTTTTGAGTTGCTGAGGAAAAGTCCGGGTGTACTTGTAGATAATAACGATAACATCAGCATGAAAGGTAAAACTGGTGTAAAGATTTATATCGACGGCAAACCTACACAGTTTACTTCTTCAGAACTGGCTACATTTCTTAAAGGCATCAACAGTGCTGATATTGAAGCCATAGAAATGATCAGCAATCCTTCTGCCAAATACGATGCCGCGGGTAATGCAGGTGTCATCAACATCAGATTAAAAAAGAATAAAAAGTATGGCACTAACGGTAATGTAACAACTGGTTATACACAAGGCATCACCCCAAAGTTCAATGAATCTATCGGTTTGAATTACAGAAATAAAAAAATAAATCTTTTTGGAAATCTTGGATATTCAAACGGAACGAATCAGAATGACATGAATATTTACCGTATTCAATTAGATACAATTTATGATTTGAAGAGCGTGAACAAACACCATAATAATAATATTAATTACAAAGCTGGCGCAGATTATTTTATCAATCAAAAGAACACTATTGGTTTTATATCTACACTCAATCAAACCAATGGAACAGAAACTGGCAATGGTATTACGCCGATTTATTATAATCCAACCGGAGATTATGTTAAGACGCTTGTGGCAAATAGTAATGGTTTTGGAAATGCTTTAAACATCAACAACAATATAAATTACCGATTTACAGATACCAGCGGAAAGGAAATAAACTTCGATGCAGATTATGGAGTATACAGAAAAACGGGGGAAGCTTATCAGCCTAATTTCTATAATGATAGCGCTGGCAATCTTATTTATAAAGTGATCAACAGAAATAATATGCCCGTAAAAATCAATATTTTCTCTGCCAAAATAGATATTGAACACAATTGGGGTAAAGCAAAGATTGGTTATGGTGCAAAATCATCTTTTGTAAAAACAGAAAATACTTTTGAGTTCTTTAATGATGATGTAAATGGAAATCCAATTAAAGTTTTGAGCAGAAGTAATTATTTTACCTATTATGAAAACGTAAATGCCGCTTATGTAAATATTATAAGACCGTTAAACAAAAAATGGAATCTTCAAGCAGGCATAAGAATAGAACAAACTAACAGCGAGGGCGACCTGACAAGAGCAGACAGTATTGTTCAGGCAGACAACACAGTAAAAAGAAATTACACCGACTTGTTTCCTTCAGGCGCATTGACTTATACTTTTAATGAAAAAAACACATTCAATTTAACCTTCAGTAAACGCATTGACCGACCAACTTATCAGGATTTAAATCCTTTTGAAAACAAGCTGGATGAATTGACTTACCAAAAAGGGAATGCATTTTTACAACCTCAGTACACCAATAATATTGAGCTTTCTCATACCTATATGGGCTTTCTTACTTCGTCTGTAAGTTATGGCCATACCAGAGATTTTGCCACAGAAATTACCGATACTGTTGGCAATGCTACTTATGTTCAGCAACAGAATTTAGCCAACCTTAATTATTATGGTTTCAATATCGGCAGTGCCACGCCATTTAAAAAATGGTGGAGTGGTTATGTGAATTTCTGGTTTATGTATCACGATATCAATGGTAGTATTGGCGAAAATCTTTTCCATTTAAAAATTCCAATGTATGGTGCATATTTGCAACAGTCTTTTACATTAAAGAAAGAGTTTTCGGCTGAGATAAGTGGCTGGTTTAATGGTCCGGCATTCTGGGCTGCTACTTGGAAAACCTCACCACAATGGTCGATGGATTTAGGACTGCAAAAAACATTTTTCAATAAAAATCTTACAGTAAAAGCAGCAGTAACTGACATTTTTTATACAGCACCATGGAAAGCCACCAACAATTTCGGCGGAATGAATATAAATGCTAACGGCAACTGGGAAAGCAGAACCTTCAGGCTTACAGTCAATTGGAGATTCGGTAGCAATCAAATCAGCGCAAGCAGAGAAAGAAAAACGGCTAGCGAATCAGAATCGAAGAGGATTAAAGGGTAAAGCCTCCTAACTCCCCCGAAGGGGGAAGTTGATTATGGTTTATTGTTTCAGAGGTTCAAAAGGTTCGAGAAGTTCAATTAGTTAATTGAACCTTTTAAACTTCTTGAACCTTTTGAACTTTTTGAACCTTTTGAACTTTTTGAACCAGCTTATCCAGCCTATCCAGTATCCAGCTTTATCTAGCTTATCCTCATTTCCTTTACCTTTGCCACCTAAATTCAAAAAATGAAGAATACGCCTTTCACAGCATATCATATTGCCCTCGGAGCAAAAATGGCCGAGTTTGCAGGATTCAATATGCCGATATCATACACTGGTATTAACGATGAACACGCCGCAGTTAGAAAAAATGTGGGTGTGTTTGATGTAAGTCATATGGGAGAATTTTTGCTAAGAGGCCCACAAGCCTTGGATTTGATACAGCGCATTACAACAAACGATGCAGCCAAACTTACCAATGGAAAAGCCCAATACAGCTGCATGCCCAATGATAATGGCGGTATTGTTGATGATTTACTAGTGTATTGTGTGGAAGAAAATAACGTGTATATGTTGGTCGTAAATGCCGGAAATATTGATAAAGACTGGAGCTGGATTACAAAACACAATACACAAAATGTGGAAATGCATAATATTTCTGCTAAAACAGCATTACTTGCTATTCAAGGGCCAAGCGCTACAAAAATAATACAGTCACTTACAGAGCTAGACATCCTTAATTTAAAGTATTACACTTTTGTAAAAGGAAAATTTGCAGGCATAGAAAATGTATTAATCAGCGCAACAGGTTATACCGGCGCCGGTGGTGTTGAAATTTATTTTGAAGACAAGGAAAACGATGCACAAATAATTTGGGACGCCATCTTTAAAGCAGGTGCTGAATATAGCATCAAGCCAATTGGTTTGGGTGCAAGAGATACCCTTAGACTTGAAATGGGTTTCTGTTTATATGGAAACGATATCGACGATACCACATCTCCTATCGAAGCAGGATTAGGCTGGATTACTAAATTCACCAAAGACTTTACTTCAAGAGAACTATTTGAACAACAAAAAAATAATGGAGTCGCAAAAAAACTGGCAGGCTTTGAAATGATAGATAAAGGAATTGCCAGACATGATTATGAAATCACAGATGAATCTGGACTGGTTATTGGAAAAGTAACCTCAGGTACACAATCTCCTACACTCGGAAAAGCAATAGGAATGGGCTATGTAGAGATTAATCATTCAAAAATGGGTAATGATATTTTTATCAAAATACGGAACCAGCAAATTAAAGCCAGAATCGTAAAAATTCCTTTCGAATAAATTTATACATTTTACAATACTATAAATGTCTAACAACAAAAAGCCAGATTTATATACATCCTTATCGCCTGCGTTATTAAATCTTTATGACATTACCTCCAGCGTAGTAGTTATCATTGATGTATTGCGTGCAACGTCTACTATTGCAACTGCTTTATCCAATGGCGCAAAAGAAATTATTCCGGTTGAAAGCGTGAATGATTGTATTAGAATAGGTAAGCAGATGAATGCCATCACAGCAGGTGAGCGCGATGGAAAAGTTGCCGAAGGTCTCCAATATGGAAATTCTCCTTTTGAATATCCCGAATCTTTTATTGATAAAAAAACACTCGTTTTAACTACTACCAACGGAACAAAGTTGTTGCACATGGCTTTGTCTAATGGGGCACATGAAATTATTACCGGGTCTTTTGCCAATCTTGATGCTGTTTGTCTTTACCTGATTAAAAAAAACAAACCTGTTTTGCTGGCTTGTGCAGCATGGAAAGACCGCATAAATATCGAAGACACCTTATTTGCCGGAGCGGTTATCAATCAAATCAAACAACATTTTACGATTAATTGTGATGCCTCTCAAATGGCTGAAGGATTGTTTTTGGAAGCCCGGGAAGATCTTTATGAATTTATGAAACAAAAAGAAGCCTCACATTATAAAAGACTTACTTCTTTTGGATTGGAAAAAGATATCAGACATTGTCTTACTTCAAATACAGCTAATGTATTACCATTATACAAAGAAGGAAAATTAACAAGAGGATAATCACAAAAAGGTATTAATTCTACACATTATTTTCTTCTACATTCCTTATCTCAGTTATTTTCCTTTACTTTTGCAAATTGCACTTTTCTGAATAAGTCGGGGTGTAAAAATCAAATTTTTTTATCAATAAAAAGATTTAAACCTTGGCATTACCACATATAATCAAGCACATTTAT
Organism: Chitinophaga pinensis; assembly: GCA_943333125.1. Lineage (GTDB taxonomy): Bacteria > Bacteroidota > Bacteroidia > Chitinophagales > Chitinophagaceae > Ferruginibacter > Ferruginibacter pinensis_D. Next base: position 13,283 of record CALQSB010000043.1, read on the forward strand.
AATAACGGTACCGATGAAGTCATTCGCCGTGGAAAAAAAATTCATGGATCTGGTTTTGTGGAACTGGTGGAACACGATGAGTTAATGGGTACCATTGTGTTCAGAGTAAAAGACGACAGCTACAGTACGTTCTATAAAGTATACATTCAAAAATACACCGACGCCAGATTGATGTCATTGCGTTGTTCTTGTCCATATAATATTGGTGATATATGCAGGCATGAATCGGCTGCGCTGTTCCGCCTTCAGGATATGGCCGATAAGAATATGCTGGGCAATAGTATGATACAATACAATCAGTATCACACCGTAGCTAAAATGAAGCACATTGATCTTAAAATGATTAAAATGCTTTCCTCTCCAGGGATTTATGATGATGCAGAAACTATTTTAAGAACTACTAAGGCAAACATTTTAAAAGCCGCGGAGGAAAGAGTGGAAGCAGAATTAAAAGTTGGAAATATTACGTATCCGTTAGTAATTCAAAAAAATGAAGAAAGAAATTTCGATACGTCCTGCACCTGTGCCGAATCCGGACATCCGCTTTGCGAACACAAAACATTACTCTTTCTTCAATTGCTAAATTCCTTTGGTCCTGCTTATTTTGACTCCATCAGAAACTGGGATAAAGAAAAAAATAAACTATTACAGATTTACGGATATAGTTTGAACGATGACCTTGCAGGAAAATTTGAATTTACTTATAAAGAAGGAAAACCTTTTTTAATACTTCTTGATACCAACATAAAAAGAGTTGCTCAGCCAACAGGTCCGCAATTTTCAACACCTGCGGCTACTTTTTTACAAAAATTAAAACCAATAGAACAGGTGGTCGAATTAGACAAGCCACTCAAAGCTCTTGGAATTGTGTTTAATTTCAATGCTAAAACGCATCCCGGATTTATTATTGATGCAGTACAAGGAGAAGCTGATGAAGAGAATAAAAAATTTGTAAGTAAAGTCGAAAATCTTGATCTTACTAAATTTGTAAACACTGATTTTTTTAGTGATGAAGATAAGTTGCTGTTTCAGCAAATCAGAAAACTTCAGGGTACAGAAATTAATAAATATCTGAACAGAAATTCTCCGTTCAGTGGAATATGGGATAATATTATACAGAATGAATCAGAAGAGCTTCCGGAAGAAACGAAGAACCTGATTACAGAATATTTGCATCCCAAAATAAAAAAGCTTTTTGAAGAGCAGCCTGGAAATCATTTTATCTTTTCACTTCCGCAAAAGAAAAAATTCATTACAGCTAATTTACAGGAAATAGAAATTAGCGATAAATTCATTTCACCTGTTTTTAAAGTTGTTGCAAAGAACAATTATCTGGAGCTGATTTGTATGGTGAAAATAGAAAACGAAACCATCCCTTTTACCGAAAATGAATGCAACAGTATTTTGGTTTTTATGCACGACAAAGTGTTATATACTTGGCAAAAAACAGAAGATGTGGTTCAGGCTGAAAAGTTTTTACAACAAGGCAATGTTAAACTTAGCAAATCAGATTGGGTTAAAAAGATGCAGGAAATTGTGTTGCCATTGACCAAAGAATATCATGTAGAATTTGATAAATCACTGATTAAAGAAATAAAAGGCGGAAGCCCCGATATAAAATTGCAATTGCTTGAAAAGGGCGATTACCTTGTATTTCAGCCGATATTTGGCTATAATGGTTTTGATACAAAGGCATCGGATAGAACAACGATTACTATTCCCGAAGGAGACAAAATACTCGTTATTCAGAGAAATAAAGAAGCCGAAGAAGCGTTTATTCAAAAGTTGGAAAGCCTGCATTCTATGTTTGTAAGGCAAACAGATAATCAAAGCCTGGTTTTAAAAGGAGCAGAAGTTTTACGCAATAACTGGTTTTTCCTTTTTGTAGATGCCATGAAAGAGTTGAAAATTTCTGTATTTGGTTTCGAAGCTTTGAAAAACTTTAGGTTCAATACGGCGCGCCCTAATACTCATATACATGTCAGCAGTGGATTAGACTGGTTTGATGCCAAAATAGAAATTGAATTTGGTAAACAACGTGTAGGTATAGCCGATATTAAAAAAGCACTCAACAATAAACAGTCTTTTGTACAATTAGAAGATGGCACATTGGGTATTTTACCTGATGAATGGTTAAAACGCTATTCATTGCTGTTTAAAGTAGGGGAAGGAAAAAGTGATAAACTCAGACTTTCAAGATATCATTTAAGTGTGATTGATGAATTGTATGAAAACAGAAATGAAACAGAAATTAGTTTTGCCCTCGATGAGAAGTTTGAGAAATTGAGAGAATTTAAAAACATTCCTGATATAGCGGTTCCGGAAACATTACAAGCTGTATTGCGTCCGTATCAGATTGCCGGTTATCAATGGTTGAGTTATTTAAATGATGTGGGATGGGGTGGAATTCTGGCAGATGATATGGGTTTGGGTAAAACAGTTCAGGCACTTACAATGCTTGAGTATTATAAAAAAACAAACGGGTCGATTAAGGCAATTGTTATTTGTCCAACTACATTGATTTACAACTGGCAAAATGAAGTCAGGAAATTTACTCCCGAATTAACTTTTCATATTCATCATGGAAATACAAGATTAAGAAAACACGAGGAACTAACGCAACATAATATCATTATTACCACTTATGGAACTTTAAGAAGCGACATCAGTATGTTTGTTCAGGTGCTTTTTGATTATGTGGTACTGGATGAAAGCCAGGCGATAAAAAATCCATCATCTAAAGTTACCAAGGCCGCTTCTTTGCTTACAGCCAAAAACAGGTTATGCATGAGCGGTACGCCATTGCAAAATAACACTTTTGATATTTTTGCACAGATGAACTTTCTGAATCCGGGCTTATTGGGAAGCATGGAATTTTTTAGAAACGAATTTGCCACACCTATCGACAAATTTGGTGAGCCCGAACAAAAAGAACACCTCAGAAAATTATTGTATCCTTTTATTCTTCGCAGAACTAAAGAGCAAGTGGCTAAAGATTTACCTGAAAAAACAGAAACTATTTTATTCTGTGAAATGGAAGAAGAGCAACGATCAATTTATGAGGCTTACCGTAACAGTTATCGGGATAAAATACTTGGAGCTATTGATCAACAGGGAATCGATAAGTCGCAATTAACCATTTTACAGGGATTAATGAAGCTCAGGCAGATTTGCGATAGTCCGGCTATTTTAAATGAAGAAGAAAAGTTTCCCAACAACTCAATCAAGCTCGATGAGCTTGCCAGAGAAATATCAGAAAATATCGGTCAGCATAAGGCGCTTATCTTTTCTCAGTTTTTAGGAATGCTTGCATTGATAAAAGAAAAACTTAAAGAACAAAATGTTCCTTTCGAATATTTTGATGGCAGCACTTCTCCGGCAGACAGAGAAAAAGCCATTCAGAATTTTCAATCTAATGATGATTGCAGGGTTTTCCTGATTTCTTTAAAAGCTGGAGGCGTGGGTTTAAATTTAACTGCTGCAGATTATGTATATATCGTTGATCCTTGGTGGAACCCCGCTGTTGAACAACAGGCGATTGATCGTACTCATAGAATCGGTCAAACCAAAAATATCTTTGCATACAGAATGATTTGTATTGATACTATTGAAGATAAAATTCTTCAACTACAGGAAAAAAAGAAAACGCTCGCCAAGGAACTTATTTCAGATGAAACCAGTTTTGTAAAAGCACTAACTAAAGCTGATGTGGAATACCTCTTCAGCTAATAAAAAATCCCCGGTTTTATCCGGGGACATTCTTGTGGTTTGGGGAAATTACATCTTTACGATGCAATAAAGTTTTTAAGTTTTTCAAACTCTCTGTTGTTGTTTGTAAAAAACAAACTGTTTAGAGCTGTTGTAAGCGCTTTCGCAATAGTTGAAAATGACATGTTAGGGTTTTGGTTCTTTTTCATGATTGTTGGATTTTGATTTATTTATTTTTCTTTTACAAAGATATTTTGTGTTTATGTTTTAATCTAGAGTGCTTTTGCTGAATTTTTGAATCAGTAATTTCACTATTCATCACGTTATTTTAACAGCGTAGTTTTCCAACTTCTTCTATAACGGTTCCCTTTTTTATAATATTTAATCGGATAAATATCAGGATTCTGACGAAGTTTATTAAAAAAACTCATTATGGCATAAGCCAACGGGTTAGTGTATTCTCTGCTTTGTGCTTTCATAGTAGTCTCTTTTTTTAATTTAAAAATTCCTATCTATTGAACGATTTCTTTATCGTAATATTGTCTATATTTTGTGAATAAAATCATAATGCTCTCATAATCATTCTTTAAAATCTTTTTTGATATAAAATTTATACCATTAAGAAATACACATCAATCACTAATCATATGCTTAATAAAATCTTTTTGTTAATCAGTTTGTTTATGGTAAAAACTGTTTTATCGCAGGACAAACCCATTGTATTTAAAGGTGCATTAATTTATACGATAGCAGGAGATCCAATAAAAAATGGAATTTTTACTGTTCAAAATGGCAAAATTATCAATATTGGGCCCGAAGGATCGGCAATAGATCCCGAAGCTGAAGTTGTAGATGTGACAGGGAAAGTAATTATGCCCGGCTTAATTGATACTCATTCTCATCTTGGTGGGCCTGATGGTGGCGATGGATCCAACCCGTTAAATCCAGAAACCAGGGCAATAGATGCTATTAATCCAACAAGTGATGGGTTTAAAAAAGCATTAGCCGGAGGAATCACTACTATTAATGTAATGCCGGGATCTGGTCATTTAATGGGCGGTCAGACGGCCTATTTGAAAATGAGAGAAGGAAGAATAATTGAAGATTTGTTGATAATAAATGAAAAAGGGGTTACCGGTGGAATGAAAATGGCCAATGGAACTAACCCAATGAGAGGAAATGGTGGATTTCCTGGAACCAGAGCTAAAAGCGCCTCGCTGGTAAGAGAGCTTTTTCTAAAAGCGCAGGAATACAAAATTAAAATTGAAAAAGGAGGAAAAGACAGCACAAAACTACCAGAAAGAGATTTGAGAATGGAAGCGCTGGTTGAAGTGCTTAATGGAAAAAGAGTGGTGCATTTTCATTCACATAAATCGAATGATATTTTAACAGCAATCAGATTATCAAAGGAGTTTGGTTTCAGAATGGTGCTTCATCATTTATCGGAAGGATGGATGGTAGCCGATGAAATTGCAAAGGCAGGAATTCCTTGTTCAATAATAAATATAGAAGTAGTAGGAGGTAAAATGGAAGTATTAAACTTATCATTAAAAAATGGAGGTATTTTGGAAAAGGCCGGCGCAATGGTTGCTTTTCATACAGATGATGGCATTACGGATTCAAGATTATTTTTAAGAACAGCAGCCCTTTCCGTTAGATTAGGAATGAGCAGAGAAAAAGCTTTGGAAGGTTTAACAATTGTAGGTGCGAAAATAATGGATCTTTCTAATAGCACTGGTTCATTACAGAAAGGAAAAGATGCCGATTTTATTATTCTTTCCGGAGATCCATTTAGCGTATATACCAAAGTAGAACAAACCTGGGTAGAAGGAAAAAAAAGATACGATATAACAGTTCCTGCGGATAAGGCATTCTTAACCGGTGGCTATGGTGTGTATTCATCCGACAGAGGAGAATTTCATCATCATGATGGAGAAGAGGATGAAGAAGGAAATTAATTTAGTTAAAAAGGCTATTGATTTTTGCATTCAGAATTTTTTCTTAGTTAAAATTTAATGCTTATTTTTTTATTAAAAGAATTTCCCGAATTAAAATTCTTTTAATAAAAAAATAAAAAACGAGTTCAAAACAGGTACAAATAAAATTTAAAAGAAGATGAAAAAAATTCAATTAATTGTTCTGCTTTTATTACCGATAGGTTTATTTGCACAAATTGCCATTAAAGCGGAAATTATTTATACCGTATCATCTTCACCTATACGTGACGGTGTTATTTTAATAAAAGACGGAAAAATAAAAGCTGTGGGCACTGCAGCAGAAATAAAAATTCCGGAAGAATATAAAATATATCCCTCTAAAATAGTTACCCCTGGTTTGATTGATGCCCGTTCAGTAATAGGGATGTCGGGTGCAATGAATGTTGCTGCAGATCAGGATCAGCTTGAAAAATCGAGTCCAATACAACCCGAGCTTAGAGCTATTGATGCTTACAATCCCAGCGAACAATTAGTTAAGGCGGTAAGAGAATTTGGCGTTACCACCATGCATACCGGACATGGAATAGGTGCATTGGTAAGTGGCCAGACTATGATTGTTAAAACAAAAAAAGGAACCGTTGAAACAGTTGTAATAAATCCTTTTGCTATGCTGGCGATGACTATAGGCCCAGAGGTTTCGAGTAATTTTTCATCACCCGGAACAAAAGCCAAACAGATTTCTATGATTAGAACTGAATTGTTTAAAGCTCAGGATTATTTGAAAAAAATGTCGGATAAAGATTCAACTAAAAGACCAACCTTCGATTTAAAAATGGATGCTCTTTCTAAAATGCTGAAAGGAGAAATAAAAGCGCTGATTACAGCCAACAAATCAGTGGATATAATGAATGCAATCAGATTGTCAAAAGAATTTAATTTTAAACTGGTGATTGACGGTGCAGCAGAATCGTATCTTTTAATTAATGAAATTAAAGCCTCAAAAGCGGAAGTTATTTTGCATGCAACAATGGCACGCAATGATGATGATATGATCAACATGAACAGAGAGTCGGCAATGCTTTTAACAAAAGCAGGAATAACCGTTTCTATTGAAAGCGGATATGAATCTTATGTGCCTAAATCAAGAGTAATATTATTTGAAGCAGCCGAAGCAGTTGCTTATGGATTAAGTTTTGATGAAGGATTAAAGGCTGTTACAATAAACCCTGCAAAATTATTAGGGATTGATAATAGAGTAGGGAGTATAGAAAAAGGAAAAGATGCAGATCTTGTTTTATTTAATGGAGATCCTTTTGAGTATACTACTAATGTAACTTCTGTAATTATAGATGGAGTGGTAGAATATAATACGGCACCTTAATTTCATTTAAATTTCTCTGCATATTCCAGATATTTTTCCATTCCCATATTCACGCCGCCACAAACAATAACTAAAACATTTTCATTGGAATGAATTTCTTTGTGCTTTGCTTTTAGGTATGAAAGTGCAGCACCGCAGGCTGGTTCTACCAATACATGATATTCATCAAAAAAATCTTTACAAGCAGTAAATGCTACTGAATCATTGGTTACATAAGTTTCCACATTAAATGAAGAAGCGTATTCGAGTGCTTTTGGCGTAATTTTTTTTGCACCAAGACTGGTAGCGATGGTGTTTATTTCTGATAACGTGATTAATTTATTTTCTAATTTACTTTTTGCGAAGGAGGCGGCACCTTCGGTTTCTGCGGTAACAACTTTAGTATTCAACCAATTATTTCTTACTAAACCTTCAAAGATTCCGCACAACAAACCACCACCACCTACAGCTACTATAATTCGGTCTGGCTCTTTCATTTCGGCTGCACATTCATCTATTATTGTTGAATGGCCTTGCCATAATAAAGGATGATCGAAAGGGGAAACGAAAGGCAAATCAAATTCTTTGGATAATTGAATGGCATAAGTATTGGCCTCATCAAAGTCTTTACCATAAATTAACACTTCTGCACCGA
>CALQSB010000044.1 GCA_943333125.1 Chitinophaga pinensis
AAATTAGATGTAAAGCTTGTAGGTCCACATTCAACTAATACTATTTTTTTAAATTTCGCTAAATTGAATTTATTAGAAAAAGCAGTTACATTATTTATTTCTTCAGGCCTTAAAAAAATAAGGGGTTGTTGTGAAATGACAATTGGATGTGGATAATTTTTATAAAGAGAAGATCTAATTCCGCCATCATATTTTAAAACATTTTCTCCGTGGATTTGCAAATAAAAAATCAAGTCGAATTCACCTTCGCTTTTTTTTTGCTCGGCTGTTTTTTTAATAGCATTCCATTCTTTTAAATCATTAAAGGTTTTTTTTGTTTCAATTTCCCATATTTTATCTACGAATGGATTATTCTCAATGGATTGCTTACAATTTCTATTAACAGCCCAGGTTAGATGACAGCCAGGATAATCTACCTCTTTAATTTGTTTGGAAATTACAGTTCCATACAAACAATCTCCATTGGCGTTTAACAAAACCATTAATATTTTTTTCGAAACCATTTACAGAAGTTATTTTAATTATTCCTCTCGCTCTTCCACCATCTGTAAGCAATTACTCCAATAATTGCAAATGGCGCGAGCATTAGGTATAATATACCGTTGTTTAATCCTAATGCGGGTTTTTCTCCAAGTTGTGAAGCCGTTTTCGTACACATTGAACATTGTGTAAAGCCTTTGTTTATCATTGACAAAATCAAAAGCAGCAATAATAATATTTTACAACGTTTCATTTCTAACTACGATTAAATAAATAAAAAGCAGCCTGATCGCTTTCTCTTTTTTCATTGATTTGTTTAGTTAACTTTTTGTAAGATTTTATTTGAACTTTTGTAAAAAAAGCAGTTTTTTTATTAACCATATAAGAATTGGGTTCAATTAATGCGATGTCCTTTTCATATTGTTCACTCGCCCATATATTAATTGGGTCTGAATCAAATTCAACCTTATGTAACTCTAACCCAGATTGTTCAGCAAGAATTTTCATGCTTTCAATACTGTGAATAATGATATGTCGTGGAGCATCAAGGCCAACCCAGTTTAATCCGTATTTTTTCCATCCATACATATTCATCAATGGAATTCTGATTAAAATATATCTATTGGGCTGAAGTAATTTTTTCAATTGCAACAATACTTGCAACGGTTCATCCATGTGTTCGAAGGAATGATGCAACATAATTAATGCAAACTTTTCCTGTATGTCATAAATACCTTTTTTGTAGATATTTATTGCTCCGTATTTTTGATCTTTTTCAATAAATGGATCAATCCCAGTAAGGTTTGTAAATCCAATTTTAAATAAATTCAACAACAAGCTTCCGTTTCCTGTTCCTACATCCAATATAGGATCGTCATATTTTACTCCTGCATTTTTTACCCATTGATAATGACCAGGCATTTTGTATCCTAGCGATAATAATTTTCCAAGAATTTTATTTTTTCCGAAAAGTAAATAAGAAGATTTAATATGTCGAAGTGTATCAGATTTCTTTCTGATATCTAATTTCATTTGAAAAGAATAATACTCTTCATTAGGATAATATTTACCAAGATTTACAGGAATATTCATTAATTGCATGCAGCCACAATTGCCACATTCTAAATAAGTAAATACCTCTCTTAATCCAAGTTGAAGTTCTTTTACCTGATGATATTTATTGTTTGTAGTATTTCCACAAACCTTACAAACACTTGTTTCCATTTCTCAAAATTACATACTTATTTTCCTGAATTGAATTAAACATCGAAAATATTCTATAAAAAAATCCGCCTTTAGAAGCGGATTTTATATTTTAAAAAGATGGCAATTTTAAGCTTCCTGAGTCATTGATTTAGAAACACGCTTACGATCATCTTCATTAAGAATAGTTTTTCTTAAACGAACACTTTTAGGTGTCACTTCAATGCACTCATCCTGTTGGATATATTCCATACATTCTTCCAGTGACATTAAAATTTTAGGTGCTGCTTTTGATGCATCATCAGATCCGCTTGCACGGTGATTCGTAAGTTTCTTAGGTTCTGTTGCGTTTACAACCAAATCTCCTGGTTTGATGTGTTCTGCAATAATCTGACCTGCATAAACTTCTTCTCCCGGATCTACAAAAAATCTTCCTCTTTCCTGTAATTTATCAATAGAATACCCTGTTGTTCTTTCGGTTGATTTTGATAATAATACTCCATTGCTTCTTCCTGGTATATTTCCTTTCCAGGGCTTGTATTCATTGAAACGATGCGCCATTACTGCTTCTCCGGCAGTGCTAGTCAACATATTGCTTCTTAAGCCAATTAATCCTCTTGATGGAATATCAAATTCAAGATGCTGCATTTCTCCTTTTGTTTCCATTACCAGCATCTCTCCTTTACGTTGAGTAACAAGGTCGATTACTTTTCCACTGAATTCTGCAGGAACATCAACAACAAGAATCTCAAAAGGCTCACTCTTCACACCGTCAAAATGCTTTACAATAACCTGCGGCTGGCCTATAGTCAATTCAAAACCTTCTCTTCTCATGGTTTCAATTAAGATTCCCAAATGAAGAATACCACGACCGAATACCAAGAAGCTATCGGCACTATCACTATCCTCAACCCTTAAGGCTAAGTTTTTTTCTGTTTCTTTAAACAAACGATCACGAAGATGACGACTGGTAACAAACTTTCCTTCTTTACCAAAGAAAGGGGAGTTGTTGATACCGAACAACATACTCATTGTAGGCTCATCAACGCTGATTACGGGCAATGCTTCCGGATTTTCTATATCGGCTATCGTGTCTCCAATATTAAAATCATCCAATCCTACAACTGCACAAATATCTCCGGCAATCACTTCTTCTGCTTTCTTTTTGCCCATTCCTTCAAAAACATAAAGCTCTTTAATTTTCATTTTCTTTATAGAGCCATCGGCTTGCATTAAAGCGATTTGTTGATTTTCTTTTATGCTTCCACGAGCTACTTTACCAACTGCAATTCTTCCTAAGAAAGAAGAATAATCCAATGAAGTAATTTGCATTTGTGATGGGCCTTCATTTACTTTTGGTTCGGGCACATATTCTAAAATAGCATCTAATAAAGGAAGGATATTATCTGTTTCGGTTAATGAAGTATTCATCCAGCCATTTTTACTGCTTCCGTAAATGGTGGGGAAATTTAACTGCTCTTCTGTTGCATCCAAATTAAAAAATAATTCAAAAACAGCATCGTGTACTTCATCCGGACGACAATTGGGTTTGTCTACTTTGTTAATTACCACAATTGGACGCAAACCAAGCGCCAGAGCCTTTTGCAAAACGAATCTTGTTTGTGGCATTGGTCCTTCAAAAGCATCCACTAACAGCAAAACGCCGTCTGCCATTTTTAAAACTCTTTCTACTTCACCTCCGAAATCCGAGTGACCAGGAGTATCGATAACGTTTATCTTAACGTCTTTATAGGTTACTGAAACGTTTTTACTGAAGATGGTAATACCTCTTTCTCTTTCAAGGTCATTACTGTCCATAATCAACTCTCCGGTTTCCTGATTTTCTCTGAAAACTTTAGTTGCGTGTAAAATTTTGTCCACCAGTGTTGTTTTACCATGATCTACGTGGGCAATAATTGCGATGTTGCGAATTTTCATTGTATAGTTTTTAGGGTTTTGCTTCTAGCCAAGAGAGAACACATAGGGTCTGCAATCTTGAAGCTGTTTGGCTTACCGCTGTTTTTTGACGCGCAAAGGTAACACCTTTCAGTCGTTTTGCAAGTCAATTCATCAATTAGTTTGGGTTAATTTCTTGTTATGCTACGTTTTTGTTGAACTTATAAAGGTGAATAATAGATAATGTGACTATTCAACTACCTAACAGCGTCATACACCGATAAAAAATCATGTAATTTTATGAGCTCATTAAATTTTATGTCGTTTAAACTTTTTTCAGAATATTCTCCCGCAGGCGATCAGCCCGAAGCAATCAGGCAACTGACTCAAGGAATTCTTGACGGAGAAAAATATCAGACCTTACTTGGTGTAACGGGCAGTGGTAAAACTTTCACCATGGCCAATGTGATTCAAAATCTTCAGCGGCCAACATTAGTGCTCACACATAATAAAACACTGGTTGCTCAGCTTTATGGAGAGTTTAAACAATTCTTTCCTGAAAATGCAGTAGGATATTTTGTGTCTTATTACGATTATTATCAGCCAGAGGCGTATATGCCGGTCACCAATACATACATTGAAAAAGATTTGAGCATCAATGAAGAACTGGATAAATTGAGATTACAGGCCACAGCGCAATTGCTGAGTGGGAGAAGAGATATTATTGTTGTAGCAAGTGTGAGTTGTATTTATGGTATGGGCAATCCAACGGAATATGAAAATGGAATCATCAGAATTCATCAGCGACAAATAATTTCACGTCAGGGATTTCTTCATTCACTAATAAATTCGCTATATCACAGAAGTCAGGGAGATTTTGAGCGTGGTTCATTCAGGGTAAAAGGCGATACGATAGATATTAATCTTCCTTATGTGGATTTTGGATATCGGGTTTGTTTTTTTGGTGATGAGATTGAAAGCATAGAAACATTAGAATTAATTTCCGGAAAAAGAATTGGCACGGTTGATCATGCAGCTATTTTTCCCGCTAATCTTTATCTGGCACCTAAAGATATGTTAGTACAGGTAATCAATGATATTCAGGATGAGTGTGCCGCACAAGTTGCTTATTTTAAAAATTCAGGAAAATATATTGAAGCTCAGAGAATAAATGAAAGAGTGAATTATGATTTGGAAATGATCAGGGAATTAGGTTATTGTTCAGGCATTGAAAATTATTCGCGTTTTTTCGACAGGCGTAATCCTGGATCAAGACCATTTTGTTTGCTGGATTATTTCCCCAAAGATTTCCTTACCATTATCGATGAAAGTCATCAGACTATTCCTCAGGTTAGTGGAATGTATGGCGGAGACAGAAGCAGAAAATTAGTATTGGTTGATTATGGTTTCAGACTTCCTTCGGCAATGGATAATCGCCCGCAGAATTTTAATGAATTTGAAAACATAACCGACCAGACTATTTTTGTATCAGCTACACCTGGTGAATATGAATTACAAAAATGCGGAGGAGTGGTTGTAGAGCAAGTGGTAAGGCCTACCGGATTACTGGATCCCCCCATTCAGGTCAGACCTACCTTAAATCAGATTGATGATTTATTGGAAGAGATTGATAACCGAATAAAACAAGGAGACAGAGTATTGGTAACTACACTTACCAAAAGAATGGCAGAGGAATTACATAAATATTTCGAAAGAATTGAAATAAAGTCAAAGTATATTCATAGCGATGTGGATACATTGGAAAGAGTAGAAATACTAAGAGAATTGCGTTTGGGAATTATAGATGTTTTGGTAGGGGTAAATCTCTTGAGAGAAGGATTAGACTTGCCAGAAGTCTCATTGGTTGCAATTATGGATGCGGATAAAGAAGGTTTTTTAAGAAATGAAAGAAGCTTAACTCAGACAGCAGGAAGGGCTGCAAGGAATGAAAATGGATTGGTGATTTTTTATGCAGACAAGATGACCGGGAGTATGCAAAGAACTATTGATGAAACACAAAGGCGAAGAGAAAAACAAATTTCTTATAATCTTGAACATGGAATCATTCCTAAGACCGTTCAAAAATCAATTGATCAAATCATGGCACAGGGAAGTGTGCTGAATGTGAAAGGCTACGATCCTTCTAATCCTTATGCATTACAAAATGAACAGAATATCTCAGTTGCAGCAGAAGATCAAATAAGTTATGACACCATACCTCAATTAGAAACAGCCATTTCAAGAACAAAAAAAAATATGGAAAAAGCTGCGAAAGACCTGGATTTTATGGAAGCTGCAAGATTGAGAGACCAGATGTTTGTTATGAAAGAGCAGTTGGAAAAAATGAAGCAGGGATAATTGGTTTTTAGATAATCTCATAATACCTGATATATACGACCCCTTCAGGGTCGCACTAATCAATTACATTCGTCGGGTTACAAATATTGAATCCATTGGATTCTAATTTATACCCCATCGGGGTTAAATATCTGTAGGGCAAACCGCAACGGTTGTTGAATACATGTGGCATAATCGACCCCAGAGGGGTCGTATGTTTAATTACGAATAAAATTTTTAATCATCAAAGACAGTCAGAACAATTGGTATAATAATTCCAACACATCAAAGACAATTCCACGAAAAATGTTGTTGATTTTCTAATATTAATCAGAGGGATAAACGATTTGTTTTATAAAAGGCATAAATACCTTTATGAAATCATTTATCATTTAATTAATTAAAATGGACAGCACATATTCTCAGGTATACATACATATAATATTCGCAGTAAAAGGAATTGACAGCCTGATTTGTAAGAGCTGGGAAATTGAATTATTTAAATATGTATCTGGACTTTTAAAAAACAAAAAACAAAAAGTATTATCAATTAACGGAATGCCAGATCACATTCATATTGTTATTGGCATGAGTGTTGATTGTTGTTTATCTGATTTGGTTAGAGAAATTAAAAAATCCTCCAATAAATTTATTAATGAAAATCTATTATCCGTTGGACATTTTCAATGGCAATCAGGATATGGTGCATTTTCAAGTAGTCGCTCTCGTTTATCTCGACTTCTTTCAAACATTCAACACGATAAAATTAAACATCAAAAAATATCTTTTAAAGAAGAATATTTAGAATTGCTGAATGCAAACGAGATCGATTACAAAGAAGAGTATTTATTTGAATGGATTGATTATTAAATAAATGGTTTTGTTAATGAAAAAATCAATATTATATGGCAGATAATTTTAAAAAAATCAAGGTAAAATATAGCTTTGAAGTACACGGTGATAAACATTTTGGTTTACAGTGCCATCAATAATATTTTTATCAATTAATCCAATGCCTTTTGCGAAATATAAATCACTTTCTGAGAAAATCACAACACCTAAAACAGAATCATTTATACTAATTTTTTGATGTACCTGAATAACATCAGAATAGATAATGCCGAGTACAGTCCTGTTGGCCGATTTAGCAATTATTTTATATTCATACAAATTATCAATGCCGTTTCCGGGATTAACATCATTCCATACGGCACCTACTGGTTCATTGGATTTTAATAAAGTATATTTAATAGGTACTAATGCCGAGCCACTACTGCCGGTATTTACATATTCAATTAGTGTAGTAACGCCGTTTGTGCAATTATGATAAAAGATATCGTTTTGACCATTTGTAGATTTTGAATAAAGAACGCCATTAATTAAAGTATCACCTAAAATATGAAGGGTTTCTGTTTTATTTGAAACGGTTACATTATTTCCATCATTTGTTGAATCCACATAAACAAATACTGAACCATCACACCAGGGCTGATAAATACATGATTTACATGCCGCCGTATCATTAATAGGCAATACGCCATTTTGTGTACTGGTTTCTTTTTCACAAGATGCCATGCAAATCCCGGAAATAATAACGACTAAAATAAATTTGATTCCTTTCAATGTGCTATTTATTTTAAGTAAAAATAGCAGTTAATTTGATTTTAAACGCTTATTATAGATTGGTTTCTGATAATAATCATTTCTCCAAAAAATTTTCGATGATTACTTTCCTTCATTTGTTTTACTTTTAGGGCATGCAGAAAAAATTGTATTTATTAGATGCATTTGCTCTTGTTTTCAGGGCTTATTATGCGCTTATCAGAAACCCCAGAGTAACCAGTAAAGGCAGAAATACCAACGCTCAATTTGGATTTACCAATACCATAATTGAATTAATCAACAACCAGAAGCCTACACATATGGCTGTTTGCTTTGATACACATGCGCTTACGGAAAGGCATGCAGATTTTGCTGATTATAAAGCCAATCGTCAGGAAACTCCTGAAGATATTCTCGCTGCAGTTCCCGATATCAAAAAAATTATTGAAGGGTTCAATATTCCAGTCATTGAATGTGATGGTTATGAGGCTGATGATATCATTGGTACTCTGGCCAAGCAAGCTGAGAAAGAAGGTTATGAGGTTTTTATGGTAACCCCAGATAAAGATTACGGTCAGTTGGTTTCAGAAAAAATAAAAATTTACAAGCCGCCATATCAAGGAGGGTTATACGAAATACTTGGTCCGGATGAGATTTGTACAAAATGGGACATCCAAAATATTAGTCAGGTTATAGACATGTTAGGAATGATGGGCGATGCTGTAGATAATATTCCGGGAATCCCAGGTGTGGGAGAGAAGACCGCAGTAAAATTGCTTAAAGAATATGCCACACTTGAAAATGTTTTAGCTGATGCAGATAACATAAAAGGAGCGTTAGGAGAAAAAATTCGTAATGGAAAAGAGAAAGCAGTGATGAGTAAAAAGCTGGCTACCATAATTACTAACGTACCGGTAACATTTCATGAAGGCGATTTTTGTTTGAAAGAATGGAATAAAGAAGCACTGACTCAGATTTTTACAGAACTGGAATTTAAAGCATTAGGAAAAAGATTACTTGGAGAAGAAATTTCTGTTGATACAGAGATTAAGCAAAAACAGGTTTCATCGGGCCAGATGGATTTGTTTGGTGCTGTTGTGGAATCCAAAGAAGAAATTACTCAAAAATCAGAAACAGAACTTTCATATACAGTAGTTGATAAAAACATAAATAATACACCACACCAATATTTTTTAGTTAACAATAATGAAGAGGTCGAAAATTTATTAAACGCATTAAAAAATTCGAAAGAAATTTGTTTTGATACTGAAACAACAAATATCGATGCTAATCTTGCTGAATTAGTTGGGATAAGTTTTGCTATAAAACCTGGTGAAGCTTTTTATGTTCCTTGTCCGAATAAAAAAGAGGATTGCATTTTGTTTCTGAAAAAATTTAATTCTTTATTTTCTGATGCTGATAAAATATGGATTGGTCAGAATATAAAGTACGACATGCTTTTATTAAAATGGTACAATATTGAATTAGCAGGAAAAATATTTGATACTATGCTGGCGCATTATGTGATAGAGCCTGATGGTAAAAGAAGTATGGATGTGTTGAGTGCAAAATATCTCGGGTATGAGCCCATTCATATTGAAGAATTAATTGGCAAGAAAGGCAAGAACCAAGGTAATATGAGGGATGTAGAAATAGAAAAAATAAAAGAATATGCAGCCGAAGACGCAGATATAACATTGCAACTTAAAAATATTTTTCAGCCTCAAATAAAATCAAGTGAAGTAGAAAGAATATTTTATGAAGTAGAAAATCCATTGGTTAAAGTGCTTACTGATATGGAATTTGAAGGCATAAAAATAGATGTTGATTTCTTGAACGCGTATTCTAAAGAGTTAGAGATAGAAGAAAAAAAAGCGGAAGAATTGGTTTATGAACAAGCTGGCGTAAGATTTAATCTGGCTTCTCCTAAACAATTAGGTGAAGTACTTTTCGAAAAACTTAAACTCGACCCAAAAGCAAAAAAAACAAAAACAGGTCAATACGCCACAGGTGAAGATATCCTTGCCAAGCTTGCACATCAACATAAAATCTGTAATGACATTTTAACTTTCAGAGAACTTGCCAAATTAAAATCTACTTATGTAGACGCACTTCCATTGTTGATTAATTCAAAAACAGGAAGGGTTCACACAAGCTATGCACAGGCCGTTGCAGTAACCGGGAGACTGAGCAGCAATAATCCCAACTTACAAAATATTCCCATTCGATCAGACAGAGGCAGAGAAATCAGAAAAGCTTTTATCCCTCGTGATGAAAATTATGTATTAGTTTCTGCTGATTATTCTCAAATTGAATTGCGCATTGTTGCAGCAATTAGTGGTGATGAGAATATGTGTGAAGCATTTAAAACCGGCAAGGACATTCACACTGCAACAGCAGCTAAAGTTTTTAATGTCGAGGAATCTGAAGTAACAAAAGAAATGCGGTATAAAGCAAAGAGTGTAAATTTTGGAATTATTTATGGACAAGGAGCTTTTGGGCTTTCAGAAAATCTCGGTATAGCAAGATCAGAAGCGAAAGAAATAATTGATAATTATAAAAAACAGTTTCCAGACATTCAAAAGTATATGGACGATACCATTGCTTTTGCAAAAGAAAACGGCTATGTACAAACGCTGATGGGAAGAAAAAGATGGCTTAAAGATATCAACTCTGCAAATTTTACAGTACGAGGTTTTGCCGAAAGAAATGCAATCAATTCTCCTATACAGGGTACAGCTGCAGACATGATAAAGCTGGCGATGATTAACATTGGCGAATCATTTAAAAAACATCAATTCAAATCGAAAATGTTGCTGCAGGTACATGATGAATTGGTTTTCGATGTATTGAAATCTGAATTAGAAGTAGTGAAGCCTGTTATTCTTGAATGCATGCAAAATGCATTGAAACTTCCTAATGATATACCCACAGATGCAGCTTTAGGCTCCGGAATAAACTGGCTGACTGCTCATTAAAATTTATACAATGGAAAAACCCTTACTTATTTATTGTTATGATGCTTACTGTGGCTGGTGCTATGGATTTAGTAAAGTGATGATTTCAATAGAAAAGAAATTTGAAAACCAACTGACCATTGAGGTGCTGAGTGGCGGAATGATACTTCCTGAAAAGCCTGTGCATATAAGCGTTAGTGCGGATTTTATTGATAAAGCGTATAAAGTCGTTGAGGAATCAACAGGAATTAAATTTGGCCATGATTATTTATGGCATATTAAAAATCCGGATGACAGTGACTGGTATCCCAACTCCGAAAAACCTGCTATTGCTTTATGTATTTTTAAATCGTACTACCCCGAGCGTGTTGCTGAAATTGCTGCTGATTTACAATTTGCATTACATTTCGAAGGAAGAGACCTCACAGATAATGAAGCCTATCGTCATTTGCTTGATAAATACAGCATAAACCCTGAAATATTTTTTGAAAAATTAAACAGCGAGGAATATAAAGAGATGGCTCATTATGAATTCTCATTAGTTAAACAATTAAAGGTTGAAGGATACCCGACAGTTTTTATTCAAACCAAAGAATCTACTTTTCATATGGTGGCTAGAGGATATACTGATGAAGCTTCTATGACAGAAAGAATACAACTTGTATTGGAAGAGATGAAAAAAGATGCGAAACCGTAACAATTTGAATTACCGTTCAACATGTTTTTATTTTTGATATTGCAATATCGCAATATTAAGTATTCCTAGCACCCACAAACAAAAATCCCAGCTAAAGTTTATTCAGCTGGGATTTAATTTTATTCATTCTTTATTCTTTACAATTTACTTTGCAACCCATACCATCCCCCACCGTTATAAACCTCTTCATATCCAGCAGAAATAAGCATTGATTTTGCTGTAGCGCTCCTCATTCCGGATGCACAACAGGTGATAATAGGTTTTTTCTTATCCTTTAGCTTATTCATATTTTTTTGTAATTGATCTACAGGGATATTTAATGAACCTTGAATATGGCCACCAGAATATTCTCCAGTACTTCTCACGTCAAGGATTATAGCGCCGTTTTTAAGAAGTTGGCTGTAGTCTGTTTTCGGTCCTATTCCGAACAATTTTTTAATTGAGTTTATCATGTTTATTTTTTAAAAATATTGAAAATTAATACACCTAATAATGCACCATATAATGTAGAATTTATTGGACGTGAAGTAATTAAACATCTGCCACTTGCACAGCCTATAAATTTCCAGTATAAAATCCAAGCACGGTTCCAATTGTACCGCCGATGATGGTTAATTTATTTTCATTAAGAAATGACAAAATGTTCATTATGTATATTTTCTTTGTTATTGAATATTTCTTTTCCATTGCAATGCACTTCCCATCATACGGACAGTGCTTTTCTAAGCGCTTGAATTACCCAGAAAAAAATTTCCTGCGAAGTCCCAACTGTACCAAATGCGGCTTACATTCAAGGATTTGGCAAAATCTCATTTAACCATTAACCAAAATGAGGATTATTGATTTCTATCAACCTTTCACTTGTTTAAAATAATTAATTAGGATAGGCCACCCGCGGAATAAAATCTTCAGTTTTCTCTTGCTTTTTTGGAGTACCAAAATTCTTAAGATTATAACTGAAAGTCAACATGAAAAATTGTTTTAAAACTTTATTCTGTGCATCTTCAATGGAAGTATTAGTGATGGTTCTGCTGATGCTTTGATTTTGCTTAAGAATATCAAAACAAGACACCTTTAATTCACCAGTTTTGTTTTTAAAAAACTTCTTTCCAATTGAAGCATTCCACAAAATAAAGGATCTGTCAAATCCCTCTGATAAGCCATTATAAATTTGTCCGGTTAGATCATTCTGTAAAAACCAGCCTTTTTTACTTAACAAATTAAATACAACCGAAAAAGTTTGATTGACGTAATTATTGTTTGTAATTGTTGAGCCAATTGTTCGGGCATTGTTTATCGCGGCATTGTAAGAAATATTATAATCAATGTATTCACTTACGTTGCTTACAAAAGCCAATCCCAGATTGTATTGAAAAGTTTTAGTAGTTGTAGATATTGAATTGATCAGGCCCGGAAGATTTGAATACATAAAAGAGGTGTTCAAATTCACCGTAGTTTTAATGGTCTTTACAGGTAGACTATAATTAAAATAAGACCTTACAATTTTATAACCATCGAGGTTAACAGGTTTTGTGAATTGCGAACCTTTTCTCAAAACAACTCCTTCTTGAATTATCGAATCGTTTGCAGCAAAATAAGTTGCGTTTGAAATAAAATCATTTGAACTCTGAAAAAAGATTCCCGTAAACAGACTTCTGTTGTTTTTTGTATTTGCATAACTGAATCTTCCGCCACCATATTGTGTGTAAGATTGTTTAAGATCACTGTTTCCACTACTCACACTTAATGGATTGGTAAGATTGATTACGTCCTGTAATTGAGTGATGGTAGGATAGATTGTAGATGCTCTGTAAAACATTCTGATGTTACTGTATTTAGAAATCTTCTTTCTCCAGTAACCGTTAGGAAGGAAATTCCTGAAAGATTGGTTTACATTACTTACTGTCGGAAGAATTCTGTCGCTCTTTAGATTTGTAGTTTGATAATTTACCCCAAAAGCAATTTGTTCGTCTTTGCTTGGTGTTAGACGATAAGTGATTCCTCCTGTATTCGTAAATATTGTGTTATTGAATTGATTTGATAACACAGAATCAAATTCGGAATAAGTTTGGCCATTGAATCCAAATGTTTGTTGATTGGCATTTGTTTTTTGAACCGAAGGATTATATTCAAACTGCAATTGTCCTTTGCCTTTTTTACCTAGAGGTTCATTGTAAGTTATTGTTCCTCCGATGGTATTTCCATTTGTTTTATTGTCACTTAATTGTTGCTGTAAAGAATCAGGAATTATTGCATTTCCATTATTGTCAAAATATCTGTATTTGCCGTCATTGGTGTTTTCGCTATAATTTCTTGTAAAAGCAGTATTGAAACCTACAGAGAAAATTCGATTCTTTTTCGCAAAAGAATGCCTGAACATAATGTTGTTCTTAAGATTATAACCATTTCTGTCTTTGATTGATGAAGATCCTGAATTATAAAGTGAATCATCTGTGTTTTTATAACTATTCAAATAAGCCAGAGAAGTAGAATTGTTTTTCTGAAAATTCAAACTGGGAATAATGAAGAGAATATTATTGGTATCAAGTTTATATTCCAGCCTTGCATTTATTCTGTGGTTAAAATTGTCTGATGAAGAATTGCTTTCTTTAAATGTAGTGAGATTGCCTTCAAAAATATTGGTATTGGTTGTGGACAGATTATTGTTTCTGGTTTCATTGAAAAAGTAACTTGCGGTTATGGTTGCTTTTTCGTTCCATTTATCACTGTAGTTAACACCAATGGCGTTAGTTGTATTTATTCCTGACGCCTGGTCTACGGTAAAATTTTCGGAAGGTCCGCCCGGGCCTCTGAAATTCCCCTGAGACATCGGACTTCTTGAATTATTACTGTTTCCAGAAATGCCTAATAAATCCTGCGAACCAAAATTTTGCTGGTTGATATTATTAAAATTACCTACAAAGGAAAGTCTTCTGTCTTTTTTGAATAAACTCACATTGCCCCCGGCAGAATAGGCGTTATCAGTTCCCAGGCCTGCATATACACGGCCAAACTGTGCATTACTGATTCCAGCTTTTGTAATAATATTAATAGACTTTTGAGAATTTCCATCATCTATGCCAGTCAGTTGGGCTTGGTCACTTAATTTATCAAAAACCTGAACTTTATCAACCACATTAGCGGGGATGTTCTTTAAAGCCGCTGAAGCATCATCGCCAAAAAAATCTTTTCCATCAACAGTAACTTTTTTCACCTGTTCGCCGTGAGCAGTTATAGTTCCGTTTTTATCAATCGTTATTCCAGGCATCTTTTTTACCAGATCTTCTGTGGTTGCATCAGGGTTTACTTTGTATTGATTGGCGCTATACTGAGAAGTGTCATCTTTTTGAGAAACAGCTGGTGCATTGGCAATGACAGTAACTTCCGTAAGTTCCTTTCCGTCTCTTTCAATGATTATATTACCCAGAACTTTATCTATTCCGTCAACAATAATTGAAATGGACAGTTTTTTATAGCCTATAGATGTGATTACAATATCATAATTCCCATTGGCAACATTTTTAAAATTAAATTCGCCAATGGTATCCGAAACGGCAGACTTTAATACTGCATTGTCTTTTTGGTTAAGCAAAGTCAATGTAGAGCCTTTAATTACATTTTTGCTGGTTTTATCAATTAGGACACCATTTATTTTTATTTGCTGAGCATCACTGACAAAGTTCATAAATCCTAAAAAAATCAATAGGGCAATAGCTTTCCTCATATTTTTTTCTTTGATAAACTTTCAGCGTTAAAGAAGTTGAAAGCTGTTAAATAATATTTTGCATTTATTTTAATAATAATCAACCTAGAATTATGATTTTAAAGAATTATCTTGCAGGCTCAAATTTATTTTGATTATGGAATATAAAAAGTTAGTAGCTGTAACCGGGCTTAGCGGTTTGTTTGAATTAATTTCTTCTAAAGCAGACGGAGGTCTGGTACGTTCTTTAGATGACAAAAGTACCAAATTTGTAAGCAACAGGGCGCATAGTTTTTCTCATCTGGAAAGCATTGAAGTATTTACCAGTGGAGAAAATGTAAATCTGTCCGAAGTTTTTACTGCAATGAACGGCAGTACCGTAGCATTGCCTGATGCCAACGATGTGAAGTTGATAAAATCATATTTCGAAAAAGTATATCCTGCAATGGATTTCGAAAGAGTATACGGCAGTGATATGAAAAAAATGATAAAATGGTTTGAAATTCTAAAAAAGAATAACATTGAAATCAAATTATCAGAAGTATCAGCAGAAGATTCTCTTAACGATCAGGCCGTAGATAAGAAAACCGCTAATGCAAATAAAACTGCCGCTCCTAAAACAACAGCAGTAAAAAATGCACCGGCAAAAAAAATAAATACTCCAAGAAAAATGGCATAGTATTAAATCATTTTATTTTAAAACCAAATTTCCGCCTATGGCGGATTTTTTCTATGACATACACAGCAGACATTAAAAAAATCAAACGTAATTATTTACCGGAAAATATTTTAATTACGGATTGGAATGCTATCGAACCATTTTTTAAAGAATTGCTGGAAAGAGATATTTCCACAACAGAAAATTTAGAAAAATGGCTGAAAGACCAAAGCGAACTGGAAGCTGTAATAAGCGAAGATGCTTGCTGGCGCCAAATTAAAATGACCTGCGATACTAAAAATAAAGAACTAGAAGATTCATTTAATTTTTTCTGTCTTCATATACAACCTCAGATCCAGCCTTATGCAGATGCGCTTAATAAAAAATTATTGTCGGCAAATGCACTTAATCATCTTGATTCAAAAAAATATTTTACTTACTTACGTAGTGTAAAAAAAAGTATCGAACTTTTTAGAGAAGAAAACATTCCCCTTCAGGCCGAATCGTCTGTGTTACAACAGCAATACGGTCAGATTACTGGAGCTATGACAATTGATGTAGAAGGAAACACCTACACTTTACAACAGGCAGGAAAGTTTTTGCAAAGTCATGACAGAAATTTAAGAGAACAGGTTTATCATAAAATTCAGCAAAGACGACTTCAGGATAAAGAAAAACTAAGTGAGCTCTTTCATAAATTAGTAACCATCAGAAATCAAACTGCAAAAAATGCAGGATTTGAAAGTTATATAGATTATCGATTTAAAGAACTGGGACGTTTCGATTATAAAAAAGAAGATTGTTTTCAATTCCATGATGCTGTCAAACTTCATGTATTACCACTCGTTAATGAAATTTATAAAAAGAAAAAAATAGCTCTCGGTGTTGATCAATTAAAGCCCTGGGATCTGGAAGCAGAACCTGAAGGCATAGCACCTTTATATCCTTTTAAAACAGGAGAGGAGCTGCTGCAAAAGACAATCGATTGTTTTAAAAAATTAAGTCCATTCTTTGGCGATTGTCTTTCTAAAATGAAAGAACTTAAGCATCTTGATTTGGAAAGTCGTCAGGGAAAAGCTCCCGGAGGCTACAATTGCCCGTTAGCAGAAAGCGGAGCGCCGTTTATTTTCATGAATGCTGCAGGCCAGATGCATGATGTTACCACCATGGTTCATGAAGGTGGTCATGCTGTTCATTCATTTTTATCACATCATCTAGAGTTGAGTGGATTTAAAGAATATCCTATGGAAATTGCAGAAGTGGCAAGCATGTCAATGGAATTATTCAGTATGGATTATTGGGAAACATTTTTTGATAACCAATCCGATTTACAAAGAGCGAAGGAACATCAGCTGGAAAGAGTAATAACCATTTTTCCATGGATTGCAGTAATTGATAAGTTTCAATACTGGCTCTATCAAAATCCTGCTCACAGTGATGAAGAAAGAACGAATGCCTGGGTTTCTATATTGAGCGAATTCAAAGATGATGTTATTGATTACAGTGGCTTGGAATCATATAGAAGCAATGCATGGCAGCGACAACTGCATTTATTTGAAGTGCCATTTTATTATATTGAATATGGTATAGCGCAACTTGGTGCAATTGGTATGTGGATGCAATACAAGAAAGATAAAAATGCAGCATTAGAAAACTATTGCAATGCGCTTAGTTTAGGTGGAACAAAAACGCTTCCTGAATTATATAAAACTGCCGGCCTTGATTTTGATTTCTCCCCGGAAAAAATAAAAGTGTTGATGGAATTTGTTCGATCAGAAATGAAACATTAAAAAATTGGCTAATACTAAACGTTAGCATTTAATTCCTGCATTCATTGCAAACTCCTTTTACAATCATAGCCGACTGTATTGGCTTGAAACCTTTTGGTAATTTTACTTCTGGAACAGTTACTTCATCCATGCAAATTGTTTTATCGCAATCAACACAAATAAAATGTACATGTTCATCATGATGATGGCCAGCTTCACATTTGTCTTTGCAAAGCGCATATAATATAGTATTATCAGTTGTGGGTATCTGATGAATAATGCCGTTATCTGTAAATGTTTGTAGCGTACGATACACCGTTACCCGATCAAATGAAATAGAAGTGTTCCTCTCAATATCTGAATGTGCAAGCGCACCTTGGGCATCAAGAAAAAGATCAAGGATTTTCTTTCTTCCTCCAGTTACACTAAGTCCATTTTTTTTAAGAATTACTAAACTCTGTTCCATTGATCATTAATTCGGGCTGTTACTGAATCCATTTAAAAATCGGGTATGGTCTATTTTTTCTTTCATTAACTCAGGAATATCGGCCATTAGTTTTTTAATTTCCTCTTCTATCAAGCCATCATAGATACCTCTTACTCTGCCATACCGATCAACCAAAGCAAAAAACTGAGTATGTATAAACTGGTCTTCTATTCTTTGTGTACTGTCTGGCTTGCCATTGTCAATCATATAACCCTGACGTGCCATTTTATATAAATCAGTTTTGTTTCCGGTTAAGAAATACCAGGTTTTATTTTGAATCCTTTTTGTTGAATCGGCATTATTATTAACCAGTTTAAAAGAACCGTCATCATTTTTGTAGATATTTCCATCGAGCATCTTCTTTTCATATAGTTTTAAAACAGGCACGCTGTCTGATTCTGGCATGCAGGTATGCGATAAAATAAGGAAATCAGCATTGTCTTTGAATTCATCATAAATGCGTCTCATGTTAACGTTCATTTTTGGACAAATTCCTTTGCAGGTTGTAAAAAAATATTCTGCTACATAAACTTTATCTTCCGTGTTTTTTTGAGATATTTTTTCACCATTCTGATTAGTAAATTCAAAACTGGGCATTACAGAATTTATTACAACTAGTTTTGAATCAGTAAACTCATGCTCGTCTTTAATAAAAAGAAAAAAAACAATCAGTAGCAACAAAAAGAAGCCAACATAAATCATCCATTTTTTATCCTTTATTTTTTCCGTCATAACCGTGCAAAGTTAATCATCATTGAGATGCCATTATCCCAAATAATTAAAAAAGATGCAACAATATTGCATTCTGCGTATATTTGCGGTCTGATGAATATTAAATTAAATTGGGACGGTCTTGGAATAGCAACATCTGTGCTGTGTGCTATTCACTGTGGTATACTTCCTTTATTAATTCCGGTTCTGCCTTTATTGGGCGTTAATATTATTCATAATTCTTTTTTTGAATGGACTATGATTGCTATTGCTTTTTTTGTTGGAATTTACTCTCTTTATCATGGCTATATTAAACATCATCATTCATTAAAGCCAGTTATTGTTTTTTTTATTGGGTTTTTCTTTCTTGTTATCAAGCAATTTTCCAGTCACGAAATTATTTTATTAATAATTGCTGTTATTTTTATTATTTCTGCTCACATCAATAATTTCAGATTGAGTACGAAAAGCAAATGCAATTCTCCTCATCATAAACATTAAAACATTTTATGAAAATTATTTTTTGGAGTCTGTTTGCTTTATTTCTTACTTCTTTTAATTTATCGGCACAATCCAAAACAGAAAAAAAGATTATTGCTATTTTGAAAACTCAAGATGAATGCTGGAACAGAGGCGATATCGAAGGATTCATGAGTACTTATTGGAAAAATGATTCACTGATGTTTATTGGTAAATTAGGAGTTACTTATGGCTGGCAAAACACCATGAATAATTATAAAAAAGGATATCCAGATACGGCATCAATGGGTAAGCTGGATTTCACATTAATAGAAATAAAAAAATTATCACATCAATATTATCATGTTACGGGTAAATGGCATTTAACGAGAACCATTGGGAATTTACAAGGGCACTTCACTTTATTATTAAAGAAAATAAACGGTCACTGGTTTATTATTTCAGATCACAGCAGCTAATCACAACTTCCATTTTGTTTTTAGGTGTTTAAAGAGCAGATAAAAAGTCAAAAGGAAAAACAGGTAGTATATTATATTTCCCCAGTCTGGTTTGTTTTCAAAGAATCCATATCCAAGATAAATACCTGTAAAAACATTTATCATCATCCATAATAATACTTTAGAAATGGTATTAACTATCAATACCAAAAATTCTCTGGTTTCGTCTTCCATACTCATAGCTGAAAGTTAAGTCGTTTACATTAATCAATTAATAATTTCTCAAATGCTGTACTGTCTCCATAAAAAACGTTGAAATCAACAAAGTCTCTGATGCCATTCACTCTTCCTCTTTCATTGTGTTGCCAAAAATGCCAGTTTCGTCTAACCCTTGGATTTTTACTTCCCGAATAATGGGCAATCCATAAAGGATAATCTTCAAAGCTTCCATAGAGATGATCTTCATAAAAATCAGCATTGGTATATATAATGGGCTTTACACCATAATGCCGCTGAATAATATTGAGCCAGTTTTTAATTTTAATTTTTAATTCATTATCTGAAAGGTCATTTATTTTTTCAATATCAAGAACCGGTGGAAGATCTCCAGGTAACAGTTGAACGGTCTGATAAAAAATTCGTGCCTGATCAGCAGCATCCATTTCTGGAATAAAATAATGATAAGCCCCTCTTATGATTCCATTTTCTTCAGAGCCAATCCAATTTCTAAAAAAGTAGGCATCAACTTTATCGTCACCTTGTGTCGCTTTTATAAATGTAAATTTTATCTGAACATTCTTTTTCTTCATTTCTTTTACCATCTTCCAGTTAATGTTCCGTTGATAACGACTGACATCAATTCCATGTATGCCATATCCTTCAGGAAGATAAATTCCAAAATCTTTATAGTAAACACCAGAATTTGAAAATGGTTTTTTGTAAATAATATATCCGATGCCAGTGAAGATAAAAACGGCGGTAAGAAATACAATTATAGTAATGCTATTTTTTTTTAATCTTACCATAAAGGGTTTTTCTGCTCTGTTATCTATTTGGTATAAAAAAATATGATGAAATAGCTATAAATACATTGTATTTTATATCAACACAAAAAGCTCATTGGTAAACTTTATGCGCCTTTAACGAATGATAATGGCATCTAAAATATATTTTACAGTGCATTATAAATAATAAATAAACATTATTTTTTAAAATCATGAAGAAAAACTTTGAAATTCTTCTTCGTCTGGATTCTGACTAATTATTAGTTTTATCAGTAAAAAAATCAATAATACACTAAAAAACAATAAAATATAAAATTTACAATTAAAGATATAAAATATAAATACTATTAAAATTCAATTAAAAACTAATTTGAAAGGCAATAATGAAATTCAAATGTCGTTTTATAAGGACCCTATGAGAAATTCGTATGGGGTGCTTTTAAATCACCTTATAACCTTTAGAAAAGTTGA
>CALQSB010000045.1 GCA_943333125.1 Chitinophaga pinensis
AAAAAATCAAAGTGATGGTTCCCAAAAGCAGCATTTTTTTCATAAGCATATTTTATGTTTAAATTTCAATAATTAAAAAATAGAAGTCGTTCTAACAATAGTCTAACGAAAGTATAAATTAATAATTTATAAATCGAAAAGAAATTATATTACCATGAATACATCAGGAGTTGATATCGTTACACTTTTGAATAACAGTTATTAAATTAGAACTATTCAATTATAATTTCCTTAATATAGAATAAGGAATTATTCTAAGTAGCCATCCAATAATGCGCCAACGCCTTGTAATGTAAACAACTTTTCTTTTTCTTTCTAATGCCGTAAAAATTTGTTGTGCTGCTTTTTCAACAGAGGCTACCCAAAACATTCCATCGCCCTTTGCCATATCGGTATCAACATAACCCGGTCGAACATCTGTTACAATAATTTTAGCGCCTGATTTGTCTGCGTTTAATCTTAATCCTTCGAGATAGTTGATTTGAAAAGCTTTGGTTGCATTATAAGATGGAGCTTCTCCATTTCCCATCAGTCCTGCAATGGAGCTGATGTTTACCAAGTGTCCATGACCTTGTTTTTTGAAATAATTCATTCCCCAATTTGCTACACATGTAAAGCCTTGAATATTGGTTTTAATGACATTGTTTTCTATTGAGAAATCCAGCATTTTATTTTCATCGCCAATTCCTGCAGCAATAATTAATAAATCCAAACCTCCCAATTGATGAACAAGTTTGTTGCAGATGGATTCAATAGAAGATAAATCTTGTACATCCATTTGGCTATAGCATATTTGTTCCGGATATTTTTCTTTTAATGATTGCAATAATTCTGTTCTTCTTCCAGTAATACCAACCGCATAATTATTTTGTATTAAAATTTCAGTGATGGATTTTCCTATGCCGCTGGTGGCGCCGATAATTATAGCTTTTTTCATTTGTAAATTATAAAGTCAAAATGCAAAATTAAAAATAAAAATCGTTGATTTATTTTTATTGTGTTTTACTTTGAATGGTATTTGTAAAACTAAAAATAACTTTTAATTTTTCAATGAAAACCAATGCAATTATATTTTATCAAATTGATTTACTTTTACTCCCTTAAAAAAATACACGATGAAATCAACTAAAATTATTTACTGGCTAACAACAGGTATTATTTGTTTGTTCTCTTTAGGAGCCATTCAAATGAATTCAAAAATGGCGATTGATGGATCAAGTCATTTATTGATTCCAAGATATCTTGCACTTGAAGTAAGCATTGGACAGTTGATAGGTCTGGTGCTATTGATTATTCCTGCCATTCCAAAACGTTTTAAAGAGTGGGCTTATGTAGGATATGGAATTATGTATTTAACTGCATTTAATGCGCATATATCTGTAGGCGACGCTATTGCACCTTTTGGAGTTATGTCTTTGGTGTTCTTTGCTTTATTGGTATGTTCTTATGTTTGTTTTCATAAGTTAAATCCGGAAAGTAAATAGTTGCGTTTAATAACCACGAATGCACGAATTATTTATTGTTTGGCGTTTGGTGTTTGGCGTTGACTCAACCGATATTCAAATTTGACTTTGGTAACTGCCACTTCCTTATTCCTTATTTTTACTTTCTTATTATTTATTTTTTCCTCGCCACGAAGGCGCGAGGGCACAAAGTTTCACGAATAGGTTTCACGCAAAGAATCACTAAGATTTTATTTATTTCCAAAATTAAAACTTCCCCTTTGGGGGATTGAGGGGGCTATCCATTATCCAGTTTATTTTTCCTCCACGGAGGCTCGAAGGCACAAAGTAACCCCAATGCTGTCCTAGTATTAATAATCTTTACCTTTGGTCTCGTATTAAAACCATCATACAATGATTAAAAAGCATGTTTTACATTTTCTATTAGTTTCAATTATTGCTTTCGTAATTACAGAGAATCTATCAGCACAAAAAATTCAATTTACTAAAGGACAATTAATCAAGTCGGAACAGATTGCTGTATTTAACACTGAAAAACTGAATAAAATAACGAATGAGGAACTTCAGCAGTTTTTGAATAGTGCCCCAACTCCATTCGAAGACTACAAAGGGAAATTTTCTACTCCCCAAAGCGGTCTGACGCTATATAAGCTTACTTATCAGTCAAGCATACCCGAAAAAATGAATAAGCCAACTATAGCTACAGGGCTAATTGCTATTCCAGATCAGGTGAATGATGGCGCACCCATGGTTTCCTATCAACATGGTACCGTATTCGGTAAAAAAGATGTCCCTTCCAATATTGAATCGTCAATGGAAATGAAGTTGATTTTGTCGCAATTTGGTGGACAGGGATTTGTTTGTATCAGTGCGGATTATATCGGGTTGGGTGATTCCAAAGAACCCAATTCTTATTTTTCACGAAAAGCAACAGAAGAGGCTTGCATGGATATGTATGCTGCCGCCATGGAATTTCTTAAGAAAAAGAATATTAAGACAGGTCCTTTTTTCACGATGGGATGGTCGCAAGGAGGATATAGTAATATGATCTTCCTGCGTCGTCTGGAAGAAGCAAAAATTCCGGTAACGGCTTCTGCCACTGCCGCCGCACCTGTAGATTTGAATTTATTTCTTACTCGCGGAATGATCAATCCCAGAGCAATTGACGCATTTTTTACGCCTGCTGCTTTTGGCAATCTATTGTTTTCATTTGAAAATTATTATAACATGCCAGGCTTAGCTAAAAAAAGTATTCTTCCTCAATATTATTCTATTGCAGAAGATTTCTACAATTTTAAAATTGATTTCCTTACTCATTTACAAAAAACAACTTCAAAGATCGTAGATTATGTTCAACCTGAATTCATTGAACAAATGAAAGCAGGCAATAACAAGTTGTCGAAAATCCTAAACGAATCTGAAGGTTATCGTTGGTTGAGTGTTACACCGTTAAGAGCTTATTATGGTATGAAGGATGAAGCCGTTCCAGATTATCTTGCTCATCTTGCTATAGATTATCAGTCGTTGTTGGGCAAAACCAACGGACAATCTTTTAATGCCGGTGAAAATGCCGACCACAGAAATACGTATGTGTATGCCTTGATAGATGTTCTTCCTTGGTTTAAAACATTTATCAAGTAATATACTTTTATTAGTAATCAGCAAAGGCTTTTCAAAACAGGAATCAATTGGAAAGTAAATAATAACATCAAATGGTCAATACCGATTTTACCAACTTTCCAATACTTTATACCGAAAGATTAATTCTTAAAGAAATAACCGATAAAGACGCTCCCATTTTATTTGAAATGAGAAGCAACCCGGATATCATGAAATACATTGATCGTCCGATTCCAAAATCAATTGATGATATTCATGAATTGATTCAGAAAATGGAAATGATGAAAACAAAAGGAGAAGGCATTTCATGGGGAATATTTAAAAAAGAAAATCCCGATTTAAAAATTGGAAATATTGGTTTGTACAGAATTATCGCCGAACATTACAGAGCGGAGGTTGGTTATATGCTCAATACCGGCAACCATCAACAAGGCATTATGTTTGAGGCGATTCAAAAAGTTATTGAATTTGGATTCACAAACATGAAATTACATAGTATCGAAGCCAATATTAATCCGGAAAATATTGCATCCAAAAAACTGCTTGAAAAAACAGGATTTGTTAGAGAAGCTTATTTTAAAGAAAACTATTATTTTAATGGAAGATTCAATGATACAGAGATTTACTCATTACTAAACAAGGAGTAAAGTCATAATGGTTTAAATAAAATTATTTTTTACAATTTCAATTTCTCAAAAAAGTATTCCTCAGTTACTTCTTTCACTTCACCTGGTTTGATATCTCCCAGTTCAATATCCTCGATAGAAATTCTGATTAACCGCAAGCATTTGTGTTTAACAGCCGCTACCATTTTTCTTACCTGATGAAATTTACCCTCTGTTAATGTAATCGTTATCCAAGAGTTGGTAACGTTTTCGTGTAGTTTTTTTGTTGTCAGATCTTGAATATAGGATGGCTTGTTTACCAATTTAACTTCGCAAGGTGTGGTAATATATTTATTGCCTTCAGGTGCACTTATGGCAATACCGTTAGCGAGTGTTAAAATAGTTTCCGGTTTCATTTGATTTATTACCTGAACCAGATAAGTTCTGGTATGGGGTTCTTTTCCATGAAACAATAATCTGGTTACTTTTGAATTTGTGGTTAATAATAATAATCCTTCCGAATTTTTATCTAGTCTGCCAATAGCATGTGTGCCTTCGGGGAAATCAAAATCAATAGATCCAATTAACGGAACCTGGTGCGAGCTTACAAATTGCGACACCATATTGATGGGCTTATTAAAAATAAAATACCGATGCTCCTGCATGAGGGCAAATTACTCATTATTTTAAAAGAAGAATCTTTTAATTGCCTTTGCTAAAACAAATTATTTTTAATTCAATGAATTGGTAATTTATATTTATCAGTGTTTCTCTAGGGGTCTTATATCAAAACCAGTTTGCCACAAAACGTTTAAATTCTTTTCTGATACCCGTTATTATTATTTCAATTCGATCTACTTCTTTCTCAGTTGTAATTATATCAACAATCAGTCTTTCATCAACTTTGCCTGCATGAGACTTTGCTTCTACAGATGCCTCCTGTTTGTTTAATAAAACCTTTTTTCTTAATTCTTCTATATTATTTTGTTGAATAATAAACTGGTTTTGAAAATGTTCGGCTTCAGCTCTTACTTCAAAGCCGTTGTTTTTAGAAAGCACTTCGGTAAGTAAAGTTTTTAGAAACTCAATATCTTTTTCATAGAAGTCGAGAATTTTATTCATTTCCTGATGTTTGTTTCCCATCCGAAGTGAGGTTGTGTAAGTCATAAACGTTTCTTTTAATGGTATAAAATATTTTAAATTTCGAAATCAAATCTATTTTATAAAAAAAGGGAGGAATTTCACTTCCTCCCCCCCTCAAACGATTGAAACAGTTCGCAATCTTTTAAAATCTACACCTGTTTTTTTCTTAATTAATTTAAATAATATCCTGACAGATTGAACAGTTTTTGTTCTGTTATTTTTGATTAATAGTTTACTACCTTTTGAAATAGTTATCTCTATTATCTTCCTCCGCCGACCGTTATTCGATTAATTCATAACAAAAATAATTTCATCAAGACGAAATTTATATGACCATGGTTAAAAAAGTACATGATTCTAATCAGTTTTCGAATAATTTTAAAAATAATCAAAATCATATCCAGCAATATTATCTGTCATTATTTAATTATTTTAAATACTATAAAATTGAATTTCATTAAAATCAACTAAGATGCATATTGAAATAAATGACAGTACCATTTTAAAAGACATACAAAAAACATTTTCTGATTATTATCCATTTCTATCCTTGTCTTTTTACAAATCGACACATAAAAAATACGAGGCCTCCAATGTTTTTGACACCATTGATACGAATAATAAAGTTGGAGAAATCAGGAAAACACATATTTCTACACTTATTGATCTTCAACCCAAAAACACCGTTGCTCAAGTAGAAAAAGAATTTCAGGAAAGGATTGGCATTTCTGTACAGATTTTAAAAAAAGAAAACAACCACTGGGAACAGAGTACAGGATTGGATAACTTAACACTGAAAGATTTAAATATTATGGGTCGGAATGCATCAGATGAATTTGTAATTGAAGATGAAGATGAAGAATTTGAAACGGAAGAAGAAATATGATAGAGCTGATGCGCTAATCATTTATTTATAAATCTACTTTTACAATACAGGACCAGGAACCCCTGTTATTAGGTTATCAAATGTTTATTTCAGACAATAAATGCTATAAATAAAAGAAACTAAATATTAAAAAACGATATTTGTACTCTTTTGTCTTAGTATAATATTTACAATGAATCTGAAAAAGTGCATTGCCGAATTTTTAGGAACCTTCATTCTCATTTTCTGTGCTACAGGAGCTATTATTATTAATCAGGAATCTCAGGGAGTCATTGGTCATGCAGGCATTGCTATCGCAGTTGGACTTTTAGTAATGGTTTTGATTTATTCTTTTGGAAACATTTCCGGAGCGCATTTTAATCCCGCGGTGAGTATTGCTTTTGTTATTGCTAAAAAATTTTCTGTAAAAGAATTGGTGCCATATATTATAAGTCAAACGATTGGAGCGGTATCAGCGAGTTTGCTTTTGAAATTTTTATTTCCGAATAATCAGCTTTTAGGCGCTACAATTCCTATTGGTTCCGAAATGCAATCTTTTATTCTAGAATATATACTCACTTTTATTTTAATGTTGGTAATCATGAATGTAGCGCATGGCAGCAAAGAACAAGGGATGTTTGCAGGTTTAGCTATTGGCGCTACTATTTTAATGGAAGCCATGTTTGCTGGTCCTATAAGTGGCGCATCTATGAATCCAGTTCGTTCATTTGCTCCGGCACTTGTATCGGGTCATTTGGAACATCTTTGGATTTATCTTACCGCAACAACATTAGGGGCAGTTTCTGCAATTCCGATTTGGATATTTTTGACAGAAAAAAAATCATAATAAAAATGACAAAAAAAGTATTGGTATTATGTACTGGCAATAGTTGCCGAAGCCAGATTGCGCATGGTTATTTACAACATTTTGCAGGAGATCAAGCTGAAATTTATAGCGCTGGAGTAGAAACTCATGTCGTAAATCCAAAAGCCATTGCCATTATGAAAGATGATGGCATTGATATTTCAAATCACACTTCCAATAATGTATTAGAATACCAGGCCATTGATTTTGATTATGTAATTACGGTATGTGATAACGCTAAAGAAAGATGTCCTTATTTTCCAACAAAGGCTCAAAAGTTTCATTATAATTTTCCTGATCCTGCAAAAGCAATCGGATCAGATGATGAAATTAAAATCGAATTCGAAAGGGTTAGAAATATGATTAAAAAATATTGCGCTGAATTTGTGGAGGCGAATTTGTAATAAATTTAAAAGGCACTAATATAAAAGATTTGCGCAGGTGTTCCGCAGGGCAATGGCGACAAAAAAGAACTTAAAGGACTCTGTCTGTTTTTCCGAAGTCTTCGGGCATGTTATATTTTTCTTTTTGAGCGTTTACATGGGAAAGAGAAAACAACAATGTAATTGATAAAAGTAGTTTGTACATGATGTTGATGTTATGGATTTTCGATGATATTTCCGTCTGCAAGGGTGGTGAAGCTGGTTCCATTGCTGCCACTCATTTGTAAATTACAAAATGTAACGCTCAATTTTCCGTTTACATGTGATACATATATGGGTTGATTGGGCCAGCTTGCCCAGTAAATGCCGTTGGTAATTGTTGTGACGGTAATTTTATTGTCTATGGGATCAACAGGGTCGAATAACGGAGAGTTATAGGTTGTGTACAATCCATCTACAGGTTCAATGTCTCTCCAATAAGGAGCGAAATAGATGTTTACATCTCCACTTGACGATGAAGCGTACAGAGACTTCAATGAATAAGTGGATTCTATTCTTTTAAAAACGGTTGAGAAGCTTTGATCTGCCATGTTATTGTAAGCGATAGTGTTTGTAGTAATTGTACAAGGTGCTGTGTCTTGTTGTAATCTTACTTCTACGTATACACTATCCCGCTTGGTACAATTGTTATCATCAAGAGAATTCACACTGAGATAATACCAGCCACTGTTATTCATCTGTGCATTGGTGATTTCTTCGGAAGCGTATTGACTAGTGAAGTTATAAGGTCCATACCACTGATAAGTTGTTCCATCAATTTCCCCAGTCCATATTTTTAGTGTTTGTCCAACAGATATGGGGGAATTCGAGTAAGCTCTCGCTGCTTTTATTTGAGAACAATTGTTGGTGTTTTTTTCACATGAAGTGAAAATGATGATCACCGATAAAAATAGAAAACTTAGTTTTTGCATTGTTATTATTTGAGGTCAAAGGTAATGTTTTTGATAAAATGGGAAATGGCGCCGGTGTTCCGCAGGGCACCGGTGACATGAAAGAACTTAAAGGACTCTGTCCTTGTACTAACTGCTATTTAAGTATATACTATACTATTTTGATCCGAAAGCTTTGTAATTACTCGTTTTATTCCTTTTTTATTAAGTTGTTTTTCACCTTGTATTTTAATAGCAATGTTTCATTTTTGAAATAAAAAATGTCTTCTAAATACAAACCCCGCAATCAAGAAAATCCTCATTTTATAACCTTTACTATTGTTGGCTGGATTGATGTTTTTACAAGAGATATTTATAAAGACATTTTTGTAAACAGTTTGAAGTTTTGTATTGAAAATAAAGGAATAGAACTTCATGCATGGGTAATCATGACGAATCACGTTCATTTAATTGTAAGCACGAAAAAAAACAATATTTCTGATTTTGTCAGAGACATCAAAAAGTATACTTGTAGGAAAATAATAGAAGCTATGCTTAACAACAAGCGAGAAAGTAGAAAAGAATGGATAGTAAATATGCTTGAGTTTGCGGGCAAAACAAATAAGGACAACATTAATTTTCAGTTCTGGAAAAAATATTTCCATCCGATAGAACTCAATACTCCAAGGAGGCTTGAAATTGTAATGGCTTATCTTCATAATAACCCTGTTAAAGCCGGGTTGGTATGGGAACCCTGGCATTATAAATATAGCAGTGGGATTGATTATTATACGAAGGAAAAGGGGTTGTTGGATTTGGTGTTGATTTAGGTAGGACTAAGTCCTTGAGCGCTGTTGGGCACCGGTCGGGAGACCGTCGCCAATCTTCAGGAGACCGTCGCCAATCTTCGGGAGACCGTCGCCATTCTCAAAGATCTCTACTCCTCAATCAAATCCCCCAAATGCAATTTTAATGCATTTACTGATATACTAATTTCCCAAAATGAAATGCCTAAAGAAATCAACAGGCTCAAAATACTCCCGCCAAAAAGATAGATTGCCACAACATGCTCTCCCAAGAACAACAACATCATCGCAAATACAGACAGAAACAAACAAAGCACGCCCATCAACTGCATGTAACGGATCAACGTAAGTCTTAAATTCAGGTTTTTGATTTCCAGTAAAATACTTTTGTTTTCATCTTTGTTATAAGTTTTTTTAAGTTCTCTAATTAATTGAGCGATGGTAAGAAAACGATTTGTATAGGCCAGCAGAATTAGTGTTGTTGCTGAAAAAAGCAAAGCAGGAGTTTCAATAGCTAATGTCATATGGTAATTAATTGTTTCACAAATGTCCTCAATTTATTTTATAACTTAATTTAAATAAAGGATTCGTTTTGCGAAATTTAAACCTGATTTTATGTTATAAGTATTTGTAAAATGCAGTTTGGGTTTATCTAATCAAATGTAAACAGCCTATTCTCATTTGAATATTTGCAAATACTATTAAAAAACTGGTTAATTGAAAAAATATAATTCATAACTTTCAAGCTTGTAACCAGAAGATGTAATCATTAATTATGCAATTTGAAAGGCTAAATTTAATCAAGTGCCCCATTTCCAAAACATCCTTAAGGTTTCAACTTATTTCTGAATTTGAAAAATCTTATGATAATGAAGTGATCACAGAAATCAAAGAAGGACTTTTGTTTTCTGAAACCGGATTAGTATTTCCCATAATTGATGGTATTCCCAGACTTCTTATTGAATCTTTTTATGATTATTCCGATTTTCTTAAAAGACATTTGAATCAGTACGAAGAAATAAAAAAAAGTATTGAAAAAAAATTCAAAGGAGTTATAGAATATTGTATCAATAAAAATAAAAAATCAAAACAGACTTTCGAATTTGAATGGAGTTTTCTAAATCCTCAAAAAAAAGACAAAATCTGGCACGACGATTTAGAAAATCTAACCAAAGTATTTCTTAATGAAATAGGGGAGTCTCCGGATTATTTTAACGGTAAAAATTTAATGGATGTGGGATGCGGGCATGGACTTATGACAACCTGTATTGCAGGTCTTTCAAAACTTGCAATTGGAATTGAATTGAGCAGGGCCATCGAAAATGCATATAAAAGAAATCAAAACAAAAACGTTTTTTATCTACAAGCTGATTTGCAGTTTCTTCCATTTGAAGATCATAGTATAGATGTAATCTATTCAAGTGGTGTAATTCATCACACCAACAATACGGAATTGTCGCTCGCTCTTATTGAGTCGACATTAAATTCCCAAGGAAAAATTTGTCTATGGCTTTATCATCCCCAGGAAAGCATCATTCATAAATTATTTTTATGGCTTAGGAAATTCACCAAAAATCTTCCTTTGAAAATTTCATTTATGTTTATTATGATTTTCATTTTCCCCTTTTCTTTTTTGTTTAAAAAATTAAAAAACAAAAAATCTAATAATTACAGAGAAGAAATCATTGATTTGCTCGATCAGTTTACTCCTGAGTATAGATATGAAATACCTCATGATTTAGCAAACCAATGGTTAAAGCGGAGACAATTCAAAAACATAAAAATAACTTCATTAAATCAATATGGTTTTTCGATTGTTGGAGAAAAATATACTTAAACCAAACTTCTCTTTCTTTATCGAATAGTTTGATGAGCATTCGTAATTGAAAAAGATTTTAAAAAAAACAAAAAAATGAAAGAAACACGAATCCGGAATTTTAAAACTTTAGCACTACAATTTATATTGTGTATTATTTTCAATGCTGTTCATGCACAGAAATCCGACAGCATGTCTCTCGAAATAAATAAATCTCATTTTCTTCAAGGAGATACGTTGAATCTCGAAATTGAAGTATCAAAATTTCGTGAAGTTTCTAATTCGGCAACCATTCATTTATGGATTGAAGACCTTAAGACTGGAAAAAAATGGCATTACCGATATCCGCTTCTTAATGGTGTATTAAGTGCAAAATTGATTATCGGCAATCAGATAAATGATGGTTATTATGCACTCAATTTTTTATTGCAAAAGAAATTTTTTACCCTTGAAGGGAAATTAGTTAATCAGGATGACAAAGATGTTGTGTTAAATTACTTCCTGCTTACAAAAAATATGCAAATGGCATCAAATGTGGTCTCGTTAGATAAATCTAAATCCTTTGCGATAAACAATTTGTTGTTTCAGGACTCGGCTTCTATATTCTTTTCAAAACCCAAACATAAAAACAATCAATTGCAAATTGAAATTAAAACTCCTTTGGATTCCAATATAATTGCAATAGATACCATTACCAGATTTATTAAGATCGGAAAGATTGTTGACGTTTCCGATTCCAGTATATTAATTTCGCCATCCTATCAATTCGATGCCAATAACAACTTGTATAATTCTATTATGCCGGAAGTAATCGTAAGATCTAAATCGAAAAAATTAATTGATGATTATGTAAAAGAAAATGTATCTGGATTATTTGCGGGCACCGACGCTACTGTATTAGATGGACTGGAATCGGAAGAAATTGCTAATGCTAATGATTTATTTAATTATCTGACCTCAAAAGTAGGTGGACTAAATATCAAATATGATGATGAAGGCAATCGTGAATTAACCTGGCGCAAACGTTCCGCAGATATTTATATAAATGAAATTAAAGTAGATTCTGAATTCGCTTTAGATATCATTACTTCCGACATTGCCATGATTAAAATATTTCAACCTGGAGTTCCTGTGGCATTTAGCTCTGGCGCCGGCGGAACGATAGCGATTTATTTAAAAAATGGAGCCTATAAAAAACCAAATAAAATTGGAAATAATTTTTGCATCTTAGGTTATACAGGATTAGAATCTACCTGGAAATAAACTCATAAAAAAACCCTCTTGATTTTACAAGAGGGATGAAAATAATAACTTAATTTATTAAAAAGCATTTTAGAATATATACCTCACACCAAATTGCATTTGCCAGCGAGACAATAAATCAGGACTTGCGGTAAATGTATTTTTCAAATTGGTATCAAACTGATAAACCGGGTCATTGCCGTTATTTAGCTTAACAGAAATCGGCTGATAAAAACCTGTAGTACTTGCATATTTTTTCACACCCCACTTGCTGCTTAATAAATTCCCCAGGTTTACAAAATCAAGACTCAATTGAATGCTATTATTGGTATTCTTTATTTTAAATTCTTGCATAACTCTCATGTCTACCTGCCCAAACCAAGGTGTTTCTGCTTCATATTTTTCGGTATAACCACCTCTTTTAGAACTTAAATATTTATCCTGATCAATAAATGATTTAAATGCAGCACGCTGTGCATTTGCATCCTGTATAATGCCATTAATATCTGTAAGAGGATCAAAATTCATAACATCGATTTCTGTATTTGTTGGAACATACATTAAATCATTGCTGGCTGTTCCATCATTATTGATATCGCCACCATAAACATAAGCATATCTATTTCCACTCGTCCAGCTTCCAAAAACAGAAATGGTTGTAGACATCCTTTTTTGCTTGCCGTACTCATATTTTTTAGAAAGTGCAGTTATAATACGATGTTTATTTCCATACAAAGAGGGACTAAGCCTGGCTTCATTGGCATTATTTAATATGGGATTTCTGTCAAATGCATCTCCAGAAATTTCTGCTGAAATTGAACTTGCATCTTTAGCAATCAAATAATTGTAAGCCACCATTGTATATAATCCTTTTTTAAATGTTCGCTGTGCCTGCATTGTAAAATTAAACTGATAACCTACCTTGGTATTGGTAAAAACATAGGCATTGTTAGCACCCTGATCAGCTGATGTATATATTTTTCTTTGATCGCCCGTTCCTGAATTTAACTGCCCCGTTGGATTTCCTAATTTATAATTCCTAACCATCATTGCATTAACATCTTTGGTATAGGCTACATCAACAGTCAGAAGTGTACCTGAATGTAATTTTATATCTGATCCAATATTTGATCTCCAAACCTGAGGCCATTTAAATTTACTGTCTGTAGCGTTATAATAGTAGCTAAATGGATTTCCAATATGATTTCCTATCCATACAAAAGGAAATCTACCAGTAAATAAACCTGTTCCGCCCCTAACCTGTAAAGTTTTGTTTCCTTTGGCATCCCAGTTAAATCCAAGTCTTGGAGAAGGCAAAGTTCCTTTTGGAAGTTTAGTATTATCCAATTGTTTACCCACACCGTTAGTTACCGGATTTCCGTTAGCATCAAATAATATCAATGGATCGTTATTAGGTACCGTTGGTGAACCCGTTGTATAGCTTCCTGCAAAAGTTCCGTCAGGATTAATGTTTGGACTACTATAACTTGCATTGAAAATAGATGACTTATCAATTCTTAACCCATAAGTCAATTTAAATCGTTTACTTACCTGCCAGTCATCCTGAATATAAGCTGATAATTGAGCTACCGTTAAATAATACCAGGACCATTGATCGGCAATAGCGCGGTTATGCGCATAAGTTACATCAGCATCTAATGGGTAAGCTCCAAATACAGAATTACCACCAACTGGTACACTATCTTTAAAAGTTTGTATGTCAATATCGCTGAATATAGCATTACCATATCCCGTTAGGTTAAAGCTATTGGCAAATTTAAAAGACTCATAAGAAATACCCACCGTAATTGTGTGGCGGTCTTTATAAATACTAAAATCATTGGTAGCCTGAAATGCTTTTTGATTAAGTATATTATTTATAGAAAAGGGTTCATGACCGGCAATAATATATCTTGTACCATACTTAGTTATATTAATTACCGGAAATGGAGTTGAGAATGGAATTCTTTTATCATTAAATGCAGTATATACAATTCTTAATTTGTTAGCATAATTTCCCTGCCAGTTTGATTTTAATTCGGAACTGATTGAATTTAGTTTATTGATGATATTATATCCAGAATTTTCAAATTGCATTGTTGTATAATCTGGTCCTCTTCTTCCAATCGCGCTGGGATGAGCAGGTTTTTCTTTTGCTGCATCAAGACCATTATAAGTGAATGATAACTTGTGAATACTATTGATGTTCCAATCTAATTTTGCCAGCCATTTATAGTTTTTCTGTTGATGACTGAATCCCTGATACGCTCCTGTTTCATAACCAAATCTTGTTCTTAAAATATTACTTACTGCTATAAGATCTTCCTCAAGCACTCTTGAAGTGTTGGGTAATCCGGAATTACTTGCATTTCTTGCGCGATATGCTGAAGCCTCATCACTGCGTTGTTCTGTTTCGATGTTGGCAAAATAATATAATTTATTTTTTATGATGGCTCCACTCATTGAAGCACCGCCCTGAAATTGTGACAAGTCAGGAATAGTAAATTTTGTTCCGTCAACCTTCTTACCAGTCATCGATTGATTTCTGAAAAATCCATAAATCGTACCAGTTGATTTATTGCTTCCTGATTTAGTAACAGTATTTATTCCCGCTCCCGTAAATCCAGCTTGTGTAACATCATAGGGAGCGATATTTATTTGTATTTGATCAATGGCATCCAAAGATACCGGTTGTGCATTAGTCTGACCACCAGGCGTAGGAGCATCTAAACCAAATGGATTATTAAAGACAGCACCATCAAGTGAAAAATTATTATACTGACCATTTCTTCCTGCAAAGGACATTCCATTATAGGTTGATGATGCAGAAGGTGTCAATCTTAAAAAGTCATCAGCGGATCTTGAGATTGTTGGCATAGTTCTCAATTGTCTGCTGCTGATGTTAGTGGAAGCCCCGGTTTTTTTATTATCAAAAATCGTAGCATTCGATTGAACAACTACGTTTGTTAAAAGCTGAGCTTCTTTTGGTTCAAGGATATATTCTAAACTGTTATTTAATCCGAGTTGAAGATAAATATCATTAAACGCACTTTCCTGAAAGTTGATATGACTTATAGAAATCTTGTAAGGGCCACCAACTCTTAAATTAGAAAAAACAAATCCGCCGGTAGATTTTGTTATCAGTTCTACCTTTATTCCAGCCTCTTTAAATTCTAGGGTAACTGTAGCTCCGGCTATTGATTCGCCATTTTTACTAATTACAAAACCAGACATTGTAGCTGTAGTAACCTGAGCTGTTGTTACGAACTGAGATAAAAAAAACAAAACAGTAATAAAGATTGATCTCATAAAGACTTTTATTTTTTTGAATAAATGGTTTAAAATTTGACAATAAATATAAGCGTAAAATCTGTTATCTATAAT
This sequence comes from Chitinophaga pinensis, assembly GCA_943333125.1. Classification (GTDB taxonomy): domain Bacteria; phylum Bacteroidota; class Bacteroidia; order Chitinophagales; family Chitinophagaceae; genus Ferruginibacter; species Ferruginibacter pinensis_D. Next base: position 15,122 of record CALQSB010000045.1, read on the forward strand.
AAAGTTATTTTAAAACAAAAAGGGCTGCAAATTAATGCAACCCTTTTGTGTATATTAAATTATTACTTTATTAATTTAACGCAATACAATAATCGCCGTAATGTATTTTAAGCCATTTTTTTAAATTCTCTTTGTTTTCAAGTAAATCCTGTGCATATTTTAATACTACAAATTCTTTATATTCTTCTGGTCTGACAATCCGGAATTTGCCATTATTCATAAAACCAATTATAGAACCTGAGCCATTGTTGTCATATAAATAAACGGGCAATCCTTTTATTTCTCCTATGGCTTGAACTCTGCTTGCAGCATCAATTGGAAGCTCTATGATTTCATTAGTTTTAGCTACCGGAGATGGTGTTGGATCCAGAATTTCTTTTCTCATCACCTGCTCAGAGTTCGTAAGCATAGAAACTGGTTTAACTACAACAGGGATATAAAGTGGAATGTTTACTACATCACCGTAATAAATACTCGAAGTATCCATGCATTTATATTCATTTACAACCACTGGTGAAATTCGATTATCATACATTGGCATAGGCGCATCTGAATTAATAATCTGATTTTCTAATTCACGTTGATAAAATCTGTATTCATCAACTTCCTGAAAATATTGGCTGTAATCAATGTCTTTATATTTTGGACTGGGTTTAACCGCCATAAATTTTTCATTTTCATTAATTAATGAACCATCTTTTCGAATTACAAAAAACAAACTTCTTGCTTGTTGAAGGGTTACAAAAATGTCTTTCTTGTCTTTTTCAGATCTGACATCTCTGGTTCTGGTTTTCTTGTACAAACTACTTTTTTCGAAAAAGTCATTCACTTTTACAGCATTGTTGTAAATAAACATACTGTCTTTGAGATCAGGACAATTTACTTGTTTGTTGAAAACATTTGCGCACTGGCTGAAAGATGCGGATGCCCACATCATCACGATGGTTAGTGTAAGTTTCATAGAGGTTACGGTTTAGATCTATATAACTGAAAATTTAAACTTTTATTATGTTTTCTTATAAAAATTATTTTTCAAATTTTATAAACAATTGATAGTCAGTATAATTAATAACAAGAGATGAAATCCAAATTTTCCAGTCAGTGTAAATATACTTTTCTAAAAAGGGTAAAAATCAATCAATCAGTAAAAAAAATTTACATCTGACTTATTAAATTGAAGCAATACAATACGCTCCATAATGAAGCTTTATCCATTTATTAAGATTTTCAATATTTTCCAGTAGATTCTGTGCATATTTCTGAACAACAAACATTTTGTATTCCTCCGGCCTTATTTTTCTGAAAATGCGATTTTTTATGAAACCGATGATAGAACCTGATCCGTATTGATTGTATAAAAACACCGGCGAACCACTGGGTATGATTTCAGGTTTTAATAAATCAACAACTTTTACTTTAATGAACAGCGTTTCATTATACTTTTCATGTTGCATTAAATGATTACGCAATTTAAGTTCAGATAAAGTTAATAATGAAATTGGTTTTACTATTACTGGTATATAAAGTGGAATGTTAACAATATCACCATAATAAATACTTGAAGAATCCACACATTTATATTCATTAATGAGAAAGGGAGCAATTCTATTGTCGTATACTGGCATAGGCGCCTCACTATTAATTATTTGATTTTCTAATTCACGCTGGTAAAATTTATTGCCATCAACCTGACGAAAATATTGAGCGTAATTAATGTCCTTGTATAATGGATTAGGTTTTATATAAGCCAAATTATCCAGTAAGCTTTTTGTATTTTCATTGCTCCTTAAAATATAAAATAAATTTCTCGCTTGTAGCATCAAACTAAATACTTCCTTTTTATCTTTTTCGTTTTTTATTTCCCTTGTCCGCGTTTTTATATAAGCGCGATTTGAATCAAAAAACGCATTTACCCGGATTGCATTATTATAAATAATTAAGCTATCATTGAAATCAGGACAAGCTGTAATTTTTCCAAACACATTTACACATTGGCTGTAAGCGATTGAAATTCCCATCGTTAATAAAATAAGCGAAAATTTCATGTTGTAGCGCGGTATATTTTTCATCTCAATTAATTGTTAAAACTTCTTCAATGATTTGAAAAAATTAATAAAAAATATCTTCAAATAATTCAATAACAATATTGCGATTAATTGCTTCCGAATCCTAAAACTAAAATCATCTTCTTTATTGATAGATTTACTAAAATTCAGTAATGATGTATATTGTAAAGGATGCTATTTATTTGATTTCAAAAAAACAGTTATGAAAACGTTTATTATAAAGGCGCATTCAATTCAGATGAAAGACTGTTGAAACGGAATTATTTATGAATGGGAAATCTTTTGCCGACGTAACTCAATTTATTATCAGCAGAAAAAGAACGGTGTGCATTTCTGGAAATAAGAAAAATAAAATTTGTGGAACGTATTGGACTCGAACCAATGACCCTCACGTTGTCGACGTGATGCTCTAAACCAACTGAGCTAACATTCCGGCATGTAAAAATACAAATCAACTGTTAAAATGAGTTAAATTAAAAATTAGTTTATCCGTTATTAAATGAATTTCATTTATTTTTAAATGATTTATATCTTTAAATAATTTCTGCACTAAAAAATAAGTTAAAATGAAAAATTTATTACGAACACTTTTTTTTCTATTAATGATTTTCTTTTTTTCGAATGGTAAAGCACAATCTACTCAGAAGCCGGATTCTCTCGGTTTGCCTGGAGATAATCTGAATCTTTATGCTGTATTACAGTTGTTTCAAGAATCAGAAACACTTGAAAGTTTCGAAAGAAAATTAAATGCCGAAGATTCTAAAATCAATAATCTTGATTTAAATGGGGACAATAAAACAGACTACATAAGAGTCATTGATAAACCTGATGGAAAAGCACATAATATAATATTACAGGTTCCCATAAACGATAAAGAGAATCAGGATGTAGCGGTTTTTATAGTAGATAAAAATGATAAAGGCGAAGTGCAGATACAATTAATTGGAGACGAAGATTTATATGGAAAAGATTACATCATTGAACCAAATTACAAAGATGCTGAAGCTACAACGGAAACACCTAATCCGGGTTATGTAAAAGAATCTACCCAAAAATCTGTTGATCAAAATGGAAACACTACTATTATCAATAATTACACAACATCTCAAACGGCCTCGTGGCCAGTTGTAGAATATATTTATACACCAACGTATGTCGTATATGTGTCGCCTTGGAGATGGAGTTATTATCCTTCTTACTGGAACCCATGGACGCCATGGTATTGGCATTCATATTATGGGTATCATTATCATTATTATAACAGTTACTATGGTAATTATCACCATAGTAATTATTATCGTAGTCCACTGGTACGTTCATCTTATTATAACAGCCGGAGCATCTCAATCACTTATACGTCAAGAAGACAATCCGGAGATTTTAGAAAAACTTATACTCATCCTGAAACAAGAAAAGCAGGAGATGATTTATATAAAAAAGATAAAATGGCAAGCGATCGAAATAAGAAGATGCAAATGAACCATCCTTCATCAAAACCTGCCTTAACTAATCCCGCAACAACAAGACCTTCAAATAACAAGCCTGCTCATTCTTTACCTGTAAATAGCCGTCCGTTTTCTACAAGACCTTCACATGCAAGTCCGTCGCCCACAAAACCTTCAAATACAAGACCAGCATTCAATCAGCGGCCAGCTGTTCAGCATCCACAAAGCAGGCCTCAACAATCAACGCCGAAAAATTTAAATTCTTCATCTACGAACAGGAGAAAGCCGTGAAATTAATTTTAAGTATAGCACATGTTAAACATCAAATGAAATAAAAATATTTATAACTATTGTACATTTTCCCCGATTGAATTTAAATGATAATTCAGTCGGGGATTTTAAAATTTATTATCATCTACATCTTTAATGAACTGGATGACTCCGCTCATAAATACTTGTTGATCATCCCACATGCACAAATGACTTCCATTAGGGCAATACAAATAACGACCATGCTTAACTGCTTTACTTTGTGCTTTCATTGCATCAGGATCCATAGTGTCAAATTTCGCACCAACCATTAATGTAGGCACTTTAATTTCTTTAAGTTGACTTTTGATGTTCCAATTAACCAAACTTCCACCAACACCAAACTCGGAAGGGCCTTGCATCATGGTGTATATCTTGCTGTTCACATGTTTGAATGCTCTGTTGACGGCATCCGGCCATTCAGTTAAGCGACATAGATGCACGTTATAAAAATTGGGTATCAGCAATTCCATGTATTTAGGATTGCTATAATCGTCTTTCGCTTCAATTTCTCTGATTTGTTTTAATATATCAGGATTTATTTGTTTGGCTAAAACATCATTGGCATATTTGCCATAATCCGGACAACTCGCCATCATATCTGCAACAATCAATCCTTTTAAATGATGCTGGTATTTCAATGAATATTGCATGGCCAGCAATCCTCCCCATGAATGCCCTAATAAATAAAAGTTTGTACTGTCTGCATGAATGGCTTCCCGAACCTGATCCACTTCTTCAACAAATCTGTTTAACGTCCACAGAGAAGTATCATTAGGTTGATCGCTATAATAAGAACCGAGTTGATCATACTCATAAAATTCAAATCCTTCCTG
>CALQSB010000046.1 GCA_943333125.1 Chitinophaga pinensis
TATTGTAGAAATTTCACTTAATACACATGATGCAGGTGATATTGTTACGGAAAAAGATTATGAATTGGCAAAAGCAATTGATAAATTGATGGCTGAATAAACTTCAGCTAGAGCAAATAAACATTAGTTTAGAAATTTAGCTGTTTCGTGTGCGAAGACCTAATATTGCGATATTGCTAGAACAAAAAATGGGGTTACATCTTCACTTCAATCGCCTTTTCCTTCTTTGCAACAAACCTCCCAATAGGCACAGCAAACATATCCAACCCATTTTGTAAAAGCAACTGTTTTACTACTTCTAATGAAGATTCGCTTACACTAAACATAAGCCCTCCATTCGTCTGAGGATCGGGTAATAAGTTAAACGCTTCCATCACATTCACGCCTTTTTCAAAACTCGTTTTTGTGCTGTAGCTGTTCCAGTTTCTATAGGTAGCATCGGGAATAATTCTTTTTGCCAAATATTCCTTTGCGCCATCAACAACAGGAATTGAAGAATAAAAAAGTTCCAGTGAAAGATTGGCGCCTTCTGCCATTTCAATAGAATGACCGAGTAATCCAAATCCTGTTACATCAGTCATCGCAGTTACTCCGTTGATTAATGCCAATTGCTCTCCTATCGAATTCAATTGTGTCATAAGAGATATCATTAACAATTGATGTGATTCTGAAATCTCTCCTCTTTTTTCGGCGGTAGATAAAATTCCTAAGCCTATAGGTTTGGTGATGAACAAACTGTCTCCCTCTTTAGCCGTATTGTTTTGTTTGATATTTTTTTTATTTACAATCCCGGTTACCGATAATCCAAACATTGGTTCCGTTGTATCTATACTGTGTCCTCCGGCCAATGGAATTCCGGCCTTGTTACAAATTTCTCTTGCACCTTCCAGTACTTGTTGTGCTAATGATGCCGGCAATTTCTCAACCGGCCATCCTAAAATAGCAACAGCCATGAGCGGTTTGCCTCCCATTGCATATACATCACTGATAGCATTGGCCGAAGCAATTTGTCCAAAATCAAAAGCATCATCAACAATGGGCATAAAAAAATCTGTAGTTGATATAATCGCTTTATCATCACCAATATCAAAAATAGCCGCATCGTCATTGGTGCTATTGCCTACAAGCAAACGGGGATCAATAAACGAAACAGATGATGATTGTAAAATTTCCTGCAATACAGAAGGAGCAATCTTACAGCCACATCCAGCGCCTCTCGAAAATTGAGTGAGTCTTATTTTTTCTTCCATTATTATTGATTGATAAATTGCTGCAGTATTTTATAGTTTTCCACAGTGTCTGTGCTTTCCAGGTTAATTATTTTCAAGAGTTGCTTGATATTCTCTCTGCCGTTCATTGAATTAATGTATGTTTTATCATAATAGACAAGTAAAATCTTAAAGGCTTCATCTAAATTGTTTTCTAAAATAAAATTGATAGATGTTTTTGTTTCATTAGGGCCAAGTCTTTTTTGTATGCGTAAAATTGCGTTAATGATTTCTTCTCTATTTAATATGCCATAATGTTTAATTATAAAATTCAGCCTTTCATTAAATGGAATATCAATAAAATAAAGAGGAGATTCTCTTATTTTTTTCCAAAATGCATGAGGAATATTGATTCTTCCTATACGCTGACTTTCATCTTCAAGCCAGAAATTTTTTTTTGTAACGCCCTCGTTCATTTTACAAAGTAAGTTAGCGAGTCGGTTTTCAAACATCTCTTGTGTGGGCTGTTCCGGTTGTCCTATTCCTCCAAAAGCAGAACCTTTGTGATGAGCAAGCGCTTCTAAATCAATTATAGGTTCTCCATTTTCTTTTAATGAATGGAGAAGTTCGGTCTTAGCACTTCCTGTATAACCTCCCAATGTTTTTATTTGATAATTTTCTTCAAATTTATGAAGTACCCATTTTCTATATGCTTTGTAACCGCCCACTAAAATATACACGTCAAAGCCATACAAATCAAAAAGCCAGGCCATTCCCGCACTTCGCATTCCCCCACGCCAGCAATGTAAAATTATAGTTTTTGAATTCGATTTTTTTTGTTTGAATATCTGCTCAACTTTTTCAATGTTGGACTTCATTTTAGGACCAAAAAAACTTACCCCTTCTTTTATAGCTTTTTGTTTTCCTTGTTGTTTGTAAAGTGTTCCTATCTCTTTTCTTTCTTCATCCGAAAACAATGGAATATTATAGGCGCGAGGAAAATGAGCATGTGTAAATTCACCCGGACTCCTTACATCAATTACGGGATGTAATTCGGAAAGAGTGATGAACTCTGATATAGTGATTTTTTTAATTGGCATTTTTGCAAACGCTAAGTTAGAGAATTTGTTTAAGAGCGGCCTCCTCTATCTCGCGAAGGAGGAGGTTGTTTGGTGTTTAAAAGGTTCAATAAGTTCAAAAGGTTACTTAAAAAAGAAGAGCCCACCAGTAATTGGCAGACTCTTCTTATGATTTGAAAATTTGGTGATGGGTTAATTTGGTAATGATGCTAACCAGCTAGTTTTATAACTAAATCAGAGACCTTCATCAGCATCCCAATCCCCAATCCCAAATTCCTTATTATGACTCGGTCAGAGATCTTCATAGCAACCCCAATTCCTAATCCCTAACTCCACTTAGTCTTAGGACTCGGTGAGAGACCTTCGTCGGCAGCAGAGTCCATCGCCTTGCTACTTCCCCCTTCGGGGGACCGAGGGGGCCTTAGTATTTCACCACTCTCACCGTTTTCACTTTATCTCCCTCTCTCACTTCAATCATATACACTCCGGCTTTAAGTTCGTTTCCGAATTTAATCGTTTGATCACTCTCACCCGTAAACGATTTTATCTCTCTTCCAAGTACATCCAAAATTCTTGCTTTGAATGTTCCTTTATCAGCTGTTTTAACGAGTAATTTAAATGCGCTTGTACTTGGATTAGGATATACTTCCACATTCATGAAAGGAGCAGCAATTTCCACTTCCGTTTTTGTAAGTACAGGTGGTGGTGTAGCACAAGCCAACAGTGCATTTGACAAATACTGTGATTTTGTGGCACCATTACCACAAACCGATGTATAGGCTACCCTGATGGTATCACCGGCTGATGCCGCCAGATTGCTCGTGTATTTAATTCTGATATATCTGGCTCCTGCTCCGCTTAACACACCTGAATCTAATGATCCCGTTGCACCAACCGGACCCACAGGTAACGCCCACGCATAACCTGTAGCTGCCCCTGCTGTTGTAGTCGCAACCGGAAGTGCCGGCGCCGTATAACGATATACTCGCGCGCCACAAACATTACTTACTAATGTGATTGTAACACTTGCAGGCGCTGCAGGTGGATTCAATACCGCATTAGTGAGCTTGGTTGCCTTCGAAGTACCCAATCCACAATCGGAAGTAAATCTTATTCTGATGGTATCTCCCGCAACCGCAGCAGCATTCGATGTGTATTTGATTCTGATTACCTGACTTGATAAACTGCCGGAATCCAATGATCCCGTTGCACCTGTAGGACCTTCAGGTAATGACCATGACCAGCCTGTTGCCGCACCTGCTGTTGTAGTAGCTGCAGGCAATGCTGATGCCGCATATCTGTATATTCTTGCTCCGCATATATTGGTTGTAATGGCAGTAACCGTTACCGTTGGTGCTGCAGGGGCGCTCAACAAAGTATTAGTCAGTTTGGTAGCCTTTACTGTTCCCAAACCACATGATGAAGTAAACCTAACTCTAATAGTGTCTCCTGCAACTGCCAAAGCATTTGATGTGTATTTGATTCTGATAGTCTGACTTGACAAACTGCCGGAATCCAATGAACCCGTTGCACCTGTAGGACCTTCAGGCAATGACCATGACCAGCCGGTTGCTGCTAAAGCTGTTGTAGTAGCTGCAGGCAATGCAGATGCTGAATATCTGTACACCTTAGCTCCACAAACATTGGTGGTAATGGCAGTAACCGTTACCGTTGGGGCTGCTGGTGCGGTTAATAATGTATTGGTCAGCTTGCTGGCTTTTTCAATACTATTACCACATGCAGATGTGTAGTACACTTTTACACTATCTCCAACTGCAGCAGCAGCATTATTTGTATAAGTAACTCTGATCACCTGTGAATTCACATTACCGGAATCAATAAATGCATTAGCACCCAAAGTGCCGGTAAATGCCCATACATATCCTGTTCCTGCAATTGATGTTGTGCTGGCTAAAGGTAAAGCCGGAGCGGCATAACGATATTGCTTGGCACCGCATACTGTTGTTGACAAAGCTGTTGTAGTAATCGTAGGTGTTGATAGCGAAAGTGCAACAATAGACAATTTAGCAGATCTGTTGGCACTGCTGCCTCCGCAATTCTTAGCATTTACAAAAATGCTGTCTGTCGTTAACGCCGCCACATTGGATGAAAAACGAACCTTGATAATTCTTGAGCTGTTTATATTTCCCGAATCAACCACAAAACCTGAAGCACCTCCTACTGTCGCAGGAACAATCCAAACATAACCATCAGCGCTAGTTGTAACTGCTGCAGTATATCTGTAAACCCTGTTTCCGCAGGTATTGTCTACCAGTGTTTGTGTTATGGATGCAGGTGTTGCAGGTACTGGAGTTGAAGTGGAATTTACTGTAACAATTACCGGTGTTCTTGTTGCAGACACACAGGCATTTCTGGATACTGACGAGGCATAATAAGTAGCTGTTGTTGAAATAACAGGCGTAGTAAATGGTGACCCTAAATTCAATGCGCTTCCACCGGTTGATGTGCTATACCAATATACCGTCGTATTACTTGGGCTTGTTGCTGTAATGACTGCACTGCCGCTGCCGCATATAGCAGGTGGCGTTGTTACCGAAGGTGCTAATGGAAGCGTTTCAACTAAAATGAATCCAATACTTCTCGTTGAAGACACGCAGCCTGTCGTGATATTTCTGCTCTCAGCGTAATAGTTTGTTGATGTTGAAATAACCGGGCAAGTAAATGATACCGTTCCAGTCGCCAAAGGCGTTCCTCCGGTTGGAACAGCATACCAATCAACGGTATTTCCTGTCGTTACTATAGTAGCATTGATGGTTTGTGTTCCACTTCCACATATGGGGCTTGAATTCGAAATTACACCCGATATTGGAGGAAGAGGATTGATGGTTACAGTTACCGGTGTTCTGGTTGTTGCCAAACATCCGCTTGATATCCTTCTCGACTGTGCATAATAGGTAGTAGTCGAAGAAATAACAGGAGTAGTATATGAGGTGGTACCGGATGCCAATAATGTACCTCCCGTTGCCGCACTATACCAGTCAATAGTATTGCCTGTAGTTACAGCTCCTTGTACCGTTGTACTTCCACTGCCACAAAAAGAAATACCGCTAGACGTTACTGCAGGACTTACGAGTTCTACTAATATAGATGTGCTGACTTGTGCAGATACACAGCCATGACTGTCTGTTGTGGTTGCATAAATAGGGCTACTTGGTATAAAATTGGTAACATTGGTTGTACCTGTGGCATTGTCTATTCCTGAATAGGTGACAGGTCCAAACGTACCGGTGCCACTGAATGTATTGGAATAAGAACCTCTTATCGAAATCGCTGCACTAATTAAGTTACCTACATCAGATGTTGCTAAATCAGCAATAAATAATTTCCATACACCATTGATTGGACATACCCCTCCTGTTAATGAAACAAGAGGTACAGTAGTTGTAGGAATCGAACTGGCAACAGGGGCTGTTGTTACTCCCATCTCTGTAAGATAATCACCAGTGATTAATCCTGATCCAGTGGAATTTGTACTCGTAATATTGGAAAAAGAGCCGATAGTATGTAAAGTCAGATTCATACCATCATAATTACCGCCATTGCCTGTACTTAATTCTAAAGCACCGCAATTATTAGGGCCCACCAAAAAGGCATTAATATCAGAGTCATATGTATGACTAAAGTTTAATTTTACATCAATGGGTGTATTGGCGCTGATATTTCCAGAAATACCACTTATTGTGAAAGATTTGGAAACACCGGTATTTGAATTGTCGGGTATGGCAACAGGAACGGTGTCAATTCTGGCATCATTTGAAATTTTTAACGACCAGCTATTTAGGGTACCTGTGTTTACCTGGTATAAATCAGCGATGAACAATTTCCAGTCGCCGTTCACCGGACAAGACCCGCCGGTTAATGAAACAATCGGTACAACGTTATACTGAAACGAGCCGGCAGCCAATCCGCCAGAAGTAAGAGGCAGGGTTGATACTCCACCCAAAGACATATAATTTCCTGTTACTAAACCCGATGTCAGCGTATTGGTACTAGAAATATTTGGAAAAGAACCTGTCGTATGAAAGGTTACATTCATGCCATCAGCATTACCGCCGTTTCTATGGATTAATTCCAGTGTTCCGCAATTATTAGGACCTACTAGATAAGCATGAAGATCTGAATTGTTTGTATGACTGAAATTCATGTAAACATCTATTGGAGTATTAGCATTAATACTTCCATAGCCACTGATGTTTATAATGGAAGAAACACCCTGGGTTGATTCAGGAATAGCAACATTAGGGCTGGCCGATCCTGTATAAAAACCTGATTGTGTTGAACCAATATAACCACCCGAAGATTGTACGGTAATCGGTACAGAAGTTGTTCCGCTACAAACGTAGGGAGAGGCTGTTGTTGTAGTTACCGGCAATGGAGAAATTACAAAAGTATGGGATAGTATACCGGAAGTGCAACCGGTTACTGCATCGGCTATTTGATATAAGACTGTTGTTGTTTGATTAAAGGAAGTATGAAAATTTTTCCACGCATTCACATCATTATTATTAGAAAGCAGGTACGGTGCATCTTGAAATCCTTGAAGAAACAAATTAAGAACAGGCGTGTTTGGATTATTTGAATTGTAGATTAAAAGCCGATTGAAATTATTAGGATATTGGGTGGGGTCGTCGTTCTGATTAGCTACACCAAAATCATAAGCATTATCATTATTTAAATGTCCGCAATAATACTCAACTGGATTTAACCCAGGATACCAAAAAAATACAGGACCTATTGGAACTCCATTACAAACAACAGTTACAGGAGTTCGGGTTGTAGAAACAGATCCATCGGCTATTGTTCTGCTCTGAGCATAATATGTAGTTGTGCCGGGAACACTAATGGATAAGGTTGTAACTCCTGTGCCACCCGCCAATACACTTCCTCCGGTTGCTGTAGCATACCAGTCAATTGTACAATTGGCTGCAACAGTTGCAGAAAAACTTACCACTCCTCCCCCACAACGCGAGAATGAAGCACCTGCTATCGGAGCCGCGGGTATTATATTCAAAATGCTTGAATTCACTACAACACAAGGGCCTGTGGTTACAGTATAGTTCACTCTTACCGTTCCAACGCTGACGCCTGTAACTACACCTGCACTTGTAACAGTGGCAGATCCTGTAAGATTAGTAATTGACCACACTCCCCCTGTAGTTGAATTGGTAAGTGTTGCCGTAGTACCGGCTGTTAAAGAAGAAACTCCACTATTAATAAAATTGGATGTTTTTCCAGTTAAAGCAAAAGTTGATAATGTTGCATTTTTGAGATTGCGCGACCTGTCGGTTAAAGTTGTCGTTGTGGTATTGGCTCCTTCGGCGGTTCCCTGGTTAAAATCATAATATATTTTCAATCCCACCGTATCTGTACCCAAAGCGGATAAAAATCTTGAAGCGTTGATTTGAGACAACGTACGTTCTTTTCCCCATAATCTTACTTCATCCATTGTGCCTTTGAAATTATTGGCTCCATTGATAGGACCACATGCACTTGTTCCTATAGTAACATTAGCGGTATTAGCAGTTGAGCCCACATCAGTAGGAGTTGCTAATCCTCCATTTCCTGATCCCGTGTTTACACCATCGATATAAATGGTTACCAAGCCTGCCGAACTTCTTGTAACTGCCACGTGGTGCCATAGTCCATCAGTTATTGATTGACTTGAAGTAAGCACCATTGTTCCAACTCCGGTAGTACTTCCAATCAACTCAGCAACAACTTTGTTGTTTACCAGATTGATATTCCACATGCTAACATTGTTGCAAAGAGATCTTTTGCTAATCAGATTGCTATTCCCCTGCTGAGAGGTATTCACCCAGAACTCCACAGTAAATGCTCCTGTTCCAAAATTACCTACGGTATTATCCGCTACTGTAGCCTTATCATCATTACCATCAAAATTCAATGCATTGCCAAGTTTTGCGGGACCCGAAGTGGATATAGTTGGCGGTGTAGTAACTAAAACGGAAGTCTGAGCTGATGGACTTATACAAGTTAAAGAGCTGTCTTTAACATAATAAACCGTATTTGTTGTAAGAGAAGGTGTTGTATAGGTGTTTCCGGAACTCAAACGAACACCGGCAGCATTGTACCAAACGATTGTATTAACACCTGTTGCAGTTAGTGTTGTGGCCTGGCCAGCACAAACAGAGGCGTTTGTGGTTGTCGGTGGATTACATTGCAGATAAACAGGATAATCTTCCGCCTGTCCATAAAGCAAACTCGAAGAATTATTAGAAATTAGTGAGGCGCCGGTAGACGTTATTAGATCATTTATAATTCTCATTCTTACAATAGAACCCGATGCTAATGCAGCGTTTGCCGGAACCGTAAATGTAATGGCCACTGTGGTGTCGGTTGATGCGCCACGAGAAGCTATGTTTGTATTTAAATAAATTTGCTCATTCGTAGCATTAAAGCTACCATCATTATTGTAATCAATCCATACTCCCAACTGATTTGCATTTGAAGACAATAAAGTGACATACATAGTAATAGTGGCATTAGGATTAATTACAAATAAATCATACCATTTCTTTGCATTATTTAAATATCCCTTGTCGCCAATTGTATTTAAAGAATAAACAGAATTGTCATTCAATTTAACTTTTGATATCCCGGCAGCATTTATTGTTGCTAATGAAACTGGAGTAATTGCAGCCGATCTTGGAGCTACCCAAGTGGTTGGATAGGTTTTTTTGTTATTTGCCCATGAATTGGCAAGCCCCTCTCTTAAGGTGGTATTACAGGATGCAATCATTCTATCCCTTTGATTGGGAGTAAACAAACGACAGGTGTTTGTATAGTTCATGAAGTTTGCCTCAGTATTGTCGTTGTAAGTCCCTCCGCAACGGTTGGTATATGGGGCTGTATAAGGCGCAGCATTTCTTGCAGAGAAAAGATAAGTATTAGGCGCATAAGCGGGATTATCTATCGGATCCGTATCCGCACACAAGTCTCCTGCAGTCGCTCCTGTAGGAGGACAAACGTCGTTACCATTGGCACCTCCGCTTACACCTTGAAAGGGATGGTATAAATTAAAAGTATGACCAAATTCATGAGGAATTACCTTGTTTCCTTGTGTTAACTGTGTGGCGAGCATCACGATACCATCTACATTTCTGTTTATTGAATCGGCGTATGATGTTGGATAAGGAAAAATCGCAAACCCTGCGGTAAAAGAAGTACAAGGGTTAGGAGAGCCACCGCAATTGTTTAATTCGTGAACCACCCAAATATTGTAATATTTAAATGGATCCCAGCGTGCTACGTTTTTTACAGAAAGTCCATAATCGGTAGTTGATGCACCGCTTGCGCTGTAATTGGGTATTGTAGTTCCGTTTATTCTTTCTATGCCTGTTGTTGATCGTCCAGCGGTATCTTTAGTTGCTAATACGAATTGTATATTAAGATTTCCGACACCTGTTATTGCACCGCCAGCTCCTGTCCAAGATCCATTATAAACCTTGTTCAAATAATCTATTGTGCTTATCACAGTTGCATCTGTTGGATTATCATACGCGCCAATAGCTCCTCCGTTGGTAATGATGTGAACAACCACAGGAATAAAAAAAGTATCTGAAGCAAGCGTTGCTCTTCCTGCAAGGTTATTGGTTATGAAATCACTGATACCCTGGTTCATCTTGTTCAGATTCCTTGAATATTCCGGATTAAGTCTTTCGCTTTGTTTAAGGATGTCATCAAAACCACAGGTGATGAACTGCGACATGGATTGCATTGAAATAAGAAGCAGAATAGCAAATACTAGGTTGAACTTTTTCATTGTTAGGTTTTTAAAAAAAAATAATTAGTGCTGTTGATTAACAATACTATTTCGAATCAGCGGCAAGATTAAATTATAAAAAAGACACCTACAAAAAAATGTGGTGAAAGGGGTGAAATCTGGGATGAAGCCCTCCCTCAGTCTCCCAAAGGGGGGGAATAGGCCATCGAAGGTTTGAGGTTTCAAAGGTTTAATACGTCCAATATGTTACGTTAATAAAGAAGAGCCCACCGATAATTGGCAGGCTCTTCTTAAAATTTGATAATTTGATGATGGGTTGATTTGGTAATGATGCTTAAAAGCTGGTTCTTATGACTCGGTCAGAGACCTTCGTCGGCATTAGAAACTTTCGACCTCAACTTCCCCTTTGGGGGACCGAGGGGGCCCTATCCATTCATAGAAGTCAAAAACTCTGCATTGTCTTTTGTTCCTTTCATATTTTTCAAAAGCATATTAATAGCTTCCTCCGGATTCATATCTGCAATATGCTTCCGCAAAACCCACATACGCTTGAAGGTATCTTTATCCAACAATAAATCATCCCTTCTCGTTGAAGAAGAAACAATATCAATGGCAGGATAAATTCTTCTGTTTGATAATTTACGCTCGAGTTGTAATTCCATATTTCCTGTTCCTTTAAACTCCTCAAAAATCACTTCGTCCATTTTACTTCCGGTATCTACTAACGCTGTTGCAATAATGGTTAACGAACCTCCGTTTTCAATTTTCCGTGCAGCTCCAAAAAATTGTTTTGGTTTTTGCATGGCATTAGCTTCAACACCACCTGATAAAACTTTTCCACTTGAAGGAGCAACGGTATTGTGTGCTCGAGCTAAACGAGTAATGGAATCCAGTAGGATTACCACATCATGTCCGCACTCTACCAAACGTTTTGCTTTTTGTAAAGCTATAGTTGAAACCTTAACGTGTTTTTCTGCGGGCTCATCAAATGTTGATGCAATCACCTCTGCTTTTACGCTTCTCTCCATATCCGTTACCTCCTCTGGTCTTTCATCTACAAGGACAATCATCAGGTAACATTCCGGGTGGTTTTCTGCAATAGCATTGGCCAGTTCCTTCAGCAACATTGTTTTTCCGGTCTTAGGTTGCGCCACAATTAATCCGCGCTGACCTTTACCAATAGGCGTAAACAAATCCATTATTCTGGTGCTGTAATTATCAGAACTAGTTGTAAGATTTAATTTTTCAAAAGGGAATAACGGAGTTAAATAGTCGAAAGGAACGCGATCTCTCACTTCTTCCGGACTCTTACCGTTAATGGTTTCTACTTTTAATAACGCAAAATATTTTTCTCCTTCTTTTGGTGGGCGAACAGAACCATAAACGGTATCTCCTGTTTTTAATCCAAATAGTTTTATCTGAGATGGAGATACATATATATCATCCGGGCTAGATAAATAATTATAATCACTGCTTCTTAAAAATCCATATCCATCGGGCATCATTTCGAGTACACCTTCGCCTAATACCACGCCGTCAAATTCGATGTTAAATGCCGACTGATTACCTCTTTGTTGCTGATAAGAACGAACGTCTTTGTTTTGTGAGCCCGGTTGTTCCATTTCTGTTTCGGGTTGCTGAATATCTTCTTCCTGTAACATTTGTGCTATAGCGGCAGGAATTGTCGATTGCTCACTCGTTATTGGCTGTAAATCTTCTTCGTCCTCCTCTTCTTGCTGAAAAGCTTCTGGTTTTTGCTTTTTTAAAGGCGCCTTTTTCTCTGCTTCCCCTTTTTTTACTTTGGGTGCTAGTGCTTCTTTTGGGGGTTCTTCCGAAGCTGAAGTAGCGTCGCCATCAGATTTTTCGCCTTTTATGATTCTTTTTCTTTTTGGCTTTTCTTCATCGGAAGATGCCTTTTTGTCTTGTGCCATAGATTCTTGTTTTTCGAGAATTAGAGAAATCAATTCTTCTCTGGATGATTTTTTTGAATGGGGTATATTAATTTGATCGGCAATGTCAGTCAGTTCTGGAACGAGCAGATCGTTCAATTGTGAAAAAGTATACATAAGATTTTTGAGAAAGCGATTGTCAAAAAATTTCGCGCTTTATTAAATAAGTGTTGGGTTGAAAATTTGTGCTGATGGAAACGATATTTACTATTCAGCGATCAGATTGGGATTAATCTTATCAATCATTTCCAATGCAATATTAAGCAGTTTTTTGGAAAAAAAGAATTTTTTTGGGGATTTGAAAGAGAATAACCACGAATTCACGAATTGTTTTGCCACAAAGGCGCAAAGGCACAAAGTAGCACAAAGGCTATTTTTAATTCATGTGAGACCGACAGTTTCATATCCGAAATACCCACTTTTACATTTTACATTCAATATTTTACATTTTACATTCCTCTTTTGAACATCCTTCAAAAAACCTGTCCCAACTAAAAAAGGTTCCGCAAAGAAAACATACTCTCTGCGAAACCTCTTTAAACTCCTTTCTCAGCGGTGAAACACTACTACACCAAATCAAACCTATCCAAATTCATCACCTTATCCCAAGCCGCCACAAAATCATGAATGAATTTTTCTTTAGCACCATCAAAAGCATAAACCTCTGCCAATGCTCTCAATTCTGAGTTTGAACCAAAAATCAAATCTACTCGAGTTCCGGTCCATTTCAATTCTCCGGTGATACGATCATGTCCTTCGAATACATCTTTTGATTCGGCTGAAGCTTTCCATGTCGTTCCCAAATCCAATAAGTTTACAAAGAAATCATTGGAAAGTGACTCGGTATTTTTTGTGAACACTCCATATTGAGAATGGTTATAGTTCGTATTCAATACACGCATACCACCAACCAGAACGGTCATTTCCGGAGCGGTTAGGGTGAGTAATTGTGCTTTATCCACCAGCATTTCTTCTGCTGAGGTGGTGTAATTTTTCTTCATGTAATTTCTGAACCCATCTGCCAAAGGTTCTAATACAGCAAATGATTCAACATCTGTATGCTCTTGCGAAGCATCCCCACGACCGGCAGTAAATGGAACCGAAACCGTATGTCCTGCATTTTTTGCAGCTTGTTCAATTCCTGCGCAACCGCCCAATACAATCAAGTCGGCCATAGAAACGGCTTTACCATCAGTTTGTGCAGCGTTGAATTCATGTTGAATTTTTTCAAATGCATCAAGTACATTTCCCAATTGAGCGGGATTATTTGCTTCCCAGTATTTCTGTGGTGTCAAGCGAATTCTTGCTCCGTTGGCACCGCCTCTTTTATCTGAGCCGCGGAATGTAGAAGCAGTAGCCCAAGCAGTAGAAACTAGTTGGGAAACTGTTAAACCTGATGATAAAATTTGGGATTTTAATGCAGCTATATCTTTTTTATCGATTAGTTTATGCGTTATTGTTGGTATAGGATCTTGCCAGATTAAAATCTCTTTTGGAACTTCAGCTCCGATATAGCGAGCCAATGGTCCCATATCACGATGTGTCAATTTAAACCAAGCACGTGCAAATGCATCTGCAAACTGATCAGGATTTTCAAAAAATCTTCTGGAAATTTTTTCATACGCCGGATCGATTCTCAAAGCCAGATCAGTAGTGAGCATGGTTGGTGCATGAGATTTTGATGCATCATGTGCATCTGGAACGGTTCCTGCGCCTGCGTTTCCTTTAGGTTTCCACTGTTGGGCACCTGCAGGACTTTTAGTCAATTCCCATTCATAACCGAATAAGTTTTCGAAGAAATTATTGCTCCATTTTGTAGGTGTAGTTGTCCATGTGCCTTCCAAACCGCTGGTAATGGTGTCTCCGCCTTTTCCTGTTCCGAAAGTATTTTTCCATCCCATGCCTTGTTCTTCGATAGTTGCACCTTCTGGTTCGGGGCCCACATATTTGCCTGGGTCTGCGGCACCGTGAGTTTTACCGAATGTATGTCCGCCTGCAATTAACGCCACCGTTTCTTCATCATTCATCGCCATTCTTGCAAATGTTTCGCGAATATCACGGGCAGATGCCAATGGGTCAGGGTTGCCGTTAGGTCCTTCTGGATTTACATAAATCAAGCCCATTTGTACAGCAGCCAGCGGTTTTTCCAAATCGCGGTCGCCTGAATATCTTTTGTCATCCAGCCACTTGCCTTCGGCACCCCAGTAAATATCTTCTTGTGGTTCCCAAACGTCTTCACGTCCACCGGCAAAACCGAAAGTTTCAAAACCCATAGATTCCATAGCGCAATTACCTGCAAGAATCATCAAATCTGCCCAAGATAATTTTTTGCCGTATTTCTTTTTTACAGACCATAGCAATAAACGCGCTTTATCCAAATTGGTATTATCGGGCCAGCTGTTCAAAGGCGCAAAACGCTGTGTACCCGCTCCTGCCCCACCGCGCCCGTCTGAAGTTCTGTAAGTACCTGCGCTATGCCAAGCCATTCTGATAAAGAAAGGACCATAATGACCGAAATCGGCAGGCCACCATTCTTGTGAATGGGTCATTACTTCAATAATATCTTTTTTCACTGCCGCCAAATCAAGCGTTTTAAAAGCTTCCGCATAATTAAAACCGTTGTCCATTGGATCAGACAAAGTTGAATGCTGACGAAGAATATTCAATTTCAGTTGATTGGGCCACCAGTTGTGGTTTCTGGTTCCGGCTCCGGCAGTTTGTTTTAAAGTGGCTCCGGTAAACGGGCACTTGCTTTCACTATTTTCCATGTTGTATGTTTTAAAATTTTCAGTGCGAAAATAGTTAAGTTTTGAGAGAGAAAAAGGAATATGATGAAGATTGGGAGAGTTGTTTATTAATATCAGTTTTGTAAAGAAGCCGAATTGAACAAAACGACTTAAAAGCATTAGTGGTATTTTTCATTCAATCTGGTATTTTTCATTATTTTCAATAGTCAAAAAAATCGTTGCCTATTTCCATTAACTCATTCAACTAAAAATAATTTTATGAGACTGTTACTTATTCTGTCTATTTTCTTTTTATCCTGCACGAAATATTCTAAAACAAATACACCGACAGCATACAGACAAACCAAAACTATCAGCTATAACAATACCCGTGTTGATGTTGTGATTGATAAGCCGGCAGTAAATGATTTAGATGTTTTGATCATATACCACGGTACTGTTCTTTATGACATGTTCAGTCTTACCGCAGCAAACACAACGCTTGACAGTTTTAAAAATATCCTCGACAGAAAAGACATGATGCTGGTAAGTGTGGCTTATCCCGGAGAAAATTTGTTGTTTGGCGACAACATCGTACAAGCAGAAGCGGCGTTGTTGTGGGTAAAAAATTCAGCCGCGAATGAGCTCGGCATTAACGTTAAAAAGGTTTTTCTAGCGGGCCATTCACAAGGCGGCTATTTGGTGACACGATTGAACACAATGCACCAAACCAATGGTGTGATTGCAAATGCACCCGGACCTTTGAATCTTGTTTACAGGTGCGAACTTGAGGAAAACGGACAGGTCGCAGTAAGTGTTACATGTGATAAACTTAGAGATGTTTATGGCACAACATCCGTCAATCCTGATGCATATTTTCAAAGGTCCCTACTGAATTTCACAAATGGATTCAAATCAGATATGCTTTTCGTTCAAGGATTAAACGACTCTCCCATTCAACTTTACTCATGGCCAACATTTAAACAGGACGTGTTGAATTGTACAAATTGTCAAAGCACACAATTTGTTGAAGTGCCCGGAGGAGAACACCCTTCTTTGTTTACTAGTCCTGTTGCAAAAACGGAATTCAATAATTTTATTAATAGCAGATGATAAATTTATTTGGCTATTAGATGCTAATTGATGACGAATTAGAAATAATATTAAGAGTATGAAAGTAATAAACAGAATAGCTTTTTGTTTGCTAATTGTTATTTGTATTCTGACCACAATCAGCATTCTTAATTTCGGATATGGTTTGGGAAACGTCATTTACATTTTTCCTGTGATATTATTAACAACACTACATTTTTTCATAACCCGTCGTTTGGAATTAAAAAATGATGATAATTACTGGACGATAATTGTCTTTTTTGTTCTTGTATTATGCATAGGAATTGTTTACAAAACCACCATTGGTCGAGGTCCAGAATTTTCTTGGAATGGAAAAATATTTTTTATAAAATAATTTCTGAAACAGTTTTTCAGTTATTCTGATAATTCAAAATAAAAATTTATTATTGTCTTTGTTATAGAGCCTATTGATTTTTTAACGAAGAAAATGTTTTAATAAAATAACTTCTTGTAAGTTTATCTCTTTAAATAATTTGAACAAACGCAATAAATATATTATCTCATTTGTAATTCTCATTCTTACTTTTTTTGTCTGCCTCCGTTTTGCTTTTGGTTTTTTTACCCCTTACAATTATTACACCGCTTCTGCAGACATAAAAAAAGGAAACATTCAAATCATCGAATACGGTGAAATGATGTTGAACTTTGATAAAGAACAACAGCTTGCGACGTCTTATGGTTTTTCGTTTAAGCCCATTGGTTGCGTGGTAAGTAGTGATGTAATAAACGGAATTAAATATTACAACAGAAAAATGATTTCACATCTGGATAGCAAATATGGTGAAGGCTGGTGGAATGTATTTGAAAAGCAATTAGACAGCATTGATAGCATCCAGCTGAAAGAACAAATTACATCTAATGTTTTGTCGCTCGTGGAAAATCAAAGTAAGGTAAAAGACATCATCAAACAGGTTGACAGCTTATCAAAAGGCCAACGACATATCGTTCTTATTCCTTCATTATATGACACAGCAAAAAACATTTATCTTGTGAAAGTTGGGGAAGACAATGGAGTTAATTTTGTTTGTTATTTTAATTTCTTTGTGAATGCCGATTCGATGAAAATATTAAATCCAAATGAGAACCGATTTGAGAAAAAATTTTAACCAATGGAAAATCTTGAAAAAATATCGGCATTCAAACAAAACAAATTTCTTTCTGTTTACTCTTTAGTTGTTTTGACAATCAATGTAATTGGATTGATTTGGGCAATGCAACCTTCGGCAGTCGGGCTATATATTTTATTGCTTGTTGTTTTTCCATTGAACATCATGGCTCTAGCAGTTGGTCTCTTTAAAATACTTCGACTATTTCTGCAGAAAGCAAAAATTAATTTTCTCCTGTATACTGCCGTTGTGTTGATGGTTCCGCTGATTTGTTCTGCATTATCATATCTGCTGGTGACAAAATTCGCCAACAATGACGGTTGTTGATTTTTAAAGAATATTGACTGAATTTTAATTGCTATATTAGCCTATGAGGTCAATCTTTTCAGCCGCATTTTTCATTGTTTTTTTTCATGCTAATTTTTTCAGAAAAGCCCAGTTATCAAATACACCAATGAATAAACAAGTTGCTTATTTGTCTGGCAATAACTTTTCAGTTAGCGCAATGGAATCTTCCCTAAAAATAGATAAAAACATCCGAAGCATTTTCCAAGACAAAAAAGGAAACTACTGGTTTGGCACAAACAGTGCAGGCGTGTATCGTTATGACGGAAAAACACTTATTCAATTTTTGGAAAAAGATGGCCTTTATAATAATCAGGTTCTAAACATTCAGGAAGATGAAATGGGGAATATCTGGTTTGGAACCGGAATGTTTGGTGTGAGTAAATTTGATGGAAAAACTTTTACTACTTACACAGATAAAGCTCATTTGATATTAAACAAATTATCAGAAGAAGATTTAAAAATAAAATCAAATGACTTGTGGTTCTATGCAGGAGCAGGAGCCTTTCACTACAATAATAAATCATGTAGCTATTTGCCTTTAGATATATCCACATTAAAGCCAACAAAATCAAAAACCTCGCCTTTTCAATTAAGTCGCTTTGCTGTTTACAGTATACTAAAAGACAAAAAAGGAAATGTCTGGTTCGGAACACAAGCAGAAGGCGTATGTCGTTACGATGGAAAAAACTTCACCTGGTTTACAGAAAAAGGACTGAAAAGCTCTGCCGTCCTTGGATTATTCGAAGACACGAAAGGAAATATCTGGTTTGGAAACAATGGTGAGGGTCTATACCGTTATGATGGTAAATCCTTAACTAATTTTACAGAAGAAAAAGGGCTCAGCAATAAAGAGTTTAAGATTTCTGGCAAATCTAGTCCTGGCACTTTGGCAAGGATTTATGCAATTAATGAAGATGATCAGGGGAATCTTTGGATTGGAACCATTGATGCGGGTGTTTGGAAATACGACGGAAGTAAATTATTTAATTATACCACAAAGGACGGATTGACAAGTAATGCAACCAACACCATTTATAAAGACAAAAAAGGAGAACTCTGGTTCGGAACAGACGAGAATGGCGTTTGTAAATTTAATGGTAGCTTCTTCACAAGGTTTCTTGTAAATTAGGAACTGCAAGATAATACTGAGAGGTTGCTGGTTTTATAATAATAATTTATGAAAAAGCAAGATTGATTTTATCATTGTAAATAATTTAGAATTTTGAATAAAGAAATCATTGGCTACAATAATAATCAGGCATCTGATGACATAGAAATTTGTAATCAACTTGCAAATCTCATTCAGCAAGAACTGACAGAAGCCGAAAATAAAATCTGGCACGCTCATCCGGTTTGGTTTTTGGAAGGCAGCCCGATTGTAGGTTACAGCAAACAGAAAAAAGGAATACGGCTCATGTTTTGGAGTGGCGCTGATTTTGAAGAAAGCAATTTAAATGTTGTAGGAAAAAAATTCAAAGATGCTTCTGTTTTTTATAACAAGGTGAATGAGATCAACGAAGATGAATTACTTAGATGGCTTAAAAAATCAAGAGAAATTCAATGGGATTATAAAAACATCGTTAAGCGAAAAGGGAAATTAGAAAGATTGAAATAAGATGAATACCACACCCGAACATAATGAAAGAGTCCAAAAAATGAGTTTCGCCACGGTTTATCCGCTATATGTAAAAAAATTGGA
>CALQSB010000047.1 GCA_943333125.1 Chitinophaga pinensis
ATAAAAAGCTAAATATGGCTTGAGATATGGCGTAAATAAAAAATACCTTTAATGTTTTTGTATTAATTTTTTTTAGAAAAAAAATACAGAAAATTAAAGGTATAATTTCTGAAATAAGTGTAATATTTAAGAAAATTTTCAGAGTATCAGTTATTTATCCAAAAATACTTAACTGTAACCCAAATTCAAAATTTAGTTAATTACTACTTAATCAAAAGGCTAATTAGATGTAAAATAAATCCGTGCATTTTAAAAAAGATTTTTGTGGTTTGAGATTAATTGCATTATAAACTTCAAATTTTGACAGGCGATAAACAACTGGTTTCTCAAACTACGTATTTTTACGATTTCCATTAAATTCAATACTGCATTGACTTTAGAAGAAAAAAATGGACTTTTACGAGTTCTAAAGTTGGGTAAATATACGAAACGAAAATAGTAATTTTACTATTAAATTTACAGTATCTTTACTACGTAAATTTATTTACCCTGATAAAATGTGGATAATCCTGTGGGTAACTTTGGTAATGTTGGGGTATATAGATCGTGTTTGTAGGATATAAATGAATGAATTTTGTTTTTTAATTTTTGATTATCGTTATTTCGAAGTAAAAAGTCGGGGTCCTTATTAAAACTAACCGTTTAACCAATAGAATATGTCTTTAGAAAATCAGATTAAGTTAGCCATTGCAGATGATCATAAAATTTTTCGTGATGGTATAAAGATGGCCTTATCCGATAAATCAAACCTAAAAATGTTATGGGAAGCGGAAGACGGAAAAGATATGATGCATAAAATATCTATCAAGCCACCGGAAGTATTATTGATGGATATCCGAATGCCTGAAATTGATGGCATTAATGCCATTCAGATTATCAGAAAAGAATATGAAGACATCAAGATTATAGTGCTTACCATGTACGACGATCAGCAAATGATCAGCAAAATGATGGAGATGGGAGCCAACGCCTATCTCACTAAAACTACCGATCCCGAAGAAATTTATGAGGCCATACTCACCTGCATGAATGATGATTTTTACTTCAATGATTTGGTAAATAATGCGGTAATGGGCAGATTGATGCAGAAAAAAAATGTACGTCAGCATTATGGCACCAATATACCAGTTAGCTTCAACGAAAAAGAATTAAAAATTCTTCAACTGCTGGCTGAGGACAAAACCACAGAAGAAATTTCAAAAATTATTTTTTTGAGCCCAAGAACCATTGAGACCATTCGGCAAAACATGAAATCAAAAGTGAATGCAAAAACCATCGGAGGTCTTATCATGTATGGAATGCGCAACAAATTGATTGAATAATAATTTAACCCACAATCAGAAAGTAACGATCCCATTTTTGACGGAATAAATGGCTAATCCAACCCTGCTTTTTACGTCTAGTTTTTCAAACAGGGCATCTCGGTAACCATCTATAGCCCGGGGTGTTATTTTTAATTTCGAGGCTATTTCTTTGTATGTAAAATCAGTACTTGCCAATCTTAAAAATTCAATTTCTTTATCTGTAAGTATAGCTTTTTCTACAAACCGGTGATTTTCGAATTCTTTCTGGAATAGATTAGCCAGCTTTCCTGTAGTATTTTGTGAATAGTAATACCCATTTTCAGAAACGGCCAACAATGCTGCTTTTAATTCATTGGGATGTGTATCTTTTTTTAAAAATCCTTTTACACCTGCCTGCAGCAACCTTATTAATGCAATTTCCGAATCATACATTGTCAAAATAAGGATGTTAATTTTTGGATGATTTTTATACAACCATTTTGCTGTTTCAAATCCATCCAATCCTGGCATGTTAAGATCAAGAAGTACTAAATCGGGACTGTATCCATCTTCGATAGCTTTTATCAGTTCGAGCCCATTGCCAACCGAATGGATTACTTTGAACGTATCAAAAGTATTTATTAATGTTGCCAGTGCTCCCCTTAAAAGCACATGATCATCGGCAAGCAAAATTTTGTATTTATTCTGTGTCATTTATTGGTATGTTTATTTTTAAATTAGTTCCTTTCCCTTTTGATGATTCAAATTCGGCCAGCCCATCTAATGATCTCGCCCTGTTTCTGATATTATTCAATCCATTGCCTTCAGATTGGGTGTTCAAATTAAACCCTTTGCCATTGTCCTTAATTTCAATTAATAAATTAGAATTAGTATAATGCAATATGATATGAATTTGTGTAGCTTCTGCATGCTTAATAATATTATTCAGTGTTTCCTGAATAATTCGAAAAAGCACTACTTCTTTTTCGGTAGTCATATAAATGGCTTCTCCGGTTATAGTTAGTTTTAAATCAAACTGCCCATATTTGTTTAATTGTTCAATTTCATTCTCAATGGTTTTTACAAACCCGTTTTCTGCAATAAAATCAGAGCTCATGCTTCTGCTAAGATCCCTGAGGTCATTTAGAGATTCTGTAAGCAGATGGGTAACGTCTTCTAATCTTGATTTTAAATTCGAGTCAGCTAACAATAAGAGGGTATTAAGCTGAAGTTTAGTTAATGATAATTTTTGACCAATATTATCATGTATCTCTCTTGAAATATATTGAAATGTCAACTCCTGTACTTGAATTTGCGCTTTTAATATATTATTATCATGAGCTGCTTTAAGTACTTCAATTTTTTTATTGTTTTCAAATTGTTTGTTTTGATAATGGTGAATTAAAAAAACCACAAAAGAAAAAAGCAACAAAATCAAAAAAATGATAGTTGCAATAAATACTAGTAAATTAATCTCAATTATGCAGAACATTTAAAAGCTTTTGAAAAGAAAATATGCATTACTCCATAACTAAATGGCCGTATATTAAAAAATAATCTATTGTCCTCATTATACATACTACTTTTTATTAAAAAATCAACGAAATAAAAAAGAGGAAAACTTACAACAGAGCAAAATACAATTCCGGTTACAATCCAAAATGTTGAATAATTGAAAATATTTTTCTCTGGTAAATTATAAAATAGTTTTTTAAAAAATATTATCGAAAAGATGATTAATCCAAAATGATTAACTGCAAAAGCAATATTATTAGGATTGTTTTTTGCCGAAAATAAGATGGAAGAAATTATCCCAATTAAAAAAAGAAAGAACAATATCCATAGGATAAAATATGATTTTTTATCAGGCATGTTTATTATTAAAAAGACACCCAAAAAACTAAAATTAAAAATTAATGAGTAATTATTAATTAAATCAGCAAAAGAAAATGTGAATTCAAGATTTATGATTTTAAGATTAGTATAGATAAATAGAAGCATTGGAATCATGACCACAATTCCTACAGTTGTATATAGAGGAAAATATTTCAAATGAAATAAAGAGGACTTTTTTAATAATCTTAGAGAAACCAAAAAAGATACCAACATCATAATGCATTGGAAATTAAAAAACAAAAAAGCTACTTTAGAAACCAAAATATTAATTAATTTAATTACCACAAGATAACCACACATTCAATTCTTTTCAAAGTGAAAAAAACATCTTTTTTGTGTTGTTTTCCCCCATTTTTTAAAACCCTATTGATTGAACTTTGAAAAGTTGAGTTTCAAACGTACCCATAAGACCAATTTACCGGGGCGGAAAAAAATCTGCCTCGGTATTTTAAGTTATTCATTAAAAATCATTCTTCAACAAATAAGTGGTTAGGGTTTAATTGCAAAAGCAGACTGGTATTGAGTCTCCTTCAAATCTGGAATCTGCTAACAAAGAGGTGAATCAATTTTCACCTCTTTTGTTTTTGTCCTTCCAAAAAATGTCAAGTGTTTGCATAGTAAAATCCCTATTTGAAGAAAGGGTAAAATCACGCTAGTTTTTTCTGTAAAAACAAGGGACCTTGCACTAGATGGGAAATCCTATTAAAGGCAAATCCCCGAAAATGCTTAATTTTAAAATATCATGGAAGAATCAAAAGAGCCGATAAGAGTTATTATAGCCGATGATCATGTATTATACAGAGCCGGTGTTAAGACTTCACTAAGCACAAAAAAAGACGTAAAGGTGATTGCGGAAGCTGACAATGGAATGCACTTGCTCAATCTCATCAAAAATATTGAAGTAGATGTAATCCTACTGGATATTCAAATGCCCATTATGGATGGTATTGCTGCGCTTCCTGAAATTAAAAAGATTTCTCCTCAAACCAAAGTTATCATGCTTACCATGGTTGATGACAATAGTATGATCACCAAACTCATGGAGTTAGGAGCCAATAGCTACCTAACTAAAACCAGCGATAGCGAAATCATTTATGAAGCTATAAAAACCTGCTACGAACAGGAATACTATTTTAATTCTCTTACCAATAAAGCCCTGTTGAATAATCTAAGGCAGAAAAATCCTACTACCCCTCAGCAACTAACTCCACAGGAAGCCCAGTTGAATGATAAGGAAACTACCATTTTAAGATTAATGTGCGAAGAAAAAAGCACTAAGGAAATTGCCGATTTAGTAGACCTGAGCCCCAGAACGGTTGAAGCTATCCGCGACAGACTGAAAGTAAAAACTGGTTCTAAAACTACAACCGGACTTATCATGTACGCTGTAAAGCACAAAATAATAGAAGAATTGTAACCCCCATAATTTTTTTTTTTAAATAATCCCTGGCTTTGTCGGGGATTATTTATTTTACAGCATGACATTTATAAATTTCAACGGAAAAATATTGGAAAACCATACGCCGGTGATTGAAGCAGGCAATCGTGGTTTGCGTTATGGAGATGGTTTATTCGAAACCATGAAATACAAAAATGGCCACCTAATTCTTGTGGATGAACATTTATCGAGATTGTGGTCGGGTATGAAACTATTGCAATTTGATTTGCCAAAATTATTTACACCCGATAAAATTGAAGAACAAATTTTACAGTTGATTCAAAAAAACAAATTACATAGTGCCAGAATTCGCCTTACCATTATCAGAGACAACGGCGGCCTGCATGACCCTGAATCACATACTCCCCATTATCTTATTGAGACCTGGTCCCTACCCGAAAGCAATGGCGCTTTAAATGAGAACGGATTAGATTGTTGCATTTACCAAGATGCTTTTAAATCGGCTGACCTGTTCAGCAACAGCAAGCATAATAATTTTCTTCCTTATTTGATGGGTGCCCTTCACGCAAAAAAAGAAAAATGTAATGATGCCATTATTTTAAATCAACACCAACGCGTTTGTGATAGTACCATTGCCAACATATTTTTAATAAAAGACAATATCATTTATACTCCAGCTTTAGCTGAAGGATGCATTGCCGGTGTCATGCGCGCTTTTGTAATTTCCGTATTAAGGAAAAACAATAATGATGTAAATGAAAAAGAAATCACTATTGAAGCACTATTAAACGCAGATGAAGTATTTCTTACCAATTCGATTTACAATATGAGATGGGTGAAAGGAATTGAAACCAGCAATTATTCAAATTTCAAAACAAGAGAAATATATCATCATCTGATACAAACAAATGGAGCTGTTTTTTGTTAAATACTTGTTGGCGCTAGTCTTAAGGCTAGCGCTAGGTATTGTTCAATATATTTCAAACTCATTTATAAATTTAATTCATGAATTCCCCTATAAATATTTTTTGGTTCAGAAGAGATTTAAGACTTGAAGATAATGTCGGATTATTTCATGCATTGAATGCAGGATTACCCGTATTGCCGATTTTTATTTTTGATACCAATATCCTTGATAAACTTTCAGACAAAAATGACAGAAGAGTTAGTTTTATTCATCAGGCTATTATAAATATCCAACAGACGCTTCTGAAAAATGGAAGCAGTTTACATGTTATAGTTGATACCCCCGAAAATGCTTTTATAAAGCTGACTTCAATTTATAACATTTCTAAAGTTTTCACCAACCATGATTACGAAAGCTATGGAATGGAAAGAGATAAGAAAACAAATAACTGGCTTTCAAAAAAAGGAATTGAATTTTTAAGCCACAAAGATCAGGTAGTTTTCGAGAAAAACGAAGTAACTAAAGATGACGGAAACCCTTACACAATATTTACTCCTTATAGCAGAAAATGGAAAGCCATATTATTATCTCATCCCATTGAAACATTTGATACAAAAACACTTTCCCATCAATTTATACAAACAAAAGAAATAAAAATTCCTTCGCTTTCAGAAATTGGATTTATTCCATCAGATGAGGTATTCCCTTCTGATAAAATGAATAAGGATATTGTTTTACACTATGCTCAAAACAGGGACACGCCTTCCATACATGGCACTTCAAAACTGGGCGTACATTTGCGATTTGGAACAATCAGTATTCGTGAACTGGCACTAAAAGCTGCCCCTTTATCCGAAACTTATATCAACGAACTCATCTGGAGAGATTTCTATCACATGATTGCCTGGCATTTCCCTCATATCAATCATTACAAATCTTTCAAGCCGGCCTATGATTTAATTGAATGGAGAAACAACGAAAATGAATTCGAAAAATGGTGTACCGGAGAAACAGGATATCCGATTGTAGATGCAGGCATGAGAGAACTGAATTCGACAGGCTTCATGCATAACAGAGTAAGAATGATTGTTGCATCTTTTTTATGCAAACATTTGCTGATAGACTGGAAATGGGGTGAGGCTTATTTCGCACAGAAATTGCTTGACTTTGATTTTGCAGCCAACAATGGAGGCTGGCAATGGGCTGCAGGAAGTGGTTGTGATGCTGCGCCTTATTTCAGGATTTTTAATCCTTATCTCCAAACCAAAAAATTTGATCCCGAATTTAAATACATCAAAAAATGGGTTCCTGAATTTCAGGAATTCAGCTATCCCAAGCCAATAGTGGATCATGATTTAGCCAGAAAAAGATGTCTGGAAGTATATGGAAAGGCTTTGAAAAAATAAATCAGCCCACAAAAAAATAATCTTCTGATGCTGTTGCAACATCCACATTAAAAACTTCCAGCATTTTTAACACTGCTTCTCTTCCTTTTGGACCAAGCGTTTTAGAATAATCATTTACATACAATTCGATATGCTGGTGCATTACCGCATCGGTCATTTCCTGAGAATTATTTCTGATATACTCGTTCAATTCGGGATAAAACGAGTACGCATAGGCGATACTTTTCTGGATAAGTCGGTTTATTTTTTGCTGTATCGGCTTTTCTATATTTCTGCGCATGACAATTCCACCTAAAGGAATAGGATCTTTTGTTATTTTTTCCCAGTAATCACCTAAATCTATAATTTTATGCAAGCCTTTTTTATGATAAGTGAATCTGTTTTCGTGAATGATTACACCCAATCCTTTTCCTTCTTTTACAAAAGCCTCGATGTCATCATAGCGCAGAAACACTTTGTTTTTAGCATTAGGGAATGCCATAGAAAACAAAAAATGCGCGGTAGTATTCTCGCCAGGAATAGCGATGGCTTCCTGATTCACATCTTCGTGATATTTTTTTTCTTTTGAAATCAGCAAAGGTCCAACACCTGTACCTAAAGCACTTCCGCTATCAAGAATAATGTAATCGTTTAAAATCTTATGATATGCACCATAGCTTATTTTAGAAATATCATATTGATTTGAAATGGCATTATTATTCAATGTTTCCACATCCTCCAGCGACACTGTAAAGTCAATGCCTTCCGTATCAATTTTATGATTGATCATTGCATCAAAAATGAAAGTATCGTTGGGACAAGGTGAAAATGCAATAGTGAACAACATGAATCTGAATTATTTTTTTAATGACTGGTATATTTCACTCAGCAATTGATTTGAAGCATAGATAGCATCTTTGACATTCCATTTTGATTTATCACGCTCCCCTACTTTATTACTGATCCCTCTGATTTGCAAAAAGGGAATTTTTTCCTGTAAACAAATAAAATGTAAAGCGGCACCTTCCATGGATTCAATATCAGCATTGAATTTCATTTTCATCGCTTCAATATAAACATTGTCATCCGTTAATAAATTTACAGTCAAAGCATTTGCAAATATGCTATTAACCGCAATTTTGTCGGATTTATTATTGATCAACCACCCTTCCTGAAATGGAAATTCATTAGGATCAGATAATCCCAGATCATAAACAGATATAACTTTTTGATTTTGCCAGATACCCAGATCTGCAAATCGGTCTTTTTGTACAACAACAGCCGTACCAAATTTCAAATGGTCATTAAAGGTCCCAGCCAGACCTACCTGAAGCACCATGTCATAATCAAATTGATGAATGCGCTTGGTTAAATGATAAAGTGCTGAAGACAACCCTACTCCTGTTATCAAATAATCGGCATCCGGATGAATTGACAAAAAAGGCTCTATTTCCAATGCTGTAGCAGAAACAACTAATACTGACATACTGCAAATTTCGTGCATAGAGTTTACATTTCACTTAATAGTATTTACATTTGCAAAAAATAAGACCATCCCATGGTTTATATTACCAGAATAGAACATTTCAATGCAGCACATAAGTTGTTCAATCCAGCTTGGTCGAAACAGGAAAATGAAGCCGTTTTCGGAAAATGCGCTAATGAAAACTGGCATGGCCATAATTTTGAACTTCATGTTACAATTGCGGGACAACCTAACCCTGACACCGGATTTGTTTATGATGTAAAAAAGCTCAGTGTTATTATCAAAGAATTTGTAATTGAAAAAATAGATCACAAAAATCTCAATATAGATGTTGATTTCATGCAGGGGAAACTTTGCTCAATAGAAAACCTTATTATCGGCATTTGGCATCAATTGAAGCCTCACCTTCCAACTGAAATCAAGTTGCATTCCTTGAAACTATACGAGACTGCGAGAATATATGTTGAATATTACGGAGAATAATCAGCTGTAAAGCCATCAACAATTCTTAATTTTAATATTGATTTCTTTTAAACAATTAGTAAAACAGATTGTTATATTTTTCACATGCAACAAAAAGTAGCCGTTTACCGGAAAGAAAGTTTCAATGCTGCTCATCGTCTCAATAATCCATTATGGGATGAAGAAAAAAATAAAATTGTATTCGGCAAATGCAATAACCCTCACTATCATGGCCATAATTATGATCTCATTGTGAAAGTAATCGGCATTCCGGATTCTCAAACCGGATTTGTAATGGACTTAAAGGAACTAAGCGATATCATACAGAACAATATTGTCGAAAAATTTGATCACAGAAATCTGAATGAAGACTGCATCGAATTCAAAGGATTAAATCCAACTGCTGAAAACATTGCTATAGTGATTTACAATATACTTAAAGAAAAAATAAACCCGTCTTTGGACATTCAGGTTCGGCTATATGAAACCGATAGGAACTTCGTTGAATATCCACATCACATTTAAATAAAATCGACTTATGTCTTATAAAAGAATAGAACATTACGACACTGATATTACTGTTTCATTGGCAGATGCTTACAGTAAAATCATTTCACTTGTGGGTGAAGACACCGAAAGAGAAGGTTTACTTAAAACACCAGAACGTATTGCCAAAGCCATGCAATACATGACTCAAGGTTACGAATTAGATGCCAAAACCATTCTGGATTCAGCTCGTTTTAATGAAGATGTAAGTGAAATGGTTATTGTTAAAGACATTGAATTGTATAGCATGTGCGAACATCACATGCTTCCCTTTTATGGAAAGGCTCATGTTGCCTATATTCCTAATGGCTATATTACAGGATTGAGTAAAATTGCCCGTGTAGTAGATGTTTACAGCCGAAGACTTCAGGTTCAGGAAAGAATGACACAGCAAATATTAAATGCCATAAAAGAATCTCTAAACCCCTTAGGTGTGGCTGTGGTAATTGAAGCCTCTCATTTATGTATGATGATGCGTGGTGTAGGCAAACAGAATTCCGTTACCACAACTTCTGCTTTCTGTGGTGAATTTGAAAAGAACGAAACCAGAAGCGAATTTCTGAAACTAATCACCAACAAATTGCACTAATATTATTTTTATCTGATTCAAATCCCGCTTATTGCGGGATTTTTTATTTTCTTTGTACCATAATAAATTTATTGAAATGAAAAAAGCATTTATCTTTCCTGGTCAGGGCGCACAGTTTAGCGGAATGGGAAAAAACCTTTACGATTCTAATGAATTAGCCAAATCGATTTTTGAAAAAGCCAATGAAATTCTTGGGTTTCGAATTTCCGAAGTGATGTTTTCAGGAACAGATGAAGAACTCAAACAAACAGATATAACGCAGCCTGCAATTTTTATACATTCCATCGCTGCATTTTCAACTTTGTCTGATGCAATGCCTGATATGGTTGCTGGACATTCCCTTGGAGAGTTCTCGGCATTAGTAGCTAATAAAACACTCAGTTTTGAACATGCTTTAAATCTTGTTTCCATAAGAGCTAAAGCTATGCAAAAAGCCTGCACATTAGAACCTTCTACAATGGCGGCTATTTTAAATTTAGACGATCAGAAAGTTGAAGAAATATGTGCACGCATTTCAAACGAAACTGGCGAAATTGTGGTTGCTGCAAATTACAATTGTCCTGGTCAGCTAGTAATTAGTGGCTCAGTAAAAGGTATCGAAATAGCCTGCGAAAAAATGAAAGCAGCAGGTGCAAAAAGAGCTTTAGTATTACCCGTTGGTGGCGCTTTCCATTCTCCACTTATGATTTCTGCAAAAGAAGAGCTGGCTAAAGCTATACATGAAACACAATTTAATACTCCAATTTGTCCTGTATTTCAAAATGTTGTTGCCACAGCAGTCAGCGATCCGGAATCTATAAAAAATAATTTGATAGCACAACTAACAGGGCCGGTTAAATGGACACAATGTGTACTATCAATGATTGAAAATGGCGCTGGTCAATTTACAGAATGCGGACCGGGGAAAGTATTGCAGGGGTTAGTAATGAAAATCAACAAGGAAATGATTGTGGATGGGGTGAATTAGGATGGAGATGGATAGAGTTTCAGATTATTTTCTTATTGGAATGACAAAAGAAATTGAATGAATATTCCCTTAATTGGGTTTTAGATATTTGCAGTTAAGAGATTCGATTTTTATTTTAAGGGAAACTTTTTTGGCTTTTTCTTTATTATGTCTGGCTGAAATAAAAAATGGTATACTTGCCAGTGCTGAAACGGCACCACCCAATATTAAAAATGCCTGGGTATCAAAATTATCAGTATAAATTTGATCACTGTTGGATTCTCCTGTATGCCAGGTTCCACCCATAACTACAGCAGCTGCACCTCCACCTAATAAAACCCAGCCAATTGTATTTTGATTCTTACTTTTCTGCAGATAATCTGTCTTTATAACTTCAGACAGATTATTTAAATCCTGACTTTTTAATTGAATTGATGAAAAAATTATTATAAGCAAAAAAATATAGTTTTTCATACTAGTTTGTTTTGGTTTATTAAACTGATTTGTACACAATTTAATTGCCGTATATGTTTAATAATATGATTTCCGATAGCTGTGTTGCCAATAAACATCAATAAAAAAAGCCAGACAATTAGCCCGGCTTTAAAATTTCAATTTAATTTCTTCTATAAACTTAATGTGGCTAATACGCTGTTCATGTTTCTAACCGCTTCCGCACTTTTGTTCATAGCAGCCATTTCTTCGTCATTTAATTTATAATCAACGATTTTCTCCCAACCATTTTTTCCAATAATTACAGGAACACCAAGACAAATGTCATTCATGCCATATTCTCCTTCAAGTGATACACAGCATGTCATCATTTTCTTTTGATCTCTTACAATTGATTCAACTAAAGCCGCACCAGCAGCACCTGGCGCATACCAGGCAGAAGTTCCTAACAAGCCGGTAAGTGTTGCTCCGCCAACCATAGTATCTGCAGCCACTTTTTTCAAAGTTTCAGGGTCTAGATAATTAGCTACTGGAGTTCCGCAATAAGTTGCTAATCGAGTTAATGGAATCATTGTTGTATCTCCATGACCACCTACAACTGTTGCCTGTAAATCATTTGGAGAACAATGCATGGCCTGACTTAAAAAATAACGAAAACGTGCACTATCTAGCATACCTCCCATGCCTATGATACGATTTTTAGGAAGACCGCTCGACTTCAATGCGAGGTAGGTCATGGTATCCATAGGATTACTAATTACAATGATAATTACATCAGGAGAATGTTTTAGTAGATTTTCAGTAACTGTTTTTACAATTCCGGCATTGATACCGATTAGTTCTTCGCGTGTCATACCTGGCTTACGTGGAATACCTGAAGTGATTACCGCTACAGTGCTTCCAGCCGTTTTTGAATAATCATTTGTAGAGCCTGTGATTTTAGTATCAAATCCTTCTAATTGGGCCGTTTGCATAAGATCCATTGCCTTCCCTTCTGCAACGCCTTCTTTAATATCAAGAATGACCAATTCATCGCATAATTCTTTTCTGGCAATATTATCTGCGCATGTAGCGCCTACTGCTCCTGCACCTACAACAGTTACTTTCATAAAATGTATTTATTAGATTGATTAAATTATTTGCCTGCAAAGTTAATTGGAATCAACTTCTCTGATAGAAGAAAATAAAATTATTTTGTTTACTTATTTAACTTCGGCTAGTTCTTTTATACAAATCTCACTTTCAAAACTCTTCACAAATTTACCTTTAGAATTATATACATACGCAGAAGGGAAAGATCTTATACCATAATGCGAGATGAAAAAGTAATTATCATCTTTACCGCAAGTTATAAAAGGGCAATCGGCCAGTTTGTTTTCTTCATAGAATCTTTTGATTTTGTCAAAATCAAAAGATGAAACCATCAAAATCTGAGTATTTTTAAACAAATCAATACTATCCATCATTTTTTTAGCGAAAAAAGTGCAATGGCCACATTCCGGACCAAAGAAT
Source organism: Chitinophaga pinensis (assembly GCA_943333125.1). Taxonomy (GTDB): domain Bacteria; phylum Bacteroidota; class Bacteroidia; order Chitinophagales; family Chitinophagaceae; genus Ferruginibacter; species Ferruginibacter pinensis_D. Next base: position 12,865 of record CALQSB010000047.1, read on the forward strand.
ACAATGATTGTTTTTTTGCCTTTTTCAAAATTGAGATTGGTAAACTTTGAGCTATCAATGATGTTAGCGATTGTAAAATTCGGAATCAAAAGTGTCTTTTTGTATGGAGGAGCAGGTTCTTTTGGAGTTTGTGCGAAATTGTTTACACTTACCAAAGTGATCATTAAATAGAAGAATAAATTTTTCACAATATTTTTTTTGCGTAAAACTACATATTTTTTCAAAAAAGTCAAGGTATTTAAACCTACTTTTAACATACTATTTCCTTTTTAAGTATAGTATCGTTATTTTTGCAACCAAATCAAATTTAAATAATACAATTTTTATGGCAACAACAGCAGATATGCGTTCAGGGCTGATTCTAAAAATAGACAATAGTCTGTATACAGTGATTGAATTCGGACAAAACAAAACAGCACGTGCGGCAGCAAAAGTTTGGGCCAAGCTTAAAGGCGTAGATAATTCCCGTACCATTGAAGTAACCTGGAATAGCGGAGAAACTATTTTTCCGGTAAGGGTTGAAAAGAAAGCCTATCAGTATTTGTATAAAGATGACACTGGTTACAGCTTTATGGACACTGAAACTTTTGAACAAATAACAGTTGCAGAATCCATGATTGATGCTCCCGCTTTTTTAAAAGACGGTCAGGAAGTATCTGTATTAATTAATGGTGAAACAGATATGCCTATGGGCGTTGAACTTCCTGATAAAATAGTTTTGCTGGTAACCTACAGTGAGCCAGGTATGAAAGGAGATACTGCCACCAGAACTCTTAAACCAGCTACGGTTGAAACGGGCGCTACTGTAAATGTACCGTTGTTTGTAAACGAGGGCGAAATGATCAGGGTCAATACAAAGACCGGAGAATATGTAGAAAGAGTAAAATAACCTTATCGATTTTTTATAAAAAAAGGGCCAGATTCAATTTTGGTCCTTTTTTATTTTAGACTAAAAAAGTGCCATTTTTGTTCATTTTTGCTTCTTTTTGATGATTTTACACCCAATTATGGTCGTTTTTTATAAAAATGAAGATTTTAAAATGCTGCCGTAAGTTATGTTTCCCTATCTTAGCGGTCCAATTTAATAACTATTTAATAACTCAATTAAATACCATGGATATCAAACAAATTCAAGAGCTGGTAAAACTTATCAATAAAACTTCAATTGGAGAAATTACCATTGAGGAAGACGGTCGAAAAATAACCATCAAACAAAAGAAAGATCCTGTTCAAAATATTGTTGCCACAACAACACAGTCGATTCCGCAATCTGTGGCTCCCGCTTCAGTTCAGGCTGCGCCTCCTGCCGCAATTGCTGAGCCAAAAGCAGACAAATTTATTACTGTTAAAAGCCCGATGATTGGAACATTTTATCGTCAGGCAGGACCTGGGAAACCAATATTTGCAAATGTTGGCGATGAAGTAACTCCCGGTAAAATCGTATGTATCATAGAAGCCATGAAATTATTCAATGAAATTGAATGTGACATTAAGGGCAAGATTGTAAAAGTTCTTGTTGATGATGCCAGTCCTGTTGAATACGATCAACCTTTATTTCTGGTTGATCCATCATAAATATTTAAAGTTCAAAGTTTAATGTTTTTGGCCTAATCAATGCTTTTTACTTTTTGAATTTTACATTTTACATTTTACATTTTTACAGATATGTTTAAAAAAATATTAATCGCCAACAGAGGTGAAATCGCACTTCGTGTTATCCGAACCTGCAGAGAGATGGGTATAAGAACAGTTGCCGTATATTCTACAGCAGATAAAGACAGCCTTCATGTAAAATTTGCAGACGAAGCAGTTTGTATAGGAAAGCCTTCCAGCGCAGATAGTTATTTAAATATCCCGCATATCATGTCAGCTGCTGAGATTACTAATGCTGATGCTATTCACCCTGGTTATGGATTTTTGGCTGAGAACAGCAAGTTTGCAGAGATCTGTTCTAAACATGGCATCAAGTTTATTGGACCCACACCCGACATGATAAATTCGATGGGTGATAAAGTTACCGCAAAAGCGACAATGATAAAGGCTGGAGTTCCTGTAGTTCCAGGGGTAGAAGGACTTCTTGATGACGTCGCACATGCGAAAAGAGCAGCAAAAGAAATTGGATTACCCGTAATATTAAAAGCTACTGCTGGTGGAGGTGGAAAAGGTATGCGTGTTGTATGGAACGAAAGTGAAATTGAAAAAGCATTTGAAACTGCGAAGGCAGAGGCTGCAGCTTCATTTAAGAATGATGGCCTTTACATGGAAAAATTCGTTGAAGAGCCAAGGCATATCGAAATTCAAATTGCAGGTGATCAATATGGTAATGTTTGCCATTTAAGTGAAAGAGATTGTTCTATTCAACGCCGTCATCAAAAATTGGTTGAAGAATCTCCTTCTCCATTTATGACCGATGATTTAAGAACTCGCATGGGAGAAGCCGCTATTAAAGCTGCAAAAGCAATTAATTATGAAAGTGTTGGCACAATAGAATTCCTAGTTGATAAACACCGCAATTTTTATTTCATGGAAATGAATACGCGGATTCAGGTTGAACATTGTGTAACTGAAGAAGTAATCAGTTACGATCTGATTAAAGAGCAAATTAAAATTGCCGCAGGCGAAAAAATTTCCGGAAAATCTTATTTCCCTACAATGCATGCCATTGAATGCAGAATAAATGCAGAAGACCCTTATAATGATTTCAGACCAAGCCCGGGCAAGATAACGGTTTTGCATACCCCAGGTGGCCATGGCGTCAGAATCGACAGTCATGTTTATGCAGGATATGTTATTCCGCCTTATTATGACAGTATGATCGCAAAGCTCATTGCAGTAGCACAAACTCGCGAAGAGGCTATAAACACTATGCACAGGGCGTTGAGCGAATATGTAATCGAAGGCATTAAAACAACAATCCCCTTTCATTTACAATTAATGCAAAACGAAGATTTCAGAAAAGGAAATTTCACTACAAAATTCCTCGAAACTTTTAAACTCAAATAATAACAAAAAAGCCAAAATGAATTTGGCTTTTTTGTTTACACAATAATGTCTGTTTCAAAAAATATATTATTAGACGCTTACCAATTGATGTGTACTGCAAAAGCGATGGCTGATACTTATGAGGCCAATCGTCAAAATTGCAAATATGTGCACAGCACCTCTCGCGGACATGAAGCGATACAATTAGCTACTGCATTTAATTTGCAACCATGCGACTATGTTAGTCCATATTATCGCGACGAAAGCATTATGCTTGGGCTTGGATTTACTCCTTATCAGTTGATGTTGCAATTACTAGCTAAAGGTGAAGATATGTTTACCGGCGGAAGAGAATATTATAATCATCCCAATTACAGAGGGAAGGATAAACCCACGATTATTCATCAAAGCAGCGCTACCGGAATGCAGGCTATTCCAACAACAGGAGTTGCTCAGGGAATTCAATATTTTGAAAAGATCAAACATCATTCAATAGCCAATACTTCACCTGTTGTCATTTGTTCATTAGGAGACGCTTCTGTAACAGAAGGAGAAGTAAGTGAAGCTTTTCAATTTGCGGCATTGCATCAGCTGCCCATAATTTATCTCGTACAGGATAATGATTGGGGAATAAGTGTGACTTCTGCAGAGGCACGCACTTCCAATGCTTATGATTTTATTGAAGGCTTTAAAGGCATCAGCAGAATCAGCATTGATGGATCAGATTTCGAAGCTTCTTACCTTACCATGAAAAAAATTGTTGGTGAAGTAAGAACAAAAAGACAACCCTGGCTGGTTCATGCAAAGGTTCCATTGTTAGGCCATCATACCAGCGGTGTTAGAAAAGAATTTTACAGAAAAGAAAAAGAGTTGTCTGATTCATATAAAAATGATCCCGGACCTATTTTAAAAAAAATATTACTATCCAAAGGCGTTTCTGAAAAAGAGTTGGAATCCATTGAAAAAGACACATTAAATAAAGTATTGAAAGATTTTAATGATGCCGTAGCTTCACCCGAACCCAATCCTTCAAGTGTTGAAAAATTTATTTTTGCACCCACAACCATAACTGAAGAGAAAGGAAATCGTTCTCCGGAAAATAAAGAAAAAGTATTAATGGTTGATGCCGCTTTATTCGCCATCAGGGAAATCATGGAAGACTATCCCGAAGCTATTTTATATGGCCAAGATGTAGGACGCAGACTGGGCGGAGTTTTCAGAGAAGCGGCTACATTGGCTGAACAATTTGGCGATCATCGTGTATTCAATACCGCTATACAGGAAGCTTATATCATTGGCTCTACCGTAGGCATGAGTGCTGTTGGCGCCAAACCTATTGTTGAAGTACAATTTGCTGATTACATCTATCCTGGTTTAAATCAACTGGTAACAGAAATATCAAAGAGCAGCTACTTGAGTTGTGGAAAGTTTCCGATTCAAACTTTAATAAGAGTTCCGATTGGAGCTTATGGTGGTGGCGGACCTTATCACAGTGGAAGCATTGAAAGTACATTGCTTACGATCAAAGGCATTAAAATCGTCTACCCATCTAATGCAGCTGATATGAAAGGTCTTCTCAAAGCTGCATTCCTAGATCCAAATCCAGTTGTAATGTTAGAGCATAAAGGTTTGTATTGGAGCAAAGTTCCAGGAACTGAAGAAGCAAAAAATACAGAACCAGATAGAGATTATATCATCCCATTAGGCAAAGCCAATAAAGTTCTTACAGCCAATCAGGAAGACATTGATAATGGCGAAAGTTGTTTGGTAATTACTTATGGAATGGGCGTTTACTGGTCGAAAGCCGCCGCCAAAAAATTCCCTGGCAAAATTGAAGTCATTGATTTAAGGACTTTATTTCCACTGGATGAGGAAATGATATTTGAAGCAGTAAAAAAACACGGCAAGTGTTTGATCGTTACAGAGGAACAACAAAATAATTCTTTCTCAGAAGCATTAGCCGGAAGAATTTCGAAAAGTTGTTTTCGTTTTTTAGATGCTCCAGTTGAAGTTTTGGGAGCATTGAATTTGCCTGCAGTTCCTATGAATATGATTTTAGAACAGGCCATGTTGCCTAATGCAGATAAAGTAGCTGAAAGAATTGAATCACTACTTGCAGAATAAATCACCAACTTGTCTGTCTTAAATAACCACTAGCCAACGCAAAGTCCCTTTCAGGAGACATAGCTGAGAAGTAGCTAATCCAGTATCGAGTATCCAGTATCAAGTATCGTTTTGCAGATTTGCGATGGGCGGGATTTTTACCACTAGTGTTGATGCGGAGAACAAAACTTTCGGCTACCACTAAACTGTCTGCGGAGCACGAAACCCCGCCTATTGCAAATGTGCTGTTATGTGTTCGGCATTTCATTCTGTCAATTATGTTGTTGGTCGTGACAAGATTTACAAACCGAAACAAGCCATTCAATCGGTTCTTTTCCTATATTGTACTTTGCGTATTTCTTATGATGTACCTGTGTCGCCCGTCCGCCACAAAACACGCAATGCCAATTATCTCTTTTCAATACAATATATCGTTTCCGACTCCAAGCATCCGATTTTAGATATTCATTGCGGTAATAGTCACGCCTTTTTTTGCGTTTGTGTTCAAAAGCAAACTGTTTAACAACAAATATAATTATTCCTAAAAGTATTAAGAGCAATGCCTGCATATTTTCCTCTTTAATTTTTGCAATTACTCAATAACAACGGCTGGAACAGTTTTTTCAAAGTTGTCTTTTTTAGTAGTATATTGATATGTTCCAATTTGTCTTGCACATTTGTTAGTTGGGATTTTAATTTTTTGTTCGTCATAGTAAGTCTTACTATCATAATTCACAAGCAAAACTACCATTCCGTCAAGTAAGTCGCCAGTTCTTGCTAATGCCATATTTGGTTCAAGAACTTGAAAAATTTCTATTTCTTCTTTAGTTGTTATGCATTCTCCCTTTTCAGGAAATACTTTAAGTCCAAGCAAACCGTTGTCAATAGGTTTGTTCGATATTGCAATCAAATATCCTGCGAAAATTGTCGCCAATATTCCAGCGACAAAGCCTCCTATAAAAATTAAAAATTTCTTCATATTCGTTGTCTTGTTATATTTCTTGTTCGTGAGTAGTCGTCCTATGCTGACACATAA
>CALQSB010000048.1 GCA_943333125.1 Chitinophaga pinensis
AAACTCTGCACCCGACTGAAGCGCTAAACGAAAAGTGCGCAATATAGGTTGACTGGCATCGCCTGGTCTGGCTAAAGTAGTTGCTGTATTTGTAGAAAATGCATCAGTTAAACAATTAAATCTTCTATGAACATCAAAATGATCACGTGAAGAAACTCTGTAAAAATTGCCATTGATATGATCGATATAAATGGTAGGTCTGTTGCCCGACATGATCATCGCATTTGTTCCCTCGCTTGACACGTCAAATCTTACTACAGAAGAAGGATCTTGAATTCCTTTACCTGTATATGAATTGATGCCAGGGTATTTGGCCGCTAATTCGGGAGCCATTACTGGAGTTTCTAAAACCTTAAACTGCTCAGTATTTCCATTAGTTGTTGGAAAAGTGACGATTAAGTTAGAGCGGGAAAAATCTGAAGTTCTTTCAGAAGGAGCTCCAATCATGCTTGCGATAAAAGCACTATTGTTAAGTTCGTAAATCTGATAAACAGTTGGCATTGAAGCTGAAGAAATTAAACTTTTGTTGACCATTGATTCGTCAGCAAGTCTCCATAAATTGGTTTGCTGTGATTTCAAAGTGGAAAGAAGCGTGAAAATCAACAAAAACGTAAGGGAAAATTTGTGAAATTGTTTCATGTGTTTGTTTTTGATTTACATTTTTTACATTCTGTAATACGATTTTCAAAACCTTTTTTTACGAAGATTTTGAAATCAGGCTACATGATGTGATTAAAAAATAATTTAAGAGTCCAAATGTATAAATAATTAGCACTTTTGCCAAAAAGAGATTTTAGTTTTTATTTGCAAATCAGAACCTTTATTAATGAAGATTTATTTGAAGATTTTGAACAAAATGGAACAATAGTAATTTAAGGAGGGATTAATCCTTGTTTTGTATAATACAATCTAATAAAGTGGTTATTTTGCTAAATGCTTCAGAATGGGATTAACAGGCCATTTTGAAAGGGGATTAAAAAACTGCAAATGAATTATTTGCCTTTTTAGTCATAATGTCAATTATTTATGTTCATTTCTGCTATAAAATGGGGAGTTTAGAAATATCGGTTTTGAATAAAAAGTATAAATTGCACGAGACTTTTTTAGAATACCTTTCAAATATCAAATAAGTATGAGTAACGAATTTAATAAAAATGAAGACGCTTTAAAAATGGCCTGGAGTAATGTACGCCAAAAACTAGAAGTAATTGCCGAGGGAGGAGGCAAAAAGTCGGCTCAGAAACAAAAGGAAAGAAACAAATTAACTGCCCGCGAAAGGATTGATTTTTTAATTGATGAGGGTAAGCCTTTTATCGAAATAGGTGCTTTTGCAGGATACGAGATGTATGAAGAGCATGGCGGTTGTCCGGCAGGCGGAACGGTAAGTGGGATAGGATATGTCAGTGGCAGGCAATGTATCATTGTGGCAAATGATCAAACCGTAAAAGCGGGTGCTTGGTTTCCGATAACTGGCAAAAAAAATCTGCGAATGCAGGAAATGTCAATGGAAAATCACCTGCCGATTATTTACCTCGTAGATAGTGCCGGTGTATATCTTCCTCTGCAGGATGAGATATTCCCCGACAAAGAACATTTTGGACGCGTTTTCAGAAACAATGCAAAGATGAGTGCAATGGGCATTACGCAAATTGCTGCCGTAATGGGAGCCTGTGTTGCTGGCGGCGCTTATCTGCCTATTATGAGTGATGAAACTTTAATGGTCGAAAATGCAGGGTCTATTTTTCTTGCAGGCCCTTATCTGGTGAAAGCTGCAATTGGCGAAGATATCGATGCAGAAAATCTTGGAGGCGCAGTTACACATACTGAAATTTCGGGGATAGCAGACTATAAATTTAAAACAGAACAGGAATGTTTGGATCAGGTAAAAAAAATAATGAGTAAACTCGGACCATCCTCATTTGCCAATTTCAATCGGGTAAAATCCACTCCACCCAAAAATGATGAGGCCGCGATTTATGGAGTAATGAGCGAGGGTAATACCAAGCCGTATAATATGCTCGACATTATTGATAGTATTGCAGATAAAGACAGCTTTGATGAATTTAAAATGGATTATGGAAAAACAATCGTTTGTGGTTATGCCAGAGTTGATGGCTGGGCTGTAGGAATTGTAGCAAACCAAAGGCTGCTGGTAAAAAGCAAAAAAGGTGAAATGCAATTAGGTGGGGTTATTTATAATGACAGTGCGGATAAGGCTGCACGTTTTATAATGAATTGTAATCAGAAAAAAATCCCTCTCGTTTTTTTACAGGATGTCACAGGGTTTATGGTTGGAAGCCGCAGCGAACATTCTGGAATCATTAAAGACGGAGCGAAACTAGTTAATGCGGTAGCGAACTCTGTGGTTCCCAAGATTACTATTATTGTTGGTAATTCTTATGGTGCTGGAAATTATGCGATGTGTGGTAAAGCTTATGATCCACGTTTCATCTACGCCTGGCCTACCGCAAAGATTGCCGTAATGGGAGGGGAACAGGCCGCAAAAACCATGCTTCAAATTCAAGTGGCAGGCATGAAAGCTAAGGGAGAACAGGTTGCGCCCGAACAGGAAAAAGAATTGTTCGACAGAATAAATGCAAACTATACCCGACAAACAAAAGCATTTTATGCAGCTGCACGTTTATGGGTAGACGCTATTATAGATCCAAAGGAAACCCGGAGCGTAATTTCAGAAGGCATCAGCGCAGCTAATCATAATCCAGTGATCGAAGAATTTAAAACAGGCGTGTTTCAGGTGTAAGTAATGTCTATTGTCATCAGTTGCTGATATTCATTAAGTATTTTGTTTGATGGTATAAAAACAATACGCGGATCTTGAAATCAAGAATGAATAAACCTGAATTAAAAAAATAAAATGCACTCACAAAATCAAATCATTATTTATACAGATGGCTCATCAAGAGGAAATCCAGGCCCGGGTGGTTATGGCGCTATTTTGATGTTTGGCGAGCATAGGAAAGAACTTTCTCATGGTTTCAGATTAACTACAAACAACAGAATGGAACTAATGGCGGTAATTGCAGGATTAAAAGCGATTACTAAAAAAGATATTCCGGTTAAAATTTATTCTGATAGTCAATATGTAGTAAATGCTATCGAAAAAGGGTGGCTCGCAACTTGGATGAAAACAAACTTTAAAGGAGGGAAAAAAAATCCGGATTTATGGAAAGAGTTTCATCATCTCTCAAAACATTTTACTATCAAAATGCATTGGGTAAAAGGGCATGCTGATAATCCTTATAATAACAGGTGCGATGAACTTGCTACTTCAGCAGCAGATGGTCATCATCACTCAATTGATCATGGCTATGAAGAGATAGCTAAAGGAGGTTAAGGAAATCGTTTAGAAAAATAAAAATCAACAGATTCGACGAATACAATTAAGCCAAAGCTTTTCTGAAATAATATTTATTAGCTAAATGATATGATCCAAAAAGTAAAAAGCTGAATCCCAAATCAGTGGCTAATCCATTCTTTAAAAATGGAATTCCTGCAGCAAGACAATTCGCCCATCCCTGAATTCCAGAACCATAAGTGCTGAAATTATCAAATAGAAAACAATTGGTATTGCTAAGAAAGAAAAACAATAAAGTAGAAATTATAGAATAAGTGCCAACATAAACTGGGTTTATTTTCTTCATAGAAAATCCCAGTACTGTAATCAGTAATAAAGAGGCGTAATTGCCTATTTGTCCAACACCATAAAACCCTTGCCCGATATTAAAAACTTCAAGAATTATATCTGAAGCAAACATAGCCAGTAAAGGAAGTGCAAATGCGTATTTTTTTTCTTTAATTATTACACCACTGAATAAAGAAATTGCAATGATCGGATTGATGCTGAAAGGGAATGTGGCTGCTTTTAATAGGGCCGCAAATAAAATGAGTAAAGATCCTATGATTAGATATTTTTTATTTTTAGTCATTGGTATAATTTATTTTGGCAAAAATAGGTAAATAATGAGAGGTTTTTTCATTCTTTTAAAATGCTTTTTTCCTCATGGTGTTAATATTGTAGTTGTTTAGTTTTAATTATGGCTAAACATAACGAAGTTGGAACCCTTGGAGAAACTCTGGCAGGTGATTATTTTATTAAAAATGGATATAAACTTATCCATAAAAACTGGAGGAAGGGCCACTGGGAGCTCGATTTAATTGTTTCAAAAAACAACATCCTTCATTTTATTGAAGTGAAGACCAAGACTTCTGATAAGTATGGGTATCCCGAAGATGAGGTTACGGTAAGTAAATTTAGGTATTTAACCAGTGCCGCCGAAGAGTATGTTTACGAAAATCCAAACTGGAAAAGAATTCAGTTTGATATACTGGCTATTACCCTTGAGCCTAAGTTGACATTCTTTTTGATTGAGGATGTATATCTCTGAAGCCTCTCTCCATACAATTCCAAAGGAGATAGAGCAAGCGATAATGAGATTTTTCGAATTCAAATAAAACAATTCAATTAAAATGGCAAAGTGCAAAACATAATCAATTCACCATTCAGGGGATTAAAGGGGGCCGAACCGCTCCACCATCTTCTCCACCATTTTGAATGTGGCGGGGCAGTAATCGATGTTTTGCTTGTGAACATGCGCATACTCTTTCCATTTCTTTTTAGAAAGATGGGGGAAGCCGGCGCAATCTACAGGGCGTATAGCATAAATCGAACACTTGTTGTCTTTTAAATTAAGAAATTGGCAAGGTTGATTTTTATTAACCAGATCTTTGTTTCTGTCTTTCTGAAGCCATTTTTTTCTGAATTCTTCAGGAGTTTGTTTGAAATGTGCAGATATTCTTTTGAGATCCTGAGTGGTAAAAGTGGGTGTCATATTCTTACAGCAATTCGCACAGGAAAGACAATCGATATCTTTCCATACTTCTTTTTCAAGAACAGGAGTGATATTGTCAACGCCTCTTGGAGGGTTCTTTTCAGTCTTATTTAAAAACTGACGAAATGATTTCCTATAGATGGTAAGTTTTCGTTTGAAAGATCTGAAATTTACAGCAAGCATGGAGCTAATTAATGGTTTGTAATAAAATATTTGCGGTGCGAAAATAATGTTTAATTAAATTGTAACCGCATTAAGAATAAAAGAAACTGAAATTATATAGACTAGGTATCCGAAAGGTTAAAAGATAAAAAATGGAACAATTACTTTCGGCATTTTAATAAAAGCAATTGTATTAAGAAAAAATCGGCAAGATGTGGGACGCATATAAGAAGGGTTTTAAAGCTTGGCTGCAACTGGAGAAATCACTTTCTGATAATTCGGTAGAGGCCTATCTTCACGATATAGATAAGCTGACGGCTTATCTGACTGTAAATGAAATGAAGCGAACGCCTGCAGATGTTGATTTGAAAGATCTCGAAAAGTTTCTGAAATGGATTCATGAACTGGGAATTACCGCAAGTTCACAAGCAAGGATTATTTCGGGGTTGAGAAGTTTTTATAAATATTGTTTGCTGGAACAAATTACTGCAAAAGATCCTACTGCTTTATTGGAATCTCCAAAATTAAAAAGACTATTGCCTGATACATTGGCATTTGAAGAAATCGAAAAAGTTATTGCTGCAATTGATTTAAGCTCATCTGAAGGAGCTAGAAATAAAGCGATATTTGAAACCATGTACAGCTGTGGCTTGCGGGTAAGCGAACTCGTTCATCTTAAAATCAGCTGTTTGTATCTTGATGTTGGTTTTGTAAAAGTAATTGGTAAAGGAGATAAGCAAAGGTTGGTGCCAATTGGTACTGATGCGATAAAGTTTATCAATATTTATAGAAATACAATTCGAAACAAAATGAACATTCAAATCGGGCAAGAGGATTTTCTTTTTCTAAATAGGAGAGGGAAGGGTTTGACAAGAGTTATGATTTTTTTGATTTTGAAAGACCTCGTAAAAAAAGCAGGAATTAATAAAAATGTTTCTCCACATACTTTCAGGCATTCTTTTGCTACACATCTTGTTGAAGGAGGTGCAGATTTGAGAGCGGTACAGGAAATGCTGGGACATGAGAGTATTACTACCACGGAGATTTACACACATCTGGACAGGGATTTTTTGAGAAGTACATTGCAGCAATATCATCCCGCGTTTGGAGGCCCCCTCAATCACCCGAAGGGGGAAGATGCATAACGTTTATTGGTCCAATCTTATTGAACCTATTGAACATTTTAAACCTTTGGAACTTTTTTGAAATCATAATCAATTCACCCTTTGGGGGATTTAGGGGGCTCTCATTTTTGTAAAGTAATTACTTTTAAGGCTATTCCACTTCAGCTGCAGTACACCCCAAATGCCTTCTTTGATGATTCCTTTGTGCATTTTGCTGGCGCCAAACTGGCGGTCGATGAAAGTAATAGGCACTTCTGTAATTTTAAAACCCAGTTTCCATGCAGTGAATTTCATTTCTATCTGAAAGGCGTAGCCGATAAATTGAATATTATTGAGGTTCATTTTTTCGAGTGTCTCTCTGCGGTAGCAGACAAATCCGGCAGTAGGATCCATGACCGGCATAAAGGTTATCATGCGTGAGTAAAAAGATGCGCCTTTTGATAGGGCAATTCTATTGGCAGGCCAGTTTTCTACTGCACCACCTTTTACATATCGCGACCCAACAGCGACGCCTGCGCCATTTACGCAGGCTTCATGAAGTCTGATTAAATCTTTTGGATTGTGAGAAAAATCGGCATCCATCTCAAAAATATACTGATAACCTCTGCTCAGAGACCATTTAAATCCATGTATATAAGCCGTGCCTAAACCTAATTTTCCTTTTCGCTCTTCAAGAAAAAGCTGACCTGGGTATTTTGGGAATAAACTTCTTACAATATTTGCAGTGCCATCCGGAGAACCGTCGTCAATTATTAAAACATGAAATTGCGCATTGAGGTTGATTACAGCTTCAATGATAGCTTCGATGTTCTCCTTTTCATTGTATGTTGGTATTATTACAATCTTTTCCAACGGTTAATTTTAATTTGACCAGTAATTTAGGGATAACATATAACGTTGACGTTAGTTAGTTTTTAAATAAGAACGATTCAGTATTTCGGTTAGCTTTTGTTTGGTATGTAAAGGGAAATCTCCTTTCATCATCCAGTCGTAATACTGAGGTTCGTTTTTCAATACATCTTTTACCGATCTGCCTTTATATTTTCCGAAATTAAAAACTTCAACACCTTTTTCATCAAACAAAAATCTTCTGGCGTAATCCACTATTTTTTCTTCGCCTATTGCAGAAAGGATAGAATCTACAGAATTGCCCAGTTTTTCATAACGGGTAATCTGAGAAAACAATACATCAATTGTTGCAGACACATCAGCTTCGGCGCTATGTGCATTTTCAAGTTCTTTCTGACAATAATATTTATATGCAGCAGAAAGCGTGCGTGGTTCCATTGTATAAAAAATATGCTGAACATCCACCATTCTTCTAGTGCTGAGATCAACGTCCATGCCTGCACGAAGAAACTCTTCCATTAAAATCGGAATGTCAAATCTGTTGCTGTTATAACCACCAAGATCACAATTGTCCAAAAACTGCTTTATCTCATTACCAGCCTGTTTAAAAGTAGGGGCATCTTTTACCAGTTCATCAGTAATTCCATGTATATCACTAGAAGTCTTTGGGATTAGCATTTCTGGGTTTAATAATTTTCTTTTGACCGTCCTGCTGTTATCGGGCATTACTTTAATAATAGCGATTTCAACAATCCTGTCTGATGAAAGGCTAATTCCAGTGGTCTCCAGATCAATAAAAGCGATAGGGCGTTTTAAATCAAGCATTGCTGTGTGAAAATTTAGAGGTGTAAAAATTATAAAACTTATGCAATTTAGTCAATTGACTATATTTTCAATCAAATGAAATAATCAGATTGAAATTTCGTTTTACATTTAATGCCTATATTTGTCATGTCAAATTAAATGCATACGTTATGAAAAAACTAATATTGTCCCTATTATTACTTGCTCTTGCCACTACAATTTTAACTTCTTGCAGTTCCAGCAGGAGATATGGTTGCCCGGCTCAAGCGGCTTTAAGTAGATAATAATTAATTAATTACAAAATGAATTGGTTGCCCCTAACTAGCATTGAGCAGTTGGAAGAAATTTCTATTCTTTCCAATCAAGCACCTCAATTGATATTTAAACACAGTACCCGATGCTCTATTAGTATCATCGCAAAGAACAGATTAGAACGTTCTGCCGCTCCTGAAAATATCACCTTCTATTATCTTGATTTGCTTACTTACAGAAATGTCTCTGATTATATCGCCGATAAATTTAGCATACACCATCAATCTCCTCAGATATTGCTTATTAAAAACGGGGAATGCATTTTTGAAGAAACGCACAATGCTATCGATATGGATGAAATTGTATCGCAGGCGAATTGAATAACTGATTTGTAAAGATCTCGACTTTACATTATTTGCTGTATCATCATTACCAATCCCACTATAGCTAAAATCAAAATAACCATTGCAATAATCGACCAGGCATTTGCAAAGTTTATAGTCCACCCAAACATAGGTGTTCTCTTTGGCGGAAAAAGTCTTTTGTCTTCTTTGTTATAATAAATAGTTCCCCACTTCCAGTTATCAGGATTGTTATGCCATCTATTTAAGGTTTCTTTATCGGGCTTGTTATTCATTCAATTGAAGTTTTTCGTGTGATGTACATTCTGCAATCGGGTTCAATTGCATATTGGTAAAGTTAAAAGAATATCATAGAATAAATTACTGTTCATTAGCTGAACTTAAATAAAACTAAAAAAGAAAGGTCCCTGTTTCCAGAGACCTTTCTAAATTATTCTAAACTAAAATTAAAGAATAGAAACGGGTAAGGTTTTTTCTTCTTTATTGTTTCTTACTAAATGTAAAAAGTAAAGACCTTTTTTCAATCCTGAAACATCAATCATGTTCAATTGATTTCCTTCTGCATAAGTTTTGATAGACTTATAAACAACACGGCCGCTAGCGTCCATGATGCTCACCATCACTTTGTCAGAATTTTTTGTATTGAAATTAAGGTTGAAATTTCCTCTGCTTGGATTTGGATAAATCCCTGCTTCAGATATTGTTTCTTCAGTTGTAGAAGCAGCAGTTGCTTCAGCACCAGAACGAGCAGTTAAATTAACAGCAACCACTTTTGTACTTGGTGTAGATGATCCGCAAGCATTTACCGCTTTAACTGAAATAGTAATGCTGGAAGAAGTAGCTGTACCGAAATTAACTTTTACACTTGTTCCTGTAGTTGCACCAACAAATGTGGCACCTCCAGTTATTGTCCAAGCATAAGAAGTTGCACCTGTTACTGCAGTTATTGAGAAAGTAACAGAGGTTTGAGAATGTGTACAACCTGTACTTCCGGTAATTGCTCCTGGCTGACCTAATAAAGCAGAAACCGCTAATGTAGATGCGGCACTTGTACCACAACCGTTAGTAGCTGTAACACCGATGCTTCCTGTTCCTACAAATGTTGCACCATAAGTGACTTTAATTGAATTTGTTCCTGCACCACTAGTTACTGTAGCGCCTGTTGGCACTGTCCACGCATAAGTGACACCTGCTACAGCTGTAACAGAATATACTAAGTTGGCTCCTTTACAAACGTTTGTAACTGGACCAGTAATAGCACTCGGTTTAGCAGCAGAAGCTGATTTAGTAACAGTGATTGATTTAGCTGAACAACTAATTCCAAAGCAATTTGATGCTTTTACTGAAATAGTACCAGTTGTATATGCAGTCGTTACAGTTACTGTTATTGTAGCTGTATTCTGACCACTTGTAATACTTAAGCCAGTTCCTGTAACAGTCCAGGTGTAATCTGTAGCGTTAGCAACGGCTCCAACAGTATAAGTATACACTCCTGCAGCGCAGAAAGAAGTAGATCCGGTTATAGTAGTTGGTGCAGCCGGAACAGCAGAAATAGCTGTTAATGATAATTGAGCTGCAGAACTTGAACCACAATTATTATTTGCTGTTACTTTAATAATTCCATTACAGAATGTAGTTCCAGTAGCAACAGTTATTGAATTGGTAGTTGAAGTTCCTGTCATGCCTGTAGGTAACGTCCATGTGTAAGATGTAGCACCTGCAGAAGCTGGAACAGAATATACAATCCCTGTTTTGCTCTTGCAAACATTAGTTAGACCAGAAATTGCACCAACAACTGGAGCAGTCTTGATTGTTAAATGGAGTGTAGCTGTATTAGTACAACCGGCACCTGACTGACTAATAAAAGTCTTGTCGCCTGAAGTGGTATAAGCTGTGCCATGCCATGTGAATGAATTACAAACAGACGCAGTTGAATCTGATGTTGTATTGTAAGTAACGGTTAAATACAAACTATCAGTATGACATCCTGTTACTAAAACATAATTACCAGATGTGGTATAGTCTGAATTAGTCGCTGACCAATGATAACTTCCACATGCACTTGCAGTAGTGATGGTCTTTGAACTTGGAGTAATTGTTAGGTTTAATGTTTCTGTATGACAATTGCTAAGTGAAGAGTAAGTTCCACTTTGTGTATAGTTTGTTCCGTTTACAGGCCAAGTGTAATTATCGCAGACAGAAACAGTTGTAGCATTAGATGAACTTGCCGTAATTGTCAAGTTCAATGTTTCTGTATGACAATTGCTAAGTGAAGTGTAAGTTCCACTTTGAGTATAGTTTGTTCCGTTTACAGGCCAAGTATAATTATCGCAGGCAGAAACTGGTGTAGCATTAGATGAACTTGCAGTAATTGTCAGGTTCAATGTTTCTGTGTGGCAATCGCTAAGAGAATTATAGATTCCACTTTCTGTATAGTTTGTTCCGTTTACAGGCCAAGTATAACTATCGCAAGCAGAAACTGGTGTAACGTTAGATGAACTTGGCGTAATTGTCAGGTTCAATGTTTCTGTGCGACAATTGCTAATTGAAGTGTAAGTTCCACTTTGTGTATAGTTTGTTCCGTTTACAGGCCAAGTATAGTTATCGCATACAGAAACTGATGTCGCATCAGATGAACTTGGTGTAATTGTCAGGTTCAATATTTCTGTGTGACAATTGCTAACTGAAGAGTAAGTTCCGCTTTGAGTATAGTTTGTTCCATTTACAGGCCAAGTGTAACTATCGCATCTGCTAATTGTAGTTACATCTTCGGTGATTGGTGTAATGGTTAAGTTTAAAGTTATAGTAGAATCACAACCTGCAGCATTTGTGGTAATGAAAGTTGCAGTATTGTTAGATTCTGTATAAACAGTGCCATGCCACTCAAGCGAACCACAAGCAGATAAAGTTTCTATAGAAGAAGTAGGTTCTAATAAAGTGAAATTAATCGTCAAAACACTGTCACAACCAGCAGCGCTGGCGTTAGGGAATGTTTGAGTGTATGTTCCTGAAGTGGTATATTCTTCTTGATTAACAGTAATTGATGAGCAATAAGCGGTGTCAATTTGAGATGTTGAAATTCCTGAAGCTACCGAAACACTGTCTTTTACTGTATTGGCATTAAAAGATGTAGCGGTAACTACGTTATTATAAACTCTTACTGGAGCCAGAACTTTTGCTCTTATAATAAGAGTAGCAGTTTCTCCTGAAGCCATATTACCTACATTATAAGTAACCGTACTTCCTGAAATGGTAGCACCTGTTGCAGGACTAACAATTGATAAGTTAGAATATCCATTTGGATACACATCACTGATAACTACATTATTGGCATCGAAATTATAATCACCTCCAGTATTGGTAACCGTGGTAGTTAGCTCTACAAACTGATTAGCACAAACTCCTGCCTGAGAAGAAGTTTTACTGATTAGTAATGATGTTCCGCAAATTGCATTTACTGCAGCCTGAATATCAGAAGCTAATTGAGCGTATGGAGGTCTGGTATAATCAGCAGTTAAAATATTAGTTGAACTGCTAAATAAATCAGTTCCTGAAATAGCTTTTATGTTATCTAAGTTAATTTCAGCATCTGTACCAACACCAACTAAGAACATGTGTTTGCCTTGTGCTTTAACTGCATTTGCTTTATCTATAGCCTGAGTTAATGACTCGCCGTTAGTAACGCCAGTTATAACTGTACCGCTATTGCAGCCACCGCCGGAAGCAACATTATATGCGGTTGGATTCCCATCGGTAAAGAAAATAACTAAATCAGCATCTAAAGTAGCTACATCATCAAGTGCATCTTCCCAGTTGGTCCAGCCAACGCAAGATCCAGATGACATTGGGTTGTAGTTTTTACCACCATATCCTGTTCCTAAATACGAATTAAGATTGGCAACTAAACTGCCGTTTACAGCAGTGCCTCCCAAATTAATAATAGAAGATGTAGTGTTGAATTCAATTAATTCCAAAGTAGCTCCAGAATTCAATAATGCATTCGCAAGAGCACGAGCTCCATCTCTTACACTATTTGCTTCTGTGCTGTTGATAGAACCAGATTCATCCAAAACGAAAACTACTTTTAGATTACTGCAAAGTAATGTTTTTGGAATGTCTGGATTCGCAGTGATAGATTGTTGAACAACAGGAATAGGTAAACTTACTCCACTCTCAGCTGGAACAAAATCTGGATTTTTAATGTCCGGACTAATCCATTCTGAAGAAATAGGAGTTTCTGTTTGAGCAAAAGAATTTGTTGAAAAAAACAATGCGAAAAAAGAAAGAAGGATTATGTACATCAATACATTTTGTTGACGACACAAACCTCTTCCCGAATCGGAAGTAGATTTACATTTCATGATTAAGGTGTTTTTAGTTTAGGGTCGCAAGATATGGGTTTATTTTAATTCACTAAGTATTTATACTTATTTTTTATTTTTAATAATACGTATAAATGCCCCGAAAAAGCTGTTGTATTATACTTATTTGTTGATTGTCAGGGGTTAGTAGAAGATTAAATTGGTTATTTTTTTAAAAAAAAAGATAAAATTTATCAAAGAAATTAGTGTTTTGTTTCGTTTTATTGGCAAAAAATCAGAAAAAACATAATCAGCTTGTTTTGTTTTTTGAAGTAAAATAGGTGTATTCTATAATACAAAATATTATTATTTACCATGTTTTTTTATCAGAATTTTAAAGAAACAGGGAGAAGGATTGTTATTTTCAAGACCCCAAAAAACCTGATTGGCGCCGGTCTCCCTGACCGGTGTCTATCAGAGCTTTCAGTCTCCGACTGAAGTGTATTTTTTTATTTAGCCAAGAATGCACGAATTTTTATATTCCTACAAATTTGTTTCCAACACACTAATTCAATTATGCACTTTATTTAATATTTTCGTTACTAGCGTCTTTTTTCTCTAAATCAAAATATAATAATGAAGCTTATCATAAAACAGTTACTCTTGTTGTTACTCCTACAAATTTCAATAAGTAATCATTTATCAGCTCAAGAAAATATTTTTCATTTACCTGCAAACATCGAGCAACCTACTTGGTATACATCAACAGATTGGATTCATCCTAATGTTTTTTTCATCGATTCATTAATCAGTGATTTTAAAAAGAATGAAAATAAATCTAAAATCGAAGCGGATGAATTTGAAGAGGATCCATATATGACTGCTTATGTACGTTGGAAAATAAAAATGTTCCCTTTTATAAAAAATGACGGTAGTATTGAAGTCGACAATAATTACTATAATCACCTTTTTCAAAATCAATCACAAAACAGAATAAATAACGCAGGTGCATGGACCTTGGTTGGACCTTCTCAAACTTTTCGTTCCGGTGTTTCTGATAAAACCAACACACAATGCAACATAACAGCATTGGCGGTAACGCCCGCAAATCCTAATATGGTATTAGCAGGAGCAGAAACGGGGGTGTTGTTTAAATCAGTCAATAAAGGTCAAACCTGGATTAGTATTAATAATGAGGTGCCTTCATTAAATACAATTACTGCAATTGTCGCAGATCCTATTAATGCAAATAAGTTTTATTATTATAATGAAGCAGGATTGTTTCTAACAACAAACGGTGGAACAACTTTCGCAAGAATTAATAATTTTACATACGGAGAAATCAACAGAATGGTCATCAATGCTAATACAGGAAGATTGTTGGTCGCTTCTGTTACTGGTGTTTATTATTCTGATAATTCGGGAACTTCATGGACTTTGTCTTCTGGCACTATTTCTAATAATAATTTATGGGACATTGTACAAAAGCCTGGTCAGCCCAATACTCTTTATGCGGTTGGAGGAAGAATTGCTGATAATGCATTAATGCTTTATACTTCTAATGATGGCGGTAATAGTTTTATTTCATCTACAATAAATGATGGTGTGAACCTTGCCACTACCGATGGCGCAAGATTGGCGGTTTCTGCTGCCAACCAGAATTATGTGTATTGTATCAATTTGCAAAAAGATACAGCCTGTCCGATTTTAATCAGAAGCATCAACTCTGGTACAAGTTGGAATGTACAAGTACGCTCTTATTCCCAAGATTTTGGAGGGTCAAACACTATTGTGGGTTTGGGTATGTCTAGTGGACAAGGTTATTACGATTTGGAAATAGCAGTGTCTTCATCCAATGCCAATCATGTAATTGTCGGTACCACGTCGACATTTAAATCTACAGATGGCGGGTTGAACTTTTCCCCTATTGGCGGTTATATTGGCAACTTCGGCTATAAAATACATCCAGATATTCAGATGATACAAGTAATAGGCAATGATACTTATCTAGCTGATGATGGCGGTGTCGTGCATTCCACAGATTTTTTTACCAATGATGCGACTGTGGTTGACAACGGTCTTTCGGCTTCTTTGTTCTGGGGTTTTGGTCAAGGCTGGAGAAATGATATTATAGTAGGCGGTCGCTATCATAATGGAGATGCAGTTTTAAATGAAAATTACGGTCTCGGCAACTCGATTTATTTGGGTGGAGGTGAAGATGCTACCGGACACGTTTTTAAAGGTGAAGAAAACACAATCGGTTTCAGAGATTTAGGAGTTTATGATGTGCCCGCTCAAATTTCAGATCCTCTTCATTATGCAGCTTTGCAAAATTCAAAATGGCCACAGGATGATTATTATGGTTTGTTTGTAAGTAGATTGGTGCAAGATCCGAGATATAGTTTTATCTATTATGTTGGTTATGGAAATGCTTTCTGGAAATCTACAAACAGTGGCGCCAGTTATATTTCTTTAAAAGATTTTGGAAGCAAGGTCTGGCGTTTTGATATTTCAAGAAGTGACCCCAATGTAATTTATGTTTGCACACAATCCAATGGCATTCAAAAAACGATTGATGGCGGACAAACCTGGACACAGTTGAATTTACCTTCCGGTGTAAACTATGCTTATTACAATACTGATATTTCAATTAGTCATGCAAACGCTAATGAAGTTTTGTTTTGCATGAGAACGTCCAATGCACTTAATAAAGTTTTTAAAACTGTGGATGGCGGTGCTACATGGACAAACATCACCGGCAATACATTATTCAATAAAGAAGTTTCTTATATTTTATACCATGGAAATAATGGGTTGATGTTTGCCGTAACTCAAACGGTTCCCTGTGAAGTTTATTTCCGAGACAATAGCATGACCGATTGGACTTTATTTACAGACGGACTTCCAAAGAATCTTCAAGTTTGGGGTGGTGGTGCCTGCATCTTTTTTCGCGACAATAAATTAAGATTGGCTACAACCCGTGGCATTTGGGAAAGCACAATCGACGCAGCTGTGATGCCTGATGCACAACCCATGGCTGATAAGAGTGCCATTTTCTGCAACAGAGATACCGTTAATTTTTATGATTACTCTGTACTGAATTATGCAGGAGCTACATGGCTTTGGTCTTTCCCTGGTGCGAGTTATGTGAGTGACGTTACTTCTAAATCTCCAAAGGTTTTATACAATACTATTGGAAGCTATTCAATAACACTACAAGTAACCGATGCAATTGGAAATACCCATTCAAAAACGGGGAACAACATGATCACATTTGTGAGTGATAATTGTCGTGTAGATTCTGTCGCTGGAAAAAGTTTAGTCATGAAAGGAGAGAATACACCTGTTTCAATTGGCACTGCATCAATAAACAGTAATTCGTTTTCATTAAGTTGCTGGGTAAAACCGGACGGAAATCAAAATTCATTTGCACAGCTTATTTCTCATGACCCATATCCCGGCAGTTCATACGGTTTTGGACTGGGTTTTGCTTTTGAAGGATATACGCCTAATTTGAAATTATGTTATACTGATAATATAGTAAACTACAGCAATTCGAGTTCTTTAATAGCTACAAGTCAAAAATGGAATTTTGTAGTACTCACTTACACACCAACTGGAGTGTATATTTATTTGAATGGCAAAAAACAACAAGTTAATTCAGGTAATATGCCGGTTGTCAATTTGTCTCAATCTCCATTTTTCATCAACAGGGATATTCATAACCAAGGCGGTTATTACAAAGGCGAAATTGACGAAGTGAAGATTTATAATTACGCATTGTCAGAAGCTGAAGTGAGAGAGAAAATGCATTTGATACAAGACAATCCAATCACTGAAAATGGTTTATTGAAATATTGCCAGTTCAATCAGTATGATGAAGCCTCTAGTATTTCTTATGAGCTCATTGATAAAAGCAGACTTGTTATTCCTGACATCAGTTATATGAATTATAATGGTGAAACGCCTGTTGGTCCCGGCAATGTATATACGCTTTCAAATGTAAATAGTGGCGGACAAAAAGATTTTGCAGGATTGGGAATGAAATTATTCATGAAACAAAGTGGGACTTATCCAAATGGAGATCTCGTTGGGTTCAGATTGCGCGTGCCTCCATATACAAAGCCAGACACGAGAGCGTTGTCGCCAGATAGCAGCTGGTTTATAATAAACAATTATGGCGCCAATAGTTCATTTTCTATGTTGGACAGTCTTCGTTTTGAGAATCTGAAACTGTTGCCTAATAATACTTCAGCCAATAATATTGTTTTGTTTAAACGCAATGCTATCGACCACGGCGCTACCTGGGGAACTGAAATAGATTCGGCAGACATCAAAACTGGTGGCAGTAACAATGGTTTATTTAATCTAACCTACAGCACAGGAAATCGCACAACATCCTTTGGGCAATTCTGTATGGTATACGATAGCACCAATCAATCCAACAACAATACAGATACTTCACATACCAACCCTGGCATCATCACGCCAATTACATCACTCAATGTAAATGTATATCCCAATCCTTCATCTGCTCAGGTGAATATTGAGTTTAATCTTGCTCAATCTCAAAAACTAAGTATTGCTATTTACAATGAACTTGGTCAATTGGTAAGAAAAGTTGCAGATGGTATTCCTATTTCTGCCGGAAAATACCGCGCTATTTGGGATGGTAACAATACCTCAGGATCAAAAGTTTCTTCAGGTATTTATTTGTTTGCGATACAAGGAGAAAAAGGGTTGATTAAAAGTGGGAAGATTTTGGTGGGGAGGGAGTGATGGGGTAGAAGATTTGATAATTTGATAATTTGGTGATTGGGTTTACAGTATTCA
>CALQSB010000049.1 GCA_943333125.1 Chitinophaga pinensis
AACTAAACAAGTATAACGATGCAATTTCCTTCACCGGTTTCTTTACAATGGATTAGCGAACTGATTAATGCTAAAATCATTGGTGATAAAAATTATTCTGCTACAGGCATTAATGAAATTCATAAGGTTTCAAAAGGTGATCTGGTATTTGTAGATCATCCAAAATACTACGACAAGTGCATCAACAGCGAGGCTTCTTATATTATTATCAATAAAGAAATGGATGCCCCTGAAAACAAGGCAATGCTTGTCGTTGAAAATCCATTTGAAGCGTATTGCACTATTGTAAATCATTTTCGTCCTTTTTCTCCTTCCAGTAAATTAAAAAGTGAAACGGCTGTTATAGGAGAAAAAAGTTTTGTTTACCCCAACGTTTATATCGGCAATAATGTTACCATTGGAAAGAATTGTATTATTTACCCAAACGTCACTATCATGGATTATTGTATCATTGGTGACAATGTGGTCATTCAGGCAGGAGCTGTAATCGGCAGTAATGCTTTTTATTATAACACCAATAAAAATCGTGAAGTGTGGTATAAAAAAATGCCTGATTGTGGAAGAGTTATTATTGAAGATTACGCAGAAATCGGTGCCGGTTGTACAATCGACAGAGGGGTAAGTCATGATACCATTATTGGTGCAGGTTCTAAACTTGATAATATGATTCATATTGGTCATGATACCGTAATTGGAAAAAATTGTTTGATAGCTGCACAAGTTGGTATTGCAGGCGCAACTACTTTAGAAGATGGTGTTACTTTATGGGGACAAGTTGGCGTGAGTAAAACGCTTACTATTAAAAAGAATGCAGTTGTATTGGCGCAAAGCGGTGTTGGAGGTGATTTGGAAGCGGGTAAAATTTATTTCGGTTCACCAGTACAAGATGCCAGAACAAAACAAAAAGAATTGGTGTGGGTGAAGAGAATTCCGGAGTTGTGGGAGAAGGTGATGGTGTTGGAAAATAAGAAATAAGAAAGTAAAAATAAGGAATAAGAAATGGTAGCTATTTTAATAAAATTAGCAAAGCAGTTAACCCAACTCTAATCAAAAAACAATTCTTGAATTTGTGAACACCCAATAAAACACAATCAAAGTCCCCCTTGGGGGGATTGAGGGGGCTATCTTCCCCCTTGGGGGATTGAGGGGGCCTCATAATCATACGGCAACGCATCAGCCATTTTTATCCATGACCAGTATCCGGTAAACGTAATATCATTCTGCTCAAAATAATATCCGTTCTGTTCTATTGAGATCGCCTTTTTGGATTGAAAATTTATAGTGGAAAATTGAAACTTCGAAGGTTCATTTTCATTTTCATTTAAATATTCCTGAGCAGGTTTTTCTTTATTATAAATAATGCCCATTGAAAGTTGATTGGGTAATATTTTCACAGGGCTAATACTATCCAGCGCTTCATAATTCAAAGCTCCATAAAAATCTTTTAGTTTTAAAGCGGTATCAGATTCTTTTATTTTTACAATAAACTGAATTTCAAATCCTTCTTCAGCTAATTGCATATCATATAAACTTCTCATGAAATGAAGCACAGAACCATAGTAAGCATTTTTTCTGGAGTCGGCCCATTTTGATTTCTGCATATCGTTAACCGCAGTCATTTCTTCAAACAAAGGAAAGCCAGTATATACGGTAACATCTGTATTGTATTCATGAATAAAAGAATCCAGTTGATATTTAATGTTGTACCCCAGCTGTTCATTTTGAATAATCACCGCATCATCTGCCAAAACTTTTAACCTGCCTTTTCTTTTAGAATAAAAAAACTTCAGTACTTCCGGATTTTTTATGGTGCAATTAATACTGTTAACAGATTTTCCTATGAATTCATCAGTAAATACTTTGCCATATTTTTCCCATCCATTTTTAACTTCTCCGCTCGACACTATTGAAAATTCCTGCATCATTTTTTCTTTCGGCGACATTTCAAATTGCAAAACAATATTTTCATTATTAGATACTCGTTGACTTTGAGTACCGAAGCCTGTGTAACTCACCACCAAACTATAACCACCGTTTGGAAGTTGTAGAACAAACTTTCCATTAGGATCAGTTGCTGTTCCAAATGTTGTATTCTCGGCAAATACCGAAGCGCCCTGCATGGGTTGTTTTGTTTCGGCATTGATAACAGTACCCGAAACATAAAATGTGTTGGTTTGTGCAAAATTGAAAGAAGAAAACAAAAGGCAAATAAAAGAAAAAATTAGATTTTTCATAAAAGGCAGTTTTGTTGACAGATACGAAAGTATATTATAGATTGTTAACCTTTTGTTGCAATATCTGACAAGCATATTTTATAGTATCCGAAATTGGAATATAGTTGAACTCGGGAAGTGATGCTTTTAGCTTATTGTTATTAAAGTAAACATGCGCCAAAGCAGTATCTACGGATTCTTTGGTAATTAATGGTTCTGAATTAGAAAATAAATTTTTTAACTTTTCTATCCTCCATACTATTTGTGCAAGGGAATGATTCACCTTTAGTGAAGGTCTTTTTTTATTGAATGCATCTGCTATTTCAAAAAACACATCTTTATAAGATCTGTTTTCGGCACTGATGATAAATTTTTCAGCAGTAATTTCAGATTGCATCAACACGATCATCGATTTCGCAACATCTCTTACATCCACAAAGCCATTAACGCCCTCAGAATACCATTTAAACCCTTCGATAACCTTTTTAAAGATTCCAGTGGAAGCATTATCCCATTTACCCGGACCTAATATAATACTTGGGATTACAATAACGGCATTGAGTCCTTCTGCGATTCCTCTCCACACTTCCATTTCACCCAGAAACTTACTGTATCCATAAACACTGTTTCTAGCATCTTCTGTCCATACCATGGTTTCATCAATTTGTTTGCCTTCTGTAAATTTCCCAAGAGCAGCAATGGAACTTACATGTACAAATTTTCTAACACCTGCTTGCAAAGATGCGTTTACAATATTCGCCGTTCCTTCTACATTTATTTTAAACAATCTTGATTTGCTATGGGAAGAGTAACTGATTAGGCCCGCACAGTGATATACTTCATCCACATTTTCCATCGCTTCTTCCAAACCCAATACATCAAATAAATCACATTGAATTTCAATTAAATTTTCATGAGTGATTTGTAAAGGAGATTTGTTGACCAGGGCTTTAATTTTTTTACCTTGTTGTAATAATTGATGAATGAGTTCATTGCCCACAAGGCCTGAACCGCCAGTGATGAGGATGTATTTTGAAGAAGTATTGTTATTCGTTGAGTTCAAATCAATATGTTTGGTGTTTGGTGTTCGGCGTTTTTCGTTTGGTTAGATTTATCGACAAATAACGCCAAACACCAAACGCCAAACAATAATTAACTATAACTATAAAACCCCCTCCCCGTCTTCTTCCCCAATTCTCCATCCTTTACTTTATTAATTTGTATTGGTGATGGTTCGAATCTTGGTTCGTGATTAAAAGCTTCATATAAAGATGTGGAGACCGCAAGGTTAATATCCATGCCAATCAAATCCATCAGTTTAAAAGGACCCATTTTAAAACCGGTGGCTTCCATGATTTCATCAATATTTTCAAATGTGGCAATGCCTAATTCAACCAACTTCATCGCTTCCAAATAATAATGACGAGCAACGCGATTGACAATAAAACCAGGAGCATCGATGCAAAGTACCGCTGTTTTTTTCATCTGTTTGCAAACTTCCATGATGGTTTCAATGGCAGCATCTGAAGTTTGTTTTGCTTTCACCACTTCCACCAGTTTCATGATTTGTGCAGGATTAAAAAAATGCATGCCGGCAACTCTTTCGGGATTAGGAATTCCTTCCTGCAATAGATTTATAGAAAGTGAAGAAGTATTACTCGCGAAAATGCTTGATGATTCATTGATAGCTGCTAGTTGATTAAACAATGAAATTTTAATTTCTGGTTTTTCTACAATGGCTTCAATGATGAGAGGTGCAACACAATCATTTATATCGACAGTAAAAATAAAACGTTGAAGTATAGCCGATTTTTCTTCAGAAGTAATTTTATTTTTTTCTATAAGAAAATCAAGATTTTTTTTGACACTGTTCTTTGCATTTAACAGCACATTATTATTGGTGTCAAATAAAATAGTATCAAAGCCATTTTGTGCGGCACAAAATGCAATTCCGCATCCCATCGTTCCTGCACCGGCTATACAAATTTTATTTGTCATGGCGCAAAATTAATGATATATAAGCCACGAATGCACGAATTATTTACCCACCGTTAAAACGGTGTGCTATGTTGAAAATATATTAACCACGAATGCACGAATTGAAAATGCTTATAAAAAACCCACCGTTGAAACGGTGGGCTATCAATATAATAATTCGTGAATTCGTGTCAACCCCCAGCAAAACATAATCAAAGTCCCCCTTGGGGGGATTTAGGGGGCTCTTAATTCTTCAAACTCAACTTTGCTATGGCAATTTTAGAACGACCTAACATTCTGTCTTCTTTACCAATAATAAACAAATCTTTACCCAAACCTGAAGCCAGACGTGGCATTGCTGTAGGCACATCGTCGTTGCTGAATAAAATACTGCGGGTGTATTTGCCTGTTACTAAATCTAAATCAACGCCAAAGCATTCTGATTTTCTGAAATAGCTCATCTTCTTTACTCTTTGTCCTAATTCGAGTGTGTTCAAGTTTCTTTTGCTGTCATTAAAAATAATCGTAGCCGATTTGCTTCCGGTCAAAACACCAAATCCTGCATAAAAAGGCATATTATAAGCGTTAGCATCAAAGAAATTATTTCCTGCAGAAAAAGAAAGACCACCGCCATATCCTGAGCTTGAGCCTGATTGAATTACTTCTCTCTGTTGCTTTGGCAAGATGTGGAACCAATTGATTTCACCAGCCCTGTCAACTTTTGCCATCATCAGATCGCCGCACTCATATACTTGGTACCAGGTTGTTCTGCTAGACATACCACCTCCAAAACCACCACCGCCTGATGTTGTAGTTTGTGAATATTCGTAATGATGATATTTTTCTGCAAGAATAACTAAACCACTATCCGGAGTATATAAGAAATTACGAAATATCATATATTTTGAAAATCCATCTTCTTCATTTTGAATTTTCTCCAGTTTTTTTCTTTCGCGTCTTTCTTTTCTGTTTTCATCATCACCATCATCTGTATCATCGTCATCTTCGAGTTTTGTAATCAAACTGGTGTTGATTTCTTTTGAACTGGTACCTATAACTTCCCCTGTTTTAGGATTGATTCTTTGTACCAGTATACCATTGATTTCGCTTCCTCTTTTGCTGTTACTATAAAATGCAGCAATAACAATATCGCGCTTAGGTAATTGTATCACTTTTGTGGTTACCAGCCATTTTCCATTGATTTGAGTATTTACTTCTTTAACCAATGATCCGTCAGGACTGTACACCCTGATGTTGTAATTTGAAAAATCCAGATATTTTGATTTTTTCTTTTTCCCTTCCTGATATTCATATTGACGACCAACCATTACTACATTTCCATTCTCTGTATACAATACATCGGCAAGCTGGAATGTCTTTGGATCAAATTCATTACTGATAGCAATAGTTTTACCAATTTGTTTTAATTTGTCATCATATTCTCTTACTTCATAATTGTTTTTTTCTCTTCCTTCAATACTACTCACGATAACCATTTTCGTACTGTCTGAATTGTATGTAATGTTGAAGTTAATATCATCTGCTTTCGATTCTTTAACCCAGTTGTTAACTTCAGTAAACTCGCCAGACAGTTCACCATTTTTTTTATCAACAGGTGCTGCAAAAAGTGTCAGTTTCTTTTCTTTTTTCTCGTAGATAGATGCCAGTACAAATAACTTGTCTTTCAAAAAGAAAAAACGCTCATAATCTTTCCCTTTCAACTCTTTATTGAAATCCTGACTATATTCCTGATTCATGTTTTTGTCGAGCTTAATTAATGTTGCCGACTCACGCATAGTAGCTCCTATAACGAAATAGGATTTCAACGTCATGTGAGATTCTTTCACATATACGCCTGTATTGTCTGCATGAATTACAGAAAGGTCAGTGCTCCCTTTTTTTAGTTTGAATTCTTCGCCCCAGCTAACCGAAGCATTTTGTGCATTGGCAAAAGTTACCAGAAAAATTGTCATAACTGACAAACAGAGATTTCTCATTTTTTTTGATTTTTGATTTTTAAATTTTGACTTTAAAGTTTTTATTATGCCTGTGTAAATTGTTTTAGGAAACGAACATCATTCTCACTGAAAAGCCGTAAATCTTTTACCTGATAGTTAAGCATGGTTATTCTTTCTATACCCAAACCAAATGCGAATCCGGTAAATTTTGTACTATCAATTCCGCAATTATCTAAAACGCTCGGATGCACCATTCCACAGCCCAAAATTTCTACCCAACCCGTTCTTTTACAAACGCTGCACCCTTCGCCACCACAAATCAAACAACTGATATCCATTTCTGCACTGGGCTCTGTAAATGGGAAATAAGATGGGCGAAAACGGATTTTCACATCTTGTCCAAACATTTCTTTAACAAAGAAGTAAAGCGTTTGTTTTAAATCAGCGAAAGAAACATTTTCTGCTATATACAACCCTTCCACCTGATTAAAGAAACAATGTGCTCGGGCACTGATGGTTTCATTACGATAAACTCTTCCAGGACAGATAATACGCAGTGGTAGTTCTTTTTTTTGCATTTCTCTGATCTGCACGCTGCTGGTATGTGTACGCAACAACCAATCAGGATTCTGGCTGATGTAAAAAGTATCCTGCATGTCTCTGGCCGGATGATTCTCTGGCAGATTCAATGCGGTGAAATTATGCCAGTCGTCTTCAATTTCAGGACCTTCAGCAACTGAGAAGCCTAAACGCTGAAATATGGAAATGATTTTATTTTGAACAATACTAATGGGATGACGGGTTCCTAAAGGAAGCGACTGACCGGGAAGCGTAATGTCAATATCATTTGCAATAGCAGCATTATCTGTTCCGATTTTTTCGTTTTGTAATTCGTAAAAAGATTCTGTAAATATTTTAAACTCATTGAGTAATTGACCGGCAGCTTTTTTCTGATCAACTGGCACGTTCTTCATTTCCCCCATAATTGACTTGACAAGACCTTTTGTTCCCAGATATTTAATTCTGAAATTTTCCAGTTCTTCTTTATTGGAGATAATAGAAGCTTCTATTTCTTTTTTATATTTCTCCGTCTGAGCCAATAATTGATCCATGGCGCAAATGTAACACAGAATTTTGTTCAAAAGGTTTGAAAGGTTCAAAATGTTCAATTAGTTCAGTGAGCTTTCATTTTTAATTTAATTTTTTGAACCATTTGAACTTATTGAACCTTATAAACAAAATCGTCGAAAATGTTTATCTTTAACGATAAAACAATTATACTATGTCATTATTCAAATCGGGTAATCCCACCCTTTCAGAGAATAAATTCAGGGATACTGTTATTTCAACTCCGATTTCCACTGAGAATACCATGACCATTGGCGGCACACTCAACAAATTTGGCTTTATGCTGCTGATGTTAATGGGATCAGCTTATTACTCCTGGAAAGAAGTAGTAAATATTGGCGGGAATGTAATGCCAATGGTTATTGGTGGCGCTATTGGTGGATTTATTGTAGCCATGATATTGATTTTCAAAAAAGAATGGTCTCCTTATCTGGCTCCTTTATATGCATTACTGGAAGGTCTTTTTGTTGGAGCTATTTCTGCCATGTTCAACGAAGCCTATAATGGAATTGTATTTCAAGCTGTTGGATTAACCTTTTCTGTAGGAATAGGCATGTATTTACTTTACACTTTTCGTATTATCAAGGCTACCGAAAAATTCAAATCTACTTTAATTGCCGCTACTGTTGGTATTGCCTTATTCTATTTTGTAACTATGATTTTAAGAATGTTCCATGTTGATGTTGATGCTAATATGCCATTCATCAATGGTGGTGGAATGTTTGGAATAGGATTTTCGCTTTTTGTAGTGATTATTGCAGCACTGAATCTTATCCTTGATTTTGATATGATTGAACAAGGGAGCGCATTAGGTGCTCCTAAATATATGGAATGGTATGGCGCCTTTGGTCTGATGGTTACTTTTGTTTGGCTTTATCTTGAAATGCTGAGGTTGTTATCGAAGTTGAATAGGAGGTAGGCCCCCTAAATCCCCCAAAGGGGGAGTTGGCCTTCGCTGTTTTTTTGACCTTCGATGGTCTTTTGACCGGCGAATGATTCTAAACTGTCTTCTCAGCAATGTCTCCTGAAAGGGACGTTGCGTTTCTAAAAGAATAATTCAAAGCCGGGATTTTTTCTCGGCTTTTTTGTGTTTATGCCTCCGCTGGTCTTTTGACCGGCGAATGATTCTAATGAACATGTCTTCTCAGCAATGTCTCCCAGAGGGGACGTTGCGTATTTAGAATAATAATTGTAAGCCGAGATTTTTTCTCGGCTTTTTTGTGTTTATGCCTCCGCTGGTCTTTTGACCGGCGAATGATTCTAAACTGTCTTCTCAGCAATGTCTCCCAGAGGGGATGTTGCGTATTTAGAATAATAATTGTAAGCCGAGATTTTTTCTCGGCTTTTTTGTGTTTATTTGGGCTCAAATTTTTATTATGCAAAAAATAACCGCAGTTTTGGTTGCTGTTTTAATGCTTACAAGCAATGTAAAGAGTCAAACCAAACTCATTGAAAAGATTGAAAAGAAAGGAGATGAAATCATCATTCCTTATGAGAAATATGTATTGGCCAATGGGCTTACTGTAGTATTACACGAAGATCATAGTGATCCAATTGTACATGTAGATATCACCTACCATGTGGGAAGTGCCCGTGAAGAAATTGGTAAAAGTGGATTTGCGCATTTCTTTGAACACATGCAATTTCAGGGAAGTGATCATGTGGGCGATGAGCAGCATTTTAAAATCATTACAGCTGCCGGCGGAACATTAAACGGCAGCACCAATCAGGACAGAACCAATTATTTTGAAACCGTACCCAGCAATCAACTTGAAAAAATGTTGTGGCTGGAAGCCGATAGAATGGGATTCTTCATCGATGCGGTTACACAACAAAAATTTGAAATACAGAGAAGTACTGTAAAAAATGAAAGAGGTCAGAATTATGATAATCGGCCTTACGGATTGACGAATGAATTCAGCAGTAAAAATCTTTATCCTTATGGTCATCCATACAGCTGGCTAACCATAGGCTATGTTGAAGATTTAAACAGAGTAGATGTACAGGATCTGAAAAACTTTTTTTTAAGGTGGTACGGACCCAACAATGCAACACTTACCATTGGCGGAGATATAAAACCTGCTGAAGCACTTATATTAGTTGAAAAATATTTTGGCTGCATATCAAAATGTCCTGAAGTAACTAAAACTATTTTGCCTGCAGTAAAAATAACTTCAGACAGATATGTGTCTTACGTTGATAACTATGCGCGTGTTCCTATGTTGATGAAGACTTATCCTACTGTTCCAAATTACGATAAAGACATGGCTCCATTATCCTGTTTAGCACAGGTACTTGGTCAAGGCAAAACATCTGTTCTTTATCAACAGCTGGTGAAATCACAAAAAGCTTTACAAGCCAGTGCCAGCAGTCGTTTATCTGAATTAGCCGGTGAGTTTACCATTCAACTGGTACCATTGCCAGGAAAATCTTTAGCCGCAATGGATAGTCTGTATAAAGAAGCATTAACTACTTTCGAAAAGCGCGGGGTAACTGATGAGGATATAGAAAAATTTAAGGGCGGAATAGAATCACAATATATCAATGGATTACAAAGTGTATCAGGAAAAGTTTCTCAATTAGCCGCATTTCAGACCTTCACTGGAAATCCAAATCAGACTGGAAGAATGCTGGATTTGTATAAAGCTATAACAAAGGAAGAAGTGATGCGTGTTTATAATACTTACATTAAAGACAAGAGTTGTGTTACCGTTAGTGTATTAACCAAGTCGGATAAAAACGGCCCTGCAGTTGCTGATAATTATACCATTGATTCTTCAAAATACGACCGACCTAATTATGGTTATACAGGATTGGTTTATACTAAGGGCAAAGATAATTTCGATAGAAATATTATGCCAGGAACAGGAGCAAACCCAGTAGTAAAAGTTCCTGCTTACTGGAAAAAAACAATGCCTAATGGTGCAAAAGTGATTGGAGCTGATTATAAAGAATTACCCATTGTGAATATTTCCATTACCATTCCAGGAGGACATCTTGTACAAGCTAATGATACTTCAAAGTTAGGACTGGCGGGATTTGTAGGAAGTATGCTCAATGAAGACACCAAAAATTACACCGCAGAACAGATGAGTGTGGCCTTGCAAAAATTAGGAAGCAGTGTTAGTGTAGGCAATACATTTGATGGCATGCGATTCAGTATTCAAACTTTAAAAAAGAATCTGGATAAAACGCTGGCATTACTTGAAGAAAGAATGTTGAATCCTAATTTCACACAGGATGCATTTACCCGTTTGCAG
Source organism: Chitinophaga pinensis (assembly GCA_943333125.1). Classification (GTDB taxonomy): domain Bacteria; phylum Bacteroidota; class Bacteroidia; order Chitinophagales; family Chitinophagaceae; genus Ferruginibacter; species Ferruginibacter pinensis_D. The sequence goes on from CALQSB010000049.1 coordinate 10,537, forward strand.
AAACAAACTATGGAAAGTTTTAAGCAGGCAAAATCACAGCCAGCTACTATCGCCAGTAATGTGTACAGTAAAATTAATTACGGGGCTGATAATATTCTTGGCATGAATGATAATGGAACAGAAAATACCGTGAAGAATTTAACATTGGCTGATGTTCAAACATATTATAACAACTATATGACTTCACAAGGAGCAAAAATTGTAATTGTAGGCAATGTTACTGAAGAGGAGATTTTACCAAAGCTTGCCTTCTTAAATAAATTACCAAACAAAAAAATCGAATTACCAAAAACAAAGGCAGTAGCAACAAGCAATAAAACCACCATTTATCTTGTTGATGTACCTAAGGCAGCCCAAACAGAATTTCGTATAGGCAAGGTTGTTGATATGCCTTATAATCTAACTGGTGAATATTATAAATCAGATTTAATGAATTATGTGCTGGGGGCCAATTTCAATAGTCGTTTAAATTTAAATCTTAGAGAAGATAAAGGCTGGACCTACGGAGCAAGATCAAATTTCAGTGGTAATAAATATAGTGTTGATTTTTCTTTCAGCTCGGGAATCAGAGCAGATGCTACTGACAGCGCCCTGACTGAAATACTTAAAGAAATTAATAATTACAACACCAAAGGCATTACCAATGATGAAATGATTTTTATGAGAAGCGCATTAGGTCAAAGAGATGCCTTACAATATGAAACACCCGGACAAAAATCAGGGTTCGTTGCAAAATTGCTTGAGTATAACCTTGAGGCCGATTACATTGATAAACAAAATGCAATATTGAAAAATATCACTAAAGATGAAATTGATCAGTTAGCCAAAAAATGGTTACAAACTGATAAAATGAATATTTTACTGGTCGGTGATAAAGCAAAAATATTTACCGGACTGCAAAAATTCGGATATGAGATTATTGAGTTAGATACTGATGGATACAGAAAATAATTATTTAACCAAAGTAATTTCATCATAAACAGCGTCCCATAATTCAATTCTTTTTTGAAGTGAGTTTATCGTTACCGTTTTGGCTTCATTCCAGTAATCTTCGTCTGTACAACAAAGATTAGCCATCATTTCCAAGGCAAGATGGCTGTGATGACCGCCATCCACTTCGATATGTCTTTCGAGATAATATTTGAAAATGGAAATGCTGTTGGGGATTTTTTTATCAATATCATTAATGATGGAATGAAACATTCCGGGAATCAGGTCTTCTCTTCCAAACGTAAATGCTGCTGCCTGTAAATGGGCTTTACCCGAATTAATAATTTCAAAACTATATTCAACAAATTTCTTGGCAGCAGCAGGAACATTTGCTTTTTCAAATGAGATTTGAATGTCTTTGGTTTGTTTTAATGTCTGCACGAACAAGTCAATGCATGAATAATCTGCATCAGATTGTTTCATCGCCTCCAGATAGATTTCAAAATGGCTTTTTCTTTTTCCCAATTGATCAACATCTGATTCTTCGCCTACCACAATTTCGTTGATTAAAAATCTGGTATCCGCCGAACCTACCGGAAACCAAGGAACCGTTGTGCAGGTTAAATTAATTTGTAACGCTTTTAGCAGCGACATAAAATCCCAAACAGCAAACACGTGATATTTCATGAACACATTAAGATCGTCAAGATTATTGATTACTGCATAAACTTTATGATTGATGATTTGCTGGCGTAACGATTCAATGTCTTCTTGAATTTTTTTAATATGCGGATTCATTTTTTTATTTCCCGCAAATTAATTCGATATAATTATTTAACGGTCGTTTCATATCATTGATTTAATGAAAAAACAATAAAAATATATTTTTGTTGAGTCTTGTTTGTTTTCAATACTTATAAATTAGACATTTATGAGCTCCATTTAAAATAAAAAAAATGCTGCCTGAAAAAGGCAGCATTAGATATTAGTTGAATCTGGTTATTATCTAATAATAGTAACGTTACCTTTTAATATTGTTTTTTCTCCGGTATAAGAGGTGAAATCAATTACAAAATAATACGTACCATCTGGGACAGGCTTTCCATTATAAAGGCCAGCCCAGTCATTTCTGTAATTCTGAGATTCATAAATTTTGCTTCCATATCTGTTATAAACCAATGCCCTTACATTAGAAGCGCAATTATCAAAATCTACAATCCACTTGTCATTTATTCCATCGCCATTAGGAGAAAAGGCATTAGCTGGTTTAATACAATTAGGTTTCACCGTCACCTTTACACTATCGTAATTGGTACAGCCAGCTGGAGTAGTGATGGTTAAGTAATATTCTGTAGTAGTAGTTGGTGAAGCAATGGGATTCAATATGTTTGAAGCACTCAAAGTATTTGAAGGTGTCCATAGATAATTTCCAACGGAACCTGAACCATTAAGTTGAATAGAGCTTCCGCTCAAAATAGTTACTGAATCTCCGGCTTCAACAGTAACGGACTGCAATAAAGTAACGGTAAAAGATTTGGTAACACTGCACAATCCTAATGTTCCCAGTAATGAATACGTTGTTGTAGCTATTGGAGAGAGGATAGGATTAGCAATTGCTGGATCACTTACTCCCGTTGTAGGAGTCCAGGCATAAGTTGTTGCATCACTTATAATATTTGGAACAAATGAGGATCCCAAACAAATACTGGTATCGGCACGGTTATTCATACTAACAGAATTTACAGTAACTGTAAACGATTTAGGAAGCGTGCAATTTCCCAATGTAGCTGTTACGGTGTAAGTAACCGTACTTGTTGGAGAAAGTGTTGGATTAGCAATATTGACGTCACTTACTCCTGTTGCCGGACTCCAAACATAACTCGTTCCATTACTTACTATATTAGGCACAAAGGAAAATGTGGTACAAATTGCCGTATCTATATGTGCTGTTAGATTAAGATCATTATTTAGAACAACGGCTACATTATAAGCAGTTGGGCATGAATTGGCGTCTGTTATTGTAGCAATATAATTTCCTGCTACCAGGTTGGTTGCTGTAAGTCCGGTTTGAGCCGGAGTTGTATTCCATGACACGTTAAAAGGAGGAGCAGATCCTGTGATGTTTAGTGTGGCACTTCCATTTACTGCACAAGTGGCATCAGTTATTGTAGATGAAACGCTTCTGCTGTTAGCCTTTCCGGAAATGGCAAATATTACTGCGTAAGGAAAAGGGGCGTTGCTGCCTGCAGTGGTAACATTAGCTATATTTACGCTCTGCAAAGTTTTTTGAGCATCTGCACAATTTAAATTGACTTCCAAATAAAATAATTTGGGATTTGTAGGATAAGCACTGGCGTTTCCTACTGGTGTTGTTCTGGCACATCTGCCAAATCCAGACAATACCAATGTAGGTGAAGTGATAAACCAATCATTGACAGAACCATTGGTTATCCCGTTAGTAGTAGATCCATCTGTAAAAGTTAAGGTTACATTTACCAGTGAAGTTCCTTCAGTTGAAAGGCATAACAAACGTATAGAACTATAATTACCTGGAGTGTTGAGGGTTAAAATACCATTCTGACTTCTGGGTACAATCAGTGCATTATTAGCGGCGTAATCGGCCATTTGATAACTCCCTGCGGCATCGGTTATAAGCCCATTATCAGGAAGTCCGCCACCACTAAAGGCGTTGGTACTCGCAAATCCAAGCGTATACATTACATTATTTGAAGCAGGCACACCATCCAATGCAGATGTGGTTGTAGTTAGTGCACTGGTTCCAGTTTCGGCAATTACATCATGATTAAAACCGCCAATTGGAATTGGAACAAATTGAGCTGTAGCAGAATAAGAAATTAAACTAAAAAGAAGAGGTAGATAGTTGAATAATTTTCTATTTTTCATAAAACAAAAATTGTATTTTAAGATATTAATGAATTTGATTGAAAAATTACTTTATAAGTTATTGTGTTTTATGGGATAAATGTAATAAATAAATCAATAATCAGCATCCCTTTTTTCAAAAGCCGTTTAAACTTGCGCTGAATCTGCATTTTGCCTGGCTTTGCTCACTTCAAATATATATATATGAATTTCGCCTCTTTCCTCCAGATAAAATACTTTCTGTAAATCATTTACACAGGCGGTTCCCAATCGTTCAATTCTTTGCTTTCAAAATCTGCATTGAGTACTGCCGAATGAATTCTCTATCGCTTCTGTATTTTTAGCTTTTCTTGCTGGTTAAAGCTTATCTGTTTATTTATCCTGCAAGCTACCTCACCAAACAAAGCTCATCCCATTTTGTGGTAAATCTTTTACTTCTCATTTCCTGCCTCATTTTCCAGTTTCGCTTTGTTCCCGAAGAGGCAAATTTGAGAATATCATTGCTCATACTGAAATTGATATTGTCAATGACACTCATCAAGCGTTTTGCATTGTCATTTTCGGGAGGTTCAAATAAGTTAAATTGAATCATATCCGAAGGAACAATATTACTAAGCACTATACCTGCTTTGATATACTTGCTGCCTTTATTATACAAGGCTTCAACCAAAGGCATCACGTGGCTGATTAATACATTGGTTAAGTAAGTGGCTGAGGGCAAAATGATATAAGCCGATCTTGATGTAGGTTCATAGTGATTATAATTGCGATTGTCGCTATTGACAACAAAAACACTCACCGAGCCTGCGGCACAATTCTGACGGCGGAGTTTTTCTGCAGCCCGGGCGATATAGGTGGCAACGGCTTCTTTCAATTCCATTAACTCATAAACAGGTTTGCCAAACATTCTGGTGGTAGCAATCATTTTTTTAGTGGTTAACGGATCTTTCATTTCAATGCAGGGCATTCCGTTCAATTCCTTTACCAGTCTCACCCCTACTATACCGCCTAAATTTTTCCTCACCCATTCTTCACTCATGTTTCTTAAATCCCACGCTGTATTGATATTGAACATGCGGAGTTTTTTGGAACCTGCACTGCCTACACCCCAAATATCTTCCACTGCCGTTCTTTGCAAGGCTTCCATCTGCTGTTCGGGTGTTTGCAAAATCATTACCCCTTTGGTTCCTGTCTTATCTTTTTTAGCCAACCGATTGGCTACTTTGGATAATACTTTTGATGGAGCTACTCCCACCGAAACGGGAATACCTGTCCACAACTCGGTGGTATGCTTAATAAAAAGCGAGTACTCGTAAAGTTTATCAGAATCAATTCCGGAAAGATCAAGAAAAGATTCATCTACGGAATATACTTCCACTTCGGGGGCGAGTAGACGAAGTGTGTCCATTACTCTTTTACTCAGGTCTCCGTACAAATGATAATTGCTGGAAAAAACAGCTACATTATTTTTCAGTATTTCTTCTCTATTTTGGTAATAAGGCCATGCCATGCGAATACCCAATGCTTTGGCTTCATCAGTACGTGACACAATACAGCCATCGTTATTGCTAAGGACCACTACCGGCTTGTTTTGCAAAGAAGGTTTGAATAACCTTTCGCAGGAAGCATAAAAACTGTTACAATCGACTATTGCTTTCATTGGATAATTTGGTGGGAGCCCCCTCAGTCCCCCAAGGGGGAAGTTGTTTATGTTTTGTTGTTTGCCGCCAAGTTGCAAAGACACAAATTTTATAAAGAGCTTTATGGTATTCAAACTTAGTGTCCTTTGTGTCTTTGTGGCTTTGTGCCTTTGTGGCAAATCACACATTTTTAATCACATACGTCACCACACCCCAAATGCTGAAATCGCTTTCGTGATTGATTTCCATCGGCGATAATTTTGACGTTTCGGGAATGAGACGAATTTTATTCATTGTTTTCTCAAATCTTCTGATGAGCATTTCGCCATCAATAACAGCAATGATAATTTTACCATTTTCGGGCTTTACGCTTCGGTCTACAATTACGATATCTCCATGATGAATACAGGCGTTAACCATGCTGCTGCCCTGTACCCTCATAAAAAAAGTAGCTGGTTTGTTGCGGATTAACTGTTCGTTCAAATCAATGCCTCTGTCCATATAATCGTCCGTTGGAGAACCAAATCCTGTAGCATCTGCATTAGGCACGTCCAGTTGCTTAAATGCCTTGCTGCCGCGATATCCGGCCGAAAAAAATTGTTCGAGTTCCATATTTATATGATTTATAATTTGCTAAATATTTTAGTAAATTTAGGGGAATAAATTTCTCTGGCAAATTTTTGTTGGAAGCCTCTCCCCCAACACCTCTCCAAAAGAGAGGGGAGCTAGTTACGCCTATCAACAAAGAAAAATCAAATAATTTTCCGAAAAATCTGTTACAAGAGTTCAGTGGCGAATGTTGTATTGCATGTAAAGACAACCTCTTGAACCTTTTGAACTTTTGAACCTTTTAAACATCCGCTCCGAGCAATAAAAAAACCCCGAGAGATCCCGGGGTTTCTTATATGGCTTCGATAATTTTTTTAAAACTTTTACTTGTTAGGATATTGAAGCCACTGGTCTTTTCGTTGGATTGGATAATTTTTAGATTTCATAGGATAGTTAGTTAGCATCATGGATATTGGATAACTGATACAAACATACAAGGCAGATAACCGCAATCATAGTATTTATTAAGTGAAGTTTTAAAGTCACGTAGTTGGTACGATATCGCGTAAGTAGGTATACGTATGGGATCACC
>CALQSB010000050.1 GCA_943333125.1 Chitinophaga pinensis
ATGTTTGCTCCAAAAGCTCAGGTTAAGCAAAGAAAAGGATCTGAACTAGGCAAATTGGTTGAAAAAAAGACCGAAGAAAAACCCAGCGAATAAGTCACAAACACATACAAATACAAAAGCTGTCTTTTTAGAGATGGCTTTTTTATTTTTAATAAAAAATATCCATTGGACATTAGTTTAAATAAATACATCAGTGATTCAGGTTTCTGCAGCAGAAGAGAAGCTGATAAATATATCGACGATTGTCGTGTAACCATTAACGGGAAAGATGCTCAAAAAGGCAATCGTGTAAAAGAAGGCGACGAGGTAAGAGTTGATGGCGAACCGCTTAGAAAAAAGAAAGCTCCGGTATATATCGCTTTTAATAAACCTAAAGGAGTAACCTGTACTACAGATACAAAAGATAAAACAAACATCATAGATTTTATAAATTATAAGACTCGGATTTTCCCAATTGGAAGGCTGGATAAATTATCAGACGGATTAATTTTTCTGACTAATGACGGAGATATCGTTAATAAAATTTTAAGGGCAGGAAATGGACACGAGAAAGAATATATAGTAATGGTAGATAAGCCCATTAATCACGAATTTATTAATCAAATGCGAAACGGGGTCAAAATCCCCGGAGCTGTAACAAGTAAATGTTTTGTGAAACAAGAGGGCGAAAAAAAATTCAGAATCATTCTTACTCAGGGACTCAATCGCCAGATCAGACGCATGTGTGAAGCGCTGGATTATAAAGTAATCACCCTTACAAGAATCAGAATTATGAATTTCAACTTAACCAATATCCCTCCAGGAAAATGGAGGTATTTCTCCCCAGCCGAGTTAAATACAATCAATGAAATGCTTAAATACAGCAGTAAAACTGCAGATAACGGGGAAGGTATGGGGGAATAAAAAATACCGAATGAAACTTAACTGCAAAATCCGGGTTTAAAAATAATTACCTATTTCTTCAGAAAATAAGGATTAAATAAAACAGACGATACTAATGCATCGTCTGTTTATGTATTAAAATCTTTTTTCTATTTATTCAAAAAGTCCTTCTACCGATAAATAACGTTCTCCAGTATCATAATTAAAAATCAGTACTCTGCTGCCTTCAGGGATCTCATTTAATTTCTTTGAAACAGCAGCCATTGTGGCGCCACTTGAAACCCCTTGAAAAATGGCTTCTTCCTTTGCGGCTCTTCTTGTAAATTCAAAGGCTTCATCTTTTGATACAGTAATCACCCCATCAAGAATAGTTACATCCAGATTTTCTGGAATAAAACCAGCACCAATTCCCTGCAAAGGATGAGGCCCAGGATTCCCACCACTGATTACTGGCGACAATTCTGGTTCAACAGCAAATATTTTAATTGAAGGGAAATGTTTTTTCAAAATTTTTCCGACTCCGGTAAGATGTCCTCCGGTTCCCACTCCCGTAATCAAAAAATCTATTCCTTCTGGAAAATCAGCAATGATTTCTTCAGCAGTAGTTCTTATATGAATATCCGGATTAGCCAAATTTTCAAACTGTTGAGGCATCCAGGCAAGAGGTTCAGCAGCTACAAGTTCTTTAGCTTTTTCAATAGCGCCCTTCATACCTTTCTCCCTTGGCGTTAGTTCGAAACTTGCCCCATAAACACTCATCAATCTTCTGCGTTCAATGCTCATGCTTTCGGGCATGACCAAAATAAGTTTGTAGCCTTTTACAGCAGCAACCATTGCCAATCCAACACCTGTGTTACCTGAAGTAGGTTCTATGATAATACTGTTTGGTTTTAATACGCCACTTTTCTCTGCGGCTTCAATCATTGAAAGTGCGATACGGTCTTTTATACTTCCGCCAGGATTTGCTCTTTCAAGTTTTGTCCATACTTCTATGGATGCCGGGAATAATTTATTGATTCTTACATGTGGTGTGTTGCCAATTGTTTCAAGAATGTTTTTTGCCTTCATGATTTTTGTTTTTTTATACAGATTAAATAATAAAATTTATAGGTTCGTTTTTATTGTTTCGATCTACAATTGATGTTTGATTTTTATGAAAAATCACACTATTGGATTGAACAGATTCTGTAATCCAGGTGTTGCCGCCAATAATACTGTCTTTGCCAATGATGGTATTTCCTCCTAAAATTGTACTTCCGGAATACAACACTACATTATCTTCAATGGTCGGATGTCGTTTAATAGTAGCTTCTTCTTTTTTTACAACGATAGCACCAAGCGTCACACCCTGATATATTTTTACAGCATTACCAATCACCGAAGTTTCACCAATTACAATTCCTGTTCCATGATCAATAAAAAATGGGCAACCAATTTTCGCACCCGGATTAATATCAATTCCGGTTTTGCTGTGAGACAATTCCGATATCATTCTTGGAATTACCGGAACTTTATTCTGGTATAATTGATGAGCCAGACGATGCATCACAATTACATAAAAACCAGGATAACTGAGAATTATTTCTTCTATTGAATCTGCAGCCGGATCAAACTCCAAAATAAATTGAGCATCTTTTAAAAGCATCTCCTTAATTGCAGGAAGGGTCTTTAGAAAATCATCAATTACGGAATTGATATTTATTGCATCCCGGATTGAATCAGAAGAAAGCATTTCATTTAATTGTTCTGAAATTTTCGAAATGGCTTTTAATTGATGATTTTCAAAATCTGCAGCTTTTTCAATTACAGGAAACAAAAAATCAAACATGGAATGGGTAAATGAAAAAACTTGCTCTTTTTGGGGATAATCCTTTTTTAATAAATAACCGGGGAATAATGACATCGGGCGAATAATAGTTTTGGTTGGTATAGATTTTTAAATGATTAAAATTCTGTTTCAAAGAATTTCAATCACTTCTGTAAATATATTTTTTATAACTAATAAAGAGAAATGATAGCCACCCGAATGAGTAATATTTAGAATTTATTTTAAATCAAGGATCATTTTTAGAAAAATAATAAGCAGATCTGCTTTTTAAAGACCTTTTAAGAAACGCTATTGATACACAACTGATGTTTTTTTTGATGTTTTGGTATTTTTTTGACTAAAATAAATGGAATTCACAATTTTTAAATTACCTTCGCACCCCGAAAAGAGAAATCTTTTCTGTCATTTCCCACAAGGCCCCATAAGTTTCCGTCAGTTCGGAACGCCAGCAGGGAGTAACTAAATAAACAAGTTATACAATGCCAAAGGTTAAAACCAACAGCAGCGCAAAAAAGCGCTTTAAAGTTACCGGATCAGGTAAAATCACTTTCCAAAAGGCTTTCAAACGTCACATCCTTACTAAAAAATCTACCAAGCGCAAGCGTAATATGCGTATGGATGGTAAAGTAGCCGATGCCAATTTGCATTTTGTTAAGCGTTTATTGGGTATGAAATAAAATCAATCATCCCAATTTATTATCAATCATTAATTTTAAAAATCATTAAGATATGCCACGTTCAGTAAATGCAGTAGCCAGCAGAGCTCGCCGCAAAAGAATTTTAAAAGCCGCTAAAGGATATTACGGCAAAAGAAAAAATGTATATACCGTTGCTAAAAACGTAATGGAGAAAGGTTTAACGTACAGTTATGTTGGACGTAAACTAAAAAAACGTGAATACCGCACCTTATGGATTGCTCGTATTAACGCTGCTGTAAGAGAAGAAGGAATGACTTACAGTGTTTTCATAAACAGATTAGCAGAAAAAAATATCGACTTAAACCGCAAAGTTCTCGCTGATCTAGCGATGAATGAGCCTGAGTCTTTCAAAAAACTTGTAGAATCGGTAAAGTAATCCTCAAATATTTTCAAATTCGAAATCCGGGTACTATAAAGTATCCGGATTTTATTTTTATATGCAATATCTTTGCCGTCATTTATTATTAAATTACAATTCCCAGAATGAATCAGGATGGAATGAACAATACGTACAGTGATCTGGTAAAGCAGACTTTTAATTTCCCACAGGAAGATTTTAAACTGGTAAATGAGTATCTGCAATACAATGGACAGGATATAAAAGCCCTGATTGATAAATATGGCACTCCTTTAAAACTCAGCTATCTTCCTAAAATTGGGAAACAAATTCAGAAAGCAAAATCTATGTTTGCTGCTGCATTTAAAAAATATAAATACACTGGAAAATACAATTACTGTTATTGTACCAAAAGCTCCCATTTTTCTTTCATTGTGGAAGAAGCGCTGAAGAATGAAATTCACCTGGAAACTTCTTATGCTTACGATATTGATATCATAAAAAAGCTGTACGAAAAGAAGAAAATAAACAAAGACATTTTTATCATTTGCAATGGCTACAAACAAAAGCCATATACACAAAGAATTGCCGGCTTACTAAACGGTGGGTTTAAAAATGTAATCCCTATTCTTGATAACACAGATGAACTTAAGGCTTATATAAAATCAGTTAAAGTGCCTTTCAACTTGGGAATAAGGGTAGCTGCTGAAGAAGAGCCCAATTTTCCTTTTTATACTTCAAGGTTAGGAATCAGAGCCAAGGATATTCTGGAGTTTTATGTTGATAAAATAGAAGGTAATGAACATAGATTTCAATTAAAAATGCTTCATATCTTTTTGAATAAAGGTATCAAGGATGATATCTATTACTGGAGTGAACTAAATAAGGTAATCAATCTCTATTGTCAATTGAAAAAAATATGTCCCGAATTAGATTCTATAAATATTGGCGGAGGTTTTCCTATAAAACACTCACTGGGCTTTGAATACAATTATCAATTTATGATAAATGAGATTGTACGCAATATTAAAACAGCCTGTACCAGAAACAAAGTTCCGATGCCCAACATTTTTACTGAATTTGGAAGTTATACTGTTGGCGAAAGCATGGCACATGTTTACAGTGTGATTGGTCAGAAAATGCAGAACGACCGTGAAACCTGGTATATGATAGATTCTTCTTTCATAACGACTTTGCCCGATACCTGGGGAATTGGCGAGAAGTTTTTAATGCTTCCCATAAACAAATGGGATAATGAATACCAAAGGGTGGTGCTGGGCGGAATAACCTGCGACAGTCATGATTATTATGATTCAGAAGAACATATCAATGAAGTGTTTTTACCAAAGTTGGGCGACGGAGAACCTTTATTTGTAGGGTTCTTTCATACCGGTGCATATCAGGATCAAATCAGTGGCTATGGTGGCATCAAACATTGTATGATTCCATCTCCTAAACACATAATCATTGGACATGATAAAAATGGGAAATTAGTGGATTGGGTTTACGCTAAAGAACAAACTGCACAGAGTATGCTAAAGATTCTCGGCTACTGATCTTTAATTTGATGATTTAAAAATTAAAACCTGTCAAACACCAAATAATAAACAATAAATATAAAACCCTTAAACCTAAAAAAATATGTATCCAGCAGAAATTGTAATCCCGATGAAAGAAGAACTTACTGAAAATGGATTTCAAGAATTATTAAGTCCTTCTGATGTTGAAAATTTAATAACACAACCAGGTACAGCATTGGTTATGATAAATTCTGTTTGCGGCTGTAGTGCAGGTACCGCAAGACCAGGTGTTTTGATGGCTGTAAATAATACGCCACGTAAGCCTGATTTTATTACAACTTGCTTTGCAGGTTTTGATGTAGATGCTGTAAAGAAAATCAGAGAACATTTACTGCCTTATCCTCCTTCGTCACCTGCAATTGCATTGTTCAAAGATGGACAGCTGGTGCACATGATAGAAAGACATAACATCGAAGGCAGAAGTGCTCAAATGATTGCCGATAATTTAATGGGCGCTTTCGAACACTATTGTAACTAGTATCTAGCATCTAGCATCCAGTATCCAGTTTACATTATTTCACAATAAACAACAAAGCCAATATGTATCCCAACCTTTATTATGTTTTTAAAGACTGGTTTGGTGTAGAGTGGAAGCCATTGAGCTTTCTTAATACTTTTGGTTTAATGGTAGCAATGGGATTTGTTGCTGCAGCCTGGATATTAACAATAGAATTAAGAAGAAAAGAAAAGCAGGGATTATTATTGCCAAGAGAAGAAATGATTACGGTTGGAAAACCTGCTACAATCTTTGATCTGATAACAAATGCGTTACTTGGTTTTGCATTTGGATATAAATTTCTGGGATTATTCTTTTCTAAACCTGACATGGTTTCGCCTCAAGAATATATTTTTTCAAACCAAGGGAATTTAATTGGCGGAATCATTATCGCCTTGCTGATGGCGGGTCTGAAATGGTGGGATAAAAACAAACATCAACTCAAAGAACCCGAAAGAAGAGTAGTTAGAATATGGCCACATGACAGAGTTGGCGACATCATTATAATGGGCTTGGTTTTTGGAATTCTGGGCGCCAAACTTTTTGATAATTTAGAACATTGGGATGAATTCTGGGCAAACCCTATAGAAAGATTATTATCTCAAAGTGGGTTAACTTTTTATGGAGGATTAATACTAGCATCTATTGCAATATGCTGGTACGCAGTTAATAAATCAATTAAATTAAAACATTTAGTTGATGCGGCAGCTCCTGCATTAATGATTGCTTACGCCATTGGCAGAATAGGATGTCAGGTATCGGGAGACGGAGACTGGGGCATTTACAATAGTGCTTATATCAGCGATAATACAGGAAAAGTAGTTTTGGCCAATAAAGACGATTTCCAAAAAATGCTGAACACCGATTCTACTTATTTTCTAAAGGGAGAAGTATGGGAGAATGAAGATTCAAGAAGAATTTATGTAACCGACAGGACTTATCCCAGTCTTGCAAGTGTGCCTCATCAATCTATTAAAGCGCCATCTTTTTTACCAGTATGGTTTTTTGCCTATAGTTATCCTCAGAATGTAAATAAAGATGGGATTTCCATGCCAGGAGTCACTGACGAACACAACAGAGTATTGCCATCCCCAGTTTTCCCAACACCACTTTACGAAACCTTAATTTGCACCATACTATTTTTTATTATGTGGTTCAACAGGAACAGGATAAAAACGCCTTACCTCATGTTTGGCCTTTACCTGAGTTTAAATGGTAGCGAAAGATTCTTAATTGAAATGATGCGAGTGAACAGATCATATGGCAGTTTGAAATTAACTCAGGCCGAAATAATAGCCCTGTTATTAATTGCTTCCGGATTACTATTGATTCTGATTGCTAAAAAAACAAATAAAAAAGTCGAAATAGAATAATCAATCTAAATCATAACTTCACCATAAATTAAAAAATATGCCTTCATTTGACATGGTAAGCAAAGTTGATTTGCAAACTTTAGATAACGCAATAAACGTAGTAAGTAAAGAAATTACCAATCGTTTTGATTTTAAAGGAACTCATGTGGTTATTGATCTTAATAAAAAAGAATTCAAACTTAGCCTTGAATCGGACAGCGAAATGAAAATCAACCAGATTGTAGATGTGCTAATCAGCAGAAGCATCAAACAAGGGCTGGCTGCAGAAATTTATGATTTAAGTAAAGAAGCCTTCGTAAGCGGAAAAGTTACCAAAAAAGAAGTGCCTGTAAGAAATGGGATAAAACAGGAAGATGCAAAAAAAATAGTGAAGCTGATTAAGGACAGCGGCAATAAAGTTCAGGCGGCAATAATGGACGATATCGTCAGAATCACAGGTAAGAAAATTGATGATCTTCAGGAGATTATTGCGCTTAGCAAGACTTGGGATCTGGGGCTGGCCCTGCAATTTGTAAATATGAAGAGCTAAACTCAAGAATAATCTTGAAAAAGTTCAAATTTTACCGAAATTACTTTAACTTCGCACCTCTAAATTAACAGGCCCGGCAAAATCCGTGCATAAAACTTTAAAAAATGAAACAAGACATCCATCCAAAAAGTTACAGATCCGTTGTTTTTAAAGACATGAGTAATGGAACTACTTTCTTATGCCGTTCTACAGCTCATAGTGCCGAAAAAATAGTTTGGGAAGCCGACGGACAAGAATATCCAGTTATTAAATTGGAGATTTCTAATACCTCGCATCCATTTTATACCGGTAAAAACGTATTGGTTGATACTGCAGGTCGTATTGATAAATTCAACAAACGTTACGAGAAAAAAGCAAAATAATTTTTTAAATTATCATATTCAAATCCCGGTGAGTTTCATCGGGATTTTTGTTTCGGTATAAATCCAATTGATTTACTGATTCGTTTTCTTTACAGCGTAATGATCAGTTGAAGAAAGTCTCCTTTCATCGCTCCGAATCTTGAAATCATCGGTCCAATCAATTTCGAAATCAACTAATTATCTTATTTTTATCCCAATGAAAATCTTTTTGGACGATTCTTATTGCAAAGACGCTTTGTCTCCATTTTCACTAACCAAACATGTAGCGGAAATCCGAGTGGGTATTTTGACCATCAGAGAAAAATGGCAAACCCTGTTAGCTCAGCAATATGAAATTATTTTAGATACAAAAGAAGAGCGCAACTTTATTTCTATCCCTGCCAATATTATTCCAACCATTGAAAACTTTGAAGAATTAATTTCATCCGCTAAAACCAATTCGCTTTTTAAAGAAAAAAATAACAACAGTATAAAAGTTGTAGAATTTCCATGGCAAATTTTTCAACTCAACGACTGGGCTTTAAGAAAAGATTTTGAATTAATAACGAAAGGGAAAATATCAATGCCCATAGATTCCACCAATCAGGTAATTAATGCAAAAGATATTTTTATTGAACATGGCGCTACTGTTAAAATGAGCATTATAAATGCCGAAACGGGTCCTGTGTATATTAGTAAAGATGCCGAGATAATGGAAGGTTGTATAATCAGAGGGCCATTTGCTTTGGGCGAAAATGCTGTGGTAAAAATGGGCGCCCGAATTTATGGCGCCACAACTGTGGGGCCGGAATGTATAGTTGGAGGCGAAATTAAAAATTCGGTATTTTTCAATAACAGCAATAAAGCACATGATGGCTATCTAGGCGACAGCGTTATTGGATCCTGGTGTAATCTGGGTGCAGGCACAAGCAACAGCAATCTAAAAAATACAGGCGGTTTAATAAAATACCAAACAGATAAAAATAATTTTGAAACTGCAGGTAACAAAGCCGGACTTATTATGGGCGATTACAGCAGATGTGCAATCAATACTTCATTTAATACTGGAACTATCGTAGGCGTGTGTTGTAATATTTTTGGAAATGCTATTACTGAAAAATATATCAGTAATTTTTCATGGGGGAAAGAACCTTATGATTTCGATAAAGCCATATCTCATCTTTCCAATTGGAAAAAAATGAAAAACCAAAGTATCACCCAGCTTGAAATAGACACATTAAAAAAAATAACTCAAAAGAAATAGTATGATCAGAAAACAAATTGCAGCAGCCAACTGGAAGATGAATCTTTCCTTATCTCAAGCAGAAACACTGGCAGATGAATTAATGAAGAGTGAGAATAAATTAGACATCCACCAACAAGTAATTCTGGCGGTACCATTTCCATACCTTACCACAATCCATCAAAAAGTAAATCACCATAATCATTTCCATGTAAGTGCACAGAATTGTGCGGCCACCAAAAACGGAGCCTTCACCGGAGAAGTCAGTGCCGAAATGCTTCGTGATATAGATATTCAATACGTAATCATTGGCCATAGCGAAAGGAGAGCGTATTACCATGAAACCAGTGATATTTTAGTTAAGAAAATCAATCATGCTTTGGAATTTGGGTTGAAACCTATTTTTTGTTGTGGAGAACCATTGCCGGTAAGAGAATCTAACGAACAAAATACACATGTGGCCAATCAGCTTAAAGAGGATTTATTTCATTTAACCGGAGAACAGATGAAACATTTTATAATTGCTTATGAACCTATCTGGGCAATTGGAACTGGAAAAACAGCCAGCAGCGATCAGGCGCAAGAAATGCATCAATATATCCGCAAGGTAATATCTGATCAATATGGCCATTCGGTTGCAGATACGGTTTCTATACTTTATGGTGGAAGTGTAAAGGCAAATAACGCTGAAGAAATTTTCAGTAAGCCTGATGTTGATGGAGGTTTGGTAGGTGGTGCCAGTTTAGTGGCCAGTGAATTTTCGACAATTATAAATTCTTTAAAAAGCATTATTCTGTAAGCAATACGTATCACATTCAATAACTGCTTTATGAATATTGAAACCATTCTGAAACAAAACATAGCCGGCAAACTAATTAATCACGGGATTGTATTTCTGATTAATATTATGATTGTAAGGTTATTGGAAGTTTCTGAAAGTGGCTTTTATTTCAATGAACTGTATTTAATTAATTTGATTGTTTTTTTCTTTAGTGCCGGACTAGATTATTCTGCAATTGCCTGGATTTCCAGAGAACCGGGCTTAGCCTTTGCCGTTCGCCGAAAGTTGATTCAACTAGTCTTATTTTTCATTGCAGTTGTTTTGTTTTTTGTGCTGATTATTTTACCAGAAACAAGCTTTCATTTTATTCAAACATCCATTGCCATTATCTTATTCAGTATTGGCAACCTGATATTGATTTTATTTCAGGGCGTTTTAACCGCTATGAAAAAATTCAATATTCAGAATTTGATTTTAGTTTCAACAAATCTTTGCTTTCTTTTTTATCTTCTCTTTTTTATCAAGGAAGATAAATCAACAATAATCAATCAGGTGAGCATCGGATATGGAGTCTTGTTTTTTTTACAAGGAATACTCATGATTTTTTTTAGTTACGAAAAAGGGGAAACGAGTAAACCTATATTGAACTGGATTGGTTTCTTTAAACATGGATCGTTAATCATGTTTTCTTCATTAATTTATTTTTGCTTTTTGAGAATTGATAATTTTTTTGTTGAAAAATATAGTAATGCCATTACATTAAGTAATTATATTCAATGCGGAAAAATTGGCCAGTATTTTATTTATTTTTCTGCAGTTATTAGTTCCACACTATTGCCTTTTATCGCAACTGATAAAATTGCAACAAATTTCATTGAGTGGAAAAAAATGATGACGCCATATTTCCTGATCATTTTTTCGGGAGCTTTTATCCTTATATTTTTTGGCCAGTATCTTTATCCGTTCATTTATGGTAATGACTTTTCAGAGATGAATAAATACATGATCATTTTACTGCCGGGATATGTATGTCTCGGCATGCTTACATTAGTTAATGCCATTTATATTGGAAAAGGGAATATAAAAAAAATACTAACCGGAGATATCATTGGATTTACAATCGTATTTGCAGGAGATAGTTTTTTGATTCCGGATTTTGGCGTTGTTGCTGCGGCTATTATTAGTTCATTAAGTTACATTCTAGTATTTCTTTATTTGTGGATTGATCTCAAGAATCAATTTTCTCAACCTCACAACTTTGAAATATAATTGAAAAACCTTTTTTTATATAGACTGTTCAATCATTCCAGAATGGCATTTTCTGCTGTTTGTATTTACCTGTTTTTTTATGCGATTTTTTTTATCAAAAAAATGGACATGCTATTTTTCCCTTATAATGACATGTTCAGCAATATCACAAAATCAACAATCAAACCCTCTACTTTCTATTTAAAAGTAAATGGAGAAAAAGTACTATTCGCCAGAAATCTATATTGGAAAAAAGATTTTATGGAGCAGGCGCCTAATAAATACGCTTCCTATATAAAAGCAAATCAACAGAATTATTTAGCATTGTTTTTAGACGTTAAAATAAAAGATAAAAATATCAGTCATTTTTTAATTAACAGATTGACACCTCACAGGGTTGACTTTCCATTTTGGGCCGCTGGATATCTGACATTTGCCGGAATGCCTGTAATTAAAGAATCAAAAATAGAATTGTGTGAATATAATTATTCTTTTAATAATCAGACTGCAATTTTAGAAGATTCGATTATTTTATTAACAGGAATAATACAAAAGTGAAAATCATAGTAAATAAAAATTCATTGAAATCATCATCAAGAATCATTTTGATGATTTTATTTTTTGAATACTTGATTTTTATTTTTTCCGGTGTCAGTTTTTATTCTCTGTGTCATTACCCTTATTTTAATATCGGTATCGATCCTGCATACTGGCTGTTTTATTTTGCAGGATTTCCTCAATATATTTTAAGCCATATTTGGCTGGCTGTATTGTGTGATGTTTTGATCATTGTATTTTTGTTGTTGTTGATTTTCAATCCCTTTAACAACAAAGCAGGAGCAATACTTTTTATACTTTTATTTCTATTCTACATTTCTTTATCTGGTTGTTTGGGTCATAAGAATTTTCAAACCGGATTTTTCATTGTAATGATCCCATTTATTTTCAAAGAAGATCGGAATAAAAAAATCGCCTTCGAATCAATCCGATATTTTTTGCTCTTTTATTATTTATCGGCTTCATTACTCAAATTATCCAATGGTGGATTATTTGAAATAAAACATTTTAGCGAGGTACTTCAAAATCAATTTTTGCCTTATTATACAGAAGGTCATCAGGGATGGAGAACGATGTTGAATGTCTTTTTAATCAATAATCACAAGCTTGGATTTTTATTGTATTTCAGTTCCTTTGTTGTTGAACTTTCTGTGGTGATAGGTTTTTTTACCAAAAAATATGACCAATATTTATTTCTGATGTTGATTGCGTTTCATCTTTTCAATTGGATGTTAATGGATATTGCACCAATCGGACAATTGAGTTTTATTTCAATTCTTTTGTTAAGTAAAAAGATATTTTGATTAGAAAAATATCAAGCTTTTAAAAATACCTTTCCGGTTCTTCAAGTTAACCGTTTGTCCATTACTTTTAGATCTTATTTCTTCCTGTTATTTCAAGTTTTTTCTTCAATAAAATATTTCTTTCAACATTATCAGAAATTATGCTTTAAAAGTTATGATATTAAATTTTTAATATTTATTTTTGAGTGTTGAATTTTATTAATAGCCTGTATTTCATTGCAAATCAAGCTTCTACTTAATTTCGGCCACATTTAATCCCAACCTAATCCTTTGAAAGGCATATTCGTTACCTGATTAATAAAAATCAATATGCCCTTTTCCTTTTTTAACCTTAAGAAATCAATTCTATTTTCATTGTTTATCCTGTTATTTTCTAACAGTATAAAGGCAAATGATTCAGATGTGGTGAATTGTAACCATGCCTGGAAGATTGTTGTTATAGGCTCCTCAACTTCTTACGGAATGGGCGCTACCGTTTACGATAGTTCATGGGTTGGTCGATTTACTTACTACATAAAAAGCAAGAATTCATTAAACGAGGTTATTAATTTAGGAACCCCAGGTTTCAAAACATATGAAAATTTAAGACCTGATGGATATGTTCCACCTGCAAACAGGCCTTCTCCTGTAGCCGGATACAATATTACTGCGGCACTTTCTTATCATCCGGATGCTATAATTATAAACATGCCTTCAAATGATGCCGTTAATGATTATACTTTGGCAGAACAACAGGCCAATTATGAAGCAGCTATACATCTCGCAGATTCAGCTAAAGTCACTGTTTGGGTTACCACTACTCAACCAAGAAATTACTTAACTACAGCGCAAGTTCAAAACCTAATTGATACAAGGGCATGGATTTTAACTAGATTTGGAAATAAGGCAGTTGACTTTTGGGATGGAGTTGCGAATCCCGATGGAAGCATATCTTCAGTTTATGTGTATGATTATGTACATGTAACTAATTTAGGCCATAATTTGTTTTTTACCCGAATGAGATCAGAGACGATATTAGACTCTCTTTGCAATAGAAGTGGCAGTTTAACTGTAAATGCAGGAAGCGATAAAACCTTGCTGTTACCAGTTAATTATTGTAATTTAAATGGAACAGCAAATAGTTCATTGGGAAGTATTACCAGTTATAACTGGACAAAAATATCAGGTCCTGCTTCATATCAAATTTCAAGCCCATTAACTTCCGGAACTGCAATAACAGGATTGACAGTAGGAAATTATTCTTTCGAATTAAAAGTTTCCGATAGTAAACTTAATACAACAAGAGATACCATAATTATTTCTGTTAATTGCAGTTCAGGTTCTTCTACTGGAAGTACCACTAACATCACCAAATGTTCAAGCTTATTACCTTATGCATGGAATGGAGCTAATTATTCTGCAACCGGAACATACACAAAAACATTAACCAATACTGCAGGATGCGATTCTATTGCTACATTAGTACTTACTGTTAAAGCAAGCTCAACCAGTACCTCCAATGTTTCAAAATGTTCAAATCAGGTTCCTTATTCATGGAATGGAACCAGTTATTCAGTTTCTGGTACTTATACTAAAAGTTTTACGAATACTGTTGGATGTGATTCAATTGCCATTCTAATATTAACAATAAAATCCACTACTACCAGTACTACTAATGTAATGAAATGTACAAATCAGCTACCATATAGCTGGAATGGAACAAATTACAGTGTGGCTGGCACATATACCAAAACCCTTACAAATGCTGCGGGATGCGATTCTGTAGCTAAATTAATTTTAACGATAAAAGCAACATCAACAAGTACAACTAATATTACCATATGTTCGAGCTTGTTACCTTTTCAATGGAATGGATCGAGTTATTCTACGGCCGGAACATATACAAAAACATTATCTAATTCATTTGGGTGTGATTCTGTAGCGACATTAAAATTAACTATTAAAAATTCTTCCACAAGCTCAACAAGTATTTCAAGATGTTTGAACCAACTTCCATACTTGTGGAATGGAACGAATTATTCTATAGCAGGAACTTATACTTATACCACAAACAATTCGGTTGGATGCGATTCTGTGGCTACTTTAGTGCTTACCGCTAAGTCAACATCAACAAGTTCAACGCCTGTTTCTGTTTGCTCCAATCAACTTCCATACTTGTGGAATGGAACGAATTATTCTATAGCAGGAACTTATAATTATACCACTAACAATTCGGTTGGATGCGATTCTGTGGCTACGTTAGTACTTACGGTTAAGTCAACATCAACAAGTTCAACACCAGTTTCTGTTTGTTCAAATCAGCTTCCATACTTATGGAATGGAGCGAATTATTCTATAGCAGGAACTTATACTTATACCACTAACAATTCGGTTGGATGCGATTCTGTATCGGCGTTAATATTTACAGTTAACCCTACTACAACAAGTTTAACTAGTTATTCAATATGTTCAAATCAGCTTCCATACTTGTGGAATGGAACGAATTATTATACAGCGGGAACTTATACTTATACTACAAACAATACAGCAGGGTGCGATTCTGTAGCAACGTTAGTGCTTACTATAAATGAGCTGCCTACTGTAAATGCCGGAAATTATTCATCCTTATTTACAACGAGTGCTTCAATAACATTAACAGGTACACCAGCAGGTGGTGCTTTCAGTGGCACAGGAGTTTCGGAAAACACATTTAATCCTGCTGTTTCTGGTGCAGGCGTATTTACAATTACTTATACTTATTCTGATCCACTAACGGGTTGCAGTAATTTGACCACAACTAATATTTCAGTTTCTGTGCTTTGCAATTTTTCTGTAGCAACTGCAATAACGGGCAATACTAATGTGTGCGGTAATATAGGAGTGGGAGATAGTGCGGTGTACGCCATCAGTGCTGTTGACGCCGTATCTTATGCATGGTCGGTATCCAGTGCAACTACAATGGGAATGAGCTTAACCAGAAATGGCAGCTCTGTAAAAATAAAATATGGTTCAACTTTTACCACGGGTACAGTAACCGTTGTAGTTACCGGCTGTAACAGTACTACAGTTACAAAAACTTTGGCTATTACAAAAACAGTTCCTGGTGCACCGGCTAATATAACAGATGCTTCAGGTAATACTGCAACTGCTTATATCTGTCCATACATTGGTGGTTCAAATATTACTTATGTAGCAACAGCTCCAGCAACTAACGCTTCTGCAGTTATCGCATACCGCTGGACATTACCTGCAGGATCAGTTTTGGTAAGTGTGAATGCCGTGGACTCGAGTAGCATTACTATTAAATATCCGGCTACGCCAACCTCTTTAAGCATATCCGTAATTGCTGTTTCGGGATGTGGCAATAGCGCGGCCAAATC
>CALQSB010000051.1 GCA_943333125.1 Chitinophaga pinensis
AACTTATGAAAAAAAGCAATTTTGAAAGAATGATTGCATTGGCTGAAGAAGTCTGTGGTTACAGAACAGATCCAAATCAATTAAATGTTGATGAAGATGTTATTGAACAGCTGCAAAAAATCCATCCTGCTACAATGTCTGAATATGATGATGGGAATGGGCCTGCAGTTTGGATTTTACTTATTCCAACAACGACAGAATTGATGAATAAGTTTCTTGAAAAAACAATTTCAGAAAAAGAACTTTATGAACTTACTCCATTAAATATTAAATACGAAGCATTGTATTTATGTTCTGCCCTTGTCCTGGAAGAATACAGAAAAAAAGGGATAGCAAAAAAACTTACTATTCAATCAATTGAAAATATCATAAATGACCACCCTATAAAATCATTATTTGTATGGCCATTTAGTGACGCCGGGGAAATACTTGCAGAAAAAATATCAGCATATACCAGATTGCCATTAAAGAAATTAAACTAATGAAGCAATTCCAAACTAAATGAAAATTTTATTTACTTACTTATTATTATTTTTAAAAACTAGCGCTTTTTATAAATTGTCAATAGCCCGAAACTTAGGATATTATAAAATCTAGAGAATCTTGAATAAATTAACAAATCAACTAAGGTTTAAAATAACAAAGCCGACCAATTGGTCGGCTTGTCTGTTGTATTATAAAACAACACTGTACCCTTAGGAGGACAATTATCTAACCGAGTGGTGATGGATTTGTTTAATTTGATTTCATTATTATGAATATTTAAAACAAAAAAAGCTAATTTCGGATATGGATTTTTTAAAACTAGATCGGACTGCATTTAAGCCTCAAACAATAGCAGAGGCTGCCAATCATTCCGAATATTATAAAAAAATAACTTGGCAAGAGAGATTGTCAGTAACCGCATATTTAAATAGTGTCGCTTACCAATATAGTGGTAATACTCCCCCTAAAATGGACAGAAATCAATTTCATGTCAAAAATTTGAAGCAAAATGGCTAACATTTTTCATGAGGATTTTAGAGACTTTCTTAACGCTCTAAACAAAGCGGAGGTGAGATATATTTTGGTAGGTGGATATTCAGTGGTTTTGCATGGCTATTCCAGAACTACAGGTGATATGGATATATGGATGGAAAGAACTTCTGAAAACTATGAAAGAATATGTAAAGCATTTCAAATTTTCGGAATGCCTTTATTTGACATGACAGAATCTAACTTTTTATCACATCCAAGTTGGGATGTGTTTACTTTTGGTACTCCTCCGGTAGCAATTGACATTATGGTAAAAATAGAAGGATTGAACTTCGAAGATATTTTCCAAAAAGCTATATACTTTGAGGATGATGATTTAAAAATAAGAACAATCAATCGAAATGATCTTATTGCAGCTAAAAAAATTGCGGGCAGAGCTAAGGACATCAATGACCTGGAGAATCTAGAGTAAATTAAAAAACACCTTAAATTAAAAACAAAGTACTCTTAGGAGGACAAATATCTAACTGGGTGGTGATGGATTTGATACTTTTTACAACAGGATTATGACTCTCATAAATTATCAAAACTTGCAAAAAATGCAAGTTTTGATAATTTATACCTGTTTCAAATGATAATATAGTTAGCAGATTTAACAATCTTCTTTAATTGAAATTTATCAATTTAGTTTTTAATGCTGTTTAAAATACACTGGCGCAATCTTTATTTTGTAAACCAAAAATGCTTAAATTTGTAAAGTAAATATCTTTATTTTTGTAAAACAAAGCTATATTTACACTTAAAACTCATGATTTACAAAGAACGTATTTCAGACAAGGAATTAAAACGCAAACTTAATGCTTCTGGTGGAGTGCTAATAAAAGGCGCCAAGGCCTGCGGTAAAACTGAGTCAGCAAAGCAATTAGCTAAAAGTGTTTTAAGTGTTGACAGAGATGAACAAGTAGAGGCATTAATTAATATTGCTCCAAAAAGATTGTTACTTGGAGATACTCCTCGACTCATAGACGAATGGCAAGCCCAACCTAAAATCTGGGATTACATTCGTCACGAAATAGACGGCCGCCAAGAAAATGCACAATTCATACTTACCGGATCAGCAAACCCTGAAGAATCTGTAAAAATGCACTCTGGCGCAGGAAGATTTACCATTGTGGAAATGCGCACTATGTCCTGGCAAGAACTGGGTTTTTCAACTGGAAAAGTAAGTTTGGCAAAACTTTTTGAGGGCGAAAAAATTGACATTTACGACAGCTCTACTGATCTTGAATTTATTATCAACAAAATCGTTATCGGCGGCTTCCCTACTCTTTTAAATAAAAATGCTTTACAAGCCGCTGACCTTAATCGTGCTTATGTGGAATTGCTTGCCGAAGTGGACATGAGCAGAGTTTCTGATATAAAACGAGATCCAGTAAAAGTCAGATGTTTATTGCGTTCTCTTGCTAGAAACACTTCAACATTGGTTGATATTTCTGCTTTGGAAATTGACATTCGTGAAAAGGAAAATGTGGGCATCACCCGCCCTACTGTTTATGATTATCTGGATGCGCTTAACCGTTTGATGATTATTGAAGACCAACCCGCATGGAACACCCATATCCGTTCATCTTATGCTTTGCGCAAATCTCCAAAGCGTCATTTTACGGATGTTTCTTTGGCTGTTGCCGCATTGGGTGCTGATGAGAACTCACTTTTAAATGATTTGAAATTTACAGGATTCTTATTTGAATCACTGGTCACACATGAACTGCGTGTTTATGGTCAAGCCAATGACGCCAACGTATATCATTATCGCGATTCGAGTGGTTTAGAAGTTGACGCCATCGTTCAAAAATATAATGGCGATTGGTGTGCATTTGAAATTAAATTGGGCACTGGACAAGTTGATGAAGCAGCCGCAACACTCAATAAATTTGTCTCGATTTTAGATGCCAAAAAAGTAAAGCAGCCTAAATCACTCAACATTATAACAGGAACAGGAATTAGTTACACCCGACAAGATGGTATCAATGTAATTTCTTTGGCATCGCTAGGAATTTAAACCTCAAATTAATAACAAAGCCGACCAAATGGTCGGCTTATCTGTTGTATTATAAAACAACATCGTACTCTTAGAAGGACAATTATCTAACCGAGTGATGATGGATTTTTGGGAACTAGTGAGTATTGAATGAATATTGACTTGACTACATTTTTTTAAAGTTGCAATCAAACCATCAAGATAATTTGTACGAATCTCCCAAACAATAGCATAATCTATACCCATATAATCATGGACAATTCTATTTCGAAATCCTCGTATTCTATGCCAATCAATTTCTGGATGAGTATCCTTAAACTCATCCGAAAGCCTATTAGCTGCTTCCCCAATTATTTCAAAATTCCGAATGACCGCATCAATAGTCTTTGCGTCGTGAGAGAAATCTTCAAAACTCATATCAGTAGTGTACAGAAGAATTTTTTGACAACTATCCAAGATATCTGAAACAAGGAGTTCTGGGCTTCTTTTATACATAAATAATCTCCTTTTCGATAGCAGCAAAATAGGGTTGCTTGACGCCATTTCTGGACACAAGATCTACCGAACGATTGACTTGTTTTTCTAAAAAATTAGCTAAATCAATAAAACCAATACCTATAGGCTGATCAAAATCCACAATTATATCTACATCACTATCATTCCTCATTTCATTTCTGGCAACGGAACCAAAAATCCCAATGGAACTAACATGGAATCTTTCGCTCAATTCAGGTTTGAGATTTTCTAAAATTTTTTTTATGATCAATAGTTCAGACATGTGTAGCGAATATACGGAATTATCCAAATAAGTAAAACTTGCTAAACTGTGATTAATATCAAAATAATAAAAATGCCCCAGAATTTCTTCTGAGGCATTCACTTCTTTCATCCAACCTGTTGAACTTATTAAACCTATTCAACCTATTGAACTTTTGATCGTACTCGGGAACGGATTAACAAAACATATCTTATGTAACACTACCCCCACTCTCTATATACAAAAATCTTAAATAGATTCATTTTGGATAGTTCTGTTCTGTAATAAAACCATTGAAAAAATAAACCAGCTACCAAACCAGCTACGATTGATTATTGTAATTTTTCTTATACCTTTGAAAAAATTATACTATATGAAAAATGTTTTACTATTACTATCAACCGTTTTGATTTTTATAGGTTGTTCTACCAACAATAATGGAACAGTTACTGTTGTTCCAATCGCGCCAACCAATTTAACGGGTTCAGTTATTTCAACCTCTCAGGTAAATTTGTCTTGGACTGATAACGCCACCAATGAAGATGGTTATAAAATAGAAAGAAAATCAGGTTCAGGTTCTTACGCCGTTGTTGGAAGTATGGGTGTAAATCTTACAACATTTAGTGACCTTGGACTAACTCCTAATACAACCTATACCTACAGAGTATACGCCTACAACTCTGCTGGAAATTCATTACAATACTCTAATGAGGTGACTGTAACTACGCTAACAAATTCTAGCAATTTATGTGAAGTTAATATTGGTAATCAATATTGGAGTTGCAAGAATCTAGATGTTGCTCATTACCGCAATGGTGATATAATACCTCAGATAACTAATTCTGCTCAGTGGGCCAACTTAACAACTGGAGCCTGGTGTTGGTACAATAACGATAGTGCCACATACGGGTCAATTTATGGTAGGTTGTATAATTGGTATGCTGTAAATGATTCAAGAGGCCTAGCCCCTCAAGGTTGGCATATACCAAGTGATGGAGAGTGGAATATACTAGTAAAATACATAGACCCAAATATTGACACCTTAGCAACTGAATGGCAAATTACAAACGCAGGAGGCTCAATGAAAGAAATGGGTACTTTGCATTGGTTATCTCCAAATGCTGGAGCAACTAATTCAAGTAATTTCACCGCACTTCCGGGTGGTTATCGTAGCATAACTGGGTCTTTTGATGCATCGGTAATGAATTGTGCTGCATGGTTTTGGAGTTCCTCAGAAAACTGTTTAAGACATTTGAATAATATTTATTCTGATGTTTATCGTAGCACCAGAGATAAAAAATATGGATTTTCAGTTCGCTGTATTAAGGATTAATCTAAATTAAAAGTTTTTTTAAACCACCCCCTGCGGGTGGTTTTTTAATACACAAACAAATCCTGTAGGTTATATAGGTCGTTCACTTCCTCACGAGTGATGTCAAGATAAATTCGTGTTATACTGATGGATGAATGGTTGAACAACTGTGACAGTTTAACCAACGAACCCTCACTGTAGTTGTTTCGTTTCCATACTTCCCTACCAAAACATTTACGCCAGCTGTGGGTAGAAATTCTTTTACCTCGAACACCCGACTTGGCGGCGTAGATTTTAATCTGTTTGTTTATGGTACGAATATGTAAGGGTATCAGTACCCCATCTATATTGGGTCTACCCATTTTGTTGTATATTTTAGTAAGGTTGTCAACCAATTCGGTATGTAATGGAATTTCTCTGGCCTTACCTGTCTTTTTCTCTTTGATAGTCAGTACCTGTTTGTTCAATACATCCACCCAACGGATTCTCGAGAGGTCTGAGAATCTCAACGCGGTGGACACCCCCAACCTGACCATTAGGTAATATACCCATAGTTCATTTTGGTACAGGTATTTGAGTAATTTGTTCAATTCGAGTTCCTCGAGGTGTTCTGCGGATTTTAATTTAGTGGTCATAATGGTTCCTTTTTTCCAGCTATGTTACACTTTCTGGTACTACCGGACAAGTAAAAAATGATTTTGTATTGATTATTAACAGGTTATTAGCGCCAACTTCTACAGAGAAGGAGAGGTGTGAGTATAGACATAAAAAAACTTCGTCCCAAAACAGAACGAAGTGTGTGAGTTGAACCCGGTAAAACCGGGGACTCGAATTTTGACTGGCTTAAAAGTTAAAACTCAAACCAACCTGCGGCCGGTGTTGACTTACCAGAGAACTTAGAGTACTTTTTACAAATCTCTCTCAGTTGTTTTTTCTCCAGTTCTTTTTCCACACTACTCTTCTCATAACCCAAATTGGTATTGGTTTTTGTAATGTTCATTGAAGTCTGTTTGTTTTGTTTCATAATGTTTATTTTATTATAAATACTACTGAAATAGTAAAAAAACGATACTCATTTCACATACAGGTCAATCTCATGAATGGTGTTAAGAATCACTGTTAATTTATAATACGCCAAACAAAATTCACCTGGGAACACCTCCAGCAGGAATTCCCGATGAGTGAAAATCAGAATTTGGTTAATCAGGTAATATATATGTATATATAAACGATACGACAAAAGAGTACCGCCGAAATTAACACCAACCTCCTGTCATTTTAAAGGAAGTTCCCCGTTTGAAAATAATTTATAACCCACCGGGGACAGTCTGGGTGGATGTAGTCATTGGATTGATAAATTGTACCACCACTAAAAGTACCACGATTAAATTGAACCCCAGGGGTTCCAGCAGTCGTGGGGTTGTTAATTTCCATTACCATTGAATCCAAATCGGTTGGTTCTTTTTGGTAGTGTCGTTTCACGGTGGTAAGACTAACACCCGAATGTTCCGACACGGATTTTTGGGTAACCTTCAATCCATTCTCCATGAGGTACTGTTTTGAATCCTGTATTTTTTGTATGGTATTATTAACTCGTCTTACCCCATTCAATTTCGACGACAAATCTTTTTTTTCATCACCATTCATAGTGGTACCAGTTCCAAAATGAATCCATTTCATTCTATGATGTATGTAAGTGTAGTTGGGATTGTTCTTAATCCCATTATACACGAATTGAAAAAGGTCAGTTAGTTTGTAATCCAACATAGGAGGTTTACCGAAATTCATGTTTATAAATCGTATATAGGAATACAAGTACTCAGGTTCAATTTCAGGATTAAGGTACACCAGTGTATGTATCATTTGGGTGTATACTTTATGTTTAGTACCGTCTTTAATATGTCTTGGGAATGTTACTTCAACAAACTGTTCCCCTTTAACATCAACGACTGGTTTAGTTGTATTAACTACAGTTTTTGTAACAACCTTTCCAAATACTTGTTTCATTGGTATTACAAAAAAAGTACCATTCAATCTATATTGTTCTGTAGTAGAATACAATATAGGTTGATTGACACCTTTTTTATTAGTAAGTAAACTGTCATCAATGGTAATTGAGTTATCATAGTTTACATACACCTCTTTATCATAACTAATGAACATAGGTCTACCAATATCTGAACAGTTAGTGTCAGTTACTTCATCATAAAGAATGGTATCAATAATGTAACCTCTGATGGAATCAAAATTTTCAGTGGTAATGGTATTGGTTACATGGAACAATAATGATACACCACCCAAACTACTGGAGACACATACCATGGATAATAGTTCACCGTACCTGTCAATGATATATTTTTTGTAGTCATACACATTTATCGTTTTGATATCAATATCAATGTCGAAGTATATGTACTGACTGAATGATAACAGGTTGATGTTTAGAAGGTCACCAGTCAATTTTCTTTGACTGACTGTACAGTTAGGAGTGACATAAGGTAAATAACCTTTTAGAGTCTTGTAGTACTTGTCATTTTTTTCACGCAGTGAACGAATGGTGTAAATTAATCCTGTATTATGGTGGTTGGTAATGAAATCTACCAACTGAACCAGGTTGATAGATTGTTGTGGTACGGTATTTTTTATACCGCCGTCAAAATAAGAGAATGTCAATTTAAAATAAACCCCCGGCCATTTCATTGGTAACGAAAATTACTTTGACCGAGGTTTATGAATACATTTTATGTACTAATGAATTAGTTCGTTACCTAACTATTCGTACACCTCTATTATAAACTCAATTTTCTTATTTGTAAATAGTTATTTTTTGATTTTCTGAACGAACACCCAAAAATTTTTTAGACGGTATTGACCCCTGTTATTTGAATTGTAGATTATGGGTGACGGGAGGGAGGAAACCAGTGGGGTAAAGTATCATATTACCACCTCCCCCCTGTACACCGCACCAATATTGATTTTGCTGGGAAACAAAAATCCATACCTTCCAGAAAAATAAATTTTCTTCAGATTTTGTTTTTTAAAAAATAAAGTTTATTAATTAATCAATAAACGATTTTAAAATCAAAATTTTATGATTAACGAAAATGAGCCGGTCTATTTTTTTACAAGACCACAACTAACAGAAATCTTAGAAGAGGTAGTAAGAACTGAAATAACCAAATTGGAGAACCGACTCACGAAAAAAGGTCGAACTCTCACTCGTGAAGAGTCCGCCGTTAAACTTGGGGTGTCACCAAACACTATCAGTAGATTTATTAATGATGGTAGGTTAACCAATGTGGGTATTGGTAGGAAAATCCTCATAAACGAAAGTGAACTTGATGGGTTCACAAAATTTAAAAAAATAAAATAATGGGAGTATCATTCTACATCAAACCGTCACAGAAAAACCCCACCTCTTCGGTACATTGTTCGGTGAAATTTAACGGGGTTGAAAGATTTGTATTTAGAATTCCTGACCTCACGGTAAACAAAAAGGACTGGGGAAAAGGACGAATGAAATCAGGACGAGGTGTCAATAATTCATCAACAGTACAACGACTGCTGGATAAACTACGCAACAATATTGAAGAGTTCAACAGGGAATTTTGGATTCTGAAGAACAGAAGGCCACAAAGGGAGGAAATAATGAAATACATTACCTCCAATGTGGAACTGAAAGACTATTTCCCAACCAAAAAAGTCAGTGATATATTGTTATTGATTGAAAAAATAATTGATAATCGAAAAACGGGTAAGATACTGAATCAAGGTAAGTTGTTTAAACCATATACCATCAGGAATTACAAAACTCACTTGAATAAATTGAAGGAATTTTGTACTTATAAACAACAAAAAACAATTACTTCTACTGATGTCATAAAAAAGGAATTCATTTACAGTATTGAAAATTACCTGACAATAAACCTTGAAAAACATTTGAATACAGTTGGTCAGGTAATGAAAACACTGAAATCATTTCTTGAAATTTTATATTCTCAAGACATCATACCATTCAACCCATTTAGAAAGTATAAAATTCCAATTCCAAGAGAAGAAAGTGTTACTATCGCATTATATGAAGATGAGATAGACGAAATGTACAATCTTGATTTATCAGAAAACAAGACACTCGAATTGATTCGAGACCAATTTTTGGTTTTGTGTTGGACGGGGTTAAGAATTTCTGATTTCAAGTCGTTCAACGACATCCCCAAAGACCAATCGGTTATCACTATCAACACCAAGAAAACACACCAAAACTCTAGCATACCTATTTTTCCCATGACGAAGACCATACTCGATAAATATAATGGTCATTTTCCAAAGTTGTTATCTGAACAGAAAATGAATTACAACTTGAAAATTATAGGTAAAATGATAAGTGGTCTAAACCGAAGTGTCGAGGTGAGTTATACCAAAGGGGGTAAGAGGGTGAAGGAATTCAAAAAACGGTACGAGTTACTAAGTCTGCATGTTGGAAGGAGAAGTCTTATTAGTAACTTAGTTTCATTTGGTTTCTCAGACCGAGACTGTATGTTGATATCTTCCCACCGTACACAAAAAAACCTGGATAAATATGTGAAGAATACCTCAGAAAATACATTAGAAATGATGATTGAAAAGGTGAAAGAGAGACAAAAAAACAAAAACACGAATGGTTAACAATCCAAATTCCAGCTACCGTTTTTACTACCACCGTATTTCTAAAACTACAAAACCCACTACTACAGTGGGTTTTAAGTTATCCAAGTACTCGGGAACGGAATCGAACCGTCACTCGCATTACTGCGAACAGGATTTTAAGTCCTGCGTGTCTACCAGTTCCACCACCCGAGTGACACCTATACCTAAATCAACATTGAGTTTAAGTAAATAATCTAAAAAAAATCCCGTCCGGTTTATCGAGACGGGAAAATATGAGCGGAAGACCGGGCTCGAACCGGCCACCCCGACCTTGGCAAGGTCGTGCTCTACCAAATGAGCTACTTCCGCAAGATGTATAAGAACTACCTTTAAAAGGACGGCAAAAATAAGGCAAGTTTACCTAAAAAAACAACTTTATTTGTATTTCGGGTTGTACAATGTATTATCGGGAACATTTACTTCAGGCTTTCCTTTGTATCTGTGTGTGTACAAACTGAAACATCCTCCCAATACAAATGCTAAAACTATAAAAACCTGACAGAACCAGATGAATCTTGAAGAAGAAACCCAGTTATGCGTAAAGTCTTTATGCGTGTTGTCAATTACTTCTTTGTATTCCTGTTGCATATCAATCGTTTTTCGGTAGCAAAAATAAGACCTTCCAATTAAAAAATGCTTATTTATTGCCAATAATTTCTTTAAACGTTTTTTTATTTTTTAAAAAATAATCCCAAATTATCAATCCATGATACCAGCCGCCAAAAGTACAGAAAGGATTTTTGGGCTTTGGTGTGGTATTCTTTATAACAATCAACCAATAAAAAAAATGAAAATGAGACTTCGCAATCGAAGTAAAAACCGCCGTATCACCGTTCAATAAAGACTTCCATGCAAAAACAGCATCCAAAGACAACCGAAATGGAATCTTCCAGCATGCATTTAAGAAAGATAAGTTCTTAGAAAGCATGATTAAATTATTTCTAAAATTCAGAAAAGTTTTC
Organism: Chitinophaga pinensis; assembly: GCA_943333125.1. GTDB lineage: Bacteria > Bacteroidota > Bacteroidia > Chitinophagales > Chitinophagaceae > Ferruginibacter > Ferruginibacter pinensis_D. Next base: position 10,734 of record CALQSB010000051.1, read on the forward strand.
CGGCTATTCCCTTTCGGTAAAGTACCTCCTCCTACATGGTAAACTAACGACTTGGGCTCTGCAAAAACTTTATAGCCGAATAGCTGCATCCGCCAGCACAAATCAATTTCTTCCTGATGGGCGAAGAAATATTCATCAAAGCCGCCCATTTCATGATATACTGCAGCCCTTACAAACATAGCTGCACCAGTTGACCAAAAACAAGACGAGGCTTCATCATACTGCCCCATATCTTTTTCGCAGGTATCAAAAACTCTGCCTCTCGTAAATGGATAACCGAAACTGTCTATCCATCCGCCAGCAGCTCCTGCATACTCAAAACTATTTTTATCATCAAAAGACAATAACTTAGGCTGGCAGGCTGCAATTTTGGGATCCGATTCCATCAACGTTATCACCGGTTCAATCCAACCCGGCGTTACTTCCACATCGTTATTCAATAAAATATAATAATCTGCGTTGACCTTTTTTAATGCGCTGTTGTATCCTTTGGCAAATCCTTCATTCTTATCATTGATGATGATTTCCACTCCGGGATATTCTTTTTTTATAAAAGCAATAGAATCATCTGTTGAAGCATTGTCGGCAATAACCACGCGCAGATTTGTATATGTACTAGCCATCACAGAAGGCAGGAATTTTTCCAGATATTTTTTGCCATTCCAGTTAAGAATCACAATGGCAATTGAAGGGTGATTCATCTTCTAAAATAATTTTATGCTGCTATGAAAATCCATTTAGCCAGAATTACATGAACAACTTATTTTTATTCCGGCTATTAATTCTAATAATCAATTGGCGCAAACTTACATTTTTTAATTCCCAATTCATTACTTTTACTCATGTTTTCTCAATTACTTAACTGGCGTACATCATTAGCAGCAATTGGTATAGCAATTGTAATTGTGACGGTATTTTATTCCGATTATTTATCTAAAAAAATCGCCAGTGATGAAAGAAGAAAAGTGAATGTGTGGGCAGAATCTTTAAAAACAAGAAGCACTACAACTGATCAATCGGCATTGAACCTCACCAATATTATTACCAACGAAAATGTGGAAATACCGATAATTGAAACCGATGAAAAAGACCGCCCTACCGGAAATTATTTAAATATCGAACCCGATAAAATAAAATCAGATTCTCATTACCTCGAAAAGAAACTGGCAGAATTTCAAAATGAGCATGAAGGCATTTTGGTAGAAATCAGTAAAGATCCTTACCTGTATAACAAATATTATTATGGCGATTCTCAGCTTTTAAAAGAAGTAAGATACTACCCAATCATTCAGCTTTTTATCGTAGCCTTATTTATCATCATTACATTAATCACTATTTCCACCAGAAATAAATCCACGCAGAATCAGGTGTGGGCAGGAATGGCAAAAGAAACAGCCCATCAGCTGGGCACTCCTATATCTTCATTGGAAGGCTGGGTGGAAATGTTGAAAGACAGCGAAGGCAATGAAAAAATTGCCATTGAAATGAGTAAAGATGTGGAGCGATTAAAACTCGTCAGTGACAGGTTTGGAAAAATCGGAAGCACACCCCAGCTTGTTGCCACAAACATTGTAGATCAGGTTGAAAGCATGGTTAATTATATTAAAAGAAGATCCAGTGAAAAAGTAATTTTTGCTATTCATTCAAATGACGACCGAAATATTATTGGGCTCATTAATGCCCCTTTATTTGACTGGGTGATGGAAAATCTATTAAAAAATGCACTTGACGCAATGGATGGACATGGAAAAATAACAGTGAATATCAAAAATGAAACTACTCAGATTAAAATTGATGTTTCTGATACCGGAAAAGGAATCAGCAAAAAAAATATACAAAATGTTTTCAAACCTGGATTTACTACAAAGAAGCGTGGATGGGGCTTGGGGCTCTCTTTAAGTAAGCGGATTATCGAACAATATCATAAAGGAGATTTGTATGTAAAATCAAGTGAACCCGGAAAAGGAACGACTTTCAGAATCGTTTTGAAAAGGTAACCCCTTCCCCTGCTTCTGGGTTTAATGAGTATTATTTCAAATTTCAAACCAATCAAATTATCTTTGACCTCCTTTATTAAAATGAAACTATTAAAAATAACTGCGGCGATGGCGAAATTGGTAGACGCACTACCTTGAGGTGGTAGCGCCTGAAAGGGTGTGGGAGTTCGAATCTCCTTTGCCGCACAATCCCGATCTAAAGTCGGGATTTTTTTTGTCCCTTAAGCGCATACTTCATTAATTTTACCTCACTTAAAAAAATAAGATGACCAACAATATTAAATGCCCTAACTGCGGAAACGTGTTCGATGTTGAAAATGTATTATCCGCTGATCTGGAGAAAAAATTTCAACTGGCCTACCAGGAAAAACTTAATGACTCATTAATAAAAGTTGAAGAAGATAAAAAGACACTGGAGGCAGAACAATTAAAATTTGAAGAAAAAAAGAAAAAAGAAAATGAACTTTTTAATGAAAAAATAAAAAATGAAAAGATAAAAATAGAATCTGAACTCAATGAAAAAATCACTAAAAATATTTCCGCTGATTTTCAAAATAAGTTATCGATTATGGAACAGCAGAATAAGGACAATACATTGAAATTAAAAGAAGCCCGTGACAAAGAACTGGTCTATTTACAGAAAGAACAGGAGCTGAAAGACAAAGAAGCTGAACTTGAAATCACTATTCAGAAACAACTTCAAAATGAGCGTGTAAGCATTACAGAAAAAATAAAATTACAGGAACAGGAAAGAAGTGCTCTAAAGGAAGATGAATACAAAATGAAAATGAAGGAACTGGAAAAGCAACTGGATGATCAGAAAAAACTTGCTGATGAAATGAAACGAAAAGCCGAGCAGGGATCAATGCAGCTGCAAGGTGAAGTTCAGGAACTTGCACTAGAGGAATTATTAAAATCGAATTTTCCTTTCGACATGATTACAGAAGTAGGCAAAGGCGTTAAAGGGGCCGATTGCATACTCACCATCAGAAATCAAAATGGCCAGGAGTGCGGAAAAATAATCTTTGAAAGTAAAAGAACAGAAAATTTCGCTGTTGAATGGATTGATAAACTAAAGGCCGATATGGTGTCTCAAAAAGCTGATATCGCAGTAATTGTTACCAAAGCAATGCCAAAAGACCAGGATCATTTTGGAGAAAAAAATGGAGTTTATTTATGCAGTTTCAAAGAGGTTAAAAGCCTTACTAATATTTTAAGAAATGCCATAGTAAAAATTTATGAAACCCGAAAAAGCCAGGAAAACAAAGGTGAGAAAATGGTTTCATTATATAACTATCTTACCAGTCAGGAATTTATGGGCAACTGGAATGCCATGAGAGAAGGATTCAAAAACTTAAGAGGTATGTTGCAAAAAGAGAGAGAGGATTTTGAAAAAAACTGGAAGAAAAAAGAAAAACAAATCGATTTAATTATTCAAAATTCATTGCAAATTTCCGGTTCGATGGAAGGAATCGCTGGTCAGGATGCAATAAATATGCAGCTAAATGATGATGAAGTGGATAATCTGTTAGAAAACTAAGTCAGTCTGATTCATTTTTATTGTACTTTCAGTTTTTACCCATTAACCCAATAAAAGATTTTATGAGAAAATTCGTCGTTTTATTAATTACACTATTGTGCGGCAATATGCTTTTTGCACAACAATCTTACACATTAAAAGTCACTGATGCGCAGTCAGGAAAGACTGTTCCTAATGCATCCGCTGTTAACAACGCAAATAAAAAAGGCGCAATCGGAGATCCTGACGGGAATATCACCATTAATGCAGCTCAAGGCCAGACTGTTGAAATCAGTTGTGTTGGTTTTAAATCTACTACCGTAACACTTGGTTCCATCTCTACCATAACCGTTTCTTTAGAATCCAACACAACAGAAATGATTGATGTAGTAGTATTAGGAACCCGCGGAAAAGCAAGAATTAAAACAGAAACCGCTGTGCCCATAGACGTTATAAAAATCAACCAAACAGGAATGCCTACAGCAAGAATGGATCTTACTTCAGTTTTAAATATGGCTGCTCCTTCTTTCAATTTTAATAAACAAACCGGATCTGATGGAGCTGATCACATTGACTTAGGTACGTTAAGAGGACTGGGTCCGGATCAAACCCTTGTTTTGATCAATGGAAAAAGAAGACATCAAACTGCTTTCGTTGCTTTGTTTGGTACCAGAGGACGCGGCAATTCGGGCACTGATTTAAATGCATTTCCTCAATCTTCTGTAGATCGTATTGAAATTCTGAGAGATGGTGCTTCTGCACAATACGGATCTGATGCTATGGCCGGTGTAATGAATATTATTCTTAAAAAAGATGTAAACAACTGGACGATTAACACAGGTTGGGCAGGAAATTATGACGATAAATTTAATGCTCACAAAACAAAAGATGGCAATCAGTATTATTATGGCAATCCAATTGACGGTGGCACTTATACCTTTTCTGCCAATCACGGAATTAAGCTAAATAAAAATGGCGGCTTCCTTAATATTTCCCTTGATTATCTGAATCAGGCAAAAACATTCCGTCAGGTTCCAGACACCAACGTTAGTACTAATAAAGATGCACTGCCTCTTAACGGCAGCAGAAGAGCATTTGGTGATGGCTCTGTTTCAACAATCGGTACTATGTTCAACATGGAAATACCAACCAGCGATTCTAAAAATACTACAGTTTATGCTTTTGGAGGTTTTAATAATAAGGCTTCAGACGCTTATGCTTACACGAGAAATTACAGCTGGAATCCTTCACGTTTTCCGGTGAATGCTCAGGGCAATTTATTGTACGATCCTGAAATCATGCAAACTTCAATTGATGGCGAAATTTATTATAATCCCCATATACAAACCAAAATCAATGACATCTCTCTTGCTGCAGGTGTGAAAGGAAAGTGCAGTAAAGACTGGGCATGGGATCTTAGCAATACAGTTGGACGCAATGATTTTCATTTTTATGGCGACAAAACTTATAATGCTTCAATGGTCATGATTCCTGGAACAATGCAACAAACGCATTTTGATGATGGCGGATTTAATTTCCTTCAAAATACTACAAACCTTGACTTAAGCAAATCTTTCTCTTCAGTTGCTCAGGGTTTGAATCTTGGTTTGGGAGCTGAATTCAGATACGAAAATTACTCAATTTACAAAGGTGAAGAAGGTTCTTACAAACAATACTCAAATACGTTAGGTTTGTCCCAGGCCTCCGGATCTCAGGGATTTCCAGGCTTTAGTCCAAATGATGAAGTAAA
>CALQSB010000052.1 GCA_943333125.1 Chitinophaga pinensis
ACCTGCGCATTGGCACTAACGGTTAACAACAACGCAATGATAACAAAGCTTAAAAGCGAAAATGTTTTTTTCATGTGTGATTTTTTATTTTACATTATTTGTAAAATGTTACACCCTTAATATTTATCCCCGTTTGGTAAGAGGCTTTCCATTATGGGCATTTCATATATTTTTATCATTAAATACAAATAGATATAGCAATGAAATATTTCAATCAATGAAATGATTCAAACTAATTAAAAGTTTCCATGATGTGGAGGGAGAGGTGTTGGAGATTTATAGGTATTAGAAGTGCAATGTAGAATATAAATTCCAAATTCGTATTTTTTTATATTAGGCTAAAACCCATGTTGTAACCCGAAAATCAATAAGATTTTAAATACAAATTTCCCCTTTACAAAAAACTTAACGCCCAAAAAAAGACTACCATTTTTTAATTTACAAACAATTCATCAGCAAAAACCCATCCTTTATCTCCCTTGCCCGGATGCCATAAAGGCAATTTTGGTACAGGCACCGCAATGATTTTTATATATTTTACAGTAACTGGTGCAAAATTTATTTCGAATGCCTTGAAGTATGCAGGTTGCAACATAGATGGTTGCTCTGGTGTAACACGACCGAGCAATTTTAAATGACTGGCTTCATTGCCACCCCAAACCTCCACAGAAACTGGCGGCATAATATAACCTCCTATATCAACTAACGAACTCAGTGTTACACTTTTTACGTTTACTTTAGTATTAAAAAAAAGTAAGGACTCCATTTTATTATTTCTATAGCCCAGCCATTTACCACTTTTAAAATTACTTACCTCCCCTTTTACCAAATCAATTAATGTTTTGGGCCCATCGCCCTTATACTGATCATCCGCAGGCAACAAGTTTACAGCAGAATCAGGCTTGTATTTCGAACTGAAAAAATAATTTTCCATCACATTACTGCTTATCCATCCCTTCTTAAAAGCTTTGGCTTTCACCATTGTGTTATGGGCAAGAATGATATTTTCAGTGTATTCCTTTGATGTAATGCTGTCGGGCTCTGTACCATCCAATGTATAACGGATACTTACCCCGTTAATATAATGCTTTAATTTAAGCGTAATTGGCGTATAAATAATCTGCTCTTCATTTAAGAAAATGGGAGGCGTTAATTTTAAATAAGTAGTATCGCCTTTAAATCCTTTTTCAAAATCAACATCTTTCATCGATTGTTTTAATACAATAATATCTGTTTCTGTTAGTGTTGTGTTCCAAATAAAAATATGGGATAGGTTTTTAAGAGAACTCAGTTTTAAAATATCTTCTTTTTTTATTGCTGTACCTGATAATGATAACTGACGTAATTCTTTTAACTTACTCAATTCATTTAAACTAGCACCGGTAATATTGGTAAAGGAAAGATTAAGCTTTCTGATGTTGCTAAATTGACTGATGATTTTTAATTCATCATCTTTTACTGGCATTTTGTATAAACTTAAACTTACCACTTGCTCTTTCACTGCAAGCAATTCTTTTAATTGAGCTGGCAAATAAGATGGTGCACTAAAAAACTCAGCGTTTAATGCAGGTGATGCTTTGGCTAACGGTGAGACTAACCTGTAATTGGTATTTAGATTTTTTATTTTCTTTTCATCTGCTGCTGCAAAATCATAATCATCCGTTTCAATTGTGTTGAAAATAATATTGGCTATTATACGAAGTGTATCAGATTCGGGCAGGTTTATTAGTTTGGCATTAAAACTAGCTCCGGATTTTATCCATGAAGATAATATCTGCAGTTCCTGATCTGTCAATTGCGGCTTTCCAGAAGGAGGCATGTGGTTTTTTGAATCTAGAGGCAAATGCAACCTACTTAATAATAAACCATAATCGGCTGCGGTGCTATCCCATAATTTTCCATTCTTCCCTCCTTTTAATAACAACGATGCTGTTTCCATCACCAACTGCCCACTGGCCTTTTTTGCATTATGACAAGAATAACATTTTGATTGTAAAATGGGTTGTACCATATTAGTATATACCACTGCATTTTCCATTAATACTTTTTGCTGTTGCTTTTCAGGCATTATTGGAGCCAGTAAAAAATTGGCACCATGTGAAATTTCAGAACCCTGATGGCCAGTAAAAATGATAGCTACTAAACTAAAAACGGTTATAGAATTATGTAACCAATTACTATTTTTTATTTTATCGCGGTAAGCATACCATAGCGAAGTCATAAACGAAATACTAACACCGCTCCACTTATGCCATTGTATCAGCGATGGATCATAGCCATCCTCTTTAGAAAGAAACAAACCCATCAATGCAGAAAAGGCAGCAGTAAATGCCGTTATCAGCAATAACCAATTGCCTAAATTTTTTATCAACTCATTTTGATTATTTTTTTTATCTACAATCAAAGTCCAGAAAATAAATAAAAAAAGTAACACTATTGGAAAATGAAGTAAGATAGTATGCATGCGCCCTACTACCTGCAGCCATGAAGGAATAATAATCTTAGTTTCGAAAATTAAAATAAACACAAGCAAACAGTTGATACCAAAGCAAATGTTGAATAAAATATTTCTGTTGCGTTGCATAAATTAATACACTTTTATTTCATCAATAAACATCCAGGCATGTTCCCCTTTTGCAGGATGCCATGACGGAATATTTTTCTGAACAATGATATTGATTAAAATTTTATCCGTTTTTATTTTATTTTTTGTTTCAATAACTCGATGGTTGCAATGGCTTCCTGTTGTTTCATTATCTGAAAGTATTTTTTCGCTGCCAAAAAACTGAAAGCTGTTTGTTTTTTTGTCAAACCAATTTACAAGAATATTCTCGGGAAGAAATATCCAGCTACTTTCATTCTGTAAAAAATCAAGCAATACTTTATTTACTTTTTGTTGTTTTCCAAAATTCAATGAAATGCTTACTGTATCGCAATTGTAACCCATCCAGGTATTACTGCTGAGTTGATCAATTCCACCTTTATTATCTGCTAAAGTATTGTTTCCGCTACCTGGATATTTTGGGCTGGGTATTGTTTGTTCTATTGATGGTATTGGCTTCCCATCTTTTATAAATGTTACGCCAACAGTTTCTGATGAATAAAATTTATTTCCAAATGCTTTTGCTTTTAGTGTTGTAAAATTATCCTTAATTTTTATCGGCTTTGTATAAATAGGATCTTGCATTGTTGGCTCCTCATTATTAAGGCTGTAATGAACTGCTGTTTGACTTTCTGCAAATTTTATTTCAACCTCGTTTTCATCAACAAAAAATACAGCATTATATTTTAATAATGGTGGCGCCAATCTGAAAGTATCTTGTGCTATTAGATAGCAAGAATTGCAGGTAAATAATATGATTAATAAAATACTGCTTTTCATTATACAACAGGAGTTAATTTGTAAGGATATACATGACCTGAATTCCATTGCGCCACATAGAGATTTTCTTCATCATCGATACAAACATCATGAGGGTATTGAAAAGCCTTAATGGTTTGATACATTTCATCAGGCCTATTATTGTTATAACTTGGCGCGCTGCCGGCAAGATTGGAAACCACTTTATTATTTTTATCCAGTATCGTTACAAATCCTGATTGCTGCCATAATCTGCTCTGACTTTGTAATACCGCAGCGTATAAATAATCTCCATGTATTACAGGCCTGCAAACCCATGCGCCGGGCAAATGCAATGTATCTATATAATTCCCATCAGGAGTATAACGCTTAAATGCCTGCTGTTCTCTTGATGTTACCATCAATACAGGATTGTTTTCATCTCGGTTATCGTAACAAATTCCATGTGCATTTTTCAAATGCTTATCCTCACTTCCTCTGCCACCCCAATGTCTGATATATTTTCCTTGATAATTATATTGTATAATAAAATCTTTTCCATAACCATCAGCAACATAAATGTCACCGTTAGGTGCGATGGCGGTTTCGGTAGGTATAAACTCTTCTGCCTTGCTGTATTCACCAGTTTCTTTTGGATAATCAAGCGTTAGCAAAACCCTTCCGTCTAAAGAAGTTTTAATAACCTGATGTCTGTTATTATCACAAATAAATAAAACTTCTTCGCCATTTTCATTAAATAGGGTTAAGCCATGTGCCCCCGGATATTCATTGCCCCATGTTTTGATTAGCTTACCTTTTTTATCGTAGATGATTACATTATTTTTTGTTTCGTTAGTTAGCAAAATAATTCTCCCTTTACTGTCCTGTACCATTTCATGACAATCTTTTACCGGGTATCTGTTAAAATCAAGTGCGCCCCATTTCGTATCAATACGATAACGTTTATTATTATGACCAAAAATAATTTCCTCTTTCTGTCTGGCATAAAGCAATGATGGCATACATACCAAACTACATGTAACGATTGCCGTTTGCTCAAGAAATTTTCTACGGTTCATAAAATTATTTATATAAAAAATCTGCCTACAAAAAGTTAAGCGATGATTCCATTTACCACTTTACCTGCAACATCTGTTAAACGATAACGTCTGCCCAAATGCTTATAAGTAAGTTGCTCATGATTTATTCCCATCAGATTCAAAACAGTTGCATGAAAATCATTTACATGCACTGGATCTTTGATAATATTATACCCGAAATCATCTGTTTCTCCATATACACCAGGCTTTACACCACCACCTGCCATCATGATCGTAAAACATCTTGGATGATGGTCTCTTCCATAATTATCTTTCGTTAAAGTACCCTGGCAATAATTGGTTCTGCCAAATTCTCCTCCCCAAATAACCAGTGTTTCGTCTAGCAGTCCACGTTGTTTCAAATCTGTTATTAATGCCGCGCTTGCCTGATCTACATCCTGGCATTGCCCTTTAATTTCGTTGGGCAGATTATTATGTCCATCCCACCCCTGATGATACAATTGAACAAAACGAACACCGTTTTCAGAAAGCTTTCGGGCGAGTAAGCAGTTTGCCGCATAAGTGCCGGGAATCAAACATTCAGGGCCATACAATTTGATAATGCTCTCTGGCTCTTTACTCATGTCTGTTATTTCTGGCACTGCAGTCTGCATACGAAACGCCATTTCATACTGCTGAATTTTTGTGTTTATTTCCGGATCACCAAATTCTTCATAAGCAACCTCATTCAATTCATTCACTTTATCCAGCATTTTTCTGCGGTCTTCTTTACTGATACTTTCCGGGTTATTAAGATATAAAACCGGATTATCTCCACTGCTGAACTGCACTCCCTGATGGATAGAATCTAAAAATCCATTCGACCATAATTTTGAATACACCCCTTGTCCATTACCTTTTCCTTTAGAGAGCAGCACACAAAAAGCAGGTAAATTTTTATTCTCACTACCCAATCCATAACTTAACCAGGATCCCATACTGGGGCGGTTACCCACCTGTGCACCTGTTTGAAAAAACGTCAATGCCGGGTCGTGATTGATAGCTTCAGTAAACAATGATTTAACGATACACAAATCATCGGATACCGAAGCGATATGTGGCAACAACTCACTAAACCAGGCACCTGTTTTACCGTATTGTTTAAAATTAAAAATCGAACCAGCCAAAGGAAATTTTTTCTGATCAGCAGTCATACCCGTTAAGCGCTGCCCCATGCGTATTGATTCTGGAAGATCGAGACCAAACATTTCCTGCAGCTTAGGTTTGTAATCAAATAAATCGAGTTGTGAAGGCGCTCCGTTTTGAAATAAATAAATGATACGTTTTGCTTTGGGTGCAAAATGTGGAAGCCCTGCCATCAATACTTCTTCATCAGGTTTGCCAGTGAATAAATCAGGAATCAACAAAGAACCCAGCGCCACACTGCCTATTCCCAAACTCAGCTTTGACAAAAATTTGCGACGATTCAAAATTAAACTCTGCTCTAATAATTCTTTATTCATTTATTTTTTTAGCTTTAAATTTTCACCAGAGTAAATCCCTTGAATATTCATTCACATTTGGTAACTGGAAATCGATTGGCATTTCCTGGTTAACTTTTTGTAATGGCTTCTTCCATGTTATAAATAGCGTTAATCGTCTTCATCAGTGCAGCAAATCCAACGATGTCTGCAATTTCTTTTTGTGGATACTCTCCCACATTAACCGTTGCTTTTGCATCTAATTTTTTTTGCCGGAACTGTTGTAATTGATCATTAAAATACAACAGAAGAATTTCTTTTTCCTTTGCATTTGTTTTACGGCAAATAATTAAGCGAAATGCTTTTTGTATTTTTTCTTCAGGAGGAGATGATTCTCTCATTAATTGTTGAGCCAATACCCTGGAAGCTTCCAATACAGTGGGGTCGTTCATCATGATTAAAGCCTGTAACGGCGTATTGGTTTTAGAACGCTTTACTTCACACTGATCGCGATTGCTGGCATCAAACAATGCCAAGCCCGGCGGCGGAATTGTTAATTTGATAAAAGTGTACAATCCCCTGCGATAGAGATCTTCGCCTTTGTCTTGTTTGTAAGTAGCCAGCTCGCCCCTGCCCGATGTGGCGCCTTCCCATAAACCTTTCGGCTGGTAAGGCTTTACGCTTGGACCACCAATTGTTTTTACAAGCAAACCACTGCTGCTTAGAACCACATCACGGATAAATTCTGCAGACAATCTGCTTCTTGGGCCTCTGGATAAATAAATATTGTCGGGGTCTTTCTTTTGCTTCTCATCAGTTGTTTTTACAGATTGCCGGTATGTAGATGATAGTACTATTTGTTTTACTAAACGTTTAATGTTCCATCCATGTTCCATAAAATCTACTGCCAGCCAATCCAATAATTCAGGATGTGTAGGAAGTTCCCCCTGCATTCCAAAATCTCCAGAAGTTTTTACAATACCCCTACCAAAAAATTCCTGCCAGATTTGATTTACAAAAACTCTTGCTGTTAATGGATTTTTTTTATCTGTAGTCCATTGAGCTAAACCGATTCTGTTCCTTTGATATTTAGCATCATCAAACTTCATCACCGCTGGAATTGCAGAAGGCAATAATGCTTCGCCGTTTGGTTTATCATAAACACCACGCATTAGTAAAAAAGTTTGCCGCAAAGTATCTTCAGCCATTACCGATACCGTCATCATTGCAGTATCTTTTTTATTGATGAAGGATAACATGTTTTTTACTTCATCATTATTTATTTTTAAGATTGGATACTTTGCAGGCTTTGAAGAACCTACATCTCCTTCAAAACCTTTTTCTTTAGTATTGTTGAAAAATGCCAGCAAAGAATAATAATCCTTTTGTTTAATGGGATCATATTTATGGTCATGGCATTGAGCACATTCAACAGTAATACCCATTATACCTTTGCTAAACGTTTTTGTCTCATCAATTAAATATCCCATTCGGTATTCCTCAAGAATTACACCTGCCTCTTCGGTATATTTATGATTGCGTAAAAAAGCTGTAGCCAATATTTGTTCTTTAGTCGCATTTGGCAACATATCACCGGCTATCTGCCAGGTTAGAAACTTATCGTAAGGAAAATTATTATTAAAGGCATGAATGACCCAATCTCTCCAAGGCCATTGCGTTCTGATATTATCATCCTGGTAACCATAACTGTCTGCATACCTTGCCACATCGAGCCAATGCGCGGCCATTTTTTCTCCATATTGAGGTGAACTCAACAACTCATCCACTATTTTTTCATAAGCTTTAGGTGAATTGTCATTTATAAATTCATCCATCATGGCAATGGATGGAGGCAGACCAGTAATATCCAATGCCATTCTTTTCAGCAATCTTTCTTTATCCGCTTCTTCATTTGGTATCAACCCTTTTTCCTCGAGTTTATTTTCAATAAAATAATCAATTTCATTTTTGGGCCAGCTCTTATTGTCAATTTTGGGCAAAGTTTTTTTTTGAGGAGAAATGAATGCCCAATGAGTTTCATACTTGGCTCCCTGCTGAATCCATTTTTTAAACAACGCAATTTCATAAGGAGTAAGTGTGCCCAAATGGCCTTCAGGAGATGGCATCATATAGGAGGGATCATCAGAAGAAATCCTTTTAACCAATTCCGATTCTTCTGGATTACCAGGTATAATAGCAAAAGCGCCTTTAGTTTCTGTTAGCGGCGCATAAGCATTTGCAGCAAAATCTAATCTTAAGTTGGCTGCTCGTTTATTAGCATCGGGGCCATGACATTTGAAACATTTGTCGGAAAGAATTGGACGGATATGAAAATTAAAACTAACTGTTTGAGGTAAACTTTTCTCCAGCTTTTCATTGTTATTAAAACAGGAAACAAACCCAGTAGTTACAGAGGCAAAAAACAAAATGATTACTATTATTTTATGCTTCATGATGATTTTGATGTTGGCTAAAGTTAATTACTATTCAGCACAGCAGAAAAATTTACTATTGGGTTAAAATCCAAATGCTTAAAATTTGATTATCATAAATATAATAAAATTATTTGTACGGAAAAAAGTGGGATTTTCTAGCGAGAAAGCAATTGAAAAATTTTCACTAAGGGCTACAGAAAGTGGTTATGACAAATTAAGTGCAGCGTTTGAAAGGGCTTTTCTAACCCAAATACTAATCAAAAGTATTACATTTCAAAAAAAATAATAAGACCAGGATTATTTTATAATGTTCAACTTCCCTTCTTTCGGCTCCTGAAATTCATCACACTTCAAAAAGGAATTTTCCATCTCATCTATATCCTCACCATAATTAGTAGCTCTAAATTCATAGGTTTCATCTCTTTTTAATTTTAGGTGAAAAATCAATAAATAGGAAAACAACCAGGTGAAGCAAATTCCGATGATAAGTTTTAGTTGGCGAGATAAACCGAAGGTGCTTAAAAGCAAAAATCCTTGTAATCTTTTGAATTACAAGGATTTCGTTACTTAGTGAAGTTAGAGTTGTGACCGCGTTAGGATTCAAACCTAAAACCTTCTGATCCGTAGTCAGATGCTCTATTCAGTTGAGCTACGCAGCCAATTTTTATTTGGAGGACAAATATAGGACTTTCTCCTTTTTCGCCCAAACTCTATATCCCTTTCAGAAAACTATTTTGTATCAAATCCACTACATCCAGAAAATTGTGTGATTTACCAAAAGCATCCAACTGCCGATCTGAGCCTGTGCCATTATCCATAATTTCATGAACATGGCTAATAGCATGCTTACTGCCCAAATGCGGAACTACATCATCAATAAAATCCAGCAACTCATAAATCAGCACTTTTGTATCCACTTCCTCTTCTTTTCCAAAATCAATTAATTTCCCATCCAACCCATATCTGCTCGCCCTGAATTTATTCTCATTAATAAGTGCTCTGCCGTACATGATAAAATTCATATTCTGACTTCTCAACTTATACAACTTAGCGCATATTGCCTGAAAAATAGCGGTAATAGCGATCGTCTCATTTATGGTCATAGGAATATCGCAGATTCGGAATTCTACAGTATTGAAAACAGGATGAACTCTTAAATCCCACCAGATCTTTTTGGCATTATCGATACAATTGGTTTTAATAAGAACTTTAATATAATTATCGTAATCTTCAATACTATTGAAAATATCGGGTATGCCTGTACGCGGGAATTTCTCAAAAACTTTTGTTCGGTATGATTTATATCCTGTCATTCTTCCTTCCCAAAATGGAGAGTTGGTGCTTAACGCAAAGACATGAGGCAAGAAATACCTTGCAGAATTAGCAATATGTATAGCAATTTCACGGGTTTCCATACCCACATGCACATGTAATCCAAAAATTAAATTACTTCTGGCTGCATCCTGAAATTCATTTACTATTTCTTTATAACGTACATGATCTGTAATGAGCTGCTTTTGCCAATGACTAAAAGGATGTGTGCCACTCGCTCCTACCCATAATCCCAATCCTCCGGCTATATCATGTATGTTTTTTCTGAGATTAGTTACATCCAGCAATGCCTCTTCCACATCAGCACAAATATCAGTTCCTACCTCTACCACAGCCTGGTGCATTTCGGCTTTTACTTTCTCTTTAAATAACTTTTGACCTTCATGAACAATTTTTTGCTCATGGCTTTTTAATTCCCGGGTAACTGGATCTATAACCATATACTCCTCTTCCACCCCAATCGTAAACTGCTTGTAAGAAATAGCTGACATAAAAAATGACTTAGTAATAAGTCATAAATATATTTTTAAGTAGCCAATAAAAAAAATACAATCATTAATTTGGCATATTAATTATTGGTAAACGTGTACATAATCAACTTCCATTCGTTGAGGAAAAATAACCTCATTGATTCCAAATTTGCCTCCCCAGTTTCCACCTACGGCGATATTCATCAAAAGATGAAATTGCTTATCAAAAGGCCAGTCTTCAGATCCTTTATTGTCATTTTCAAAAGTCTCGTATTTGACATTATCAACAAAGAAACTAATTGAAGTACTTGTCCATTCTATACCATACTCATGAAAAACTTTGGACAGATCTTTGATTACAACAGATTGAGTCTTTTGTGTACCTTTCATCCCATTAAAAGAACCCGTATGTATAGACCCAAACAAAGAATCAGGCCAGTATCCAACGTTCTCCATAATGTCGATTTCTCCACTGTGAGGCCATACCCCATATTCCCATTTTGAAGGCAACATCCATATCGCCGGCCACATTCCTGTACCTGAAGGAAGTTTAGCTTTAATTTCTATTCTTCCATATTTCCAATCCCCTTTTTCTTTTGTTACCAGCCTTGCAGAAGTATATTTAGCTCCGTTAAATTCCTCTTTCCTTGCTTCAATAATCAATTTGCCATTTTCAATACGGGCATTCTCAGGCCTGCTGGTAGTGTAATACTGTAATTCATTATTACCCCAGCCGCAAATTTGCGGACAACCATCTCCGTTGTCGTAACTCCATTTTGCAGAATCAGGCAAATTGCCTTTTCCATCAAATTCATCAAACCAGACTAACTTATTATATACATACTGAGCCTGTATTTGATTAAAAAAACTACAGATAAAAAATAAAATAATACTTAATAAAAATAATTTCCGCAACATATTAATTGTGTTTTTCATTCTATATTCAACTACCACTTAAAATTGGAATTGACATTTATTTGACTGATAAGATTTTTAACAGCCACTTTAAATGCTCCGGATTCAAGCGTCCATTTATTATCGGTATTCACAAAAGCCAGTTCCTTTACAGGGATTGAAAATTCAACCCGCCTTTCTTCTCCTGGCAATAATTCTATTTTATCAAAACCCCTAAGTCGTTTAACGTCTGGTGTTAGTGAAGCCACCAAATCACTGATATACAACTGTACCACTTCTTTACCTTTTACAATTCCCGTATTTTTTACTTTTACCGTTACTTTCAATGTATCATTTGTATTAAATGAATTTTTGTTTACTGTTAAATCAGCGTATTGAAAACTGGTGTAAGAAAGGCCAAAACCAAAATCATATTGAGGATTATAATCTGCAGAATAATCATATGCCCCTTGAGGATTCGATTGTTCATCAGAAGGCTTATGAATATAATTTGCCAGCGCGTTAACATAGCGTGGATAAGTAATCGGTAATTTTCCACTTGGATTTACTTTTCCTGTTAAAATATCAGCAAGCGCATCTCCTCCATAATTTCCAGGAAGAAACAATTGCAATACAGAGGCTACATTAGGCTCAAATTTGCTAATATTTCTTGGACGACCTTCGTTCAATATTAAAATAACTGGCTTTCCGGTTTTAATCATCGACTCAATCAGTAATTGTTGATTAAGAGAAAGATTAAGGTCATTCAAATCACCAGGTTTTTCAGTATAACTGTTTTCCCCTACACATAACAGTATGTAATCAGACTCGCCTGCTGCGCGAACAGTTTCATTAATATCCACAACTGAATCTTCAAAATACTTACCATTCATTTTATACGCAACCCCTTCAGCAAATTTTACATTTTCAACTCCAAAACGATTTTGAACAGCCTCCAGTATTGTATTGTATTTTGAAGCAAACTGTTCTGTTTTTTCTCCTTGCCAAGAATAAGACCAGCCTCCATTCAATGTTCGCATAGAATTGGAATTAGGGCCAGTAACAAGAATTTTTGAATTTGCCCTTAATGGCAATAAATTATTACTGTTTTTTAATAAAACAACAGACTCTGCTGCCGTATTATATGCAGATTCCACAAATGAAGCGGATCCGAATTTCGAGTCTATATTATTAAATGTTAAAGGGAGATCAAATAAATTTAATTCAAATTTCACTCTGAGTATTCTTCTTACCGCATCGTCAATTCTCGACCCCAAAACTTTATTTTCATTAACCAACGAAATCAAGTCTTTACAAAAAGTCTGATATTCATAAGGAATCATGGCCATGTCTATTCCTGCATTAATAGCCAACATCAGCGCTTCTTTATTTGTACTTACGATTTTGTCTCTTTTACAAACATTGTCAATATCCTGCCAATCGGTTACAACTATACCAGTAAACCCAAGTTCATTTTTCAGCAAATCTGTTAACAGATGTTTATTAATATGAGTGGGAATGCCATTTATCAAAGCCGAGTTTACCATTACAGATCTTGCTCCAGCTTTGATGCCTGCCTGAAAAGAAGGTAAATGATATTCTCTGAGATAATTTTCGGGTATCCATGCGTTAGTACGGTCCTTGCCTGTTTTAGGATCCGAATAGGCCAGATAATGTTTTAAACATGCAGCAATTGTATTTTTACTTCCGAGTGGATTTTGATAGCCATCGATGACCTGTACGCCCATCTGTGAAACAAGAAAAGGATCTTCGCCATAAGTTTCCCATAATCTTGGCCAAAGAGGATTCACACCTAAATCCAGTACAGGGGAAAAGTTCCATGAAACAGAAGCCGCCCTGGTTTCATATGCAGTAATGACTGCCGCATCATGAACCAATTGCCTGTTCCATGTTGAAGCCTGACTTATAGGCTGTGGAAAAAAAGTAGCTCCGGAAATATAAGTCGCTCCATGAACTGCATCAAAACCATAAATCAATGGAAGTTTTAATCTGGTATATGTCGCTTCTAACTGAAGTTGTGCAATAATTTCATTCCAGGAAGCCGTTGTCATTGCCCGGTTATCAGATGTATTTAATACCGAACCTAATTTATACTTAACAATAGCCTCATCAACTTTTGTTTTATTTAATTTGAATGTCCCGTTATTAATGTCGCCCAAAACATCAAGGGTAATCTGTGCCATCTGACCTACTTTCTCTTCAAGGGTCATTTGTTTTAAAAGCTGATTGACTTTAAATTCAATAGCATTATTTTTTTGAGCAAATCCAAACAGACTAACGCAAATAAATAACGCAGATGTTGATATTTTTTTTAATCCGACCAATGTTTTTTTTATTTTAAAAATGATGACAAAAACAAGGAAAAAGTGGAGGTACTAACTTAGAAAAGAAAATACGATCCACTTTTCATGATTGCTTTTATGAGAAAACTACAACATTGACTACTATCTAAAAAGACAACAGCCAATAATTTAAAACTATTGTTTAATTACTTTTCTGGCTACGCACTGTCCATTGAGTTTATTTTCTATTCTCAATATATATACCGCCGATTGATAACTACTCATATTTATTTCGATGTTTGAATTTGTACTTGTTAATCTGTTCACTGTTTTACCCTGCAAATCTATAATACAAATATTCAAAGGCGCATTTGTTATATTGCCAATAATTACTTTTTCTGCAAATGGATTGGGGAATATAGTAATCTGATTTAAAACATCATCAGGGTTTACCGGTGCAACATTATCCATAAAAATTAAATCGTCAAAATAATAAGTTCTCGAGCCTGCAGTTGCACCATCGGTACCATAATTAAAGTAAATGGTAGCCTTATCATAGTTATATCCATAATTTAAAGCTTCCGTTCCCGAAATATGATTAGCAAAATCGAATTCCAATATTTGCCAGCCTGAAGCAATAGTAACTGCGGTTTCTGTTTCTACAGCATGTGTTGCATTATTATGATCTTCTAATTTTAATCTTACCGGAATTCCTGCATCAGGCGACCATACTCTGATTGACATCTTAGTTTTTGTAGCAGTAAATGGAACTTTATTTAAAAACCCTAATTGAGCTGCAGCCGTTATTGTAGTACCAGCAGTAGCATCAGCAATTGCAGATTTTATAACTTTTGCAACTTTATTACTTGATTGTGTTGGATCTGTTAATACAGTAGACTGTTCTGCACCTCCGAATCCAATCAGACCATAATCAACCGTTGCATCATTAAAGGTTAATGGTAAATCCATTTGACGAAGCGTTATGTTTGAGTTGGAATCACTTACTAATTTTAAATCATCAAACAGGTAAGTAAAATTAGCTGTGCCGTCGCCCATTGTGCCATTATCAAAAATGAAAACTAATTTCTGATACTGCTCTGAAGTACTAATGCTTGAAAAATCAAAAGTCAATTCTTCCCATTGATTTGCTACTGTAGTTAAAACTTGTTTTTCAAAGTTTATTGTAGCATCTGTTGAATTCTCCACTTTCAATAAAACTTTTGCACCAACTCTTGGAGCATAAACTTTCATCTTAAACGATTTCCTAATTGAAAAATCAATTGCAGAACTTAATAAAAGCGAACTTCCTCCCCAAACCTGTCCAGCGTTTTTAATCATTTGTCCAACTTTTGTACTGGTATTAATTCCACTTAGGTAAGGGTTGTTGATAACAGTAGCATTACCTCCATCAAAATCAACAAAATTGTAGGTAATTGTATTTGACTGAAAATCTAAAGGTAATGTTGGCAAAGAAATCAATCCGCCACCGGTTCTGAAACTAACATCATCAAAATAATAAGTCTTTTCTCCGGCTATGGCTCCTGTAGTTCCATAGTTGAAGAAGATAGATACTTTATCATAATTGTAAGAAAAATTCAATGCGGAAGTACCTGCAGCAGGATGAGCAAAATCAAATTCTAAAATCTGCCAGCCCGAAGCAACAGTTACCGTAGCTTCTGTTTCCACAGAATGTGTTGCGTCGCCATGCTCTTCTGCTTTCAAACGTACAGGGATACCTGCATTTGGAGACCATACTCTTACTGACATTCTTGTGTTAGCCGCCGTAAATGGAATTCTGGTTGCAAAACCTAATCCAGCCGCTGCTGTAATTGTAGTGCCTGCCCATAATTCGGCAGTTGCTGTTTTAATTACTTTCCCTACTTTATTAGAAGCGTTGGTTGGATCTGCTACAATTGTTGATTGCTCTGATCCACCAAATCCTATCAAGCCATAATCAACAGTGGCATCATCAAAAGTTACAGGCAAGTTCATTTGTGTTAATGTACCGCCACCACCGCCACCGGTTACAAATATTACATCATCAAAATAATATGTCTTTTCTCCAGCTATAGCACCTGTAGTTCCAAAGTTGAAGAAGATAGATACTTTATCATAATTGTAAGAAAGATTCAATGCGGAAGTACCTGCAGCTTGTACGGCAAAATTAAATTCCAATGTCTGCCAGCCTGAAGCGGTAGTTACCGTAGCTTCTGTTTCTACAGAATGTGTTGCGTCGCCATGCTCTTCTGCTTTCAAACGTACAGGGATACCTGCATTTGGAGACCATACTCTTACTGACATTCTTGTGTTAGCCGCCGTAAATGGAATTCTGGTTGCAAAACCTAAT
>CALQSB010000053.1 GCA_943333125.1 Chitinophaga pinensis
CTGATTTCAAACGTACAGGGATACCTGCATTTGGAGACCATACTCTTACTGACATTCTTGTGTTAGCCGCCGTAAATGGAATCCTAGTTGCAAAACCCAATGCAGCTGCTGCTGTAATTGTAGTACCTGCCCATAATTCGGCAGTTGCTGTTTTAATTACTTTCCCTACTTTATTAGAAGCGTTGGTTGGATCTGCTACAATTGTTGATTGCTCTGATCCACCAAATCCTATCAAGCCATAATCAACGGTGGCATCATCAAAAGTTACAGGCAAGTTCATTTGTGTTAGGTTCGATGTTCCTCCGTTAATTAACCTTAAATCATCAAACAAGAAAGTAAAATTAGCTGTACCATCACCCATAGTCCCATTATCAAAAATGAAAACTAATTTTTGATATTGATTAGTAGTACTAATTGCACTGTAGTTAAAAGTTATTTCTTCCCAGGCATTGGATTGGGTCGTCAATACTTCTCTTTCGAAATTGATTGCGGCATTATCCTGATTTTCTACTTTTAAAAGCACTTTTGCACCTACCCTTGGAGAAAATACTTTTAATTTAAAAATCTTATTTACTGAAAAATCTATAGGGGAAGCCAGAGAAATAAAACTTCCACCATACACAAACCCCGTACTTTTTACCATTTGGGCTACTTTAGTACTTGTGTTAATTCCGGAGGATTGCGGATTATTAATAACTGTAACAGCGCCGCCACCAAAATCAGTGAAAGCATACGTTATACTTGTTGATTCAAAATCTAGCGGCAATACAACCTGAGACAATGAACTCAAACTGAAAAGAGCTGTGATTAATGAAAGTAAATATTTTTTCATCTTTTTATATTTAGATTTTTTTACTAGTAAATTAAAGCCGTGTTAAGAAAACCTTGTTCTGATTATTTTATTATTCAATCATTTTATATGCCTTCACATAATCAACTTCCATTGATGTTGGAAATGCGCTATCATCAACACCTTGAGCTCCGCCCCAATCGCCACCAACAGCCACATTTAAAATCATGAAAAAATTCTTATTAAATGGCCAGGTAGTAAATCCTGTATTTTCATTTACAAATTCAAAGTACTGTTCATCATCTACAAAGCCTTTTATTGAATAAGGCGTCCAGTCTATTCTGTACAAATGAAAATCAGTTGCTACCCCAGGTACAATTTTAGAACTTGTTTTTTGATTACCACGAGAATGATTATACGCAGAACAATGTATGCTGCAATGAATGTTATTTAAATCAAATCCAACATGTTCCATGATATCAATTTCACCAGAAGAAGGCCATGAACCATAAGTGTTATCACTTGGCAACATCCAAATTGCAGGCCATGTTCCTTTTCCTTTTGGAAGTTTAGCTTTTACTTCAAATCTTCCGTATTGCCAATCCCCTTTTCCTTTGGTAATCATCCTTGATGAAGTATACAATCTTCCCTGGTAGTTTTCTTTTTTTGCTTGAATGGTCAGATTACCATTAGCCACAACTGCATTTTCTCCAGATGTATAATATTGCAGTTCATTATTTCCCCATCCGCCGCCACCAACTTCAAATGACCACTTAGTTGGGTCCGGAACACCACTGGTATTGAAGTCATCTTCCCACATTGGGGTAGTTTCAAATTGCCAACCCGCATCCACAACAGGAGGAATCGGCTGAACTATAGGAATTATTTTTTTATCTGTACAGCTGCTAATGCTCCCTGTAACTAACACTACTAAAATGAATTTTCTAAAATTATACATAGTTAAATATTTTATTGACGAACAAATTTGAATTGAAATACCACTCCAGCTCCCGAACCTGCCCTGAGCAACATTTTAGTTGGAGTGATTTCCATAATGCGATAATAATTTTCAGCAGGAACATCTGTTGTGCCGATAAAGGAAGCTGGAGGCGCTAATTCTAGTTGGATTTGCGCTAAACCATCAAGTCCGCCTACAACTGCTCCAAATACATAAGTCTTTTCAAAAGAACGATCTGCTCCACAATTGTAATTTGGAGCAATGTTTCCTCCATTAAAAGTTGAACCATTGGCATTGTAAATTAAATGATCGTTTATTGAGAATGAATACACATCATCTACTTGACAGGTTGGTTCTAAAGGACCTCCGCCATAGTATTCTGCAGGATTACCCTCTGTACCAACTACAATTGAATTTGCACCTGTAGTTGGATCGAGCTTCCAGCTTCTGCTACTACCTCCGGTTAATATTTGTTTGATGCCATCAAGAGTAAGTATTGTTTTCTTTACCAGTTTTATTTGAACGAATTTGCCTCCTGAATTGCTTAGTGTCGCTCTTACTAACATACTATTTTGTGTAAAACTTAAAACTTCATAAGTATTATTTTCAACAGAATCTGTTGTACCCAAAAAAGGACGACCAATACCCGAAGCTAAAGCTCCTAATATTATTTTAGGGTAATAACCATTAGGCGCAACTACCTGATAACTGGATGCATTTGCTTTTGCCGGACCGCAGATTGACGTAGATTGAATATACGTTTGATCATTAGCCTCATAGCCGAAATCGCCGTTAACATTAAATTTAAACACATCATCAATCTGACAATCAGCAGCTGAAGTATACGAATAAACGCTGGTCCCATCAGCATATAAAACTTTTATAGCGTCATCATCTGTGCTCCAGGTCCACTCTCCGTAAGTACAATTGGTAAGTTTATTGAAAAAATCATTTTGACAAGCATCTAAGACACTAAGTACTTTTGTTACAGAATTATTTCCAAATGTTCCAACTGAAGTTAAGGTTACATTATAAGTTCCTCCAACTTTGTAGGTATGTATAGGGTTTTTCTCAGCAGAGAATGCTGAGTTATCACCAAAATTCCACTGATACAAAAAAGCTTCTTTACTGCTATTGGTAAAGTTTACATTATAAGGGTAAGGCAAAGTATCACTAGCTGTTGATTGAATAAAACTAAACTCTGCGCTTGAGGCAGAACCTACCAATTCGATTTCGCTTTTTCTGCATTGAACAAAAAACAACGAACTTAAAACACAAAGAATGGCAAGTTTGAAATATTTTTTCATAATCTTTTTTTTAAATTCTCGAATATTAATAGCCTTCATTTTGAGTAAGGTTTGGATTTTTATCTCTCTCTGATTGAGGAATAGGCATGTATCTGTGTTTGGGCTGAATACTTGTTTTTCCGGCAGCTGTCATCACAGTTAGGAAATAATTGGGATCAGGATGACGCAATAAATCATACCAGCGATGCATTTCAAATGCAAATTCATGTCTTCTTTCATTATAGATCACGTCTAGATATTGACCATCAGTTAAAGTAGTAGAAACCGGAAGCAGACCGGCTCTTGCTCTTACCAAATCTATATAAGGTTTTCCCAGAACAGATCCTGCAGCCTCTGCATAAATGAGCAATACTTCTGAATAGCGCATAACCGGCACATTTAGCGCACATGTCCAGCCTCCGTTATCCCCAAGTGTATTCGCAACAGGAACAAAATATTTTTTAATGTCAAGTCCGAGGGGAGAACCTACAAGCTGTGATGGTTGCGTGTACGTATCATAGGTATCTCCAGGAATCCACATAGAACGGTTCCTTCTTTTATCTATTATTGTATTATAAGTAGCTCCTGTTTTTTCATAACTATCGGCAAAACCTCTGGTAGGAACATTCCAGCCATAACCTCTGCTGGCCACGATATCCTGAAAACGCGGAGCAAAAAAACAATTTAGTTTTTGACCAGCTCCATAATCCATAAACTGTCCGCCACCGCTGCGGTATTGAACTTCAAAAAGAGATTCTTTTCCATTTTCATTATCCAAACTAAAATTATCTGCATAGTCGGACCATAAATCATAGCCGTACAAATTTTTATTATCTATAACGTCTTTAGCTACTAAAGCTGCATTTAATTTATCTCCCATCGTTAAATAAACACTTGCCAGTAACCCTTTAGCTGCGCCTGCAGTGGCTCGTCCTTTGTTTGCACCTGTATAACTATTTGGCAACAATGTATCAGCAGCATTTAAATCAGTAATGATTTGAGCATAAACAGCCTGTTTGGATGAGCGTGAAATCTGGGCAGCTTCTTCTGCATTGATTACGTTAGTATATAATGGCACATCCCCAAAGACTCTTACTAAATGATAATAATAAAGTGCTCTCAAAAATCTCCCTTCGCCGATACTTCTTTTTCTAACTGATTCCGTTATTGTCGGAACAGCAGGTAAACGTTCGATCACCAGGTTGGCTCTCAGAATTCCGAAATAGCATTGAGCCCACATTAAGCTAAGAATTGGATTAAAAGAAGTCATGTTGAAATCATCAAGTTCGGCAGTTTCATCGCCATCTCCACCGCCACCACCGCCTAA
Source organism: Chitinophaga pinensis (assembly GCA_943333125.1). Taxonomy (GTDB): domain Bacteria; phylum Bacteroidota; class Bacteroidia; order Chitinophagales; family Chitinophagaceae; genus Ferruginibacter; species Ferruginibacter pinensis_D. Next base: position 4,362 of record CALQSB010000053.1, read on the forward strand.
ATCGGTGTCATCACTCATGATATCACCAATGTGCCAGGCGGCACCGTTATAGATTGCAGAAAGCGGAGTGTAAGTTGCGTTAACAGCTGCAACAGCTTCTGTTTCATTTTGATAATAATCATCCAATGAACTAATAGGAATAGTAGGGTCTACATTCAGCAAACTCTTTCTACACTGTGTAAGTGAAAGCAGTAATAATGTAACAATAAGCAGACTCGAAAAATATTTTTTCATAAACCGTTTTTTATTTTTTTTTAGAAATCAATAGTAGCACCAATTAAATAAGTTTTTGACTGCGGATAGAATCCAATATCCACACCACCTCCTACTTCAGGATCCATACCGCTGTAGTTGGTGATGGTAAATAAATTTTGAGCACTTACGTAAAATTGTGCTTTTTTCAATTTCATATAACTCATCCAGCTAACAGGCAAAGTATAGGATAGTCTGATATTTTTTAATCTCAAATAAGATGCATCTTCAACGAAACGATCTGAGACTCTGTTATTGCCGTTCGGGTCATTTAAAACCATTCTTGGCATTGCACTTGAAGTTCCTGTTGAAGTCCAGCGACCTAAAACTTCATTTGAATAATTACCATTACTTACGCCTCCTTCTGTATACCATCTGGTAAAGTTTAATACTTTATTTCCCTGAGAACCTTGAAGGAACAAGGTCAATTCAAAACTTTTGTAATTAACGGTATTGGTACATCCATAAGTGAAGGTTGGATTTGCATTTCCAATATTAGTTCTGTCTTGATCATTAATGATACCATCTCCATTAAGATCTTTGAATTTTATATCTCCAGGAGCAGTACTTGTGGTAGGATCTGTACCTGCTGCCTGTGTGGCATGAGCGGCAATTTCTTCATACGATTGAAAAATACCTTCCGTTACAAATCCATAAAAATATTCAGCGGGCAATCCTTCTGAAATACGTTTACTACCTCCCGTTATACGAGTAAATCCATTATCAATTGGCGCAGATAAACCAAGAGACAAGACTTTGTTTTTGTAAGCCCCCATTACCGCATTAAAATTCCAATTCAATTTTTTAGATGAATACACTTTCCCATTCAATGTCAAATCAATTCCTCTGTTTTGCAAAGTTCCTGTATTGAAAGGAACAGATTCATAAGTCCCGGAAACTAATGGAGGAGCCACATATAATATCAGGTCTTTAGAGCGGCGCTGATAAACATCTACTGAAACGTTAATTGCATTTCCAAACATAGAGGCATCCACACCGAAGTTTAATTGCTCATTTTTTTCCCATCTGATATTAGGATTATAAGTACGACTTGGAGCCGCACCACTAACTACACCGCCCGATCCGCTGGAATTTCCAAAGGTGTACTGAAAGGTTTGATTGATACTTTGAAGATAAGCGTTAGCTGCAACGTCAGGATTTCCGGTGTACCCAAAACTACCTCTTACTTTTAATTCATCTATCCACTTTACATTTTTCATAAAAGGCTCCTGAGATAATCTCCATGCTGCAGAAAAAGAAGGGAAGGTGGCAAATTTATTTCCAGGAGCGAAAGTCGAGTTACCATCTCTTCTGATAGACACCGCAAAAAATCCTCTGCTGTCAAAATCATAATTCAATCTTCCAAAGTAGGACATTGCTCTGCTGTTAACCCCATCTTCTGAAGAATTATATGTTTGAGAAATATCTGTTGGAAGAAAAATCTGATCATTCAACACCGGAATATTTTGTGTAAAATTTCCACCACGGCCAGCTACCAGATAGGAATACTTGTTTTCCTGATAAGTATATCCTGCAACTGCATTAAATTTGTGTTTTTCGCGAACTGTTTTATCGTAAGTTAACGTATACTCAGCCAGATAATCAGGATAAAAACCTTTTTGATTAGAATAATTAGTGAGATTAAATGTATTACCACCTGATGCTGGTGTTGCCGGACTAAAATTATTTATTTCCTGATAATTAAAATCAGCACCAAACAAAGCTTTAAATTTCAGACTTTTAACTATCCCTATTTCTGTGAAAATATTTCCATTGATTCTGTATTTATTATAACTATTTTTAGGGACCTCCAGTTGATAAATAGGATTAGGCTCGCTAAAGCCATCTACGCTACCGTTACCTCCTGCATAAGTACCGTCTGCATTTCTTGGCGAAACTGTTGGCGGCGCCATCAAAGCCAAAAGAATCACACTGTTAAATGGAGAGTAAGTGTCTGCAGAATGTTCGGTAACCTTACTCATTGAAAGCGAATTACCAATCTTAATTCTGTCATTAACTTTCACATCTCCATTAAATCTTAAATTAAATCTTTCTACATCAGTTTTGTACACAATTCCATCTTGTTGTAAATATCCAGCAGAGAATAAATATTGTGCTTTATCAGAACCTCCTGTTGCGGTAATGTTTACAGATTGCATTGCCGCTCTTCTGAATACTTCATTTAACCAGTTAGTACCATTACCATACTCAGTTTCAACAGCATTGGCATCAGCAAGTTTTGGTATAGGCTGCAACCCACTGGCAATCCTTGCTTCTGAATTCATCACTGCATATTGTTTTGCATTAAGCATTGTTGGTAATTGCCAGGCTTCCTGTAAACCTCTGTAAATATCCACTGTTAATGAAGTTTTACCAGGCTTTCCTCTTTTGGTCGTTATCATGATAACACCATTGGATGCACGCTGACCATAAATAGAAGCAGCTGCCGCATCTTTTAAAACATCTATAGATTCTATATCTCCAGTTCCGAAAGAATTAAGCACATTATCAGCTCTCTGATCAGGTAATGGATAACCATCAACTACAATCAGTGGATTATTAGTTCCTGTGATAGAAGAAATTCCTCTTATTCTGATTCTTGTTCCTCCAGTACCTCCAGGCGCACCACTATTTTGAACAATGCTTACTCCGGAAACTTTACCTTCTAATGCCTGAGCTGCATCTGCTACAGGAGTTGAATTGATTTCTTTAGATGATATTGACGAAACTGCAGTGGTGAGATCTCTTCTTTTTTTGGTACCATAACCAACCACTACTACTTCACTAAGACTTCCATTGGTTTCTTCCATTAATATTTCAGGGCTGGTATTTTTGCTGCCTACAGAAACTGAAACTGTTTTCAATCCAGTGTAACTAATCAGTAATATTGCTCCTTTTTGAGGAACAGCAATAGAAAAACTACCCAGTACATCCGTTTGTACAGTATTGGCAGAACCTTTTAATGTAACGGAAGCGCCAACCAGCACCTCGCCATTTGCTTTGCTCCTAACCTTTCCCGAAACCTGTATGGTTTGGCCAAAAGAATGGTTTGAAATAAATGCGAAAAACACAATCGCATGTAACAACATCAACTTCAACTTCATAAAAATAATTTTAAAATTAAAATACTTATTTATTCGTTTATGCTCTTTTTTTACTGCTAAAAATTAATCAATAATTATCTGAGCCGAATTCAAATAAATGCCGTCTGCATATTTCAGAATGTAAATTCCTTTTGCTATACCCTTTGTATTTATAGTTATAGAAAGACCTGCATCTGATTTCTTAATCATTACTTCTCTCACCACTTTTCCTTGAACATCTAATAATTGAACTTTAGCATAATCAGTATTGATCCGGTTAACTACAAGATTAATATAATCTTTTGCTGGATTAGGATAGAACGTGTAGTTTAAAATTTCTTTGTCAGTAAACTTTACACTTACAATAGAAGAATACGTTTTTCTTCCATCATTATCTACCTGTTTTAATCTGTAGCAATTTGTGCCCGCAACAGGAGTCTTATCTACTGCAACATAAGTTCTTTGAATATTGGTATTTCCTTTACTGTTTACAAATTGAATTTCTGACCAATTGTTTCCATCAATACTTCTTTCCACTGCGAATCCATTATTATTAAATTCGTTGGCAACAATCCATTTCAAATCAGTTGTTTTTCCAGTTTTAGCGGCTGTAAAATTAATTAGTGTAACCGGAGCCGTTCCACCAGTCTTCCAGAAATATACATTATCAACATATACTGTACTGTTTGAAGAAACAAAAAGTAATTGTGCTAAATGAGCTCTTGAGGTGAGGCCTGTAAAATCAGTAAAAGGAATATCATAACTTACCCAGCCATTTACTGCCGGAGTATAGCTTAATTCTTGTTCTGAATCATCGTCACCCAGATACGCTCCATCAGCACCAAAATCTACAAGCTTAATATTGAAAGCTGTTGCATCTGGTGTCCATATATCCACATGAAAATATTCCATGCTTGTTGCATTTACTGTTGTTGTAGTAAATTCTGTACCAGACACTATAAGGTTAGCATACTTCTTGGTATCATTTCCTGCAATGGTAGTTTCAGAAAGATCTGCATTATCCCATGAAGCCGACCAGGTATCAACCGGAACATTCGTGTACGCGTTGCTGTATAAAGAGATAACATTCGCAGCTGGCTTTGTAGGTGTTGGTGCAGCAGTTGTCGGAGGACGATAAGTTACTACTAAAGAAGCAGATGCTGAACCAGACCCATAGGCTCCTAAAGCCGCTTGAGTTGCCGTAATGATTGCTGATCCAACTCCAATTATAGTAATGGTATTTCCACTAACAGTAGCCACTGCAGGATTACTGCTTGAATAGCTAAATGCTCCTAAGCTGTTGCTTGTTGGAGGTGTAATAGTAAAAGGGGCATCTCCAACAAAATGTGCAGGAACAGAAAATCCTGTTATTGTAGGTGCGTTGGGAGATTTCCAGAAATAAATATTATCCGCATAAACTGTACTATTTGAAGAAATAAAAAGCATTTGAGCTAAATGGGCTCTTGAAGTGAGGCCTGTAAAATCGGATAAAGGAATATCATAACTTACCCAGCCACTCAAGGCAGGATTAAAATCCAATTGTTGTTCAGTATCATCAGAGCCAGAGCCTCCATAGATTCCATCTGCACCAAAATCAACTAATTTAATACTGAATGTTGACGCATCCGACGTCCAGATATCTACATGATAATTTTGCATTGAGGTGGCATCAATGGTAGCTGAGGTAAACTCAATACCAGCATAATTTAAATCGAAGTATTTTTTAGTATCATTTCCTGAAATAGTAATGTCTTCGAAATTAGCATTATCCCATGGAGCCGACCAAGTATCTACCGTTACATTAGTATAAGCATTGCTAAACAAAGAAATTACATCTGCAGCAGGAACAGTTGGTGTAGGTGCAGGAGTTGGAGGCGGAGGATTAGATACAACCAGATTTGCAGTAACAGATCCACTTGTATAAATTCCAGCAGCTGCCTGATTCGCAGTTATTACAGAAGTTCCAACACCAATTAAGGTAACCACATTTCCGGAAATTGTAGCTACTGCTGTATTTCCGCTTGTATATGTAAAAGCACCGGTACTGCTACTGGTTGGATCTGTAAGTGTAAATGGAGCATCTCCTAACACTTTTGCCGGCACATTGAATCCTGAAATCACAGGACTGCTTGCTGATTTCCAGAAATAAATATTGTCAAGATAAACACTGCAGGCACTAGTAGGAGCTCCTTGGAATTTTAGCTGTTGAATATTGTTTAAAGCCACAGGAGAATATTGCGTTAATAAGATATCGTAACTCACCCAGCCAGAAAGAGCCGGATTAACCGTAACTTTTCTTTCAAGCAAACCTGGCGAAGTATTTATCAAATAAACATCAAATGCCGTGCAATCAGCAGTCCAAATATCAAAATGCAGATAAGTCATGGACGAGACATTCACAGAACTGTTTAACTGCACCCCCTGATAATTAAGAGAAGTATATTTTTTTATAGAATTCCCCAGAATAGTAATATCTGAAACTACGGTTGTCTGGCTCCAGTTTGGAAACCAATTAGTTCCTGCAACATCCGTATAGGCTTCGCTAAAAAGCGAGATCACATCTGTTGAATTTCTGGCCGGCGGTGTTGATGCCGGAAAGGAAGGCTGAGCTAAAGCACCGAAAAAAAATGCAGACAAAATGACAGCTAAACAAAATTGCTTTTTCATATAGTTTTTGTGTGATTAATTTGAAATCAATTATTAAAAATACTATTTTGGTTAATTTCTGATGAAGTTAGAGATGAATACTATTTATAAAATAAATAACACCACTTCATTACTACATCGAAACAAAAAATATTCTTGTTTTTTAGGCAGAATGCACTACATCATTACTACTTCATTTATACTTCATTGCTAATTCTACACGTATTACTCTTATAATTTTTATGATTTTTATAAAATTTTCACTACTTCAAAGTCTTTCCATAAATTCTATACACAGTAATACAATTGTAAGAATGAAATTGTTTACAAGATGAATTAATTTATTACAAACATTTTGACACAAAATAACTTTGAACCGGATTTGCATTTTACAATGTATAATCCAGATGAAACAGGCTTTAATGAAACATTTTGATTAATAACTCCTTGATTGCTTTCTGAATAATATTGATTAACCACTTTCCCATATAAATCAACAATTATAATTTCTACAGGTTCAGTCTTTCCTGATTTCGTATTGATATTAATCGTAAAATTTCCATTATTGGGATTAGGATAAATCAACGCTTGCTGTAATGGTGGGTTTAATAACTTAAAACCCGCAATTTGCGTCAGACTTCCTACCGGGCATCCAGTATGGGTAAGTGCTTGCGATTTTGCCGTGCCTAAAGTTAAACAAGGCGTCTGCCCTTTGACAGTCAAACTTCCTCCCGTATATCCTGTATTGTATTGCAATGTTATTGAGGAACTGTCTGCTGCTGCACTTGTAATAGTAGTGTTGTTTGGCTTTGTCCATCTGTAAATAGCAGCAGCAACCTGGGTAGTAGTTGGGGCTGGAACCACTGCTGTAAATACCATTGCAGTACCTATACATCCATTATAAAGACCAGTTGTTGAAGTAATACTGGTTGGAGTTGGCGTTAAATAAAGCAAGGTTACTGATTTTGCCACACCTGCAATTCCACAGGCACTCTGACCTTTTGCCGTTATAGCTCCACCTGCATAACCAAGATCGTATCTTATCGTAATTGTTCCGCTGTCAGATGTCGCCCCGGTTATGGTTGTATTATTAGGTTTAGTCCATCTAAATGTACTTATGGCCGACTGCGATGTTGTTGGTACAGATGCAATGGCTGTATATTGTACGCTATTACCAATACATGGAGCAAAATTTGAAGATCCTGAAGTAATTGCAGTAACTGTAGGAGTAGCAAAACTAGCATTTAAGGCCAGTGTTTTATAGGCACTAATACCGCACCCATTTACAGCTGCTGCGTTGAGTGTATCTTTTGTAAATCCATTTATAAAATTCACATAGACCGCAGTATCGTTAGGCCCGACTGGGTTAATATGTGTAATAGTTGCATAAGTGCCTAGTTTCAGCGTCCAGTTATAAGATTGAGCTGTAGCTACTTTTTTAATCCGATAAACTTCCCTGATCCCTACAAAACTGCATACACTTGTTGTTGCCAGGATACTCAATGGAGAAAATTCTTTTTGAATGATTGTTGGGGTTGTTGATAACGTTCTTGTTAACGTCAATGACTTAGCTAAACTGGTATCACAAGCCGATAGGCTATAGGCTTTCACATATCTGGGTGAGGCGGTACTTAATGTGATTGTATCCGCAAAAATCAGTGCTACACTTGTGTCAGTTAATCTTTGAATAAGAGTTCCGCGTGGAACTTCCCATATATAGCCAGTAGCATTCGCTACCTGATTAATTCGAAAGGTATCCCTAATCCCTGCAATTAAATAAACACTTTGAGTATACATACAAACATTAGAACTGGTGTAGGTCATCACTGTTGGTGTTGACGGAACGGCTTTTGTTACGGCAACGGTTACTGCAGGGTTTGCTCCACAGATGCTTGTTGAAGTCACAGAAATAGTGCCGGCTACTTTCAATACAACATTTACAGTATTTGTACCCTGGCCAGAAACAATTCTATTTCCAGTTCCGGTTATTGTCCAGGTATTAACAAGTCCGGCTATGTTAGCCACCGAATAGATTTGCGAAGTATCACATTGATTAATATTTCGAGTACCCGTAATTGTGGTAATTGAACCAGGCGAAACAGGCTGAGCATTTATTATTGCCGCTACAGCCACCGAAACTATGCCTGTGCTATTTTTAGCGGTAAGATTATACGACCCTGAATTCAATCCCGAAAAAACACCTGTAGTATTATTATAGTTCACCCCGTCAATACTGAATGAAAGCCCCGTAGTTACCGATGTAACAGTTATTGTTCCTGTTGATACTGTGCATGTAGGCTGCGTTACCGTTACCGAAGGCGTGGAAAGTACACTGTTTTTCCAAAAATAAAGATTATCCAAATACACCACTCCTGAACCTGATGGCAATCCTGTCATTTTAAACTGTGTGATATTACTTAGTACCACCGGGCTGAATTGAGTTAATGCAATATCATAACTATTCCATCCTGATATCGTGGGCGTTAGTGTGACTTTTCTTTCAAGTAATGCAGGAGTTGTATTAATGAGATAGATATCAAATGAATTACAATTGGGAGTCCATAAATCCAAGTGAACAAATTGCATATTGGATGCATTCAATATATTTGCGAGCTGAATCCCCTGGAAATTAAAAAGATCATACTTCTTGTTATTATTTCCTGCAATGATGTAATCTGATACAATTGTAGACTGGCCCCAGGATGGGAAAAAATCGGTACCCGGAAAATTCGTATATGCATCACTGTAAACAGAAATATAATCAGAAGTACTTCTTGATGGAGGATTAGGTGCTGCGATAACAGGAGTGGGATAATTTACTGTTAAAGTAGCACTGATTGACCCAGAACCATAAATGCCATAAGCAGCTTGTGTAGCTGTAATGACAGAAGCCCCTACTCCAGTTATAGAAATAATATTTCCATTAATAGTTGCCGCAGAATTATTGTTGCTTGTATATGTAAAAGCCCCTGAGCTATTGCTGGAAGGAGGTGTAATAGCAAACGATCCATCACCAAGAACTTTAGAAGGAATAGTAAAATTTGCTAGTGCTGGCAAATTAGAAGATCTCCAGAAATATATATTATCGAGATAAGCAGTGGTAGTTCCTGATGGAGTACTTACTAATTTTAATTGGGTTAAATTATTCAATGCAATAGAAGTGTATTGAGACAATGCAATATCATAACTGTTCCAGCCTAAAAATGTGGGCGTAACGGTCACTTTTTGTTCTGCCAGAACAGGGCTGGTATTAATCAGATACACATCAAAACCCGCACAATCGGGTGTCCACAAATCCAAATGAATATAAGTCATTGCAGAGGCATTCACTATGTTTACTAATTGAACGCCCTGATAATTAAAATTCGTATACTTTTTTGTTGCATTTCCTGCTATAGCAACCTCTGTAACTATTGTAGTCTGATTCCAGTTAGGAAACCAATCTGTTCCAGAAACATTCGTGTATGCGTTACTGAAAAGCGATATATAATCATTGGCATTTCTGACAGGCGGAGTTGGTGCGGCTATTATAGGCACTGGCATAGTAACCACAAAATTCGAACTTACAGAAGCCGATCCGTATGTTCCACTAGAAGATTGTGTAGCTGTAATTACTGCAGTACCGACACCAGTAATGGTTATGGTATTCCCATTTATCATTGCCACTGAAGTATTGCTGCTCGAAAAAGAAAAGGCTCCAGTGCTATTGCTCGAAGGTGCAGTTAATGCGAATGCCGCTTCGCCAAGAATTTTTGCAGGAACAGTAAAAACTCCTAGTGTAGGCGTTACTGTATTCTTTGCAAAATAAATATTATCCAGATAGAAATCAGCGGCTGCTGCAGGAGCATCGCCTGCAAACATAAAGGCAGCCTTTACCGACATATAATCGCAATATCTTCCCGCAGCCGTATTTAAAAAATCCGACAATGGAATGCTCACTTCATGCCAGTTTCCATCACGAACCAACCCGTAAAGGTTTGACCCTGCAGGAATATTAATCCACGACTCCCCGTCACCAGTTTTAATTCCAAATTTAAATTGTCCGGTATAAGTTGTTTTGAAATGAAACTTCAACGCACCGGTAGTATAACCGCTAAGATTAATGTATTTATTATCAATACCCATTCCAAACCAGCTACCTGCATTAGCATGTACCGCCCATAGTTTTGTTCCTTCATAAGGCGTTGCTCCTGAAATTGCAGTAAGGTTGTTCCAATAGCTTAATGTGGTATTGGTTCCAATAGTTAGCGAATCTGTAACAGGAGTAGTTTCTGTATAAACGCCATAATTTCCGGATGTAATATTTTGTGTGCCTAAAATCAACTGATCTCCTGGATTTTGATAAATCCTCACATAATCAACCAGCATCTGCGCAGGCATTGAAGCCGAAATAGAAGAAGCTGATAACAATCCCGTGTAGCCGCCTCCAACAGCCATATTCAACAATAAGAAATGCGGATTGTGAAATTCTTCCCTGCTTGTTGTTGCATAATTTGAAATATCAAAAGTATAGAATGAAACACCGTCAAGATACATAGTGATACTTTGACTATTCCAAACCATTTTATACAAATGATAATCGTTATTTAAGTCAACACTGTTATTAATTGATGAGCTCGCGCTATTATAGGCGCCATTGTTACTCCAATGATTCGCACAGGTAACTTGTTTATTAATAATGTTGGCAAGCCTTGCTGATTGATTTCCCATTTCCATAATGTCAATCTCCCCTATATTGGGCCAAACCCCGCCTACTGTTCCTAAAGTCCAGAAAGCAGGCCATAAACCATTGGCAAGATTAGGGATTTTGATTCTTGC
>CALQSB010000054.1 GCA_943333125.1 Chitinophaga pinensis
ATGTGGTATTGACGAATTGTCCTTCTTCATCTGTTGGTCCTTTCAGCCTTTCAGATCCCAATCCACCGCCGGCTCCGGTTGTTCCTATTGTAGCACCTATTTGTGAAGGGGAACAATTGAACTTAAATGCCTCTACTTCTTCATTAGGAACACCAACATGGAACTGGACTGGTCCTAATGGATTTAACAACACCCAACAAAATCCAGTTATCACTTCTGCACAAACAGCAGCTACAGGCACTTACAATGTAACAGTCACCATTAGCAGCTGTACTTCTCCGGCTCAGACGGTCAATGTAGTCGTTAATCCAAGGCCCGTTGCACCGGTAGTTACGAGCCCTGTTGTTTATTGTCAGTTTGATATTCCTGTTCCATTAACAGCTACGGCCTTAACAGGTCATACATTACAATGGTACACAGTTGTAACAGGAGGTCTTGCAAGTAATACAGCGCCAACACCATCAACCAACTCAACAGGAACAGTAACTTATTATGTAAGTCAGGTGACACCCGAAAATTGTGAAGGACAAAGAGCACGAATTGATGTCATTGTAAATTCTACTCCGGTAGTTACTCCACAAACTCAAACTAAATGCAGCGGCACGGTGTTTTCTATTACACCAACAGGTATTGGAGTGCCTGCAAATACCGTTTATTCATGGGGTTTACCAATTGTAACCGGAGGTTTAACTGGAGGCGCGACAGGAAGCAACGCCACTATTATCAGTGGTTCATTAAGCAACCCAACAGATTTTGTACAAACAGCAACCTATACCGTTACTCCTACTTCAGGAAGTTGTCCAGGAAATGCTTTTACCGTAATTATCACAGTGAATCCTGCACCACATGTTACATTTACTCCGGGTAATCAAAGTATTTGCTCTGGCTCCTCATCATTATCTGTAACGATTACTTCACCAACACCAGGTGTAAGTATTCCATGGATTGCTAATACACCAATTGGAATTACAGGTGTACAAAACAGCGGCAACAATACGATACCGGCTCAGCTACTCATCAACAATACTGCAAATCCAATCACAGTCATTTATTCTGCTGTTGCGATAACGGCTGGTGCATCAGGTTGTCAGGGAGATACTTCAAGATATAATATTATAGTAAATCCAAAACCTTTAATTCCGGCACAAACCAGTGCTATTTGCAGTCATGAAACAATGAGTCTGGCTCCTTCAAATAATGCACCAACAACTATTGTGCCCAATGGAACTACTTATACCTGGACTTATATAGACAATCCAAATGTAACAGGAGAGAGCAATCAAACAACTGGTATAGAACCCATACGTCAAACTTTAATCAACACCACAAATATTCCTCAACAAGTTGTTTATACAATAACACCCACATCAGGTGCAGCAGGAAGCTGTGTGGGTAATTCATTTCAGCTAACCGTAACTGTTAATCCTGTTCCGGAAATCCCAACATTATCAACAACGATCTGTTCCGGAAATAGTTTTACAGTAACACCAGTAAATGGCCAACCGAATTTAAACACCATAGTTCCTGCCGGTACTACATACAGTTGGACTGCACCTGCATTACCTGCCGGTATTAGCGGCGCTATTTCAGGAACGAACCAGATAAATATTTTCGGTAGTTTATCCAATACAACATTTGCTCCTATTACTATAACGTATATTGTAACACCAACATCAGGAGCTTCAGGTAATTGCCCAGGAATACCTTTTAATGTGGATATTACAATTAACCCAAGAGCGTCTATCAATAATAATCCACTGAATCAAAATGTTTGTAATGGGAATACAACCACATCAGTAAACTGGACATCATACACTTCTGGATCCAGTTATTCATGGACGGTAGTTTCTTCTGGAAATGTAACAGGATTTTTACCAGCAGGTGCCGGAAACACTTTAGGCACAATGACACTTACCAATACCGGCATTGCACAAGATTCTGTGGTGTACGCAATAAGTTCTACAGCCAGTGCCTGTGCAGGCCCTGCAACTAATTATACGATTTATGTAAATCCAGATGCAAAAGCAAATTTTTCATTCCCTTATGATACCGCTTGCTGGCCTTATGCGATTATAATAAATAATACATCGGCATTATCGCCAGGCAATCCAAATATTCCTAATGGCAGCTATAATTGGTACACGATTAATAATGCAGGGATATCTACATTCATTGGCACGGGCTCAACTTTCCCTGGATATACAATTATAGGCCCAAGCGAATCTATTAGAATTAAAATGATAGCTATAAGTGCTTTTGGTTGTAAAAAAGATAGTTTATCGCATACTTTTTATACCAAGCCTAAGCCAACGGCAAACTTCACTATGTCTAACAGAGACAGTTGCGGTCCGCTGACTGTTTCATTTGTGAATCATACTAATATAATTGACACTTTCAGGTATCTCTGGAACTTTGGTAACGGACAAACGTCGACGTTAATAAATCCGGTGCCGGTTACTTTTTTAAGTAACCCACGTTTTTACGACACTACTTATTATATCATCCTCAAGGCATTCAACGAATGTGATACCTCAACTTATATAGACAGCGTTATTGTAAGAGCCGATCCTAAAGCAAGATTTTTTCTTTCTTCTACTTCAGGCTGTTCGCCTTTTACTATTCAGATTACAAATACTTCATTAGGAAATGCCTATGAATATTACTGGGATTTTGGTAATGGAATAAAGGATACCACATATTCCAATGGAACCTTTAGTTATATCTATTATACCGGAGTTGTGGATACCTTTAAATTAATGTTGATTGCTCAAAATCAATGTGGAAGAGATACAGCAGTAATAAATGTAAGAGTCGCACCAAATATTATACGTCCAGGTGTTTCAATTAATGCTACAGAATTATATGGATGTGTGGCCCATACCGTTAATTTTATCAACAGTACCAGCGGGGCAAGTAATTTTACATGGGATTTTGGTGATGGATCATCAACGGTTGTAACCAGTGTATTTCAAAATATTGTTCAGCACATCTATAATACACCAGGAACGTTTAACGTGAATATTGGAATGACTAACGGTTGTAGTGACACGTCAATCACTAAACAGGTTATTGTATATCCAAGACCGACTGCAGCATTCAACTCAAATCAGAGTGTTTATTGTTTGGGAGACACCATACATGTAACAAATGCTTCTCAAAATGCAGGAGGTTATTTATGGAATTGGGGTACAGGTCCAACAAATGGAGGATTTCAGCCTTCTCATGTTTATACGCTTGCAGGAACTTACACCATATTATTACAGGCACAGGTAACGGCTCCAACCGGCGTGGTTTGTTATGATACTGTTTCACATCCTATAACGGTTCTTAATAAACCAGATTCTACTTTGATTACTAATATCAGTAATGCTAATTGTGCACCATTTGATTTTACGGCGTCAACACCGGGCATCATCAATGAAACAGTAGTCTGGTATGTTTACGATACTACAGCCCCTGGTTATCCAATTATTTTTAATGGTCCGTCTTTACAATATACTTTTAATAATCCGGGCACTTTTTCTATACAAATGATTGCAGAAAATGCAGCAGGATGTAAAGACAGCACCAAAAGAACTTTTACTGTTTATCAAAAACCGAATGCAGGTTTCACTCCATTAAATTTATCTACTTGCAGTCTGGATACCTTGGTGGGTTATAACAATACTACCACAGCTAATAATTATACACCGCTTACTTACAAGTGGTATGTAGATGGCATACAACGAGCTACTACAGGTAATTTCAATTACAGATATATCACATTATCTACAGTTCCGTTGCCTCGAACTTTTATTACCAAACTCATTGCAAAAAACAGTGTAGGTTGTGCAGATTCGGTGAGCGGAACTTTACAAATAAACCCAACGGCCAAATCTATTTTTAGTATAACTAATCCTAATGCCTGCATACCTTTCATTGCAAATATTGCTGATAACTCTATTTATGCTACTGATTATAAATGGTATTTAAATGGCGTTTTTTATAGTAATAGTCCAACCCCTTCTATTAATATAACAACAGCAAATACAAGCTATACTATTACGTTAATTGTTTCAAATATTTATGCCTGCAAACCAGATACAAGCACATTTACATTCAGAACACGAATTATGCCTAAGGCAATTTTCAGTGTCAATAATTCGCTTGGTTGTACGGGACAACTCAATATAATCACTACAAATAACAGCCAGAATGCAAATGCTTATGAGTGGGAATGGGGAGATGGAACTGCTAATAGCATACTTACAAATCCAACTCATTTATTTACTTCGGTAGGAATATATAGAATAACACTTACCGCCAAAGATGGCGTTTGTACAGATACGACAAGTAAGCTGGTTACTGTTGCTCTGAAACCTGTCGTTAGTTTTAATGTAAACAATTCTAAAAATTGTGACACGTCAAGAATTCACTTGATTAATTTAACGGCTAATGCTGACAGTTATTTATGGATTTTAAGTAACGGAATTACCAGTACCGGCCAGTCGCCATTTTTTACATTACCTCCAAGTAATACGCCGTATACCGTTCAGTTGATTGCATATAATAATGAAGGTTGCAGAGATTCACTTACAAAGGCAAACTATATTAAAGTGTTTGCGCCACCCGTTGCCGACTTCTATATCAATCCGGCAGCAACTATCAGTATACCAAACTATACTTTTTCTTTTACCAATCTAACATTAAATAGTATACTATATAAGTACGACTGGTCTTTGGGTGATGGAAGATTTGAAATAACCAGAGACATTGCCTCTCATTTATACCCCGATACCGGAAGCTATGATGTGAGATTAATTGTGATGGATACCAGTACGAATTGTACAGATACGGTTATAAAAATTGCAAGAATAGAAGGCTATCCGGGTTTCCTTTTTGTAGCCAATGCGTTTTATCCAAACAGCATCCAAACACAGTTTAAATCTTTCAAACCTTTAGGAAAAGGCCTTGCAGAATATGAACTACAAATTTTTGACAGCTGGGGTAAATTATTATTCAAAACCACAAGATTGGATATAGCGGGCATTCCGGTTGAAGGATGGGACGGTACATTTAATGGCAAACCAATGCCTCAAGATGCCTATGCCTGGTATATTAAAGCCAAGTTCAGAAATGGAAAAGTTTGGGGTGGAATGCAATATGATCAAAATCAGAATGGCGCTCAGGGGCATACATTTGGAACTATAACCTTATTCAGATAAAACACGATGAACATGATTAAAAATTATTTAGTACTTCTTGTTTTGGTCTTGCTGTTAAATACCGCAAAGGCACAGGATGCATTGTTTACACAATTTCATTATACGCCAACGTATTTCAATCCTGCGTTGACAGGATGCGGAAAAAACAATTTAAGATTGTCTGCTGTTAGCAAAATGCAATGGTTTAATTTATATAAGCCATATAGATTTTTATCTGGAGGATTAGATTACTCTATGTATGATGCCAATCAACGAAATATTTTGAATATGGGATTGAATGTAAATCATTCAAACAAAGGAAGTCTTAGTAATTCAAATATTTCGGCTATTGTAGGCCGTAGTTTTGGTACCAATACAGAAGATTGTTCCAATTGGTTTCTTAGCCTTGCGTTACAGGCAGGAATAAATTTTGAAAGTGTGAATCCTGATCAATTTATTTTTTCTGATCAGATAGATCAAACAGGAATAACAGGAAATGCTTCACAGGTAGATTTGTTTAAAACATTCAACAATAAAAATTATTTTGATTTTGCTTCAGGATTTGTTTTTGCAAAGGGTGATTTTATGATTGGATGTGCGGTACATCATTTGAACGAACCCAATGTGAGTTTCAGTGGCACGCCAGAAGATGGTAAGTTGCTAAGAAAAACAACAGCCCATCTTAGTTACCGAATGGAAACAGATATTGTAACATTTAAACCAACCATTATTACACAATTTCAAGGCAAGAGCAGTGTAATTACGGCAGGCGCACTGATTGATTATTATGAATTTCCTATTGAGTTTGGATTGTGGTATCGCAATGCCGTAGGAATAACCAGTAACAGTGCATTTTGTATTGGCTTTAGCTGGAAGTGGGGCGAAGCATCAACCGTTACCTCAAAAACAAAAGAATACAGCAGTAAATTAGGATTCGGTTACGACGCAGATATTGCCCGACCGGGCCTGAACACCTCGCATGGTAGTATGGAATTTGGCATACAAAAAGATATTATCACCAACAGCGAAAATGTTTGTCCAACTTCTAATTCGGGAATTTGTAATTACAAGTTTCCGTGGGAGTTTTTCTAAAGCCTATTCCGCCATACATACCAAAATCTTTTTAAGCCATTTCATATTTCTGGAACCACCTTTGATATCTTTCGTGGTAAGTATCATAATCCTGTTTTCCATTTCTTTGATTGACTTTCCTTCTATTTCGGTAACCACGTAAAGGTTTTTTCCAACCTCTGTGTTATTAATTTCATTAAAAGAAAATACAATCTTGTATCCATCTGATGCAACAAAAAGAAAATAATATTGATTGAGCATTCTCGATTTTTCATATTGAAATGAAACGCTGTCTAAAATACTTTTTAATAAAACACCTTTAATGCTTTTAACTCTATTCTCTAGTTTGGGAGAACAGCTCACATTAATGTCACTTAATTCAACTGCAGGATATTTAAGCAAGTCATCAAGATTAATTATTTTCTCTTGTTTTACTTTTCCAGTTATGATAAAAGAATCAGTAAAAGATGTGGAATCTTTTTGTGCATAAACAAGATGTGTTAAAAAGATCAGTGAAAGCAGAAATATTTTTTTCATGTGTTAATATATTTTTTAAAGTTTGGTCAAATGGTAGGCCATTGAATACTCCCTGAAATCTCGGGGCAGGCTATCCCCGTTTGGTAAGAGGCGAACTCTTATGGGCATTTCAATCCGTTCTAACATTATCGCTAACAAAAATACTTAAAACTATTTTTAACTAGTTTTGTTTATCCTTATCAACATCATTTCTATACTTTAATTAAACTATAGTTACCCATTCAACAAACCGTAAGAAGATGATATCTTCATTATCTTTGATTTTATTTATTTTAAACAACCTATTTATATGAAGTCTGTATTTTATACTTTGATATTGATGATTTGTGTTTCAGGGTGTCAGCCAAAAAAATCTAGTGTGCCTGTTGTAGCCTTTATGGATGCTTTTCAGGACAATACAATTGCTATGGCAAAGCAAGGTTTTTTTGATGCCTTACAACAGAATGGTTTTGATGAGAAAAAAGGAACAATCAAGGTTATTTACAGAAATGCACAAGGAGATATTCCCACCTTAACTCAGATTTCGAAATACATGATTTCACAGCAACCTTCGTTAATTGCAACCAGTCCAACTTTATCTACAATAACAGCGATTCAGAATACAAAAGAAATACCGGTATTTATGATGGTGAGCGGAACACCGGCATTAATGAAACTAAATGATGAATCAGGAAACGAACCTAAAAATTTGTTTGGCACCGGAGAAACACTGGAATATATTGATACTTCATTTGGTTTGATATCAACACTTATCAAACCCAAAACAAAAAGAATTCGTGTGGGTATGATTTTTAATCAATCAGAGCCACAATCAGTAGAGGCTATTGAAAGAATAAAAAAACTGGCAGCAGCCGATAGTTTGGAATTGATAGCACTTCCGGTTAATACTTCTGCAGATGCTCAACTGGTTATTCAATCTTTGTTGTCTAAAGATATTGATGTCTTTTTTGCAAATCCAGACAATATTGTTTTTGCGTCTTTCGAATCTATCGTTAAATCCTGTGATCAGCGCAATGTGCCGATATTAACCAGTGAAGCCGGGCTTGTTGCCCGTGGAGCACTTGCCGCATACGGAGCGGATATTTATCAATGGGGTTTTCAATCTGGTTTACAGGCCGCCGAATTTTTAAAGTCAGGATCCTTAAAAAATATTCACTGGGAAATAGTAAAAGACAGAAAAAAAGTTTACAATCCTTCCAAAGCAAAAAAATACCACATCAATATTCCTGCAGATTTTAAACCCATGCTATGAGCCAATTTTATTTAACGGCTTTACAATTAGCGCTATGCCTTGGTCCTATGGCTATGGGTATTTTTATTTCGATGAAAGTATTTAATATTCCAGACATTACTACCGATGGCAGTTATACGCTGGGCGCAACTGTAACAGCCGTTTTAATCAGTGCACATTTTCCTTTGTGGATGGTACTACCAATAAGTATGTTATGCGGCGCAATGGCTGGAACCTGCACCGGATTCATTCACACCAAATTAAAGATTGATGCTTTACTTTCGGGTATACTGATTATGACTGCACTGTATTCGGTAAATTTGATGATAATGGGAAGGTCAAATATTCCACTGATTAATACTGCTTCGGTATTTGAACAATTTCATTTTTTTAAAAACGAACAACTGAATCAGCTTTCAACAGCCATTTTAATGGTATCGCTTTTACTTTGTTTTATTATATATCTGCTTAACACAGATTTTGGTATAGCGATGCGTGCTACCGGTAATAATCCTGTGATGACAAAAGCTCTAGGCATCAACAATGACCGCATCAAAATAATGGGCCTTGCAATGGCAAATGCACTAACTGCATTAAGTGGATTTCTGGTAGCTCAATATCAGGGCTTTGCTGATATAAATATGGGAATAGGAATTGTAATAACGGGATTAGGCTCTGTGTTAATTGCCGATACACTTAAAAAATGGTTCAACATTAAAAAAATCAGCACACAAATTTTATTGGTGGTATTGGGGTGTTTTGTTTTTCAATCGGTACTTGCGTTTACATTATCCATTGGCATCGATCCAAATATGCTGAAGATGGTAACGGCAATCTTTGTATTAATTATAGTGGCCCTTCCAAGAATCAGTGGAGGCTGGGTAAAAAAATAAATCTATCATGATCAGGATTCAGCATCTTACTAAAATATTTAATGCAGGCAAAGAAGACGAAGTGCGGGCATTACAAGATGTTTCATTAGATATCCAGAAAGGATCTTTTGTAGTGGTCATTGGTTCAAATGGAAGCGGAAAATCTACATTACTTAATCTTATTCTGGGCAGCATTTTTCCTACTTCGGGAAAGATATTTATCAATGAACATGAGCTTACTATGCAACCCGAACACCTTCGGAGTAAATGGATATCTATGGTTTTTCAAAATCCTGGTAATGGAACAGCCCCCGATTTGTCGATATTAGAAAACTTCAGATTGGCATCTTTGCGATCCACATCAAAAAAAATGAAAATCGGAATTGACAACCATTTCAGGTTGATGGTAAAGGAAAAAATTTCGGCTTTGGGTATGGGATTAGAAAATAAGCTGGAACAGCCAATGGGAAGTTTATCTGGTGGACAAAGGCAGGCACTTACCCTACTCATGGGTGTTATGGACAAAACGGATATCTTATTAATGGACGAACCAACGGCAGCGCTGGATCCTAAATCGGCACAAATAATTCTGCAGCTTGCCAGTGAAATCAATAAAACACTTGGGATAACCGTGGTACTGATTACGCATAGTTTAAAAGACGCTTTACAATATGGCAATCGATTGCTGTTGTTTAAATCGGGAACAGTTGTAAAAGACCTTGATGAAAAACAAAAGCAACAACTGGCGTTATCGGATTTGTATGAATGGTTTGCTTAGAGAAAAAAAGATTGTATTGTAAGAGACGTATAGAAATTGCGTTTAACGGACTTAAATCAATATTGTAATTGAACAAACTTCATCAACCGTAAAATCAGTATAACAAAATCAAAAGAGAGCATGAGAAAAGTAATAATAATAGCAGGCGCAACAGGAAATTTAGGAGGTAAAATTGTAAATGCATTATTAGCCAAAGACGCAGAAGTAAGAGCCATTGTACGTTTGGAAACAGATCCAAATAAAGTAAATGAGTTGCAACAAAAAGGCGTAAAAGTTTTTCAGGTAGATACCAATAATAAATCTGAGATTTCAAAACATTGTATTGGAGCAAGTTGTTTTGTATCTGCTTTATCAGGGTTACAAGAAACGATAATTGATGCTCAGAAAATATTTTTAGATGCAGCCATTGAAGCAAATGTTCCGAGATTTATTCCCAGCGACTATTCAATTGATTTTACAAATTTCAAAGAAGGCAACAATAGAAATTTAGATTTCAGAAAACAGTTTCACCGCTATCTTGACGCCCAACCTATCAGCGCCACAACAATCTTTAACGGTCCTTTTATGGACTTACTCATTACTGATATGCCGTTGATTCTTTTTAAACAAAAAAGAATTTTATGCTGGGGCAATTCCAATCAAATAATAGAACTTACAACTACTGATAATACAGCTGAATTCACGGCAGCAGCAGCAATAGACGATAATACGCCAAGATATTTAAGAGTTGCCGGCGATAGACTTTCATGTAATGATTTTGTAACACTACTTACAACATTAACAAGCAGTCAATACAAGCTACTCAAACCCGGAGGAATCAGACGATTAAATTTTCTTATTAAAGTAACAAAGTTTTTCTCGCCTTCAAAAAACGATTTATATCCGGCCTGGCAAGGCATGCAATATATGAGAGACATGATGGAAGGAAGAGTAGTTTTTCAGAAATACGACAACGACAGATATGCTAATATAAAGTGGACATCTGTAAAAGAATTTTTATTGAAGGAGAAATTTTCAGCGGATTAAAATCATCTTAAGCAAATTTCATTTTTTCTATCAAGTCTAAAAAGTATGATGTAGACCAAATTTTTATATTGCTATCATCCTTGATAAATTTTCTGACATCTTCTTTTATCATCTCCATAGAAACGATATTAATTTTTTCTCTCAAGATATTTTTGAATGCCTCAATAGATAGTACTTCACTATCAACGTCTTTGCTGTCTATAGCCCTTGAAACAAAATGTTCGAGATGCAAAGGTGTTCCCTTTCTAATATACCATTCCATGTCGTACCAATCTCTGCCTTTCATGCGCTGTTTCCATTTTCTAAACAATAAGGCATGCATCTTTCCTGCAAACAGGTCGGGTAACGTATAT
Organism: Chitinophaga pinensis; assembly: GCA_943333125.1. Taxonomy (GTDB): domain Bacteria; phylum Bacteroidota; class Bacteroidia; order Chitinophagales; family Chitinophagaceae; genus Ferruginibacter; species Ferruginibacter pinensis_D. The sequence goes on from CALQSB010000054.1 coordinate 11,052, forward strand.
GTTTTTACATAAAAAGAAAAAGGTTTTAATAGTAGCTTGTTCTCTGTAACAAAACCAACCGGTGGTTGCTTGTCCACTTCAATTTTAATTTTTACATGTAAGCGATTGTCATAAGGAATTGGAGGGTTTAAATTTTCCAATTCTAATTCGTGCCAAACCGTATCCGATTTTAAAAAAGCAGAGTCAACATTGCTTTTTATTTTCTTTGTTTTTTCTTGAATACTTACTTTCATTCCCAATGAAGAAAACTCTTCCTCTATAGCGCCTAAATATTTTTCTATTTTAAAATCATCATCATGTTGCAAAAGTGAAAAATCTAAATCTTCCGAAAACCTATCTAAACCGTGAAGAATTCTTAATGCAGTACCACCATAAAATGCAGCTTTTTCAAAAAAGCCTGCTCTGTATAAACCAGCAAGTGCAACTTCCTGCATGATTTCGCGAAGTGCTAATCCTGCTTCTTCCATGTTTTTAGGCTGATATACTTGTAACCATTCTTTAATCATAATTCCCTGATTGTTTTTATGAGTATTTCAAGACTAGATTTTTTTGACGCAAATGGCAACCAGCTTTTCATTTCTTCTGTATTGAAAGATTTTAATCGATCTTCAGAAATTCTAAAGTCTTCTAATAATAAATCAAGGACTTGTTTTTTACTTCTAAGCAATATTCCAGAAGTAGCAACTACTTTATCGCAAACAGATTTTTCGGGAGAAGCTATCAAAATATGTTGTCTATCGGATAGTTTTCTTTGTTGAATTCCCATAGAGTAATAAGGTGATGGCATATGAATATAACTATATCTTCCTGCTGGTGTTTTGTATGTTTTGCTCAGCATTGTAGTTACGGATGATACTTCGTACACGCGTTCCGGTATCATGCCCCAGTAAGCCATGGCCGATTCAAGAGAAACATAACTTGGTCCCCAAATATGATTGGCCAATAAGAAGGGCTCAGGCCCCCGAACCAAAGATGCTGGCCCCGGAACATATAAGCCATTTTTAACCAACACCAGTATTTTCTGCTTAACCAATTCATTGATTTTGTCGAAAGGCCGTTTATACTCTTTGAGCAGCTCCAATAAAACCTGTTTGGTTAGTGGCTCTTCAGAAAAAGGGATTAAAGTGGTTTTAAAGTCCATTTAATGTAAAATAATTACACTAATATCGGAAAAAATCCGATAAAAAGTTCAAAAAGTTACAATTATAATTATGATGATGTTTTTTAAAAGAGGATGGAAATCTTAAAATATAATGATTGCATGGGTTTCTTAATTGAGTTGGACCCAACTCGTGATGAACAATATCAAGAAGGTTCTTCTAGAAGTAAAAATCACTTTTTAATTGCTATCTAATTAATAAACACAAAAATCACACTATAACAAGATATATGTTGTTTTATTAGATAAAAAGTATAAATTTGATAACAAAATCACATTATAATGTTGGTTGAAAAAATCGGACAAGCTATAAAAAATAGAAGAAAAGAGTTGAACATCACTCAACCACACTTGGCAGAACTCGCTCAATTAAGTGTCAATACACTTTATAAATTAGAGAGAGGACAAGGAAATCCCTCTCTTGATATTTTAATAAAGCTGACGGATGTTTTAGGAATGGAATTAAAATTGGAAGTGAAAAAGAATTAATTAAATGAGAAAAGCAGCAATATACCGCAATGGAGTTTTGGCAGGAATACTAACGGAAGAAAACAGACAACATTTTATATTCAGGTATGATGATACTTACTTTCAAGACGCTAATCAACCTTCAATAAGTTTAACGCTTCCAAAAAATCAAAAAGAATACAATAGTGAATTTTTATTTCCTTTTTTCTTTAACATGCTTAGTGAAGGCGTAAACCGAAAACTACAGTGTACTCAATTAAGAATTGATGAAGAAGATAATTTTGGTTTGCTTCTAGCAACTGCACAATTTGATACCATAGGCGCAATTACTGTAAAACCAATGTAAGTGAAATGAACATACATGAATTAAAATATTGTCCGGGAACTTTAGCAGAAGGCTTTACAACTTATAGTCCTAGCTGTTTGCGAAATTTATTCAACGCTAAAAAGGTAAGTCACCTATTGCCCTACGAACAACCTCAGCAAAGCGAAGAGGTTACCGAGTTGTTTATGGAAAATCGCAAACGGATCTCCATATCAGGTGTTCAGGAAAAATCAAGTCTGATACTTGAGAAAAATCATCTGCGTTTGACAAAAGAAGGAGAACAAGGAAATTATATTTTAAAACCTATACCTAGAGATTTAAAAAAGGTTGACCAAGTACCCGCCAACGAACATTTGACCATGCAAATAGCTAAGCAGGTATATGGTTTACAAACGGCAGAAAATGCAATGATATTTTTTAAGAACGGAACGCCTGCATACATTACCAAACGCTTTGATGTAAAGGAAGGCGGACAAAAATGGGGCAAAGAAGATTTTGCAACATTGGCGGCTAAGACAAAAGACAACGCTGGTCCAAATTTTAAATACGAATACAGTTACGAAGAATTAGGACTGCTGATACAAAAATATGTTGCTGCATGGAAGGTGGAAATTGAAAAATATTTTTCACTAGTTGTTTTCAATTTTCTTTTTTCCAATGGAGATGCACACCTAAAAAATTTCTCGTTGCTTGAATCTACTAATGGCGATTATTTGTTGAGTCCTGCTTATGATTTGGTGAACACAAGTCTACATGTTGATGATTCAGATTTTGCTTTAGACAAAGGTTTGTTTGTTGATGATTTTAAAAGTGAGCAATTCAAAAAGAGCCGTCATCCTTGTACGTCTGACTTTATGGAATTTGCAAAAAGAATAGGCGTAGCAACTAACAGAGCCGAAAAATTATTACATCCTTTCCTAGAGCGGCAACCATTTATGGAATCTTTAATAAGTCGTTCTTTTTTAAATGAAGCTAATAAGAGAGCATATTTGATGATGTATAACAATAAGCGAAATTGTTTAATTGGAGGTTGAGGTAATTATGATAATACATAGTAGAAAAAATATCCGTATTTATCCGTAAACATTCGAATTTGCAAACGTATTATGAAGCACAAATTTACCCTAATTGTTCTAAAATTCTAAAAAACTGGATTCAAATCCAATAAAGTTGTATTTTATTATAATTCAGAAATGCTGCAACAATAAATTATAAAGGCCTTTTGTCAATTCGTAAATTCTATTTCTTTTTCCTCACCCTCATATGTACTTTCAAAATTCGTTTCTTTTCATCCTGAGTTGTTTTTTCTTTTCGCATACCCCATATTTTATCACGACCTTCTTTGGCACCTGCCTCCAGATTGATGATGGGAGAAGGATAGTGTTCACCCAATTTGAAATCAAGTAGTTGCTGTTCCATGGAAGTGAGCAACCAAGGTTGGTGAATTTGTTCCGTAGGCAGGTTTTTCAATTCGGGTAACCAAGCTCTGATAAAATGTCCGTCTGCATCATGCTCCAGTCCATTCTTTACCGGATTATAAATCCGTATAGTGTTCACACCCGTGGTTCCAGCCTGCATTTGAAACTGGGGATAGTGAATTCCGGGTTCATAGTCGAGGAAGAGTTGTGCCAAATGATAGGCACCTTTACGCCAGTCGATTTGCAGGTGATGACACAAAAAAGAAACCAGCATCGCGCGCATTCTGAAATTCAACCAGCC
>CALQSB010000055.1 GCA_943333125.1 Chitinophaga pinensis
ATTTCAGCATTTCAGCATTGATTATCTCCTAAAACCGATTTCATTAGAAATGATTTCAAATGCATTTGAAAAATACAAATCAATCGTAAATAGCTTTACTCCTCCCGATTATAAATCCTGGCAGAAATTTCTCGGCTCTTCCATACAAAGTCTATCCCAGTATAAAAAGAGATTTGTAGCGAAAGTGGGATCGAAAAGCTATGTCATTCAAACTCAAGATATCGCTTGTTTTACCGCAGATAAAAAGATTGTTAGTATTATTGATACAGATGACAACATTTATACCGTCAATCACACAATTGAAAAAATTGAATCAATGGTCAACCCTACTGATTTCTTTAAAATAAACAGAAGCACAATCGTAAATCTAAAAATGATACAACAAATCAAATCGCATTTGAATAATCGATTGAAACTTACATTAAAATGCAAAAGACAATTGGAAGAAATGATAGTCAGTAGAGAACGCGTAAGTGCTTTCAGGAATTGGCTTGAAGAGGAGACCGTTTTTTGATTGACCGAGTTTGTCGCGGCTATAAGATTTATTGATTTTATGAATTGTAATATTACGTGCCCTCAACTCAGATGGCCAAACATTTCCACTAAAGTTTATTTTCTCCCGGTTAATAATTTATTTGCGAATTTTGGCCTAAATATTTTCCTCAAGAATCTCTATAATTTCTTTTAAATATCTTTCATCTGTTTTATCAAAAGAATTAAAAAAAACACTATCAACATCAAGAACTCCAGTAAACTTACCATTATGCATAACCGGAATTACAATTTCGGATTTAGATAAACTACTGCAGGCAATATGGCCCGGGAATTTCGAAACATCTTCAACAATTATTGCATTCATTTGCTCCCAGGCCTTTCCGCAAACACCTCTGCCTTTTTTTATTCGTGTACACGCTACCGGTCCCTGAAAAGGGCCTAAAACCAATTCATCATTTTTAACCAGATAAAATCCAACCCACAACCAGTCAAATTGTTCCTTGAGTGATGCGCTGATATTGGCTAAGTTCGCTATCCAGTCTGTTTCGCCTTGAAGCAAACCTTTTATTTGTGGGATCAACGATTCGTATTGTTCTGCTTTAGATCCCGTTGCTATCTTTAAATCCGTTGACATATTTTATAATTAATTTGTTGATTGAAAATATCTTTCCTTAAAGTTCTTGTAACAACTCGTTGATAAGAGAAGATTCATATCCTTTTTGTAATAAATAGTTTTGTAGTTTTCTTTTTTTGTTATAAATATTTTTTTCGGCTCTTACTGTTTTTAATTTGGCTTCAAAAAGTTTTTGTAATTTTTGCCGATATTCTTCGGGCTTAATAGTTAGCAGTGCCTTTTTGATACAATAATCGCTGATCTGATTCTTTTTCATCTCATATTTAATCTTGACTTTCCCCCAATCTTTTATTCTGAATCTTCCACCGGCAAAGGCAATAGCATATCGTTCTTCGTTAAGAAAATTTTCTTCTATTAACTGTGAAATCAGCGTCTCTATTTGTTCTTTATAAAGGCCATATCCATAAAGCTTGTCTTTTACCTCATGGTGATTCCTTTCCTGATAAGCACAAAATTGCCTGATTTTTTGGAAAGCCTTTTCTGGTCCTATATTGAGAATTTGTGTCAAATGTTGAAAATTATGTAGATTTTATGTTGAAATTAGGAAGAAATTATCTTCGTTTCATTAGCTGCAATCTTTTATCTTTGGCACTTATAAAATATTGCTTATGAAGTTTATAGTGTCATCTTCTGCATTGTTGAAACAATTACAACAAATCAGCGGAGTTATTAATACCAACACAGTGTTGCCTATTTTGGAAGATTTTCTTTTCGAAATCGAAAAAAACAAACTTACCGTAATTGCCACCGATCTTGAGACGGTTATGAAAATACATATGGAAATAGAAGCCAAGGATAGCGGAAAAGTTTGTATCCCTGGAAAAATCCTTATGGATTCTCTTAAAAACATTGCCGATCAGCCTCTTACCTTCAATATTGATAAAAATTACTCTATTGAAATTACCAGCGACAATGGAAAATACAAGGTTATGGGTGAAAATCCGGATAATTTTCCCCGTGAGCCTCAAGCCGATGAATCCAATGCGTTTACTATGCCATCCTCTGCTTTAGTTACCGCTATTAATAAAACTATTTTTGCGGTTAGTAGCGATGATCTTCGTCCGGCGATGACGGGTGTATATTTTGAATTGGATAAAAAAGGAATCACTTTTGTTGCTACAGATGCTCACAGATTGGTTCGATTTACAAGAAAGAATATCAAATGTCCTCAGAAAGATAGTTTTATAGTTCCAAAAAAACCATTGTCACTTTTAAAGAGCTCGCTCCCTGATAATGAAGACGAACTGACTATTTCCTATAACAACAATCATCTTTTTGTAACTCATGGCGGAACAGAATTAGTGTGCAGATTAATTGACGCTCGTTTTCCGGATTATAAAGTAGTGATTCCAACCGACAATCCTTATAAAATGATTGTCAATAAAAATGATTTTCAAAATGCTTTACGAAGAGTAAGTGTGTTTAGTAATAAAAGTACTAATCAGATTGCCTTGGCAATAAGCGGAAACCATTTACAACTTACCGCTCAAGATGTTGATTTTAGTAATGAAGGAAATGAGAGAATGAGCTGCCAGTACGATGGAGAAGATTTACAAATTGCTTTCAATGCTAAATTTCTAATTGAAATGCTAAATGGAGCAGATACTCAGGATGTGCTGATGGAGTTAAGTACTCCAACAAAAGCAGGAATACTTAAGCCCGCCGAACAGGCCGAAGATGAAGAGTTGTTAATGCTGGTAATGCCATTGATGCTGAATAATTAATAACCTATTTTTTATAAAATAAGAAACGCCTCTATCTGGAGGCGTTTCTTATTTATCCTCTTTGCTGATTTTTAAAGCTTGCTTATCTTTTTAATAAGGGTCTCGTTTTTTAACCTGATCATTACAATATATGACCCTTTAGAAATGTTTTCTACAGGAATTAAAAAATTATTGGTTCCTGCAACTACGCTTATCTGTTGGCTCAGCATACGTCTTCCGCTAAGATCTGTAATGGTTAGTTCCCCACGCTCATTTATTTCTGCTTCAAGTTCAATTTTAATGGTTTGTGAAACAGGATTAGGATTTATACTCATTTCAGCAACTCCGAAGTTTTTTAAACTCTTTACTTCACTAAATTTATAACTGTTTAAATCTATTATTCTTAGACGGTAGTAGTTGGTTCCTTTTGTCGGAAAAGCATCAACAAATTGATAGTTATTGTTTATGCTACTACTACCGGTAGCGTTTATTTCGCCTATACTATTGAAGTTTCTTCCATCAGCACTTCTCTCAATGATAAATTTATGGGTATTTATTTCCTGGCCGGTAGTCCATGTCAGATTATTAATTTTTCCATTTCTATTGGCTTCAAAACTCAACATAGAAATCGGTACAACACCCGAATAGTTAATTTCAATATCATCTAAACCAAATGCATTTCCATATTGACTAACTCCATCAAATCCAAACTGGACCGTTTGGCCATTGTAAGCAGATACATTAACAATCTCCTGACTCCAATAAGGAGCTGTTACCGTTTCGTCAACTCTGGAGAAACCAGGCAGTAGCCTTGTCCAGGTAAGTCCATGATCAGCAGAAACGGTTAAGTATAAACTATCAAGTGACGTGGAATAAATATTATCATGACTCATCCAAAAACTAACGGTAGTGACTGGGCTAGGATTGGGAGGCAAAGCAGATGGCATTTGGATACAGTTGCTAAATAATCTACTGATGGTTCCAATTGAACTTGGAGGACTGTAACTATCAAACAGGAAAAAAGAGTTGCCCGGTAATCTGGGAGATAAAGGTGATGTCTGATCAAAATTAGTATAATCGCCTGATTGAATAGACCATAACTGTCCACTTCCTGCAATTACATTTACATAAGGAAAAATCAGAAAGCTCGTTTCTACATCTTCAATTATTGGAAAGGTACTTAATGTAGTAGCAGTAGAAAATGCGCTGGAAAGAGAATCATTGTATGTGGTGCCATCACCGGCAAAATGAACATAGGCAGTATCAATATTATCACCAGTATTATTAAGATTAATTCCGGTAAAGCTTACGGTTGAAATTACTCCCGGGGCAATAGCCGAAGGGTTTGTTAATGTGCCAGAATAAGAATTAGCCCCACCAATCTTAAGCGTTACTGTAGCGGCTCCCGCAGGAATACTGTTCAGTCCTGCATTATATAGTTGAACGCCGATACTTTGCGGGCTGTTAAAACATGAGGCAGCTGGCGCAACAATGTCATAGATTTCTGCATCAAGAGGAAAGGTATGAACAAGTACTATTGCGGGTCTGGAAACCGTTTGTGTTAAAGATGTTGTTCCCGAAACAGGAGCTGCTGTTCCATTATATTTTCTTGAAGAAAGAACAGCAGGATCAGTGGAGTTTCCTTCTGACTCCAAAAAGAAATAACCTGGATGAATGACTCTGTCCAGCCGCTCTATTAATATTTCTAAATTATTTCCCGACGTGCGCGTAAATGGTGTATTAAGTGTAATACCAATAAATCCTGCAGGCGAAGCAGTAAATGCACCATTATAAACCAGCGTATATCCTGATGTGTTATATATACCCGTAGATAATGTAGTTGTCGTTGCCGGAATGTTTTTCATCCAAATCTTGTAACTGCTAACCGTTGTAGTGGTTCCTTCAGTATATAAATAAAAATAGATTTTCTGAATAGCGCTTCCGGCAGTAACGAAATTACCCGACCCGATTTCCGCATCTGTATAAATTGATTCTGAGGCGTGATACCTGGAAGATCCTATTACCGTTGAATCTGTAGTGTTTAGATTATATAATATATTTACGGTTTGTGCATTTGAATAATAAAATCCAAGAAGGAAGAATGCGGCAATAGAAAAATATTTCTTTATTTTGTTTTGTAAAGATTTTTGTTTCATGAGGTATTAATTGTGTGAATGAAATAATTTTAAGACCTTTCTCTTAAAGAAAAAATAAAATCAGGCAGTATGAACTGAAGATACTTCAAAAATCTGTTTTTTCCAAGGTTGAAAATATGATTTATAATACCAAAGTATATATCAAACAGGATGATTAGCTTTGATTCCTGGAATTGTGTTTACTTAAATTAAATTTTTTTCTGTTAATGAAAATAATTGCAATGATACCGGCCCGTTATGCGGCCACACGCTTTCCTTTCAAACTGATGCAGCCGCTGGGTAACAAAACCGTTATCAGACATACTTATGATAATACACTGGCTACAGGATTATTTGATGAAGTTATTGTGATTACCGACAGTGATATTATTTTCAATGAAATTGTAAACAATGGAGGAAAAGCTATTATGAGTATTGGCCATCACGAAAGTGGCAGCGACAGAATTGCAGAGGCAGTGATTGATTTGGATGTTGACATTATTTTAAACGTTCAGGGAGATGAGCCTTTTATTGATAAAAAAACCTTAAGTAAACTTTTAACTGTTTTTAATAATGATACCGTTCAGGTGGCTTCGGTAATGAAAGTTTTTACCGACCTAACGCTGATTAGTAATGTTAATTATGTAAAAGTAGTGGTGGATAAAAATATGGAATCTCTTTTGTTCAGCAGAAGTGTAATCCCGTTTCATCGCGATCAAACGATTCAACCTGTTTATTATGAACATATCGGTGTTTATGCCTTTCGTAAAAACGCGTTACTGCAATTTACCAAATGGAAAATGACGCCCCTTGAGGAAATAGAAAAAATTGAATGTCTGCGCTATTTAGAAAATGGAATAAAACTAAAAATGGTTATCACCGAACATGCAGGAGTAAAAATTGATGTGCCGGAGGATTTGGAGAAGGCGGAGAAGTTTTTGTTAGGTGGAGGTTAAAAAAGGTTTCAAAGGTTCAATAAGTTCAATAGGTTATAAGCAACTATTAAAGCTTTGAATTTTTTATTGATTTTTCAGAGCGATAATTTCCATTGCCCCCTTTCCCTCGGGATAGGGGTTTGGCGTTCCTGCCGTGGCACCGGGGTGAGGCCATGAAACCCTTTGAACCTTTTAAACTTATTGAACTTATTAAACAACAAAATATTTGACCAACCTCTCCACTGCTTCCTCTAATGTAGATTCTTTTTTGGCAAAACAAAAACGCAAAACTTTATGATCAACCGGGGTTTTATAAAAAGCCGAAACAGGTATTGTAGCTACGCCTGCATCCTGAGTTAGTCTAATGGCAAAATCATTTTCTTTCTCATCACTCACTTCGCTGTAATCATACAATTGAAAATAACTACCATAAGAAGGCAATGGTTTTAATTTTGTTTGTTCCATTAATTTTTTAAAGTAATCTCTCTTGGATTGTAAAAAAACACCCAACTCACGGTATTGATTTTTTTCTGTCAGAAACTGAGCCAGGGCAAATTGCACGGGACTATTACAGGTAAAGCAATTGAACTGATGAACTTTCCTAAATTCTTTCATCATGGCTTCGGGTGCAATACAATATCCCATTTTCCATCCGGTACAATGATACACTTTGCCAAAAGAAAAACAAACAAAGCACCTTTCAAGTAAATCAGGATACCGAAGAATGGAAAGATGCTTTTTGTTATCGAAAATCAAATGTTCGTAAACTTCGTCGCTGATAATAAAAATTCCTGTGCCACTAACTATACTTCTTAATTGCTCAATATCTTCTGTACTCAACACACTGCCTGTTGGATTGTGAGGAGTATTGATAATGATCGCTTTTGTTTTTCCATTTACTTTTTCTTTCACTCGATCCCAGTTGATTGAATAATCAGGATATTCTAAAGGAATAGAAATAGCCACGCCACCATTTATTTCTATATTGGGAATATATGAATCATAAGCAGGCTCAAACAAAATCACTTCGTCGCCTGGTTGTAATATTGTTGTGAAAGCTGTATATATAGCATAAGTGCCGCCGGGCGTAATAGTAATATCTGTTTCAGGATTTACTTTAGCATTATAATCTTCATTTACTTTTTCGGCTATTCTTTCTCGTAACAAAGGTAATCCGCACATGTGAACATACTGATTATGCCCCGACTTCATTGCCTCATTTACCAGTGAGGTAAGTTTTTCGTTCATTGGAAAATCAGGAAAACCCTGACCCAGATTTATAGCGTTGTGTTTTACCGAGAGCGCACTCATCACGGTAAATATTGTAGTTCCAATGTGAGGAAGTTTGCTGTAAATAGATGGTGTCAAAATAAAAAAGAATTAATGATGCGCTTATTTGCGAAAATTATTTTTGATAGAAGTAGTTATCATGAAGCAACCACTAAATATATTTATCCCCTTTATTTCTCTTTACTTCTGCTACATACTCTTTTATTTCCTGCTCTTTATCTTTTTTACAGATCAGTAAAACATCTTTGGTATCTACAATGATAAAATCTTCAAGACCTTGTAATAAAACAAGTTTTTTATTATCGGCGTGCACCATGTTTTTTGTAGCATCGATAACAATAACATTATTCCCCGCAACCGCATTATCCAAATAATCCTTTTCCAGATTTTCGTACGCGCTAGCCCATGTTCCCAGGTCGCTCCATCCAAAAGAAGAAGGGATCACATAAACATTGTCGGCCTTTTCCATGATTCCGTAATCAATAGAAATGTTTACACATTGAGGATATATTCTTTCAATAGCTTCTGTTTCTTTATCCGTATTGAAGTTTGATTTTTCTGCATCAAACATCTCGTGTATTTCCGGTAATAAATTTTCGAAAGCTTTTATAATATTTTTTATCTGCCAGACGAATATGCCTGCGTTCCATAAAAAATCACCGCTAGCAACAAAAGTTTTTGCTAAATCACGATCGGGTTTTTCGGTAAACGTCTTAACCTTATAAACGTTATCGCTAACCGCCATTTGCTCAAACTGTATATAACCATATCCTGTATTAGGATTGGTTGGCTTGATGCCTAATGTAAGTAAGGCTTTTATATTGTCGGTGAATCTTAATGCATCCAAACAAATCTCCTCGAAGGCTGCTTCGTCATGAATTAAATGATCCGCAGGCGCACATATCAAATTTGCTTCCGGATTTATCTGAGTAAGCTTGTAAGAAATATAAGCAATGCATGGTGCCGTATTCTTACGCGAAGGCTCGCACAAAATATTATTGACACTTATTTCAGGCAATTGCTGTTGTACTATTCCTTTATAACTTTCTGAAGTAACTATATAAATATTTTCTTTGGGAATGAATTTTGCAAACCGGTCAAACGTTGATTGAATAAGCGTTTTACCTGTATTTAAAATGTCCAGAAATTGTTTTGGATAATCCATTCTGCTCATTGGCCAAAAACGACTTCCTATTCCTCCGGCCATAATAGCTACATAATGATTCTTATTCATAATGACTTTGTTCTGATTTATATAATTCCTTCTCTTATTAATTCCTGTATATGTAAAACACCAGCGTAGTTGTTACTATCGGATACAAGTAACTGATTAATATTATTCTTTCTCATTAATTCAAAGGCTTCAGCAGCCAATGCATCGCTGTTGATTTGTTTGGGCGACTTTCCCATGATATCGTGCGCTTTTAATGCAGTAAACTCATCGTTTTTTTCAAGCATTCTGCGGATATCTCCATCCGTTACTATCCCGCAAATTTGATTTGATGAGTCTAAAACAGCTACGGCACCCAGTCTGCTTTTAGTTATTTCAACAATAACCTCTTTGACTGTAGAATCGGATTTTACAAAAGGACGTTGATTGGTCATTACATCTGAAACCCTCAGGTATAGTTTTTTTCCTAATGTCCCTCCGGGATGAAATTTTGCAAAATCATCACTGTTGAATCCTTTAAGCTCCATCAAACAAACCGCCAGCGCATCGCCCATTACCATTTGAGCAGTAGTGCTGGTAGTAGGGGCGAGATTATTAGGACAAGCTTCATGTAAAACAGTGGTATTGAGTAAAATGTCGCTATTTAAGGCCAGATAAGATTGTGTATTTCCTGCCATACCTATAACCAGGTTTCCAAAACTTTTCACTAGCGGAATTAATACTTTTATTTCAGGACTATTACCGCTTTTGCTGATGATTAATACAATATCCTCTTTTTGGATCATCCCTAAATCCCCATGAATGGCGTCGGCGGCGTGCATAAACAACGATGCTGTTCCTGTACTGTTGAGTGTTGCGACAATCTTTTGGGCAATAATTGCGCTTTTGCCAATACCGCTAACTACAAGTCTGCCTTTGTTTATGGCAATCATCTCTGTTGCCTTCACAAAATCAGCATTGATAAAATCAGCAAGATGGTGTATGGCATCCGCCTGAATTTGAATGGTGCGTAATGCCGCAGGTATGATGGTTTCTGTGTTCATAAATCTGACCCGCAAACCTACTTCAATTAATGGAAAATGCAAAGAGTATAGAATTAAAATGTATTAATCTTATTAACAACGAGTTAGGATCTGTTTGAAACAATCTAAGGTTTGATAAAAAAATTTTTGAATTGATTCTTACAAAGGAAAATTTTTGAATTACCGGTAAATGAATTCTTCAAAAGGATTGATTTTACAAGGTTTTTGGATTAACTTCGTTGCCCTTCAAAAACAGTTGATTAATTGTTTAATTGAAAGTTTATCCCGTGTAACAGGTGAAAGATATGGCAACCACAAAAAATAAAATCTCAAAAAATAATAAAACTGATGTCGCTGAAAATGCATTTAGTTCTGAATTACTGATTGCTCATCTTCAAAAATATTTCGGTTTTGATCATTTCAAAGGCCCTCAGGAAGAAATCATAAAATCCATTCTCAACGGCACCGATACTTTTGTAATTATGCCCACAGGCGGTGGAAAAAGCCTTTGTTATCAGCTTCCGGCAATGATGAGTGAAGGAGTGGCTATTATTGTATCTCCATTGATTGCCCTAATGAAAAATCAGGTTGACCTGGTAAGAAGTTACAGCAATAAAGACAGTGTAGCCCATTTTCTGAACAGCACTTTAAATAAAGGACAGCAAAAAGCAGTTAAAGAAGACCTGGTTTCTGGTAAAACAAAAATGCTTTATGTAGCTCCGGAAACCTTAACGAAGGAAGAAAATATTACCTTCTTTAAATCTATTCCGGTTTCTTTCTTCGCGGTTGATGAAGCCCATTGTATTTCTGAATGGGGTCATGATTTCAGACCAGAATACAGACGACTGAAAGAAATGATGGATTTGATAAATCCCGACGTTCCCATTATAGCACTCACAGCAACAGCAACTCCAAAAGTGCAAAGCGATATCTTAAAAAATCTCTCCCTGCGCAGCTCTGCACTATTTATGTCTTCGTTTAACCGGCCTAATCTGTATTATGAAATTCAACCAAAAATAAATCTGGAACAAACCAATAAAAGTATTGTCAGATTTATTCAGTTACACAAAAATAAAAGCGGAATCATTTATACGCTCAATCGCAAAACAACAGAAGATCTGGCCAATATGCTTATGGCAAATGGCATAAAAGCGGTTGCCTATCATGCAGGATTAGACGCTAAATTAAGATCTACACGACAAGACCAGTTTTTAAAAGAAGATGTAGATGTGATTGTGGCAACGATTGCCTTTGGAATGGGAATCGATAAGCCTGATGTACGTTTTGTAATTCATTATAATATTCCTAAATCAATAGAAAATTATTATCAAGAAACCGGACGCGCAGGAAGAGATGGAATGGAAGGAAAGTGCATTCTTTATTACTCTCATAAAGATATTGCCAAGCTTGAACACCTGATGAAAGACAAGCCTTTAAGCGAAAGAGAAGTAGGTGCTCAGTTAATTAATGAAACCCTGGCCTACGCCGAAAGCAGCATCTGCAGAAGAAAAACATTACTGTTTTATTTTGGAGAAGAATTCGATGATAACAGCAGCTGTGGTCATTGTGATAATTGTATTCATCCCAAAGAAAAAGTAGAAGCTAAAGAAAGCGCTGTTGATGTATTAAAAACCATAAAGGCACTGGGAGAACATTTTACTATTGAATATCTGATTAACGTAATTACAGGCAAGGCTACCAAACAAGTACAAATGTATCGTCATGATGCATTGGATGTATTTGCAATAGGCAATGATAAAGAGGCTCATTTCTGGAACAGCTTAGTAAGACAAATGTTGCTACACGGATTGCTGGAAAAAGATATTGTAGAATATGGCGTATTGAAGATCACCAAAAAAGGTGCAGCTTTTGCAAAAAAATCTTCTTCATTTAAAATTGCTTTAAACAATCTATTTGAAGAAGCCAATGCAGATGATGAAGAAACCATAGCAGCAGCAGCTTCGAGTAGCGCCACTGACGAAAAATTACTTGAGACTTTAAAAGATATTCGCAAACAGGTTGCTAAAGAAAAAAACCTTCCTCCTTTTGTAATCTTTCTTGAAAGTTCACTTGAAGATATGGCTACGATGTATCCTACTTCAATGGCAGAACTGGAAAAAATAAGTGGTGTTAGTAAAGGCAAGGCTATCCGTTATGGTAAGCCGTTTATTGATTTGATTACTGCATACGTGGAGGAAAACGACATTATAAAGCCCGATGATTTTGTGATGAAGAGCGTTCTGAACCGAAATAATAATAAAATTTTTATCATTCAGAATGTAGATAAGAAAATCCCATTGGAAACAATTGCCAAAAATAAAGATCTGCGTATCGATGAATTGCTTGAAGAAATGGAAACCATTGTAGCTAGTGGTACTAAACTCAATCTAAATTATGCTATTGATGAAATGGTTGATGAATACGAACAGGAAGAAATCATCGATTACTTTAAGGCCTGTGATACTTCCTCTTTACAAATCGCTCAGGAAGAATTAGCCAATAGTAATTTTAATTGGGAACAACTGAAGATTATGCGGATTAAGTTTTTGTGTGAATATGGAAATTAATTATTTAGCCCATCCAAAAGTTTATTTAACCATAAATCAATAAAGTTTTTCATTTACAATTCAGTAATTAAAACAAAAATCCCTTATTTTTGCCCTCCCAAAAGGAAAAAGGTGCGTGGTGGTTTTTCATAGCGACAAAGTAGCTATAGAAAAACAAGATCCCGAAAAGCGAAAGCGGACTAGGGAGTAGCACAAAATACAAGGTGCGGTAGCTCAGTTGGTAGAGCAATGGACTGAAAATCCATGTGTCGCCGGTTCAACCCCGGCCCACACCACTTTTAACGAATGAAACCCACGCTAGTCGTGGGTTTTGTGTTTCAGTGCGCGAAAGAGTGCACGGTTTCCAAATTTTCATCTTCTATTGTTTTTATTCAGTTTTTGAATTATTCCTATCCCAAAATACTTTCATGATTTTTGCGTGTTCTTCACCGAATGGGATTTATTAACAAATATTATATGTAATTAGATATAATTATTAAAAAATAATAAGTATTATATCTAATTACATATAATTAATGAATTTTTATTACTTTTATATCCAAAAGCATATAAAATGAATCTTATTGCAAGTTTTGTAAAAACAAGACGAAAACAATTGAAACTTACTCAGGAAGATCTTGCTTCCAGAGCGGGTGTGGCGCTTACCGTTGTAAGAAAAATAGAGCAAGGAAAGGAAAATTTGAGTTTATCCAAAGTAAACCAGGTGTTGAGTATGTTTGGACATATTTTAGCGCCGGTGAGACATATAGAGGAATAATCCATCAAAAAAAATATGAGAAAAGCAATCATAAAATACAACAACATAGAAGCAGGAGTGCTGATGGAAACCAATGACGGAGTATATGAATTCTTATACAACGAAGCATATGTACAAAATCATCCTGATTTGTTCATCACCTTTCAGATGCCGGTGAGAACACAACCCTACGCAAGCAGAAGACTGTTTCCTTTTTTTGATGGATTGATTCCTGAAGGGTGGTTATTAAATATAGCATCTGAAACCTGGAAAATAAATAAAAACGATCGAATGGGATTGTTGTTGGCTTGTTGTAAAAACACAGTTGGCGCTGTTAGTGTTCACCCAGTAAATAATAACGACAATGGCTAAATGTTTGTATTGTTACGAGAAATTAGAGCCATCTGATAATGATTATCATATCCAGTGCATTAAAAAGTTTTACGGAACTACTGATGCTCCAATATTGCCTTATACATTAGATGATATGGAAATGCTGGCAAAACAGATTGTTGATTTGTCTATTAGTGTTCCAGGAGTACAACCCAAATTGTCACTTGGTGTAATTAAAAATGCATTAAACGATGGACACAATGGACGTTTAACCATTATGGGTGCATTGGAGGGGTTATATATTTTGAAACCTCAAAATGCGCTTTATGAACAAATGCCAGAAAACGAGCACCTGTCAATGAAGTTGGCTGAATTATTTAAAATTGATGTGGTACCCTATAATTTGATTCGCCTTACATCCGGAGAGTTGTGTTATATTACAAAGCGCATTGACAGAAAAGCTGATGGTTCTAAAATTCACATGATTGACTTTTTGCAAATTTTAGAACTGGAAGATAAATACAAGGGCACTTCAGAATTGCTTGGAAAAACTATAGGCAAGTTATCTTTAAACTCATTACAGGATAAGTTGCGCTTTTTTGAAATCACACTGTTCAATTTTGTAATAGGGAATAATGATATGCACTTAAAAAACTTTTCGATGTGGCTGTCTGATTTAGGATGGGTGCTATCTTCTGCTTATGATTTATTGAATGTAAAAATCATCTTACCAAAAGATGATGAAGACTTGGCACTAATGCTTGGTGGTAAGAAAAAGAATTTTAATAAAGATTATTTTGACAAATTTGGATTGTTGCTAGATTTGAATAGCAAGCAATTAAATTTCGTTTATACAAATCTAATTGAATGGCTCCCCGCTGCTATTGTATTGATAGAAAAATCATTCTTAAACGATAAGAACAAACAACAATACAAAGCAATAATTACTCAACGCGTAAGTTTACTCCAATAATAATGAGAACTAAGGGAATTGGTTTTTGCGGTGAAAAATCTCCATATTCGCCGCATTTTTGCGGTGATTAATTCGTATATTCACCGCATATTTAGTACCAACCATGGCAAAATACATCTATCAAAATAAAAATTGGACCAATTTTACTTGGAACGACAGAGCAATAAATGCTGTTTTCGGTGAGGTACGCTCAATGCAGGGAAAGCTTAAAGGACAAATGAATGCTATGGGCTTTACTGACAAAGTAGAAGCCACACTCAGTACGTTAACTCTGGATGTTGTAAAATCAAGTGAAATTGAGGGCGAATTGCTCAATTACGATCAAGTGCGTTCTTCTATCGCCAGACGTTTGGGAATCAACACTGCCGGACTGGTTCCAAGCAGCAGACATATCGAAGGTGTTGTAGAAATGATGCTCGATGCCACCCAGCGTTATGATTTGCCATTAACCGAAAAAAGATTGTTGGGATGGCATGCAGCTTTGTTTCCAACTGGATACAGCGGACCTTATGAAATTGAAGTAGGTAAATATCGAACAGGTGAAATGCAAGTGGTTTCTGGAGCAATGG
>CALQSB010000056.1 GCA_943333125.1 Chitinophaga pinensis
ATCTACTGATGGACAATTTGAACTATTAGTATAACTACAAGTATAATCACCAGTTTGAGTGTACACCGTGTTGTTACAATCCCATGTATAACTTTCGCAGGCTGTAATCGTTGTTGAATTATGTGTTCCAGTAAGTATTGTTACAGCAACAATATATAAATGTCCAGTTGCGCATTGTCCAGCGGCAGGTGTAAATATATAAGTGCCACTTGTTGTATTACTAATAACAGAAGGGTTCCATGTTCCTGTAACACCATTATCAGAAACAAGATTTAAAGCTGGAACAGCCGATCCATTACATGCAGCAAGTTGATGAGGAAGATTATTGAATACCGCAAAAGTGTCAATAACATTTATACATATAGTTGTATCTTTTGCACATACACCAGCATCCGGAATGAAATGATAACATCTTGTAAGATAGGGATTAATAATAGGCGGATCCCATGTTCCATGAATTCCATTTAACGAAGTTTGTGGAAGACTGAAGCTGATTGACGCAAAACAAATAGATCTTGGCTGGTTAAAAATTGGAGGCACTGCTGTCGTCACTGATATGTTTACAACAACCGGGTTTGAGCATTGGCCTGGATCTGGAGTAAATGTATAGGTTCCCGGGCCAGTAACAATTGACTCATTCCAGCTACCTGTTACATTTGTAGGAATTGGTAAAGTATAAGGCAATGCATTACTACAAATATTCGTTGGAACAGGAATATCAAAAATCGGAGTTAATATAGGATTCACCGTAATTAACACATCCACCGTACAAGAACTAATTCCATCTGTAAAAGTTCCTGTTACTGTGGAATCTTGAGCAGGACTAACGGTAAGGATAGGGCTTGTGCTTCCGTTACCCCATGTAAAAGAAGGTACCAAATTTCCTGAACCATCAAGACTTGTAGTGTTATATAAAAAAGAACCGGCAGCTAAAGTGCTGTCAGCTAACTGCGTTCCTGCACTGTTGGCACCGGCAACCAAAAATCCGTACCTAAATGAAGTAATGCCGTATGCAAAATCATCACCTGAAGCTCCACCCGATTGTCTTACAATAATTTCGTCGGGAGCAGCACCTCCTATCTGATAAGTGGCAAATAATAAATCATTGGCTCCGTTTTTGGTATTTCCGGCAAGACCAACCACGTTATTATTAATGGCGATACCAAATAATTTGGCATCGTCGTTTGATGGGATTGATAATTTTTTGGCTAATAAAAGTGAACCTGCAGAATTATATCTTGCTATGAAGCCGCTGTTACTTAAAGATGGGGATAATCCTAAAATCGGAAAACCGCTGTAATACCCAGTCAGCCAGGGATTTCCACCTGCATCTATGGCAACATCACTTCCGTAAGTTAAAGTGTTACCACCCGAGCCACCATTACTGATCTCATTACCCCAAGCCCAATTGCCTGAGCTGGTTAATTTTATAAGATATGCAGCTCCATCTCCTGCATTTGAAATAGTATTTATAGCAGCACTGGCATCTACTACTGTGGCAGGAGTTCCACTAACTGAAGAATTAAACCATCCTGTTACATAAACATTTGCCTCAGCATCGGTAGTAAGTCCTGATGCAGCAGCCTCTTTATTATAAATAAAAGTCTTCCACAACACATTTCCTCCGTTTGAAAATTTTATCACCGCAGCAGTTGCATTATTGGAAGCACCGGGAGATAATGTAGAAAGATTAATGCTGTTAGTAATTAATGTAGCATTGCCGGTAATTGGATTGGAATTAAAAACAGTAGTTACTACCGGATTGCCATCAGGCCCTACTGTTACTCCATTGAAACCATCATTACTTCCACCAGTTATAGTGGCGCCCCATAATACATTACCGTTTGGATCTAGTTTTACCAAAAAACCATCCTGAGCATTTGCATCATTTGTATTAACAGTATAAGGAGATAAAAAACTAGAATTATTAGAACCATAAATCGTACAATTTTGGGTATATCTTCCTACCACATAAAGATTTCCCTGCGCATCAGCAGCGATTCCTTTTCCTCCGATATTACCTAGTTGAACATCTCCGGATGAACCTCCACTAATTGCCCAAACTTGCTTACCGCAAGAATCATATTTTACAATGAAGAAATCACGGCCACCGTCTGTGTTGTTAATCGTTTGCTGACCAATAGTTATTGTTCTGGAATTAAAATGGCCGGAAAAATAAAAATTATTTTCTGCATCCTTTGTAACAGAGGAGTACTGATAACTCAGGTTATCTACATGATTGATTCTGTTTTCAAAACAGCTGTAAAAGCTTGCAGGGACTGCATTTAGCGTAACCGAATTACCGGCGCAAATTGAAGCTGACCCGGGCGTAATACTTCCGAGCGTACAGCTATTTGATAACGACTGTGTACTGTTATTACTTCTCTGCTGTGCAATTGAAGAAATACCTGTTAATAACACAAGAACTGTTGCCAAGAAAATCTTGGTTGACTTTGAGGATAGCATTTTTTTAATTTTTAAAGTGTACGACGATTCCATTTTTTATTAAATAACCAAAACAAAACATGCGAAGCCTTACACCACTGGCTGTTGATTACTAATCCTGTATCGCACAAGACCAGTGTCAACAAAAAAGTGATTATTCACTTAATTGTGTTTGGCTTTTCAAAATTTTTGCAAACAAATACATCAAATGTTCAGATAAATGAACAAGATGCAAATGAATGCCCTGTGGGTTTGAGAGGTTGGTGTTTCAATTGGAGTGGAACAACTTTATGTAGTTGTCAGATTTTAAATTAACGAGGTTTAATTCGTTTGCGCGTTAATAATTGTGGTTAACAGTTAGTCTGGCTCATCATTAATTCAACAATAAATAATCACAATTAGTAATGCATTGCAACATTACATCAATTAGATATTAAAAAATCAATTGATGTTGATACAAAGTCTTGTTATTAACACAAAAACAAGCTTGTGTATAACTTCCATAATTGGGTAGGGGGATAAAAACTTGATGTTAATAACTATAACATCATACATCAGAATAATAAAAAAACATACGCTGATAAAACATTAGCATTAATTATTATCAATAATGATGCCGAGAATATAATTTTTTAAAATAAATTATAATCTATACAAAATAAGTAAGGCTTTATATGTTGGGTAAGCAATATGTAAAGACATTTTATTTTTTAACCCTTTCCTTAAACTGAAGCTGAGTGGCTTCTCTTATATTTTTGGATTGTAAACAAAAGATTAGGAAAAGCTTGTCTAAATGTTACCAAATTGTTAAGCCATATAAACTGAACAATTTTTTAAATGAATAAAACCCATGACAGAAGCGACTTTCATCGAAATAAATGATTTTTATTTGACTAAAATCGATTTGGAGACCAAAGAAACAAATCGTTGAAATTTTCCAGTAATATGAACAAAAATTAGTTTCTTAGCGTGATTTTAAAACTTACTTTAAAATCAGTGTTGAATGTGGGTTGATGTAATTAAATAATTATCAAAAATTATTAATTAAAAAACTGAATCCATAAATTTTAATTTTGTAAAAAATAAATTATAGTCATGGCTTTTAATACAATACTTAAGATTTTTCTTCCTAAAGACAGGATATTTTATCAGTTGTTTGAAAACGTTGTTGAAGTGTTGGTGAAGATGGGCGCAAAGCTTCGGGATGTAGTTTCTGAGCCGGATTTTGAACAAAGGGCAAAGTTGATAAAGGAAGTTGAAGACATGGAGCATATTAATGACGATTATACTCATCAAATATTTACAGAATTAGGCAAGAACTTCATTACTCCATTCGACAGAGAAGATATCCATTATCTGGCTACATCATTAGATGATATCGCTGATTACATTTATGCTTCTGCTAAGAAAATTAATTTTTACAACGTCGATCCAAATGATATTGGCATACAAAAAATGGCCGATCTAATTGCAAATGGTTGCGTACAGGTACACAAAGCCGTTACCGAATTGAGAAATATGAAGGATATGCGAAAAATTACAGATGCTCTTGTGGCTATCAACAGCATAGAAAATCAGGGAGATGATATTTTTGATATGAGCATTGAAAGATTGTTTGCAACCGAACCTGATGCCAAAGAAGTAATTAAAAAAAGAGAGATTTATCAGGTAATGGAAATAGTTACTGATAAATGTGAAGATGCGGCCAATGTTATTGAGTCCATTATCATAAAGTATGCTTAATGATTTTATTTCTAAATAATTGAACTTTGCAGGCATTAGCCTGATATTACCAAAATTACTGTATGAATTTTTTGATTGTAATTATAGCACTAGCCCTTGTTTTCGATTATATCAATGGGTTTCATGATGCTGCAAATTCTATAGCCACTGTAGTTTCTACCAAAGTACTTACTCCCGGACAGGCGGTAGTCTGGGCTGCCTTATTCAATTTTGTTGCTTATTTTATTTTCAAAGACCATGGTGTTGCCAATACCATTGCTAAAACAGTAAAGCCAGAAATGGTAGCTGGTCATGACATGCTCTTGGTGATTTTTTCCGGTCTTCTATCTGCCATTTTTTGGAATCTTTTTACCTGGTGGTATGGAATCCCTTCATCATCTTCACATGCGCTGATAGGCGCTTTTGCAGGAGCCGCAATTTCTTTTGGTGGATTTGCCGCAATAAATTCTGAGCCTATTTTCAAAACTATTTCTTTTATTTTACTCGCTCCCGTTATTGGAATGATCATCGCATTTATTATCTCTCTTTGGTTTATTCATTCCTTTAAAAAAGGATGGATGCCTAAAATAATTGCTTTTATTGTTTTAATATTTGTTGCCTTGTTTTTGAAAAATAATTTGATTACCGATCCTGCACTATTAAAAACTAACTTTAAAAGCTACCCAATGAGGGTGGTTTTTACAGCAACCAATTTTAAATGGATACTATTATCGAGTATCTTAACAATCATGGCTGTATTTACAATATTTTTAAACAGACTGAACGCAAACAATGCCAATGCTTGGTTTAAAAGACTTCAACTCGTTTCCTCAGCAGCTTTCAGTATCGGTCATGGTGGTAATGATGCACAAAAAGTTATGGGAATTATCATGGCATCACTGATTGCTTACAACCCTTCAGTTTATAGTTTAGATCATATGGTTTGGTGGGTTCCATTAGCCTGCTATGCTGCAATTGCCATAGGAACAATGAGTGGTGGATGGAAAATTGTAAAAACCATGGGAACCAAAATAACCAAAGTAACTCCATTTGAAGGTGTAGCTGCTGAAACTGCAGGAGCCATTACTTTATTTTTAACTGAGGCGCTCAAAATACCAGTAAGTACTACGCATACAATTACTGGATCAATCATTGGTGTGGGAGCAACAAAACGACTATCCGCTGTGAGATGGGGTGTTACTGTTAATTTATTATGGGCCTGGATATTAACCATTCCTATTAGCGGAGCTTTGGCTGCAATTATTTATATGATTACCCATTATTTTTACCCTCATTAATTTAATTATTTTTTTAACTTGCCTCGGATTGATTGTTTTTTGTTTTCTTTGCAATGAAGAAAATATTATTGCAATAATTTAATATTGATTTCCTATTAATCACTTGTTTTTGAAAGCCTTTTAAAAATGAAAAAAATTTTAGTTACAGGAGGTTGCGGTTATATTGGATCTCACACAATTGTAGATTTGATACAACATGGTTATGAGGTAATTTCGGCTGATAATAATAGCAGAAGTAAAATCAGTATACTTGATGGCGTTGAAAAAATTACAGGAAAAAAAATCAAGAATTATAATGTTGACCTTTGTGTGCTGGATGACACTCATGCCATTTTTCAAGAGAACCCTGATATCATAGGTATCATCCATTTTGCTGCCTACAAAGCAGTTGGAGAGTCTGTAGAAAATCCATTATTATATTTCGATAATAATTTAAACTCGCTGATTAACATTCTTCGCTGTTGTCAGGAGTTTTCTGTTCCTAATTTTGTTTTTTCATCATCCTGTACTGTTTATGGAAATCCAGATCACAGCCCGGTGACAGAAGAAACAGAAATCAAACAAGCGGAATCTCCTTATGGTTCTACAAAACAAATGGGAGAAAATATTGTACAACAAACCGTAAACAGTAATCATACTCAGGCTATACTTCTGCGTTATTTCAATCCTGTTGGCGCACATCCTTCAGGTGAAATAGGTGAAATACCAATCGGAAGGCCTGCAAATCTGATTCCTGCCATTACTCAAACCGCCATAGGAAAACTTCCCCAGATGCAGGTTTTTGGAAATGATTATCCAACAAGAGACGGAAGCTGTATCCGTGATTTCATACATGTATCTGATATCGCACACGCACATACGCTTGCACTTGATTACCTTATTGCACAAAAAAATAAATCTAATTGCGAGGTTTATAATTTAGGAACTGGAAATGGATATACCGTATTAGAGGTTATTAATACTTTCGAGAAAGTAAGTAAGCAAAAACTGAACTATGTAATATCAGGAAGAAGAGCCGGTGATATTATCGGCATCTTTGCCAATAATGAAAAAGCAAGAAATTTATTGGGGTGGAATCCACAATATTCTCTTGATGAAATGATGCAAACCGCCTGGAATTGGGAATTGAAATTAAAAAATACTCAAGAAAATAAATAATTAAATTTTTAATCTTTAATCATGCTTTCAGACATTCAATCAACAGGAAATAAAGATACAAGAAGTGGCTTTGGAGACGGAATACTGGAAGCTGCCAGAGAAAATAAAAATATTATTGCCTTAACCGCTGATCTTGCCGGCTCAATGAAGCTTCAGGGATTTATTAAAGAATTTCCAGAAAGATTTATTCAATGCGGCATTGCTGAAGCTAATATGATGAGTGTTGCTGCAGGTTTGACTATTGGCGGCAAGATTCCTTTCACAACCACATTTGCTAATTTTTCTACTGGACGAGTTTATGATCAAATCAGACAAAGCATTGCTTATAGTGGAAAGAATGTAAAAATATGTGCTTCACATGCCGGACTTACTTTAGGTGAAGACGGCGCTACTCATCAGATACTTGAAGATATTGGAATGATGAAGATGCTTCCAGGCATGACCGTAGTTGTTCCTGCTGATTATACTCAAACTAAAGCTGCAACAAAAGCAATTGCAAATTTTGAAGGCCCTGTATATCTCCGTTTTGGAAGACCGGCCTGGCCAATATTCACAAAAGAAGAAGATTTTATTTTAGGGAAAGCTCATATTTTGAATCAGGGTAACGATGTGTCTATTTTTGCCTGTGGTCATCTGGTTTGGATTGCTGTTGAAGCTGCAAAAATATTAGCAACTAAAGGAATTAATGCAGATGTAATTAACATTCATACCATAAAACCAATCGATAAAGAAGCTATTTTAAATTCAATACAAAAAACAGGTTGCGCTGTATCTGCTGAAGAACACAATATTTTAGGCGGACTTGGAGACAGCATTGCTCAGATTGCTTCCAGAGAATTTCCTGTGCCCATGGAGTTTATTGGCACCAATGATACTTTCGGAGAAAGTGGAAAGCCTGCAGAATTACTTGTAAAATACGGACTTGACGCAGCACATATTGTAGCTGCTGCAGAAAAAGTAATATCCAGAAAAAACAAAAATTAATCTTACTTCGCGATTCCTCTAATTTGAATTGAACACTTGTTAAACCTTCGTAATGATTAAAGGTCTTAGCTGCGCTTTATTTAAATTCGTTTATGAGTCAATCCTCTGAAGATACTGATTTGGTTTTCCAGTTTAAAAATGGAAAAAATAAAGACCTTCCTTTTACACAAATTATTAAAAAATATCAGGAAAGACTTTATTGGCATATCAGAAGAATGGTAGTAGATCATGAGGATTCTAACGATATTCTTCAGAATATGTTCATTAAAGTGTGGAAGAATCTGGATAATTTCAGAGAAGACAGCCAGCTATACACATGGCTATACCGCATTGCAACCAACGAGTCTCTAACTTTTATAGAACAACAAAAAAAAAGAAATTCAATTTCATTAAGTGATGAGGAAAGCACATTTGTAAACAAACTGGAAGCAGACCAAAACTTTGATGCCAATAAATTAGAATGGAAATTACAAATTGCTATACAAAAACTTCCCGAAAAACAAAAAGCTGTATTTATTTTACGATATTATGAAGAGATGCCTTATGAAGAAATGAGCAGAGTACTCGAAACCAGTGAAGGTGCCCTAAAAGCCAGTTATCATCATGCTGTGAAAAAAATTGAAATTTTTATTCTAAATAATTAAACATAAAGAATTAATAAAAGTCTTAAATCCCTGAATGCATAAAAATAAAGACATACAAAATGAATTGGAAGCAATAAGTATTGCTGTTGCTAATATCCCTGCAAATGAAGTAATTTCTGTTCCCGATGGTTATTTTGAATTGTTGCCTATTTCGGTTCTCATTGACTTACAAAAAAACAATACTTTAGAAGTTCCTCCCGATTATTTTGAAAATATATCTTCCCTTATTATTGATAAAATAAAAGAACCATTAAAAATTAAATCATTAAAGCGTGTTCAGATAATTATTCGATTTTCAATAGCTGCAGTTTTAATAGGATTACTGGGCTTTGGAATTTATTCGAATATAAACCAAAGTTACAAAAACGAAAATCATACTATCAACTCTTCAGCAGTTTCAAAAGAGTCTGATACCATTTTAAAGAACAATAGCTTTGATGAGCTTTTGAGTCAAATAAATGATGATGATGCAATATGTTTTCTTGAAGAGAATGGACATGATATTAATGCCGCATTGATTGCATCACTTGAAGATGAAAATATTTTACCATCAGCTATTGATTATCTTGGAGATGAACAAAAACTAAATATTTATTTAAAAGATTTAAATATCACTAAAAATTCTATCATTAAAAATTAAAATCAAAAAATGAAAAAGAGTATACTTTGCAGTGTTTTATTATTTTTATCCTTTTTTATTTCAACCGCACAACAACAGCCAAAAAATGAAAAGAATGATAATGGCAGGGAAAAAATAAAAGCACTTTATGTGGCATATATCACTCAGGAATTAAGTCTGAATGAATCAGAAGCACAAAAGTTCTGGCCAGTTCACGAACAATTTGATGCTGAATTAAAAGCATTAAACAAACAAAAAGATTTATCCGAACTTGAAAGAGAAGAAGGTCAATTGAATGTTAGAAAAAAATACAGTGAAAAGTTTGAAAAAATTATAGGAAAAGAACGTACAAACAACTTTTATAGAAAAGACAAGGAATTTAGAAATAAAATGATATTTCAGGTTCAAAAACACAAAATGAAAAATGGTGATCATGGTAAAAAGCCAAAACCTGAAAACTAATAAAAACTAATTTCCAATGCAGCCCTTTCATTTTTGAAAAGATTTTTTAGTGTTTTTTAACCTAATAAACTAAAAATGAAAGAAATATTATTAATAAAAACTGCATATAATGCAAATTGAATTACATTTGTAATAGGTGTTTTTCATAGGTTAGCAACGGCCAGCTCTTTCTAGGGCAGGCCTCCTTTTTAACCCTTCATCATGGGCGTCTTAATATCATGATAGAATAATATAGTCCATTTATTCTCATTCGCTTCAATCCACCACTTAGCTCTGAGTCCCATAGCTTTTCTTCCGTCAAAATCATATTTAGCTACAAATTTGCTTTTCATCTGTTGCAATTGCGGGGCTTCATCACCTCCAAAAAATATAGTTTCATCATTTTCTTTTATCCAAAAAACCTGATGAAATGGTGAATGAGCACCAGATTTTTCGTAAAAAATATAATCATCTATCACCCCTTTGTCTTCAGTAAGCACTACATTATCTGAATGAAACAATATCTCTATTCTTTCAGGCTTGTAAGAAGAATTCCCTGGTGTAATGGCTGCATTCATTTCCTCTCGGTTCACATAATATATTGCATTGGGAAAACTTAAAAAATATCGGTTCAGCAACTTATCATATTTGCTGATGCCTCCGGAATGGTCTTTATGAAGATGGGTTAGTAAAACTTTTGTAACCGATAAAGGATCAATATTATTGGAAGCAAGTTGTTCATGAAGCTGCAAAACATCATGATTATTGGTAAAGCCCAACCCGCAATCCAGTATGATAACATCTTTTTTTGTGATGACAACAAATGGCTGGATTTCTACTAATAAACTTCCTCTGGATCTTTGCTGAAGGTCGTCGGTATCGAGATTAAATGGTACAAATTCTTTGGTTTGATCTATCGTAAAACTGCCTTCGCTGAGAGGAATAATATTCATGATTAGATTAGTTGTAATTAAAACGCAAAACTAACCGAAATGTTGAACACTGATAAAAAGAGATTTGATACATCAAAACGGAATAACTGATTTATATATGCACCTCATTTTTTAAAAATTGGCCATACCAATTTCCGGAGGCCTTTACTGTTCTTTTTTGTGTTTTGAAATCGATGTGTATGATGCCAAATTTGGGATGATATCCTTCTGCCCATTCAAAATTATCGGTTAAGGTCCAAATAAAATAACCCTTTACATTTACCCCTTCTTTTTTTGCCTGATATATTTCATGGATATTGTCTTCTAAATATTTTCTTCTTTTTTCGTCATTAATAATTCCATCTTCAATATTGTCTTCAAAAGCCGCACCATTTTCTGTAATGATTATTTCGTTGATTTTTTTGTAGCTGTGTAATCTTTTTAATGAAAGATATATAGCTCGAGGAAATACTTCCCAATCCATAAGAGTGTATGAATCAACATTTCTCTTACTGGCTTTAATGATTTTTGCATTGATTATCGGAATAACTGAAGAGTGCTTAACCATTTCTCTGGTATAATTTTGCAATCCAATAAAATCCATTTCAAATGGAAGCGTTTTCTCATCTTCAGATTTGATATACTTTTCGATACTACTTAAAAATGGTAAATCTTTTAAAGGATATCCCATACCCAATAAGGGTTCAAGAAAAAGCCGATTTAATAAAGCATCCACTCTTTTTGCAGCCGCGTCATCTTTTTCATGAAACAATCGATAAGGTTCCAGATGAGAATATGAAAAAGTAGTACCCACTTTACTTTCAGGCAAATATGATTTAATGATACGGGCACCAATAGATTGACATAATGATGCGTGATGAGCAGCAGCCATAAATTTATCCAAACTTTTTATTCCTGGAGCATGTACGCCCAAGAAATATCCTGCACCTGTAAACACCATGGGTTCGTTTAATACGATCCAGTTTTTTACAGCATATCCAAAATGCTTGACGCATACTTCAGTATATTCAGCAAACCAATGAATAATATCTCTGTTTGACCAACCGCCTTTCTTTTGCAATTCTAATGGCAAATCCCAATGGTATAATGTAATCCAAGGTTCAACGCCTAACTCTAAACAATAATCGATAACTCTTTTGTAATAGTCTATTCCCTGTTGATTAATTTGACCGATTCCATTAGGTAATATTCTTGCCCATGAAATTGAAAATCGATAATTAGGAATCGATAAGCTTTTGATGTGATAAATATCTTCCGTGTATTTATGATAATAATCACAGGCAATATTTGCATGATGATTGTTCCGAATCTTTTTATTTTTTTGTGTAAAGTCATCCCAAATAGACAAACCTTTTCCGTGCTTTTGGGTAGCACCTTCAATTTGAAAAGCAGCATTAGAAACACCCCAACTAAAGTCTTTACCAAAACCCTCTCTTGAAATAAACATAATTTTATCCTTTTGACAATCCTTCTAAAATCTTACCAAAACTTTTCGATTTCAATTTTTTATAAGAATCTATTTTTTTTCCGATTTCAGTAACGAGAGTAGTTTTTTTAGATTTAAATTTTTTAATAATCTCATCAATAATAACTTCTGTATCATTTTTATAATCAACCGAAATATGTTGGGCCATATTCACCCATGAAACTATTTTTTCGATATGCTTTAGCTTTAAAGATTTGATGACAGGTACGCCAATTTCTTTCAAAGCCGCTGCATTACATTGTTGTTCATACTGGCCCTTCATGGGAATAACCATCAATTTTTTCTTTAGAAACAAAGCTTCAGCAGGAGTCTCAAACCCAGCCCCACAGAGTATTCCGGTGCATGACAGCAAACTATTAATAAATTTTTCGTTATTGATAGGACGGAAATGAATATTATTTTTTACACTTTCCTTTTGGGTATGTTTGCTAAACACTTCCCATCTTACTCCTTTTATTTCACCTAAAACTTTAATGATGCGATCATCGCTATATGCAGGAAGATAAACCGTATAGTGTCCTAATTTTTTTGTTTTCGCTTCTCGTATTTGTGATCTGATTACAGGTGTAAAAATATTTTCATCGTACTTTTTAAAATGAAAACCATAAGCCATACTTACAGGCGCATAATTTTTTAAAACCATCTTACCAATGATGTCTGAATTTTTTGGTTTTGGAGATTTTTTATTGATGACAGCTGCTTGATGGCTAAGTCCAATACAGGGAATATTATTTGTTTTTGCAGCCCAGGCGCTTACAGGTTCAAAATCACTTATGACCAGATCATATTGATTTATCGGAAGCTGTTGAATTTCTTTGTATAAATTTCGAAGATTACTTTTCTTATACGTATTCAATAAATCTATACCGCCATTTTTTCCAAATATGAAGCTCAACCCTTTAAATTTATACTTCACTTCATAAGGCAAACTTACATCAGCCTGAATACCTGAAATCAAAATATCCAAATCTCCTTTTTTTTGCAAAATAGGAATGATGTCTCGCGCGCGGCTGATATGTCCATTGCCTGTTCCTTGTATGGCGTATAAAATTTTCATTAATTACAATTTCATTAAATTAAACTCTTCCACCAGATTGTTGAACAATTTATCCGTACTTAAATCTTCGTCGTCATGCTGTTTCTCTTTTTTGTAAGCTTGCTGATCAAATTGATAAATTTTCCATTCTTCGTTTACATATTCCAATGATGTTAGATTTTCAATCCAGTCTCCACTGTTCAAATACATAATTGAACCTTGTTGGTTTTCGATTTTTCTTATTTCAGGATGATGTATATGCCCGCAAACAACATAATCATACTGATTGCTGATGCCAATATCCGCAGCAGTTTGTTCAAACTGATTAATAAATTTTACAGCCGACTTTACGCCATTTTTAATTTTTTTTGAAAGAGATAATTTCCCTCTTTTGAATATTTTTTCTGAAATGAAATTTACAAAACGATTAATCAGAATCAACGTGTCATAGCCCACTGCGCCTAATTTGGCAAGCCATTTACTATGCTGCATGGTTACATCAAATACATCGCCGTGAAAGAACCAAGCTTTTTTTTCGTTATCTAAATCAAGAATTACTTTGTTTACTATTTTTAAACCTCCCATTTTGAATCCAACAAACTTCCTCAACATCTCATCATGGTTACCGGTGATGTAATATACTTTTACGCCTTTATTCAACCAGGTCATAAAATGTTTGACCACTTTCATGTGAGATTTTGGCCAGTATCTTTTACTGAATTGCCATATATCAATAATGTCGCCATTCAAAATCAATATTTTTGGTTTTACTGATTTCAAATAATGCAACAACTCTTTAGCATGACAACCATAGGTTCCCAAATGTATATCCGAAAGAACCAGAATGTCTATCTTTCTTTTTTTAAATTTATCCATTAATGGACTTTATGAAACTTTAATGAAGACTCAAATGGATTAAAAAATCTAAAAGCAACATCAATTGCGAATAGGAATAATTGATGTTTGATTTTTTTTATAAAATTCATGCTATAAGTTTTTCAAAGTAAATTATTGCATATTAACAAATGCTGAAGAAATGGTTACGCTAATGTTAAGAAATCATACAAAAGAAAATGGGTCGCAATAAATGCGACCCATTTTTCTTACTAACTATATTTAAACCAAGAGAACGATTATTTCTGAACAACCATTTTGATTGAATTTGAAATATTTCCTACTGTATATTTTACAGTGTATACTCCATTGTTCAAATTGCTGTTGATGTTAGTGTTAATTACACCATTATTGTTTTCAGCATTAACATTAGCTACAACTTTACCAAGCATATCAATAACTTGAATAGTAGCTTTAGCGTTTGAAACAATACCTGTATTTATATTAACCATGAAATTACCGTTATTAGGGTTAGGGTAAACACTAGCCTTGATAACATTATCAGATTTTGTAAATACATTTCTTGTTCCTGTAGCACAACCTGTATGAGTAAGCGCTTGAGATTTAGCAGTTCCCTGAGCACCGCAAGCAGTTTGTCCTTTAACCGTTA
>CALQSB010000057.1 GCA_943333125.1 Chitinophaga pinensis
CCGTCTTCTTCTCTTTCCCTTGCGTAATCTCAACCATATATACACCCGATTTTAAATCGTTGCCAATGTTATTTATTTCTGTTGCATAAACAAACAGTGATTTTATTAATCTGCCTTGCACATCCAAAACTTTCACCGCAAATGCTTCTCTTGATGTTGAGCTTACCTGCAGGTTGAACGCACTCTTCGTTGGATTCGGAAAGATGTTTACATCAAATGAACCAATAGCTCCAGTGTTGGCATTGCTATTCTTCGTTCCTGCAGGACAAGCAGTATGCGTAAGCGCTTGCGATTTAGCAGTGCCATTTGTACCACACGATGACTGACATTTTGCAGACACATTACCACCAGTAAAACCGGTTTGTATCAACAACGATATCGTACCACTGTCAGCTGTAGATGAAGTAATGCTGGTGAAGCTAGGCTTCGTCCAATGGTGCATGGTAATTGGCGTTTGCGTTTGTGTTGAACTCTCACCTGTTCCTCCTGATACCGGATCTGCGCAGGTCAATGAAACTGTAGAACCGATACAAACATTATATCCCGAACCAGAATTAATGCCTGTAGGTGTTGGTGGTGTGTAATACAAGGTTTGTGTCTTCGCTGTGCCTTGTATGCCACAAGCAGTTTGGCACTTCACAGAAAGTGAACCTCCTGTATAAGTGTACTCAAATCTAATCGTGATTACCGAACTATCAGCATTAGACGCAATAATAGTAGTATTCGCAGGTCTTGTCCATCTGTACACTGCTTTCGGACTTTGAGCCGTTGTAGCCACAGGTGATGCAACTGTATATTGAACAGTATTTGTTGGACATGGATAGAAGTTGGCCGTACTTGCTGTGATTGTTGATGGCGTTGGTGGCAACAAAATCGCACTGACTTTTAAAAGTTTTGCTGCGCTTGTTCCGCATCCGTTTGAACAAGACACATTAATGCTATCTGCGGTAAATCCTGATTGATAACTTACAATTACTGCAGTATCATTTACACCCAATGGATTGATATGTGTGATTGTTGCTTTTGTTCCTCTGGTCATAGTCCAGTTGTAAGAAATTGCGGTGGCTACTTTTCTTATTTTATAAGTTACAGAGCCTCCAACATTCGGACAAACATCGGTAACGGCGACGGTCACCCCATCTGTTTTTAAAATTGATCCAGGTGCTGCAGCTGTTGTTTTGATAAGAGCCAAACCACGAACCAAACTGGTATCGCAGGCAGATAAAGAATATACTTTAATGCTATCAGGAACGGTAATGGTATTGGCAAACACAACAGCAATGGTCGTATCATTTACTCTTGTAACTGTTGAACCTGTTGGCGCTTTCCATATATAACCTGTTGCATTAGCCACCGCTCTGATTCGGAAAGTATCTGCAACTCCTGTTGTAGCAAAAGCGCTTTGAGTGAACAAACAAGTGTTCGTATTTGCTGCAATGGTTGTTGGGATGAAGCTTTGGGAAATCGTACCGGGTGTAGCAGGTGTTGCTTTTGTTACAGCTAAAGTTGTTGCTGTACTAACTGTTCCGCAGGCATTGGTTGCTTTTACAGAAATGGTTCCAGCAACTTTCATAACCAAAACCACTGCATTTGTTCCTTGACCTGTTTTTACGGAGTTACCCGTTCCCGTCACAGTCCAAGTGAAGGTTACGCCAGTCATTGGCAATACTGAATAGTTTTGTAAAGTATCGCAGCGGTTGATGTTTCTCGCGCCGTTGATTGCAGATGGTGCAGTATTGCTCGCTGTTGTAAGTGTTAGATTTAAAGTAGCAATACTGTCACATCCTACTGCATTGACAAGTGTTTTATTGTAAGTGCCGCTTGATGTGTATGTAACGCCATTCCATATGTAGGAACCGCAAGCGGTGGTGTTGGTGGTGGAAGATGAAGTTTGTTTTATGGTTAGATTTAAAGTGGCAATGGAATCACAGCCTGCAGCGTTGGTAAGGGTTTTGCTGTATGAACCTGATGTGTTATAACTTAAACCATTCCATGAATAAGGCAATTGGTTAGAGCATATGGAAGTATTGGTTGTACTAGTTGAAGGTTGTTTAACGTAAATGGTTACACTATCGGTGCAACTGTTGATGCCGTTGGAGATGGTGCAGTAGTAAGTTGTGGTTTGGGTTGGGGAAACGGAGATTGATTGTGTTGAGGCACCAGTGGACCATGCATAAATGCTATTCCTATATAAATTTTGAACTTCGTCATTAGACACTGGTCTATTCCAAATTACAATATCATCTATTTGACCATTAAAATAACGATTACTGGCACCATACACCCCTCCAGTTATTCCAGTAAATTCCTTTCCAATAAAAAGACTTAAATTACTAACTAATAATTGATAATTAAATAATTCCTGGGCTATTAAAGTACCATCTAAATATAATTTTCTATATTGTCCATCGTGTACACAAGTAATCATTTTCCATTGATTCAAAGGTGCTATAGTTTGAGTAATATATCCAGCATTTATACAACTACTACTACCTTGAGGACAATTATTAAATTGTTCGCCTATTATTCCAGAATTCGAAATACTCAAGCCATAACCTGATGAATATAAATATCTTTCTTTAGCAAAAATTGTACTTACAATATCAACATTTGAAATGTAAGCATTTACATTAATCCAAACTGAAAACGAATATTGAGTAACAAGATGTAAAACTGAATTATCAGGAACCTCAATAAAATTATCTACTCCATTGAAACTGTATGATTTGTTTGATACTCCATATCTATCAGTTGAAAGTGTAGCTCCATTAACAACTCCATGATTCCCATTTCCACTCTCATCATTTGCATTACCATTAAAAGGCCAATAACCGACCAATCCATTTCTTAGATTTGCAGGCAATGAACTTTCACCTTCTGAGTTAGCTGTTGCTGAAAGTGTAATTGTTGCTCCTCTACAAATCGTCGTATCATTATTTACAATATTTGCATTTAATATACTTACAAATACACTATCAGCTCCAATGCAATTACCATTACTTACCGTACACTTGTACCAACCTGTTGAGTTAACATTAATGGATTGAGTTGTTGCAGCTGTATTCCATGAGTAACTGCTATATCCAGAAGCCGCAGCTAATGAATAGGAACTGCCGCAAGCACGAATGGTATCTTGAACAAAAACAATTGGATTGAATGCAGTGAAGCTGAGAATTAGTGTAGCAATCGAATCACATCCTGCAGCATTTACCAAAGTTTTGTTGTATGTACCGGCAGCATTATAACTTGATCCATTCCATACATAAGGTAATTGATTTGCACATACTGAAATGTTTGTTGTGCTTGATGTTGGCTGTTTAACGTAAACGGTTACACTATCTGTGCAACTACTGATGCCATTGCTAACAGTGCAATAGTATGTGGTGGTTTGGGTTGGGGAAACAGAGATGGAAGGGGTTGTAGCTCCGGTAGACCATATACAATTGCTTGTAATAGTATTGTAAGGATTAAATAATAAACCAGAGCTATTATAACCAGAAGTCATTATTGGCCATGATAGCATTATACTATCAGGGCGCACCCAAAATTCTATTGTAGAGTTTGAAGTTGGAGTTGTCAAATTAAAATCTGTGTGACTTGAGACTCCGTTGCATAATATTCCATTGCCAAATTTGCCTGTTGTCCAACCAGTATTAGAAAGGGTTCCATTTGGCCCTGATACAGAGGTAGAAGTGGCACCCGATAATTGATCAAAATGACAAAGTAAAATAGTATTGGAATCTGATGTAAAAGGAATATTAGAGTAATAGCTGTTTGAAATATCACCAGAATTTCTAACTGATTTAGAAATCCTCAATTCATCAACTGCACCCTTGAAGTAATTACCTCCATTTAACTGACTTCCTACTACTAATTTAGTCCATGAGTAGCTAATATTTGCATAACTACCTGAATAAATTAATTGCCCATTCATGTAAAGACTACAATCATTGTTTGATGATTTTGAAAGAGCTAAATAAGACCACTCCCCAATAGGCAAACTAATCTTAACACTTGTACTTGCATTATTTGGCGGATTGACTGTATTAACACAAGCTAATTCAAATCCAAGTTTCTTTTCGGTTAAATTCCCATTTAACAAAGTCAAATTGATTGTACCTCCACTACAAATCGTCGTATCATTATTTACAATGTTCGCATTTACTATACTTACAAATACACTATCCGAACCTGTGCAAGTACCATTGCTAATTGTGCATTTATACCAGCCTGTATTTGTTGCATTTATTGTTTGAGTTGTTGCGCCTGTATTCCATAAGTAACTAGTGTATCCTGCTCCTGGATTTAATGAGTAAGAAGCACCGCAGGCTTTAATTGTATCTTGTGTAAATAAATTAGGATTGAAATTATTTACAGTAATTTTTACACTATCCATACAACTACTAATGCCATCACTAACGCTGCAATAATATGTAGTGGTTACTAATGGAGTAACGGTGATGCTTGGGGTAGTGGCGCCGGTGGACCAGAGGTAGGTGTAATTTGTTGCGTTAGGAATAAATACATTTTTAATCAATCTTACAGATGCTCCTGTTGTGTTACTGAAATAATTATAATATCCAAATAAACTCACTGCATTTAATCCGTTGTTTTCATAATATAAATTCTTGAATCCTGGTATATTTCCGGCTGCATTAAAGAAGAACCATCCGTCTGATCCTAATTTATAAAACTCCCCTGTTGCATCTTGATTTGCTCTAAATCCACCAGGTAAGCCATTAAAATTTGTTGAATTTGTTGCCCCTGTGTTTGGTGTAAACCAATGGAATGTTCCTGTTTCTTTCAATGGACCACCTGCATTAGTAACATTCCCAGCGACAATATATGCAAGACTATCCCATTCCAAGCTTGTTGGCACATGCCACCCCTCTGGCGCCAAACCCCTCGGATCATTCACCGCATACCAATTATACAATTTACCATAAGTTGCCGCATAATTAGCACTATCATTATTATACCAGCACCATGCACCGGTTGTTAATGCTGCCCATTGTGTGGCATCGGTTACTTGTGGTATTACAACTCCGTTTTTGTATTTGCTTACATTTAAGTTTTTCTGCAACCAAGTTTGTGAGCCAATGTTTACTGTGGGGTATGCGTTGCCGTTGATATCTGTAACAGAACCTGATGCTACAGATTCTGCGTTAAGCGTTACACTTTGTCCTCTACAAATTGTAGTATCGTTGGTTGTGATATTGGCGATACAGGAAGTTGGTACGCTGGCGGTGTAAAGATTTTGAATTTCGGTGGAGGAAAGGGCCCTATTCCAGATACCGATGTCATCTAGTTTACCGTTAAGCCAATATGGATAAGTTGAATTGGCTGCCATTGTTCCAAAAAATAAATTCTCATTATTTATACCCTGAACATTTGATGAAATTACTGTGGTATTTTCAAGAATTCCATTTGTATAAATACGGAGATTTGCGCCATCCCAAGTAGCTGTTAAGCACTTCCATTGATAAAGATTGATGTCAGAAAGATTGTCTACATATTGGGTGGTTGAAGTTCCAATTCCTATAGAAGCTCTTGCTTTTTTCGTTATTGATCTGAAATGTAAATTATAATGTCCAATATTAAAATCTGTTCCTTTGGAAACCATAAAATTAGCTTTTTCAATTCCGTCGTAATATCCGTTGGGATTTACCCATGCTGAAATGCTCCAAGTAGTATTATTAAAAATTGTTGAATTAGGTACTACAATATAATTACTCACCCCATTAAAAATATAAGCCCCATTCGCATTCCCAAATCTATCACTCGTCAGCGTCGCGCCATTCACCACCCCATTATTCCCATTTCCACTTTCATCATTGGCATTACCGCAGAATGGCCACCAGCCAACTAATCCGTTTGTTGGTAAATAAGATGGAAGGCATGGATTGGTGCCGGAGTTATATAGGCCGGTTATTTCGGATTGGGAAAGGGCTCGGTTGTAAATGGCGATATCGTCGAGTTTGCCAGCAAAAAAAGCCGAAAGTGACGGACAATTACTAGTAGACATACTACAGCCAAATAATAGGTTGTTACCACTATTAAAGATTGAACCTGTTTGATTAGAGGACGAAAACAATGTTCCATTAATAAATAATTTCAATGACGAACCATTATAAGTCACAATAATATTTGTCCATAAATAATTAGTTGTTGGCCCTACAACATAAGATCTTGTAGGATTAAAACAATCAGTTGTAAAATCTTCACGAGTACCATCATTTTCATAATAGATTCTATATGCTGGTGTGGGACTGCAACCTTTATTTAAAAGATATCTTGCTGGAATAAATGATGCACTTGAATTAAAAATAGTCCACAACGAAATTGAATATGAGCTACCCAAGTCTAAACTATTATTATCTAAAACTTCAATTAAGTCACTTATTCCATTAAAACTATAAGCCTTCCCCACATTTCCAAACCTATCACTCGTCAGCGTCGCGCCATTCACCGTCCCATTATTTCCATTTCCACTCTCATCATTGGCATTACCATTAAATGGCCAGTAACCTACTAGCCCGTTAGTTGGCACATACGAAGGCACCTGTGCAAATGTGCAAATACAAATAAAAAAAGCAGCGGTAGATAAAATGAAATTTTTCATAAATTAATATTAATAAGTAAACTGTTTTTTCGAGGGGGAAGAGGTTGATGTTATATAGGATTTGGAGGCGGAAGGTATTTAAATAATCCAATATGCACAAAATTAATATTTATGAATTCTAATATTCATTAGTGGCAAACATCATTGCGGCCTTGCGCCTTTGCTAGCTTTACGTGAACCCATTTCGTGGTTATTCTTCAAACCCTAGTTGTTTTTTCCTTTACACTTCAATGCGGCATAATTAATTTGCAACTGAATAATTTTTCCATGCAAGAAAATATCAACTCCATACTCCTGGAAATTGAAAATAAGATTTTTACTGTAATAAGTCTTCCGGTAATGCTGGATAGTGATTTAGCATTGCTTTATGGTGTGGAAAAGAAATATTTAAATAAAGCTGTAAAAAGAAACTCAGATCGTTTTCCTCAAGATTTTATTTTTTAGATTAGCAACTCAGAAGCAGAACAACTGGTATCACAAAATGTGATACCCACTAAAAGTCATTTTGGAGGTGCACTACCTTATTTTCTCAGCAATGTCTCCCGAAGGGGACGTTGCGTATTCTAAAACTCTAGATCATTTATTTCCAAAATATTATTTACTTCATAGACATGATAACATAACCATTAATATAATAGCCTTGTTTTTTTAAATAATCAAACCAATTGTAAACGATATCGTGGCCTTCAATAATTTCAATAAGTGATATGTGATTGTAACATACAATTGTGATGAAAAAGGTTCCTTCTGTAAAAGGTAGGTTTTGTCTTCTAGGCATGAATTGAAAGATTTGAATAAAAAGAATACTGGTGAAGTTTTTTAGATAAACTGATGTTTATTTAGATAATGCAACGTCCCCTTCGGGAGACATTGCTAAAAAAGGAAAGAAATGAATTCATATTACTCAACAGGAGACTTTGCTGAGAAAGTAATTCTCCTTCCAACGAAATGTTCCTTTGCAGGAGATATTGCTGAGAAGCGAATCAACTTCTCCTTTGGAGAATTTAGGGAGTTTAATTCGTGGTTATCTCTCCCCAATAACTTTCGAATAAATTATCTGATCCAGATTGAATTTATCCTAAAAAATAAAATGAAATCATTTGTGTAACAATGCCTATAAACAACCCGGCATAAATATCCAATGGAGTATGACTTTTAAGAATCATCCTTGAAGTACAAACCATTCCTGTTAATAACAATACTAACGACAAAGGCCATGTCATCAATATATTTTGACTATAACATATCAGCAAAAATAATCCCAGCCATCCTCCCATTCCAATAGCATGCATACTCACCTTGAAATAAATATTTGCAATTAAAGCAGCAGAAGAAGCCAGAAAAAGGCCAAGTAAATAAACCACAAATATAGACGGGTATTGCGCTTGCTGCTTGAAAACATTAAATGCCCAAAAGAAAAATATCCCACAAGCCATGTAAGGAATAATGCGGTCTTTTTGAGTTCTCAGGTAAATAGAATCAATAAAACCAACTGCTTTTAAAAGTAATACGCTTATTAAAGGAAAAAATAAAACATTAATTGTAACAATGAGAATGACCTGCATTCTATTCAAATCAGAAAAACCTATAAAAGCATTTGGGTGTATATACAATAAAAAGAAAGTAACATAAAGCGGAACAAACAGCGGATGAAAAAGATAAGAATTTATTTGTGCAAAAAATCTCGTCCCCCAATTGAAATTAATCTCCGTTGTTCTTATTGCATTATCCTCCAATTCATTTATATCGTTCATAATTTTATAAAATTTTTCTTAACCTCGCCACAGGTATATTCAATTGTTCGCGATATTTAGCTACTGTACGACGGGCTATATTGTATCCTTTTTCCTGCAACATATCAGTAAGCTTTTCATCACTATGCGGATTTTTTTTGCTTTCCTCGTTAATAATATCTGATAATATTTTTTTCACTTCCCGGGTACTTACTTCTTCTCCGGATTCTGTTTGTAAACTTTCACTGAAGAAATATTTAAGCCGGTAGGTACCAAATTCGGTTTGTACAAATTTACTGTTTGCCACTCTGCTCACCGTTGAAATATCAAGATCTGTTTTTTCCGCAACATCTTTAAGAATCATCGGTTTTAATTCGGTTTCATCACCAGTAATAAAAAATGAATGCTGATAATTCATAATCGCCTCCATCGTATTGAGCAAAGTATTTTGCCGCTGTTTTATGGCATCAATAAACCATTTCGCAGAATCCAGTTTTTGTTTGATGAATAAAACGGCTTCTTTCTGACGTTTATCTTTTTTATTCCCCTTGTCATATTCCGTGAGCATCTCCCGATATCCTTCACTAACTCTGAGGTCTGGTGCATTTTTTCCATTAAGAGAAAGCTCTAATTTTCCGGCATTGTTATTTATAAAAAAATCAGGGGTGATATAATTTTCTCCACTTCCCGAATCATAGGAAAGCATTCCTGGCTTCGGGTTTAATTTTACAATCTGACTGATAATATTTCTGAGTTGTTCATCAGAAAGATTCAATCCTTTCTGAATTTTTTCGTAATGTTTTTTGGTAAATTCTTCGAAATATTTATCCAGCACTTTTATTGCCAGTGATGCATCCTGATTTCTATCTGATATCCTTCTGAGTTGAATTAACAAACACTCCTGAAGATTTTTCGCCCCCACTCCTGCAGGATCAAATTCCTGAACCAATAAAATAACTTTTTGAATCTGTTTTTCACTGGCTTCTATATTCTGACGAAAAGCCAGATCGTCGATAATCGAATTTATTTCTCTTCTTAAATATCCATCATCATCCAAACTGCCAATGATCTGCTCTGCAATTTTTTGTTCTTTATCATTGAGTTTAAGCAAGCCCAGTTGCTGAAGCATAAGCTCATTAAAACTAACCTCCACTTTGTGCGGAATATCGCGTCCTTCATCTGCTTCAGGATAATTATCGTCGCGCAATTTATAATCACCAACATCATCATCCCCCTCATGAACATAATCACTGATGTCGATGTTTTCATATTCTGATTCACTTCCATCAAGTTCAAAATCTTCTTCCCCGGTTTCTGTGAATTCATCTTTTAAATCAAATTCATCCTCATGGCCTTCCTCAAGTTGCTCCAATGCAGGATTTTCTTCCATTTCCTCTTTAATTCTTTCTTCAAGCTGGGCCGTAGGAATCTGCAACAATTTCATAAGCTGAATTTGCTGAGGGCTAAGTTTTTGTAGCAACTTGTGCTGTAAACTTTGGTGAAGCGCCATTCCTAAAGACTTTTTTTATTACTCATAAACAATGGTATAACACAATGTCTTTATACTATTATAGCGTAAATTTACACTATTGATTTCCTTAAAATGAAAGAAAAACTGTTATTTTTATTTTTTTGCATGATTTTTGTAGGGAAGATTGCTTTTACCCAAAATAATATTTATTTTATACCCCGATGCGTTGAAAATAAAAACAATGAATTGCTGAATAAAAAAAGTGTTTTTCAGAATTCCACACTCATCCCCAACGATTTTTATGTAAAACAATTAGGCTTTGTATGTAAGAAAGAATGGGCATTTGAAAAGACCACTAAAATTCCACTGAGGATCAGAATAGGCGGTTTGTCTTATTGTAACTGGCTCGAAGGAAAGAAAGGCTCGTCGCTTATTCAATAAAGCTGTTTACTTGATTTTGGGAATGGGCGCAGGGTTTTTAAAATAATTCAACCTGAGACTGTCGCCCCATCCATTAAGATTTTTTTCTAATGACCTACTACTGTAAAACATCATGCCCTGGATATTTGGCGTGTTTCTGATTTTTTTGATTTGTAAAGGCAGCTCATTTTTATTACTCCAAGCTTTATTGGATCCTGCTCTGTAAACACCAAGTCCTATATAACAATTTTTACCACAAGTATTTTTGCTCCACCAATCGATAACCACATTAAAAGGCACTCTTTTACTTCCCATCTCCCAATATAATTGAGGGGCTACATAATCAATCCATCCATTTTTTAACCACAACAAAATATCTGCATAAAGATAATCATAGTCGGTAGGACCCGCTCTGGTATGGCTTCCCCGGGGATCTCTGTCGGAATTTCTCCATACACCAAATGGACTTACTCCAAACTGGCAATTCTTATTCAGTATTTTAATTGAGGTGTATAATTTAAAAATGATAGAATCAATATTACTTCTTCTCCAGTCATCAATCTTCATGTTTTGGCCATAACATTCAAATGATTTTTCGTCAGAGAATTTTAAATTTGGAATGGGATACGGGTAGAAATAATCATCAATATGCACGGCATCGATTTTGTATCTTTTTACAATATCTTTTACTACATCTACAACATATTGCTGTGCTTCTTTATTTCCGGGATCAAAATATTTTTTTTCGCCGTAATCAATAAACCAATCGGGATGTTGATTGGTGATATGATTTTCTGTGATTGAAGATTTTGAAATATGGTGAATGGCTCTGTAAGGATTTATCCATGCATGAAATTCCATGCCGCGCTTATGTGATTCGGAAATCATAAACTCAAGTGGATCATAATAAGGCATTGGCGCCTGCCCTTGTATCCCCGTCAGCCATTGACTCCAGGGTTCATAAGGCGAAGGATAAAACGCATCTGATGAAGGTCTTACCTGAACAATAATAGTATTGATTCCATTACATTGATGAACATCCAGCAATCTTAGAAAAGCATCTTTTTGCACCTGGCTATTAATGCTCGGAGTGTCGGGCCAGTCGATATTATCAACAGTAGCAACCCATACTGCTCTCATTTCGGATTTTACAGAATCCTTTTGAGCATAAAGATCAGCGTAAAAAAAAAGAGAAAAGAAAATGAAAAAGAGGAAATGAACGTGTAGTAAGGATTTTGTTTTTTTGTTTTTCATGTGAATAAATCTGCAATGCATTTGTATAAAGTAACGGGATATTTTTTTTATTATAATCACTAATTTTTTGAAATAAATATAATTAACAAGAAACCGGATAAAATCAAACTAAGAAATTATGAAGCATTGGTATTTTGATCAGAAGGTTTGATGAACACAAATTCGTTGACGTATATTTTTACAAGAACGATAAAGTAACTAACCAGCAAAGGACCAAAAATCAATCCTACAAATCCAAATAAATTCAACCCAACGATTACGCCCAAAACAGTAATTAACGGATGTACATCGCCCATTTTTTTCATCAGGGTAATTCGGGAAACATAATCCACATTGCCTGTAACGATTAGACTGTAAAAAGCGAGTTCAAGTGCAGTAATATCATGCCCTGTTGCATACATATAAGCTACTAACGGAACCCAGATAATCATTGTTCCTACCAAGGGAAAAAAAGCAAAAAGCCCGGTAAGAAAGCCCCATAAAGCCCAGTCGGCCACTCCAAAAATCCAATAACCCAAAGCAGCAAAAAGCCCCTGAATAATACATATTATCGGTATCCCAAGTGCATTGGCAATTACCATCATTTTTGTTTCTTCTGCCAGTAAAGTAATGTTTTCACTTTTCAACGGAATGATTCTTCCAAGATAAGATTCTGTTTTACTACCTCCTGTTAACAGATAATAATATAGAAAAAACATCATGAGCATGTTAGTTAACATCACTGCAGTGGTATTGAGCAGCTGAGGAATAAAAGCAGATATTTTTGTAGCAATTGACGTTGCATTTTCATTGGTAAATATAGACAGCCCTGTTGATTGTTCTATCTTTTGGGAAATGATCTGAAATCCCTGTAT
Organism: Chitinophaga pinensis; assembly: GCA_943333125.1. Lineage (GTDB taxonomy): Bacteria > Bacteroidota > Bacteroidia > Chitinophagales > Chitinophagaceae > Ferruginibacter > Ferruginibacter pinensis_D. The sequence goes on from CALQSB010000057.1 coordinate 12,355, forward strand.
CAACTTGTCCTGATGAGCAGAAAGAGATTTTATTTTTGGAGTTATCAACTCTATACTAAAATATACAGGTATAGCAATGATAATCAGAAATGCAAAAATGAAAAGAAATGCGGTCAGCCCTTTTTTCCATTTATTTTTTTGAACTAATTTATTAAATAATGAACGGCTTAAAATATAAAGGGTAAGGCCACCAAGAAAGCCTGGAATGAAAATGGTTAATTCAGAAACTAAAAGCACAACAATAACTATAATCAGTAATAGCAAAATAATCTGCCTTAGTTTTTCATTAAATTGATTTTGAGCCATGCCAACAGTATTAATTTAAAATTTTATTGCTTTTTCAGAAGTTGTAAAGATGATGGATTTCTTTAATTAAAAAATGATTGCACACTAAAATATATTATCACTCTTCCCAAACAGAAACGCCTTCGCTGCAATTAGCACAAATATCAATATTCTTCCGGCTATTCATCAGCTCTTTTCTGAATTGTTTATAGTTATCATTTTTCCATATCTCCGAAAAAGATTGACCTTTTAAATTCCCTAACTGATGTGCTGCATCCTTATCAAAACAACAAGGCACAACCAAGCCATCCCAGGTTATTACATTGGCATGCCATAATTTCCAGCAACGATTAGCTAATTTATTTTTGAGGCGGTGTGTTCCATCAGGATTTTTTTTATACCTGCTGAATTTTTCGTTATCAGGAATTAATTGATTGGGATCATCTTTGTAATCATAAACCTGTGCTGTTTTAAATCGCACTTCATCTACCCCAATTTCTTTAGCCAGCTTTTTAATGTCTTCAATTTGATGCTCATTGGGTTTAACCACCAGAAATTGAAAAAATATAAATGGTGTTTTACTATTGAGTTTTTTTCTCCACTTCACAATGTTTCTGGCACCTTCAGTAACTTTTTCAAGAGTTCCTCCAACCCGATATTGTTTATACACATCTTGTGTAGTACCGTCTATAGAAATAATCAAGCGATCAAGACCACTTTCGACTGTTTTTCTGGCTGCTTCATCATTTAAATAATGGGCATTGGTAGAAGTTGCCGTGTATATTTTTTTGTCGCTGGCATATTTTACCATATCCAAAAAAGCAGGATTCAAATAGGGTTCTCCCTGAAAATAAAAAATGAGATAAAGTATATGCTGATGAATTTCATCAATGGTTGTTGTAAAAAAATCATTTTGCAACATTCCTGTAGGGCGAGAAAAAGATCTTAGTCCGCTTGGACATTCGGGACACCGGAGATTGCAGCTAGTAGTGGGTTCAAATGAAACAGACACGGGCAATCCCCATTGAACAGGAGTTTTAAGAAATCGGCTAATTTGATAACTCGAATAAACTTTTATAGCATTCCATAATCTGGCAAAACTAAGTTTGCTGATTAAATTAATGGAGTCATTTA
>CALQSB010000058.1 GCA_943333125.1 Chitinophaga pinensis
AAAATAAAAAATAAAAAGTAAAAATTTCATACAGTTTCCTCGTCTTTTGGATTACTACCTCTGACTTTTGATTTTTTTGAATTATTAATTTTGAATTTTTACTTTATACAATATCTTCGCGCAACAAATCAAACTATCATTTCCAATGAAATTTTTTATCGATACAGCCAATCTGGCTCAGATTAAAGAAGCCAATGAATTAGGAATTCTTGATGGCGTTACTACCAATCCATCGTTAATGGCAAAAGAAGGCATCAAAGGCGAAGCCGCTGTAATGCAGCACTATAAAACCATTTGCGAAATGGTGGATGGTGATATCAGTGCCGAAGTAATTTCTACAGACTTCGATGGCATGATCGCTGAAGGAAAGAAATTGGTGGCGATTCATAAAAATATTGTGGTAAAGGTGCCTATGATTAAAGAAGGCATCAAGGCGATTAAATGGTTTTCTGATAACGGGATCAGAACAAACTGTACACTTGTTTTTTCTGCTGGGCAAGCGATTTTGGCTGCTAAGGCAGGCGCAAGTTATGTATCTCCCTTTATCGGAAGAATCGATGATAGCGGCTGGGATGGAATGGAGCTGATTCATCAAATGCGTCAGATCTTTAGTATTCAGGGGTATAAAACAGAAATACTGGCAGCATCAATTCGCAACCCTAATCACATCATTAAATGTGCGGAAGCCGGTGCGGATGTTTGTACCTGTCCGCTGGATTCAATACTTGGTTTATTGAAGCACCCATTAACCGATATTGGTTTGGCTAAGTTTCTGGAAGATGCCAAAAAATTCGCATAAAATGAACTCAGTTTTATAAAATAAAAGGCGGCCTAATAACCGTCTTTTTTATTTTAAACAAAATCTTGTATATATTGATAACGAGTTAATTAAATTAATTTTATTTAGTTTTAAAAAAAATGCTTAAGGTACTTATTTTTGATAATTACGATTCATTTACTTACAACCTTGTGCACCAGGTGGAGAAGCTTTTGCATGTCAGAATTGATGTTTGTAAAAACGATGAAACAGATCTCAGTAAAATCAGTTTGTACGACAAAATTATTCTTTCTCCAGGTCCCGGAATTCCGGATGAAGCCGGATCTTTGAAGCACATTATAAAGGAGTTTTGTGCTACCAAATCTATACTTGGGGTTTGTCTGGGTAATCAGGCGATTGGAGAAGTGTTTGGGGGGAAATTATTAAATCTCGAAACAGTTTTTCATGGAGTCGCTCACGAAATAGAAATACTTGATTCTAACGAAATTATCTTCAGCGGAATGGAAAAAAGGCAGACTGTGGGAAGATACCACAGCTGGGTAATTGACCAAGATGGATTCCCCGACGAATTGTCGATTACCGCTATCGACGAATTCAACAATGTGATGGCAGTAAGACATAACTCATTTGATGTTTGCGGTATTCAATTTCACCCCGAAAGCATTTTAACGCCCAATGGAGAAAAAATGATAAGTAATTGGCTTTTTCATTAACTTTAAAACTAAATTAATTTTCAGTAAATCTTCAAATCTTAATGACATGATGAACATCAAAGTATGTGGAATTACGAGTTTAGATCAGCTTGATCAACTGGATAAATTGATGGTGGATTATGCAGGATTTGTGTTTGATAATAAGTCGTATCAATATGTTGGAGATAAACTTAAATCAGAAGACATCAAATATGCAGATGTGGACACCAAAAAAGTAGGGGTTTTTGTAAATATGGATTACAAAGGCATAATGGAAATTATTGATGCCTATGGTTTGGATATGATTCAATTGAGTGGAACAGAATCGCCTGAGATGTGCAAAATGTTATCTAAAGAAATATCGGTGATTAAAACATTTTATATAGACGATTTTGATGGCGAGAAAATCAATAAAATTATCAATGATTATGATGATGCCTGTGATTATTATTCTTTCGATAGTAATGTTAAGTCCAACCGGGGCGGAATTACCAATGCATTCGATTGGAAAATGATAGGGGATACTAGCATTGAAAAGCCTTTCTTCATTGGTGGCGGTGGAATCAAACCCAGTGATGCACCAACGATACATCAGTTCAAGCATCCCGATTTCTTTGGGGTGGATATTAATAATAATTTTGAAAAGGAATCCGGATTAAAAGATACGGCATTGGTATTGTCATTTATCAGGGCGGTGAATCAGGTGATAAATTAATGAGAATATTCCCAAAACTTATAGGTAAAAACCAATAAAGACTTTAATATTGCAAATAAAATAAAATCAAAATAAGTATGTTAAGAAGAATTTTCCAGATGATATGTTTAACGCCACTATTTTTTGTCGTTAATGCACAAGAAACTACTGAAGTAAATAATGCAACCAGAACTCCAAAAGTAGAGAGTGGTTATCAGATTAATGGAACCGTTTCTGGCTATGCTGATGGCACAGTTGTGGATTTGTTGAATGGAAATAACAAAATGCCTGAGGCAACTACAAAAATCGCGAATGGAAAATTTTTGTTTACCGGAAAAATGGAGACGCCTGATTTTAAATTAATATCATTTGACAAATCTCAAACGTATATACCTATATTTTTAGATAATAGCAACGTTGCCGTAATGGTAGCCAAAGATCAGTTAGACAGAGCCATTGTAACCGGTTCTAAATCTCACAATGATTTTATGGAGTACAGTAGAATCACACAGCCTTACGAAACACTATTTCAACAAGAAAAAATTACAGATATAGATGGCGCAAAGAAATGCGCTGATTTGTTGACTGAGTTTGTAAAAACTAAAACTGATTCTTATATTTCTCCATTGGCTATTTTCAGAATACATCAATTGAATCAAGATGATGCGATGATGGAAAAAACTTTTAGTACACTTGATATCCCTGTTCAAAATTCGCCAATTGGAAGTTATGTGGCTCAGCAAATTGCCGAATCCAAGAGAAATCCAATGGGGAAAGTCATTCCGGATTTTGAACAAGCCGATATAAATGGTAAGATGATAAACATTAAATCTTATAGAGGCAAATATGTACTGATTGATTTCTGGGCCAGCTGGTGCGGACCTTGCAGAGGAGAAAATCCAAATGTGGTTGCTGCTTACAATAAATACAAAAGCAAAGGTTTTACCGTTCTGGGAATATCTCTTGATAAAACCAAAGAACCCTGGTTAGAAGCGATTAAAAAAGATGGTCTGATTTGGAATCATGTGAGCGATTTGAAAGGTTGGGGCAATGTTGTAGCAGGTCAGTTTGGAATCACCAGTATTCCTCAGAATTTTTTAGTTGATCCCAAAGGTGTAGTTATCGGAAAGAATTTAAGAGGTGAAGCTTTGGAAGAGAAGTTGGAAAGTATATTGAAGTAAAAGAAGCCCCCTCGATCCCCCAAGGGGGAAATTGATTGTGTTTTGTTAGGTTAACCACGAATTCACGAATTTATTTTACCGCGGAGAATTTAGCTAGGAGAGTTTTCGCTGAGATTTTAATAGTTAATTTATATTTCTCACATCTACTGTTAGGATGAGTTTGACTTTAATTTCTAGAATTTATTTTGAATTTTGATTTTTTACTTTTGAATTTAATAGCTGAGAGATTGATTATTTCATTTGTAAAATACCAGTTTTGCATTTTAAATTCAATATTTTACATTCTACATTCCCCCAACGCTTCTTTTATACAACTGCACCGTATTTTCCAAACCTAAATAAATCGCATCGCAGATTAAAGCATGACCAATAGAGACTTCAAGTAAGCCTGGTATATTTTGGGCGAAATATTTCAGATTATTAAGGTCAAGGTCATGACCAGCATTGATTCCTAGATTTAATTCATTTGCTTTTAAAGCAGCTTTAATGAAAGGCGCAATAGCTTTTTCTTTAGCACCGAGTTCAAAACCTTTTGCATAAGATTCGGTGTATAATTCAATCCTGTCGGTGCCCGTTGATTTTGCAGCTTCAATCATTTCTATTATGGGGTCAACAAAAATGGAAACGCGAATGCCGTTATTTTTAAAAATAGCAATAATGTCTTTTAGATAATCCTGATGCGTTAAAGTATCCCATCCATGATTGCTGGTAAGTTGCCCCAGTACGTCGGGAACTAACGTTACCTGTGTGGGATGATTTGCCAAAACCAATTCAACAAATTTCTGTTCTGTGGGATTGCCTTCAATATTAAACTCGGTAGTAATTATTTTCTTTAATTCAAAAACGTCAGCATAGCGTATATGTCTTTCATCGGGCCTTGGATGAACAGTAATTCCGTCTGCACCGAAACGTTCGATATCAGCAGCTGATTTAATAAGATCCGGATTATTGCCACCTCTGGAATTTCTAAGAGTGGCTAATTTGTTGATGTTGACGGAGAGTTTTGTCATTAAAATACAATTGTGTATTTAATTATTATCTTACTCTGGTCATTACTCTTGAGTTCCCTCTGCAGCCATAACCATTTTTTGCACATGAAGAAAAAGAGGCCATTAATGAGGCCGCAATTACTAAGCAGTAGAAATATTTTTTCATTTGTCATTCTTTTAAACGGTTCAAAGTAAAGGTATTTGTAATACTTGTGCAATTATAATTTTGCACAGGTGGATTTGAGCTGGCTATTTTCAATTAAATCTCTGATTACAACGGATGCTGCAACTGCTCCAAAAGTAGCGGGAAGGTAGGAAATAGTTCCATAGGCCGACTTCTTATAATTTTTTCCATCTGTCATCATTAGACTTTCTTTTATAGGTGGTTCAGGAGAATACACCGTTTTAATTCCTTTGTAAATATGATTTTTTTTCAGTGTTTTTCTTACTTGCTGAGCAAAAGGGCATATAATTGTTTTTGAAATATCTACGACTTTCAGCTGAGTAGGATCCATTTTTCCACCTGCGCCCATGCTACTCACTAATGGAATTTTTAGCTGATGAGCTATTGTTAAGAAAGTAATTTTAGGAGTAATGCTATCTATGGCATCAATAATATAATCAGGTTTGCTGGCTAACACCTGTTCAACCATTTCCGGATTAATGAATTCTTTGATTACAATTAATTCGATTTCCGGATTGATTTGCAATAATCTTTCGGACATGATATCAGCTTTAGAGATGCCGTGATTGGTAGAAAGAGCGGGTAATTGCCGGTTGCGATTGGTAGGGTCAACAACATCCCCGTCGATTATGGTCATCTTTCCAATGCCGCTTCTGCAGATAAACTCGGCAGCGAATGAACCTACGCCACCCATACCGACTATCAATACATGTTTTTGATTGAGTTCGCGAACTGCATCTTCGCCAATCAGTAAAGTGGTTCGCCCCAGCCAGGAAATATCGTTCATTATTTTTTGGATAGATTAAAGACTCTTTTGAGATTTTGTTGAATCTGCAAACTTAATCCATCTGCAGAAATATTTCTTATTTTGGCTGCTTGTTTGTAAATAGCGTCAATAGTATAATCGCTATCATCGGTTTCAAGAAAAAAATAATCACCAGCGATTTTTGAAAATAATTTTTCTATTGAAGGGTTAAATAGTTGTTTGCCAAAAGAAAGAGTATAGCCCTTTTGAATAATGTTGTTTGCCAGTTCTTCGCTATTATTAAATCCATGAAAAATTACCGGAGAAATACGATTGTGTTCTTTCAGCAATTTGAAGATTTCAGCATGTGCCCTTACGCAATGTATGATTAGTGGCTTGGCAATTTCATTTGCCCAGATGATTTGCTCTGTAAATATTTTTTCCTGCAATTTAAAATCGGTATTACAAAGCCGGTCTAATCCGCACTCTCCGATAGCCAGTACATTTTTTTGCTGACTTACTGTCTTCATTAGCAGCATTTCATGTTTAATAGTTTTCGGATCAATATACCAAGGGTGTATACCAACGGAATAATTAAACAGTGATTTAAGTTGATCAAAATCAGCATGAAGATTCTGGATGCTCCACTCATCATTGTTATGAGGTCGATGTGTATGTATGTTGATGAGCAGTGTCAAGAAAATTTAAAATTCAAAATTAAAAAATCAAAAGTATATGATTGTTTAAAAGTTTCAAAATGTTGCATCTCCTTTCAAAAATGGGCATAACCTATTGAGCCTTTTAATCTATTGAACATATTGAACAAAAAAAGAAACCCTCTCCAAATAAATGAAGAGGGCAGTTCTCATAAAGTGAATATTATTAATAACGGTACATGTCATTTTTGTAAGGGCCGCTTTTATCAATACCTAAGTATTCAGATTGTGCATCAGTAAGTGTTTCCAGTACAACACCAATTTTTGCAAGATGTAAACGGGCTACTTTTTCATCCAGATGTTTTGGTAATACATAAACTTTGTTTTCGTATTTATCTGTATTTGTCCAAAGTTCAATCTGAGCAAGCGTTTGATTAGTAAATGAATTACTCATTACAAAACTTGGGTGACCAGTTGCGCAGCCAAGATTTACCAAACGACCTTCAGCCAAAATGATAACTTCTTTTTCATCGATAGTATATAAATCAACCTGAGGTTTAATGGTATCTTTTGTATGGCCATATTTTCCATTCAACCATGCGATGTCGATTTCAATATCAAAGTGACCAATATTACAAACGATAGCTTTATCCTTCATGGCTCTGAAATGACTTTCAGTAATCAAGTCACGGCAACCACTGGCGGTAACAACGATATCAGCTTCTTTAACAGCATCAATCATTTTCTTTACTTCAAATCCATCCATTGCAGCTTGTAGTGCACATATTGGATCAATTTCGGTAACGATTACACGAGCTCCGGCACCACGTAAACTTTGTGCAGAACCTTTTCCTACATCACCATAACCACCAACAACGGCAACTTTACCAGCCATCATTACATCAGTAGCGCGACGGATTGCATCTACCAATGATTCCTGACAACCATATTTATTATCAAATTTAGATTTGGTAACAGAATCATTTACGTTAATAGCAGGAATGGGCAAAGTGCCATTAGCCATACGCTCGTATAAACGATGAACACCTGTAGTTGTTTCTTCGCTTAAACCTTTAATGTTAGAAATTAACTCAGGGTATTTATCAAATACAATGTTTGTTAAATCACCACCATCATCCAAAATCATATTCAATGGCTTGTCGGAGCTACCAAAGAATAATGTTTGTTCGATACACCATTCAGCTTCCTCGTTAGTTTGACCTTTCCAGGCGTAAACACCAATACCTTCAGCAGCAATTGCGGCAGCGGCTTGGTCTTGTGTAGAGAAAATATTACAACTGCTCCACTTTACTTCTGCGCCCAATGCGATTAAAGTTTCAATTAATACAGCAGTTTGTATTGTCATGTGTAAGCAACCGGCAATTCTCGCGCCTTTCAAAGGCTGAGAAGCGGCGTATTCAGCACGTATGCTCATCAATCCGGGCATTTCGGCTTCAGCTAATTTTATTTCTTTACGGCCCCACGCTGCGAGGCTCATGTCTTTTACCTTGTTCTTCAAGGAAAAATCAATAGAATTTAGAGTTGTTGACATATAATTGTTTTTAGAATGCAAACCTACAATTAATAGAGTAATATTCTAAATTAATATAGAAAATTAGGACAAACGATTAAATAAATATAAATTAGCAGGATATAATCACTAATTATGAATAAAAAGATAGAAAAAAAAGAACAATCCACTGTTCTGCCTTCATCAATTGATAAGACAGATCTTGCCATATTGAAGTTATTGCAGGAAAATGCAAGAGCAACAGTAAAAGAAATTGCAGCTAAAGTTCATTTAAGTACAACGCCTGTTCATGAAAGAATAAAACGGCTGGAACAATCTGGAGTAATAAAACAATATGCGACGTTGGTAGATCACACAAAGGTAAAAAGAGGATTGATGGTCATCTGTTACGTTTCATTAAAAGAACACAGTAAAAATGCAGGAATGAAATTTATTAAATCAATCAATGAATTAAATGAAGTAGTGGAGTGTTACAATATCAGTGGAGAATTTGATTTTATGCTAAAAGTAGTAGAAGAAAATATGGACAGTTATTATGACTTTCATGTAAACAGATTAAGTCAGATTGAAAATATGGGAAATGTACAAAGCGTTTTTGTAATGGGAGTGATAAAACAAACGCATCAGTTGGTGTGGTAGGAGTTGATGTTGCAAAGGTTTAAAAGGTTCAAAATGTTCAAGAGGTTTGAGACAATTTTGAACTCATTGAACCTATTGAACAATTCTTTCCATCACATAATCATTCATGAAAAATCCATTACCAATATCAATATCTTCTTCTCTTGTAATTTCAAATCCGAGTTTATGATAAAATTGCAAAGCATTATTGTTTCGGTTTACATTGAGTTCAATACTTCCTTTTCCATTCTTTTTAATTTCATTAAAAATTACATCCATCAATATTTTTCCCGTTCCTTTTTGCTGAAGGCTTGGAAGTACATATAGCTTGTGTAAACGGTAATGATTAACCGCTGTGGAATGTGATGAAAAACTGGCGAAGCCAAGATGTTTTTTTGTTTCGTCAATTGCGATTACAAAACAATGTTGTAAATCTTCGTGCTGATGCTGTAATGATGCTATAGAGTACATTTTTTCCAGCATGTAATCCATCTGCGCCTTAGTTATTATTTCACCGTAAGCATGAGGCCAGGTATTAAATGCCATTTCACGAACACTTTCAAAATCCATGCTATTGATAACACAGCGAATCATTTTTTACTTTGTGATGATTTTTAAATTAGGTGCATAGAAAGGATGCCCCTGAGCATCTTTGGCTATTACATCAAAAAAATAGAGCTCTTCACCGGCAACTAGTTCTTCTTTAATAATCCTTATCCATTTTTCGGGAAGAGGTGTGCTGGTGAAATAGTCTGATGCGATACTTGTTGTTGGAGTTAATTTGCCACTGTTCTCATCTTCATTTATGGCTTTTCTTTTATAAAGAAACTGATAATAAGTTACGGTTAGTGAATTATTTTTATCATCTGTCACTTTTAAAGAGGAGCTTATTGATTCTTTTGCCTGATCTACAGTAACAGTTGAAGAGTCGGTTAAAATACTGAGATATGTTTTTAATTTAGGAGGCTTTATTTTTATTGTTTCTGTAGTTGATTTTTTAGACTGTTTTTTTTGTGCCTGTACATTACATAAAAAAACTGCTGTCAATATCAATAAAAAAAACTGTTTTGATTTTTTCATCTTTGAAGTTTATAATTATGAACCAATATACAAAACAATTTATTTTAAATCCTTTAATTAACTATCAATTCCGCTTAATAGTAGTTAATTCACAAGATTGGCTAAGCTTTCCTCGATTACTTTAATCTTTGTTTCAGCATCAGCTTTCTTTTTTTGTTCCATTCCCAATACTTCCGGTTTCGCATTTTGAACAAATTTTTCATTGTTTAGTTTTTTCTCCACAGTCAAAAGAAATCCTTTCAAATGGGTTAACTCTTTTTCCAGGTCAGACTTCTGATTTGCAGTATCAACAGGTTGTTCGGAAACTACATAAAATTTATCTTTTCCAATTACCGTAGTAAATGAATTAGCTACGTTTTCTGAAGTGAAGTCAATCAAAATTGCATTGATCTGTTTAGAAAGTATACTTTCAATAGATTGAAAAACTTCTTTGTTTTCGGTTTGTATAAATAAGCGGATACTTTCCTTTGGTTTTAATTGTTGTTTGTTTCTAACATCTCTTAAACCACTAATGGTGTTTTTAAGCAGCAATCCTTTTTCTAAAAGAGTTTTGTCGGGAGTTATTGCAGTTTTAAACTGTCTCACGCATAAATCTTCGTTTGTTTCTTGCAAGAGGTGATAGATTTCTTCCGAAACGAAAGGCATGAAAGGGTGTAACAACTGCATTAACTCGGTAAAATAGCCAATTGTTTTATTGTAAACTGCGGTATTGATGGGTTGTTCAAATCCGGGCTTTATCCATTCAAGATACCAACTACAGAAATCATCCCATATTAATGAATAAACAGTTTTAAGTGCCTCACTCAAGCGAAATTGTTGCATCATACTTTCCACTTCAAGGCTAACTTCATTTAGTCTGTTTCCAAACCAGTCAATAGCAAAGCTACTTTCATCTGCATCAGTTTCAGCTTGTCGCCCTTCCCACATTTTGATCAGCTTAAGTGCATTCCATATTTTGTTATTGAAATTTCTGCCTTGCTCTAATGCGGATTCATCAAACAAAATATCATTTCCTGCAGGGGAAGCAATCATTATTCCAAACCTTGTAGCATCAGCGCCATAAAGGTCAATCAGTGCCAGCAAATCGGGAGAGTTGCCAAGGCTCTTGCTCATCTTTCTTCCTTGTTTGTCTCTTACTATTCCTGTAAAATATACTTCCTGAAATGGTTTTGCATCCATATATTCAAAGCCAGCCATTATCATTCGGGCAACCCAGAAGAAAATTATTTCAGGTGCTGTAACCAACGTGTTTGTTGGATAGTAATATTTTATTTCTTCGTTGTTCGGTTGACTATATCCTTTGAATACTTCAAATGGCCAAAGCCAGCTGCTGAACCAGGTGTCCAAACAATCTTCGTCCTGTTTCAAATTAGCATTGGTTATTCCATGTTCTTTTTCGAATTGAGCAACTGCTGCTGCTTCATTTTCTGCGACTACAAATTTTCCATTGATGTCAAACCAGGCCGGAATTCTATGTCCCCACCATAACTGCCTGCTGATACACCAGTCTTTAATATTTTCCATCCAGTGGCGGTAAACATTTTTAAATTTGGAAGGATAGAATTTTATTTCTTCTTCCATTACAGCTTTAAGGGCAGGAGAGGAGATGTCCTTCATGCTCAGCCACCACTGCAAACTCAATCTCGGCTCCACTACAACGTCAGTACGCTCACTATAACCAACTTCACTGGTATATTCTTCAGTTTTTAAAAGGATGCCTTTTTCCTCAAGTTCAATCGCTATTTTTTTACGAACCTCAAATCTCTCCATGCCCACATAAATCTGTGCGGCTTCACTGATAGTGCCATTATCATTAAAAACATCAATTACTTCGAGATGATGTTTTTGGCCGAGTGTATAATCATTGATGTCATGAGCAGGAGTAACTTTTAGTGCACCTGATCCGAAGTCCATGGTTACGTAATCGTCAGCAATAATTGGAATGCGTCTATTGATTAGCGGTACAAAGGCAAATTTCCCATGTAGGTGTTTGTATCTTTCGTCTTCAGGGTGAACACATATAGCGGTATCACCCATAATGGTTTCCGGACGAACAGTGGCAATGATGATGAAATCTTTTGTGCCTTCGATGGAATATTTTAAATGATACAGTTTTTGTCTGGTTTCTTTACGAATCACTTCTTCATCACTGAGAGCCGTAAGTGCTTTTACATCCCAGTTGATCATTCTTTTTCCGCGATAGATAACACCTTTATTGTAAAGAGAAACAAATATTTTTATTACTGAGTCGTAATACCCTTTATCCATGGTGAAACTGGTGCGGTCCCAGTCAAGACTACAGCCCAGCTTTTTCAATTGTTGCAGGATGATGCCGCCATATTTTTCTTTCCATTCCCAGGCATAGGATAAAAACTCGTCTCTGCTTAATGATGATTTTGTTATTCCTCGTTCTCTGAGCATGGCCACTACTTTTGCTTCTGTAGCAATAGAAGCATGATCAGTACCCGGAACCCAGCAGGCATTTTTTCCGGTCATTCTTGCACGGCGAACTAAAATATCCTGAATGGTATTATTAAGGCAATGGCCCATATGCAAAACGCCAGTAACATTTGGCGGAGGCATTACAATAGTGTAAGGCTCGCGTCCATCGGGGATGCTTTTGAAATATTGTTTATGCATCCAATGGCTGTACCATTTTTGTTCTGCAGGCTGATGTTCGAAATTTTTATTTAATTCCATTTTTTTGTGGGGTCGTTTCTTTTTTATTACTCGTGTGCAAAAATACAGAATCAAAGGCGTAATTATTCTGAAATAAGTGATACCTTAACCCCCAATATTTAAAAAATGTATTCAATTGTAGATATCGAAACCACAGGTGGATATTCGGTGGGGAATAACATTACAGAGATTGCCATCATCGTTCACAATGGAATTGAAGTAGTGGATAAATTTCATACACTCGTAAATCCTCGAAGGCCTATCCCAGGCTTTATTACTTCACTTACTGGAATTAGCAACGCCATGGTAGCTATAGCTCCTGCATTTGATGAAATTGCCGCTCAGGTATTTCAGGTGCTTACCAATACTGTATTTGTTGCACATAATGTAAGTTTTGATTTTTCATTTGTAAAGAATGAATTGGGGATGTGTGGATATGAATTAAAAACAGATAAACTTTGCACGGTAAGAATGAGCAGAAAGATTTTTCCGGGATTGAATTCTTATAGTTTGGGTAATTTATGCAATAGCCTGGGGATTGACATTGAAGATCGTCATCGGGCCATGGGAGACGCAAATGCTACTGTGAAATTGTTTGAAAAAATTCTGCAGAATGGAGGCGAATCCCATATTTTCAAAACATTGAAAAAGACAAAAGTGGAATAAGGACTTGTGTTTTTGAAGTAGAAAAAATCAATAAAAAAAATGAGTGGAAATAATCATCAGGCCATTATTTCCATAGTTGCATTTATATTTCTGTCGTTAATCGCTTCGCATTGAGGCTTTAGGGTTTCGTAGTAATCTTTCTTTACAGGATATTTTCCCTTATAATGAATAAGCATGGCACATTGCTCGGCTTGTTCTTTAGTATGGCCACATATTTCAATTAGCGTATCAATAACCCATTCAAAAGTATTGATATCGTCATTCCAGATTAATAATTGATAAGGAGGTTCGATATCAGTTAACACGTCAGTGTCGATTTGCTCGTCGTATTGAGGATGGTATGATGAGTTTTTTATCATAATTAGAGCAAAGTTATAGGAAAAGTTATTTTATTGTACATTTTTGCCAATAAAAAAACCTCGCCCATATTATCGAGTGAGCTTTCGTTGTGGGAGCTCATCCCGAGGTCTCGGGAAACCGCGGACCCTCCCGACTGATGTCGGGATGCACTAAACCAACGAAACTATTCACTCAAATGAATGTGGATATATTTTACTAAAAAACCTCACTCGTTTTATTGAGTGAGGTTT
>CALQSB010000059.1 GCA_943333125.1 Chitinophaga pinensis
GAAGCCGGAGAGTTACTTGAATTGTATCTCTGGAAAAATGCAGAAGAAGCCAATAAAGAAAAAATCAAAGAAGAACTGGCTGATGTTTTCGCTTATGCATTTTTACTCGCTGATAAATACCAGTTTGATGTGAAAGAAATCATCCTCGAAAAAATACAAAAGAACGCAGCAAAATATCCAGTAGAAAAAGCAAAAGGCACCGCTAAAAAATACAATGAACTATGATTGTATATAACGCTACCAAAGCTGATTTTTTAAATGATGTGCTCACCAATGAGATTGAGAATATCGTTTTGAAAAACGTAAAGTTGAAACTGAACAGAGGTGTTGGTATAGCAGAAATACGTTCCTGGGCATCTTCCTTAAGTTATATGGATAGAATAATGCAAGACGCTATGATTCCCAACGATTGTGGTATTGCGATTGAATACCAAATTCCACAAACCGGAAAAAGAATAGATTTCATCATCTCCGGACAAAACGAAGACAGTAAAGACTCCGTAATTCTGATAGAATTAAAGCAATGGTCTGAAGCTAAATTGACCAGCAAGGATTCCATCGTAGAAACTTTTGTTGGCGGAAGAATAGGAGAGCATACTCATCCATCTTATCAGGCATGGTCATACGCTACATTGCTGCAAGGCTTTAATGAAGTTGTTTATAAAGAGAATATTCAATTGTATCCCTGCGCTTACTTACACAACTATGCAGAAGATGGTGTGATTCGTAATGAATTTTATGCCGAGTACATCAATAAGGCTCCGGTTTTTCTAAAAAGCGATGCCATTAAGCTGCGTGAGTTTATCAAGAAACATGTGAGATATGGCGACAGAACTAATATTCTGTATCGCATTGAAAATGGAAAAATCAAACCATCCAAAATGCTTGCCGACAGCATCACCAAAATGATAAAAGGCAATCAGGAATTTGTGATGATTGACGATCAGAAAGTGGTTTATGAAAATGCAATTGCTCTTGCAAAAATTGCCAATGAAAAAAATAAACAAGTATTGATTGTGAAAGGTGGTCCCGGAACAGGGAAGTCTGTGGTGGCCATAAATTTATTAGTGGAATTAACCAAGCTGGAAAAGCTAACTCAATATGTTTCTAAAAATGCAGCACCTCGTGCGGTTTATGAAGCAAGGCTTACCGGAAGTGTAAGAGCAACCGAAATCAGAAATATGTTCAGAGGTTCGGGTGCGTTTATCGGTTCGCCTGCGAATGAATACGATGCCTTAATAGTTGATGAGGCGCATCGATTGAATAAATTCAGCGGACTCTTTGGAAACCTGGGAGAAAATCAAATCAAAGAAATCATCAACGCTTCCAAGTTTTCGATTTTCTTTTTAGATGAAGACCAGCGAGTAACCTTAAAAGACATCGGACAAAAAGAAGAAATTATCAAGTGGGCACATTTATCCAAAGCAAGCATTACCGAACTGGAATTGAATTCTCAATTCCGATGCAATGGTTCTGATGGCTATCTGGCCTGGCTCGACAATACATTACAAATCAGAGAAACGGTTAATCAGGATTTATCAGGTGTGGATTATGATTTCAGGGTGTTGGATAATCCTGCTGAACTCAGAGAATTGATTGTAGAAAAAAATAACATCAACAACAGAGCAAGACTCGTTGCTGGTTACTGCTGGAAATGGCCAAGTAAAAAGGATTTCAATGCCTACGATATTGAATTTCCGGAATACGATTTTAAAATGAAATGGAATCTCACCGAAGATGGCAGCACCTGGATCATCAGTCCTAAATCTGTAAATGAAGTGGGCTGTATCCATACCTGTCAGGGACTTGAAGTGGATTACATCGGCGTAATCATTGGCGATGATTTATTTGTAAGAAACGGAGTTGTAATTACCGATGCTTCCAAAAGAGCAAGCTCCGATAATTCTGTAAAGGGGTATAAAAAATTGATGAAAGAAAATCTAGAGGAGGCTAAAGTACAACTGGATTTGATAATAAAGAATACCTACAGAACATTGATGACCAGAGGTATGAAAGGATGTTATATTTATTGTACGGATGAGGAGACGAGAGAGTGGTTTAAAAATGGAATTAAATAAAGTTCTTTAATCTTAAATAATGAAACAAGGCTTTTACGAAAAAATAATTACTGATTCAGTTCAAAAAGAACTTGATAAAAACCAGCATTTTTTAAAGGTTATTGAGCCTTTCGAAAAAGAAGATGGTTCCGTATTTATTAATCGTTTTTTTCAGTCCTTAATTCAAAAAGTATTTGCAAAAATAAATTCAGAAAAAGAAGAATCTGCAAAGCCAAAGCTTATTGAATTAACCAACCAGCTTATTTCATTATTATCGAACTATACCGGACAAGAGCATCTACTACAAGAATTAATTGAGCCACAAGGCAATATATTAAAAGCTTTATTTGATGAAGGAAATTTTTCAAGAACAGATATTAGAGAACACATCAAAGAAGTATTTCCATTAACAGGGTTAAGCGAATCGGAATTATTCACAGGAAACAAATCTGGAATTTCATTAGAAAGCGAATTGAAAAAAGAAATGCTTTCAAGTGATGAGATTTGCTGGCTTGTATCATTTATTAAATTTGAAGGAATTCGATTGTTTGAACAAGTATTTAAACAATTAGAACTCGATGGAAAAAAAGTAAAAGTTATTTGTACTGTATATATGGGCGCCACTGATTTAAAGGCGATTGATTTTCTGTCTCAATTTCCGAATGTTGAAATAAAAATATCATTCAATACTCAACAAGAAAGATTACACGCAAAGACATATATTTTTAAAAGAGAGTCTGGATTTCACACAGGATATATTGGTTCGTCAAATCTATCAAGAACAGCGCTGACAAACGGGTTGGAGTGGAACTTAAAAATTACCGAACAAGAAATTCCGCACATCATTGAAAAGTGTATAAAAACATTTGAAACGTATTGGAATGATAATGATTTTGTGCTTTATAATAAAGATGAACACAGAGAAAAATTAAAAGCAGCTTTACAAATTCAAAATAAAGGTAGAGATGAAGATTCGATTGAACAATTTTTCGATTTCACGCCGTTCTCATTTCAACAAGAAATTTTAGACCAGCTAGAAAAATGTAGACAAAACGGTGAACATAAAAATTTAATTGTAGCAGCAACGGGAACCGGTAAAACAGTAATGGCTGCATTTGATTTCAAGAAGTATTTAAAAACAAATCCAACAGCAAGGTTTTTGTTTGTAGCACATCGAGAAGAAATTTTAAAACAATCGCGATATACCTTTCGACACATCTTGCGTGATAATAATTTTGGAGAATTATGGTTTTCGAAAAACGAGCCAAATCAATACAATCAACTTTTTGCATCTATTAATACGCTAAACAATAGAATAGATGATTTGAAATTGAAAGCTGATTATTTTGATTACATCGTAATTGATGAAGTACATCATAGTTCTGCTAAAAGTTATCAAAAACTACTCAGCTATTTCACACCAAAATTATTGATTGGGTTAACAGCAACTCCTGAAAGGATGGATGGCGCGGACATCACTCATTATTTTGGAAAGTCAATATCAGCAGAAATAAGATTAACAGAAGCGCTCAATAGAAGATTGCTTTGTCCCTTTCAATATTTTGCCTTAAGTGATGACACAGATCTTTCTCAAGTCTCTTGGAGAAGAGGAAAATACGATATCTCAGCATTAGAAAAAGTTTTCTCAGAAGATGATAGAAGAGTAAATGATATACTTCGAAATTGCAACAAGTATTTAAAAGACATTAACAAGGTAACTGCGATTGGATTTTGTGTTTCTGTAAAGCATGCAGAATTTATGCATGAAAAATTTGCGTCGAAAGGAATGTCATCAGCATATTTAACTTCTGCAAATACTGATGAAAGGAATACTATCATTCAAAAATTTAGAAGAAAAGAAATCAACTATTTATTTGTTGTAGATATTTTTAATGAAGGAATTGATATACCAGAAATTGATACGTTACTTTTTTTAAGACCAACGGAAAGCTTGACTATATTTTTACAACAACTGGGAAGAGGGTTAAGAATCCATGAAGACAAATCATATCTGACTGTATTGGATTTTGTAGGACAATCCAATGCTGAATATAGTTTTGAACACAAGTTCAGGGCTATGGTTGGGAAAACGCATACCAGAATCAAAGATGAAATAGAAAACGATTTCCCTCATTTGCCACTGGGCTGTTCGATAGTATTAGAAAGGCAGGCGAAAGATATTATTTTAAAAAATGTACAGCGACACATAAGAGGAGGTGTTCAAAAAATAAAAGATGCCATCATTAGATTCAAGCAAGATTATTCTGTTGAATGTACAATGACGAATTTCACCAATCTCACAGAAATAAACTTAAAAACAATTTTTGATACTGATTGGCTTTGGTACGAATTAATTTCGATGGTTGATGGAAATAATATTGAATCAAATGCTTCAAATAAAAAAATTGCAGGAGCAATGTCTAACGCTTGGTTGGCAATCGAAAGCACTTCTTATTTTAATTTTTTAATTGAATTGATTAATGCAGACTGCTTGAATGTAAACACAGAATTGGAGCAACAATATTTATTAATGTTTTATTTTGACATTTTTAATGAGCAACCCAATGTAGATGATTATGAGAATTTGGTATTGAAAATAAAAGATTTGCTAAAAGAAGAATCATTAAAAAAAGAATTGGTCGAATATTTTTCGATAAGAATAAATCAGATTGAGGCAATTGAAAAAGATATTCATCTCGGCTTCAAATCTACGCTGAATTTACACGGAAGGTTTACCAGAAATCAAATTTTGGTGGGACTAAAAGCCAATACATTAAATCGAAAATATCCAAGTAGAGAAGGCGTATTGAATTTGCTAAATATAAATACCGAAGCACTTTTTGTTACATTGGATAAAACCGAAGGTAGATTTAGTCCGAGTACTATGTACCACGATTATTTTGTAAATAGTGAAATCTTTCATTGGCAAAGTCAAAATGCAACAACTCCTGAGAGCCCCAAAGGACAGTCTTATATTAATCACCAACAGATAAAAAAATCAATATTACTTTTTATTAGAGAAAAGAATACAGATGAAGAAGGAATTACAATGGGTTTTGTTTTTTGTGGCAAATTGAATTATGTAAGTCACGAAGGAAGTAGACCAATGAATATTATTTGGAGATTAGAAAATACACCACCGGCTTTGTTGTTGAATGAAGGGAAGAAATTGGCAGTGGGGTAAAAATTAAAAAATATTGTAAATACATTATGCAGCAACTCCCCAACGATAAAAATTTACCAATAGAAAAGTTAGCGGCTTGTTTCAACAAAACTAATGCTACCTATAAATTCTATTGGTTATTATCAATTATTGATTCATTGGAGGCAAGAATTGAAACACAATCAACAATGATTCCAAAAAAGGAATTGTTTGCAAGAATGATAAGCAATGCATGGTACACAGTAAATTATTTCCATGTTTCATTTGGTGTACAGGATAAATTACAATCAGCTATTGAAGCAATAAAAGATTTTGAAGGACTTACCATTGATGCAAATAAAAATGATATCATAAAAAAATTACTCAATACAGAAAACAACAGTACAAGAAGAGAATTTTTTCAGTTTAATAAAAATGTACCACATTGGTTTTTGAGTCCCTGGTTTCCGGGAGAAGATAAAGCTTCAATCTATAAAAAATCAAATCAATCACCGTTTTATTGTCCTTATGCTCTGCACACTGATTTTATAGATGTAGATATTTTATGGGCGAATTATTTTTTGTTGAATGCAGCTTTCATCAGAGATTTTTGTTACTGGAATCTGTCGTTGTTTTTACAAGCCAAAAATCCCAATGTTCCTGATATTGCTAATAAGCTAATAAAGCCTGCATCAAGAAACAATCTTACCAAACAACGAAAGTTCTGGGATATTGTAATTGATGATTTGGGAAGTGTAAATTGTATCTACACAAAACGAGAATTGACCAAAGGCGATTTTGCAGTGGAACATTTTGTGCCATATAATTTTGTATCACATGATTTAATGTGGAATTTAATACCGGCAGATAAATCTTTTAATAGCAGTAAAAGTGACAAACTTCCATCAATGAATAAATATTTCGATTCCTTTTATTATTTGCAGCAAACCGCAATAAAAATTGTAATTGAAAAAGAACCCAAAAATAAATCTTTGGAAGATTATTTAACCATTTTGCCTGAACTGAATAATCTGGAAACTGACCATACAAAAAATAAATTAAGAGATACGATACAACCATTAATAACAATAGCCGCTAATAACGGTTTTGAATATTTATAAATGAACGAAAACAAACCTTGCCCTTTCTGCAATTTGGAAAGAGAAAAAATATTGGAAACCGAAATGTCTTTTGCTATTTACGATGGCTTTCCAGTAAATGAAGGTCATGCGTTGATAATACCGAAAAGGCATACTGCTAATTATTTTGATTTGTCATTAGAGGAGCAGAAAGATTGTATTGAATTATTAAATCGAGTTAAAGGAATTGTACAAGAGAAATATAGCCCTGCTGGTTTTAATGTGGGAATTAATATTAATGAAGCCGCCGGGCAAACGGTGCCACATGTGCATATTCATTTGATACCGAGGTACGAGGGAGATGTGGAAGAGCCGAGAGGTGGGGTTAGGGGGGTAGTGCCTGATAAAAGAAAATATTAACTATGAATTCATCAACCTTTGCATCTCTTTCTCCATTAATTCACAACCTTGTTTTGAGAATAGACTAAAAAGTAAAAACATTAGCCCAGTTTAATTATTGAAAAATGAACCGGCTTTTTTTTAATCAAAATTCCCCAAGCCCGAAAACGATAAGCATCATGCTGACATTAAAATGATTACTTCGTATATTTGAGTATGTCAATAGCTCAAAAACCAAAATTTAGTAAACGAATCTTTTGGGATGTCGTATTTGAATCATTGGATTATGATGCTAAGGCTAGTTTTGTAATTGAAAGGGTTTTTGAAAGAGGTGATGTAGATGATATTAGAAATTGTCGTCGATATTATGGAGACGAGAAAGTTACTCAAACTTTATTAAAAGCAAAATATTTACCTGAAACAAGACTCTATTTAGCCAGTGCTGTTATTAAAAGACCAATAAAGGATTTTGCATGCTACACCTTGAAACAGTTGAATCCGAAACTTTTTCCGTACTAAAGAAGTTAATGGAATTGCCATCTCTTACTAAATTTAGTTTAGTAGGTGGCACAGCGTTATCACTAAAATATGGTCATCGAAAATCAATAGACTTAGATTTATTTACAATTGAAGCATTCGATAATGAAATTGTATTAAATGAAATTAGAGATTTTTATAAAAGTGATTTTATAATTGAAGAGAAGCCAGCAAAGTTTGGGATTTTTGGATTTATAAAGGATATAAAAATTGATATTATTCATTACCCACATCCAAATATTAGACCATTGTATATAGCTGATGGTGTTAGGATGTTCTCTGATGAAGATATAATTGCTATGAAAGTGCAAGCTACACTTGGCCGTGGTAAGAAAAAGGATTTTTGGGATATTGCTGAATTATTAGAAACCTACACTGTTGAAGATTTTGTGAAATTTCACAAAGAAAAATATAATACCCAAAACTTATTAATTACTGTACCACAGGCAATATCCTATTTTGCTGATGCAGAAGAAAGTGAAGACCCAATTAGCTTAAAGGGACAAAGTTGGGATAATATTAAAGCGAAAATTCAAGAAAAAGTTAGTGAGTATTTGATTTAGCAAAACAGTGAATAGTTGCTGTCTATAAAAACTATTCGTCTTCATATAAGTCAAAATAATTTTCGGGACTTCTTTCCAGGTAATCGATTTCACCTTCGAAAAGTCGCTTTAGGATGGTTATCATTTTTTCTTTTTCATATGCAGCCAATTGATAAGGATGATTAGCAGAAAAATCATTCAGCGCATCATTGCAGATATTAAAATAATAATTGAGTCTGTTTATTTCAGCATCTTGTTTGTCTTCTAGTTGAAAGTTCATAAGCTTTATTTTATTGAAGGTAATAGCATCAGTCCTCCAACTATTTGAGGTAAGAATATGATAGTTACTTTTTATTATTGTTTGTTATTTTCTGTTCTCAGAAAGATGTCATCTAAAGTCGACAATAGTTTTTCATAGGCGACAATATCTTTTTCCTCTAGAGACTTTGATAGAATTTTATCAATTTTATTAACGAGTTCTCTCTTGATATTTTGTTTTGCCTTATCCTTTCTCAATTCATTGCCATCCGTATTTTGAGAATAGACTAAAAAATGAAAAGGGTAGCGAATGATCAATCCGTTAAGCCATACATTGGCACACCATCCAGTAATATTTGTTTGCTGACTAAACTGTTGCAGTTGTAACAAATCAGTTTCTTTATTTTGGGAATTCATATTTAAGAATTTATTTTTAAAATAGAATTAGGTTTAAACAACGACATTAATCATTTGAGAATGGCTTACGATTATTATCCTCCCTCATGATAAACGCCGGGCAAGTATGTCTTAAACCTGGAATTAATTTTGGGATACCATTTTTCATATCATTCCCACAACGTACACCCCAGCTGATGCCGACAGCCCAGACTCTGTGTTTACAGTTATAGCATACTTTTTCATCGATGGTAATTATGTTTGGTTTTTTATTGTTGTTCATAATGTATAATTTTTTATTTTGTCACTGAAATAGATTTTAATTCGAAATAGGAATTATTTATTTTATTTCATCTCTTTTGGGTTGTGGCAAGTGAATTACGAAGCCTTGTCCAATCCTGTCCGTACTGTAAGGGAGATTTTGCAATTCTTCCCAGAATTTCTCTCCTTCTGACATTGTCGATGTATTCGCTGCTGACTGGTCATTTTTCTTTTCAATTTTTTCCTTCATTCTTTTTTATTTTTTGTGTGACAATTTGTGTTAAGAATTTATATTATTCTTCCGTAATTTTTTTAAAAAACATTACTTCAATGATATTTTCATTATTATTTCCTTTTTCATGTTCCTTCACAGCTTTTACATTTCGATTTCTTTTGGATAATGTTGACAGAAGAGACTCCATCATCTCCGAGTGTGTTAGCGAATACTTCTTTTGCTTTTGCTTTTCGTTTGAAATTATTTGCTCTTTTTTTGTTTCAATATTATTATCCATATTTTATGATTTTTTAGTTTCCACCCATTGTTTCAGTTCTTCAAGCCCTCCTTTTTTCTTGCAATAACCGCATCCCCAGCTATGGCTTGATGGACTAGATGTTGAAATCATGATATGATGCTGTCGGCCTGATGGACAATTGGCTTTCCAACTATCGGGTGAATGATCTTCCGGTTCCGGGTGCAGCTTTTTTTCGAAACAGTAACGAATTACAGGATGGTCTTTGCCTTTTTCTTTGGCTTTGTTTTTATTTTCTTTTATTATTTCCAAACCTTGATTTCTGGCTTCATTGAATTCATCTTCTGTAATCAATTCGCTTTTGATGAAATAAGGCCAGCCATGACAGCTGTCGCTGTAAGAAAAAATTCCGGTCAGGATTTCTTTTAGCATGTTGGTTTCGTTTGTGTGACCGGCAATTAAAGGATAAACGATGAATTCCTCATTTACCACACTCTTGTCAATCGCATTGCGGTCAGTTCGAAAAACAACCAGTTCTTCTTTGGAATTGTACCAATAAGTAAGTTCTGTTTCATAACAAGGAAAACTCATGATTTCCTGTTCGAAAGTGACGAAGTGTTTGTGTTCCATGATGCATAAATTTTTTAAACCTGCTTTTGCAGTTGGAATCGTTATGAAAGGAAAAAAGGCAAAAAAGACGAGAGTTTAAGCAGATTTTTTGGTCGAAAACATATTGAAATATGGTAAGATCAAAAAATCAATACAAGCTCTTGTCTTTGCAGCATTTTTTTCTTGTAATAGATTTCAATTGCAAAAACTGGTTTTAAGTTAAAAAATGAATACAGCAAGAAAATAATAAAGGGAAGTTTAGCGCTTTATTTTGGCTGAAGGCCCTCATCATTTTACCACCGCGGTCTCTCGACTCGGTTGGTTTCACTATTACGTGAATCTTGATGTAGATACAAAAATAGAAAAGAAAATCAATCCTCCAAAATATTTTGTTATAAAAATCTAAATGTTAACCATGCTCATTGTCTTTAACATTTTTTTGTAGTCGCTTCATTTTTTTTATTTATAGATTCATCTCACAAAATAAAATCAACTCCTTTTTGATTACAATTTTATAAAACTTATTGCTCCCAATCCGTTTCTCAGTCAATCTTTCAAATCAGTTCAATATTGTTCACTATACTTTAGCCTTAAATGCAAGACATTAATGTGTACGATGAAAACTGAATAATAAATCTCTCTTCTTTTTTGTAACCATATTGTTCATCTAAAAAATAAAAGTATGAAACGCAGAAACATCACCATTATCGCTGCAATTATTTTAATGGTCATTTTAATGATTGCAAAATGCAATTGCCGTACCGAAACTAAATTGGCTGTAAGATTTGTGAATCCACCTGTTCCAGCAGCAGATATTCCTTTTACGGATTACGCTGTAGATGCTGCAAAAGGAGATACGATTATGTATGCTTCAGGATCTGTGTTATTGCTTCCAAAGGATGCATTTGTAGATAAAAACGGGAAAGTAATTCAAGGAAAAGTAGATATCAAATACCGTGAGTTCAATAATCCTGCTGATCAGTTTTTGTCGGGCATACCAATGGGATATGATTCTGCAGGTGTTCATTATACCTTTGAATCAGCGGGCATGTGCGACATACAAGCATTTAAAGATGGACAGCCTGTTTTTGTAAACAAGAACAGCAAACCTGTTATCAATATCGCTTCACAAAACAAAGACATCGCTCAGAATCTTTATTATTTAGATACTGCCACCGGACAGTGGATCAACCGTGGCAAAAGTGAAATTTTGGAAGTCGGAAAAAAAGAAATTGCAATTGTTAGTCCCAAACCTTCGGAATCGAATATTGCCAAACCTGTAAAACCTTCATTGCTGGATGAAAGTTTGCCCATCATCAAGGTATTAATCGATACCTATTCATTCGAAGAGTTGAAAGCCTATCATCATCTGCAATTTCAACTCGATAAAACTGAAACTCGATTTGATCCCGAAGCATCCTATACAAGTTGGTCTGATATCAAGTTAAAAAAAGGAGATAAGCATGGTATGTACCTCATCAAATTTACAAGCAATTATGGAGACAAAATCAAATCCGTTGAATACAAAGTAAGGCCTGTATTGAGTGAGAAAGATTATGCAAAAGCCCTTTTGGTATATGATAAGCAAATGGCAGTTTATGAAAAAAAGATTGAAGCCAGACTTGCTGTTGGTAAGGCTAACAGAGATGCCTACATGAAGGATTCTATCAGCAATGCTTATATTGATAAAGAGAATGTAAAAACAGCTCAGCTTAATATAATAATCGAGGCCAAGAATGCAGAAATAGAAGCACAGAACAAAATTGTGGAAGCCCAGAACTCTCTAATTAATAATGAAAACTTGTCAAGACGTGTTTTAAGAAGTTTTGAAATCGATGGTTTTGGAATATGGAATTGTGATAAGCCAATGCCCCCAGAAACCTTTATTACAGTTAATTTTTCTTTTGTCAACACAGAGAGCAAGACTTTAGAAGTCTATTCAGCAAATCTAATTGTAAAAAGTCTTAACGGACTTTATCAGATTACTGGCGATAAAGTTGAAATACCCAAAAACGATGAAAGCATGATAGTAGGTGTATCAAATGGTCGTTTCGCTTACATTACTTACGATGAATTTAAAAATTTGAATATCACACCGGAAACGAAAACCCAAACATTTCCGATGCATATTGTTACAGAGGAAAATAACAATTACAATTTCATTCGAAGTATCGTGAAGCAGTAAACGAAGTGGTCATTTCATTCATTCATCATTAAAACTACATCTATGAATAAGATCATCATCATTATTTCACTTCTTGTATGCCAATCTATAAAGGCACAAGAATTAATATACAGAGTAGATTCCAATGAGGTAATATCTATGTTGACTACCACAAGTCCGTTGCAACTTGAGCCATTATTCTGTAGCGTGAGCGCGGGCTCCTTGATACCTAAAGATACGGTGACTCCAAACTTTTATGTGCTTTCATTCTTTTACAACACACCTAAAGAAATAACATTGGATACAACAGATGTTATCGAAATTCGATTTTCGGATGGAGTCATTTTTTCTTTCAATTACGGCAGAAACACTAGTAAAGTTATTGAGAAGGATTCGTCAACGTGTTTTGGAGTATCTGTTAGTTACGAATGTTTGAAAAAAATGACAAAAGTGCCTGTTAGTGAAATTACTTTCGTCACCTCCTTGTACGAACACCGAATAGAAATAGAAGACAAGATGAAACTGTATCTTCCTAATCTGGCTAAATTCCTATTAGACAAAGTTGAAGAGGAATGTAACAATATTCTGTTCTATGAA
>CALQSB010000060.1 GCA_943333125.1 Chitinophaga pinensis
TCCTGAATTATTCGTGTATACATACAAGTTATAATTGCTTGCACATGAAACGCTATTCCAGTTCGCTGTAAATGAATTCGAATTTACTACTGTTGCGTCTGTAGCAATAGGAGCTGAAATTGCACTGGTAGATTGACTTCCAGACAAAGGTGAACCCGTAAGGTAAGCTATAGAAGAGCCGCTTCCTGTAAATGAATATAATTTGAAATTGAAGTTTGTATTATCATTAAGTCCTGTGTAAGATAAAGCACTGTTTGTACCTACGTAAGCAACTGTTGCATTACCTAAAGTAGCTCCTGCTGTATATTCAACACCTCCTGATGGTAATGTGTTTGGAGCTACCCCACCTGAAGTTCTAAGTACCAAAACGCCATCAGCTCCGTAACCATTTGTCCAATTTACATTTATAGTACTGCAGGTTACATTGCTGAAAACTAAATTTGATGGAGGGTAAGCACTTACCGCTCCAAAAGTTGTTGCGCTTGTATTGGCAATATTGTTTGTATTGTAATTTACTGTAGCCACATCAACGCCGTTCCAAGTATATGGAATAACTACAAAATTATATTGTGTTGTAGAGCTAAGACTTGAAACCGATGCAAATGAGTTCGCTGTTAAACCTGAAACAGTTGTATTCAAACCTGCAACCGGTACTGCACCATTTGTTGTAGATACTGAAGGAATATTAGGATATAATGAATAAGCAACTACATATCCCAATGCCGTTGCGCCTGATGAAGGTAACGTTGCTGCTGTCCAAGTAAGATCAATCTGATCTCCAGAAAATGCTAATCCAGATAATGCAGTAACCTCACTAGCCGGAGGATTTGATAAAGTAATGAAATTACTTTCAGCTGACAAACCGGTGCCATAAGAATTGGTTGCAAAACCTTTGAAATAATATCTGGTTTCTGGAGACAATCCACTTCTTGGATGACTAAACACGCCAATATCTGTTCCTCCTTCATTTAAGGCATTATCTGTTGCCGTTACCCCTGTTGTGGTTTTATAAACTGTTCCTCTTTGAGATATAGCAGAAGAACCTGTATTGTTTATTGTTGCGCCAATTACCGCGGAAGTATTGGTGATTAACGAATAAGCAGGTGTGCTTAATTCGGCATAACCGGCTAATGTTGTAGTACTGATTACGTTTGAGTTGAATGAACTGTAAGAAGTTCCTACTGCACGAACTCTGTAATAGTATGTAGTGTTATTGGTTAAACCAGTAATTGCCTGACTTAAACCTGAAACTGAATAATTTTCGTATGGTGCTACAAAAGATCCTGTTCTCCCGGTAACGCTTAGGTTATCAATTACCCAAATTTCAGTTCCGCCATCACAATTCATGGTGATACGTACTCTTAGCTGAGTAACACTTGGTATATTGTTTATAACAACTGTTCCAAATAAAGTAGCATTAGCAGAATATGCTGTGGTTATCGAATCTCCATCATAATTAGCGGATGCTACAGAACTTCCAGTATATGGCCAACTAACATTGTTATATCCGGAAATAGAAAGGGTATTATACCAATTTGTTCCACCATTTGGACTAATTTCTACTTTTAAACCATCGGGTGCATCCTGTCCACCAAATGCAGCTAATTTAAAACTTAACTGATTGTTGATGTAACTGCTGGTATTAATATCATTCGAAGTAATTACGTTAGTTCCTGCTGAAACACCATAACCATAAGTTCCTGCAAAAGCATAAGGCGAACTTGCTGGTTGATCATTTGATAAGGAAGTCCCTGTTTTGAAACTGGCTCCGGTTCCTGAGGCGCTAAATAATGTCAGACTATTTTCAAAACTTTCAGATGCAACTGTTGTAGCTGCTGCTCCTGAATTATAGAAATCAGGATAAGCACTTACCTCTAATTTATAGTTGCCCACAGCACAGGATACCGCATTCCAATTGGCAGTAAAACCCGATAATCCAACAGAACTTGCAGCCGTTGCTGTTGGTGCAGATGGATTTGCTGTTGTTAAACTCGCAGATCGCGGATTTGTGGTATTATAAGAAATATCTGTGCTAGTGGTATTATTGTAAGCATAAACGGCAAAATTATATTTAGTGCCATCCGTTAGTGAACTGATAGTAACTGTGGTATCCAAATTATTTGTTCCTACATAAGCCACTGTAGCGTTACCAATAGAAGTTCCTGCAGTGTAAATCAATCCTGAAGCAGGGCTGGTTGAAGGAGCGGTTGCACCTGATGATTGCAAAAGAATATATCCTGTGGCGCCCACTACTGATCTCCAGGTTAACTTCACACTGTTACAAGTTCCATTGGTGAACGAAAGAAAACTAGGTTGTGAAGAAGGTGCTGCTGCGTATGTCGTAGCATCTGCAGAAGGTGCTGCATCAACTAAATAATTATAAGTAGCCGCATTTGTTCCATCCCATGTATAAGGAATCAACACGTAATTGTAACGAGTATTTCCTGCCAGTCCGGTAGATGTTGTCGAAGTTGCAGCACCTGAAATAGCTGCATTAACAATTGTAGTATTAAGGCCAGCTAATGGAGATTGTCCATTGGTATTTACAATACTTGGCACATTAGGATAATCGGCACGTAGTAAAATATAGCTGGTTACTGTAGCTCCAATAGTTTGGAATGAAGCAGGAGACCATGATAAATTTACCTGAGCACCTGTTGCAGGAGTTGCTGTAAACGCACTTGCTTGTACTACCGGAGGAAACGAGAAAGTATAAAAACTTGCTTCCGGACTTAATGATAATGAACCACCGTTAGTTGCAGCATATCCTGCAAAATAATATCTGGTCTGAGGTTGTAAATCATAACGGGTATGAGAAAACGTGCCAATATCAAGTCCGCCTTCATCTAATGTATTGTTTGAAATGCTTACAGGAGAAGTAGTACTATATACTGTACCTCTTTGTGCAATTCCATCACCACCATCAGAAACTATTGTTGCTCCTAATATTGCTGAATTATAAGTTATACTTGTAACAGTAGTAGTAGACAATACCGCTGCTGTAGTTGTAGAGGTGCTTCCAGTTGTAGTTGGAGCGCCAATAGTTAAATAGTTATAAGTTGCCGAATTTGAACCATTCCAGGTATATGGAATCAATAGAAAGTTGTATTCTAAATTTGGATCTAATCCGGTAGCACTTGCTGATAAAGAAGAAATATCTTGGTTAATAATTGTGGTATTTGCATCAACTGCCGGACTTTGTCCATTACTGGCTGTAAATATGGGAACGTTAGGAGATGTTGCTCTTAATAAAATATATTTTTTTGCTGTGGCGCCTGATGCAGGAAAATCTGCAGTTACCCAACTAAGATCAATTTGACTAGAAGAAAATGGCGTTGCACTTAATGAACTTGCTTGTACCAATGGAGGATTTGACAACGTGAAAAAATCACCTTCAGTACTTAATCCTAATCCTGCAGAGCTGGTTGCATATCCTTTAAAGTAATAATGAGTTTCTGGTGAAAGGCTTCTTGTTTGTGTAAAAGCACCTATTGTTGTATTGCCTTCCGCTAATGGATTATCAGTAGAGGTAACACCTGCAGTCGTTTTAAAAACCGTACCTCTTTCAGTAATTGAAGTAGCCGAACCGAAAGATGCAACTGTTGCACCCAACAAAGCGCTGTTTGTTGTAATGGCACTTACCGTTGGTGTAGAAACAGTTGGAGGTGCAGAAACAGTAAGACTGAAATTATCGATACCGATGGCTTGTGCATTTGTATTGCCGGCTAATCCTGTTGATATCCATCTGAAATAATAATCAGTTCCATTGGCAATAGACAAACCGCTTATTACAAAACTTTTAGTGGTGGTGGTTGGTGGATTTATCACATTATTATTAGCACCAGATGCGAAAGATTGACCTCCGTCGGTTACCAATGTACTAGGAGCAGAAGTAGCGCCATGAAAGAATGTCCAGTCATATTGCCTGGTACCTGATCTGTATTGTTCATAATCAAAAGAAATATTTATAGTAGAAATAGTACCCCCGGTATTATTTGTAATCTTAAGTATAATAGAGTCGGGTGATGCCCAAGAACCTGAATTTAAAAATCCTATCGCACGATCTGTTGATGTAGCCGTAACTCCGTTTGCAAAATTATAATCAGAGCCTGAAGAAGTTGAACTAAGAGCACCTGTACCAGAAGTACCGGCCGCTGCTTTAGTAACAGTTCTGCCTGTAGTCCAATCTGGCCCCAATTTAAATCCTGTAGGCAACGTTGCAGTTGCACCTGAACCCATTGCATCAAAGTTTTGCGTATATGCAGTTCCAACAGTAGTAATGCTTATCTGTGCATTTGCTGGTTTTACATAAATAAAAAATGATAACAGCAAAACCGAAAACAGCTTTACGCTATTATTTAATTTTTTAAAACAGGTGTTGCATGATTTTTTTGATAGCAATTTAATCTTGGTAAAATTGTTCATGGTTTTTTGTTTTTGCTTTACAGCATTTTATAATCAAAATATATAAGAATCAAAAGCGATTACTTTTAATAAATAATTTTCTTTAGGTTTTTATACAGCAATAAAAATTACAACTGGGGGTAAGTTACTTTGGAATGATTTTCAGTAGTTATTCGGATTGGGTAATCATTAGTTCAGGAGCACAAATATATAAGGAAATATTTAAAGTTTATAATCGCTAATATTAAGACATCATGAACATTTTTTATCAAATTTGATTAACTCATTGATTTCTAATCAAAACCCTATTTACATATAGTTATATTTTAATGTAGTTATTTAAAATAGTAAAAAAAATAATAAAAGGTTTGAAATTCAACACTATTTATTGGTAAATTTTATTATTTATTCGGCAAAAGAAATCAAAATATGGCGAAGTGCCGTAAAAGGAAGATTATTTAATTATTATGAAGCTTTGGTTAGTGAGCATATTTACAAAACAAAAAACCCCGACTCAAAGAATCGGGGTTAAATATATGGCTTCAACATTGTTAGTTGTCATGTTTCCAAAGGATATGGAAGCCACAGGTCTTTCATTGGATTAGAACACTCGGTTTTTTTTAGCTTTTTAGCTTGTTAGGCAAAGGATGTTGGACAATTTGGATTCACTGGATACTGGATTATGGACTACGCTGATTCTTCGGTTGGGATATTGGATCTTCTGGTTCTTCTGTTTGGATACTGGATCTTCTGGTTCTTCTGTTTGGGATATTGGATCTTCTATATTTTGGATTATTACTTATTCAATTCCTGATATAAAAATACTCAGCTGTACTACAATTTGCAATTACTGTGCCAAAAGAGTTTATAAATACGGTATTTACCAGAATTTTTTATACGTATTTCCACTTATTGAGTTTATCATGCTCAAAATCAATACTTTATAAAAACAAAAAATCATTTCCATATTATCGGAAATGATTTAATTAATGATACAATAGTTCAAATTCTATATATCAAGGGAAGAATTATGAATGAACTTCAGCAGAGATGCCGTGTTTTTTAAATTTAATTTTTTTAAAATATTTGAACGGTGAACTTCCACGGTTCTGGAAGATAAAAATAGTTTTTCTGCAATTTCTTTTGAAGAC
Source organism: Chitinophaga pinensis (assembly GCA_943333125.1). Classification (GTDB taxonomy): domain Bacteria; phylum Bacteroidota; class Bacteroidia; order Chitinophagales; family Chitinophagaceae; genus Ferruginibacter; species Ferruginibacter pinensis_D. The sequence continues at coordinate 5,556 of CALQSB010000060.1, forward strand.
AAACCTTCCTTTATAAATTTTAAAACATCAATTTCACGCTCAGACAATTTGCTGATATCCGGTGTTTCATCATCTTCAAATACCTGCCTGGAAAGATTTTCCTGAATTTCTTTGCATACATATACTTTGCCTAAAGTAACACTTAAAATAGCTTCAAACATTTCTGCTTTATTGCTGCTTTTGGTTACATAACCCAGTGCGCCATTTTTAAGCATCCGCTTTGCGAAAGAAGGCTGATTGTGCATGGATACCCCGATAATTTTGGTTCCGGGAGATTCTTTTTTAACCTGCTTTGTAGCATCTATTCCGGATACCGGCTGAATATTAATATCCATAATTACTACATCAGGTCTTTGGGCTTTTACCAAAGCGATAGATTTATCACTGGTATCATTACATATTCCAATTACTGAAAATCTTTCGTCTGAACTAATTAATTCTGACCACATTTCTGCTACTAAATTATGATCGTCAAATATTATTATTGATATTTTCTTATTCATGACTGATGATGTTTTTCAATGGTAATTCTATGATGAAATTTGTTCCTTTGGATTTCGACGAACTGATATTTACTAAACCGCTATAAAAATACGTTCTATTCATGATACTTTTCAAACCAATACCCTTTTTTACTTTATTCTGATCAAATGGTTTTCCATTGTTAAAATAATGAATGACTAATTTCCCTTTTATTGATTTTAATGAAAGCTTTACATTAGTAGCTTCTGAATGTTTGATTGTATTATTGATAAGTTCCTGAATGATTCGATAAATATTTCGCTGTGCATTCATATCAATTCCTGCAATATCCTGATTTTTACAAATCATGTCAAAAGATATACTATTCATATTGGAATATTGATTGAATAGTTCAATAATCGCTTCTTTTAACCCCAAATCTATCAAAGCCGGTGGCACCAGACTTCTTGAAATTCTCCTGACTTCATTAAGCGCCTGCTCTACTTTATCATGAGCTTTGTTGAAGGTATCGGGAGTAAATTCTATTGAATTGGCCGCCATTTGCAGGTAAAGACTCGTGTAGGTAAGAATATGACCTACTCCGTCATGTAATTCATTGCCCAGTATTTCACGCTGTTGTTCCTCGGCATTTAAAGTAACCTGCATGATTTCTTTTTGCCTTGATAATTTTTCCTCCTCAATGACCCGCTCCATTTTTCTGATTTCCGTTACATTCCAATGAATACCTACCGATCCTTTTACATTTCCCTGAAGGTCTATTATCGGAGAGCCGCTAATAACTACATCAATCAATTCATTCTTGCTTTTTTTCATTTTCACTTCGTAGATAGAATCACTTCTTTGCTTTCTGGATTTTTCTACCATCTTCATTTTCTTTCTTGCTTCTGTATTGGGTAAGAACGTAGCGACTGCATTTTTTCCTTTTAAATATCGCAATGAATAACCTGATAATTTTTCGAAAGATTTATTTACCCATTTGATTTTTTCGTTGAGATCAACTTCCATTACCCCAAGCTCCATGTTTTCAAATAATCCACGATATTTCTGCTCATTTTCTTTTAATACATTCTCCACATTTTTCATTGAACTAATGTCTCTGTTGTACATTAATATCATTTGCCTGTCGTCATTATTAATGGTAGAAATCATCGATTCAATCCAAAGTAAATCCCCATTCTTTTTAAGCATCCGATACTCAAACTTTTTATTTGTTTTTTTGGTAAAATCTTTTAGCCATTCAAATTTTTCAAGATTGTTATTACATTCTTTACAAATAAATTTTTTGATGCTTTTATTTAACATCTCCTTCTCGTGAAATCCTAAAATTCGTTGTGCCGTTGGTGATACATATTCTATAATGCCATCTTGATTTGTCATCAAAATAATATCCGGAGAGTTTTTAGTAAGCAGATCTAGTTTTTGATTTTCAATAACCAGTTTTTGCTGAAACGTTTTTTCTGCAGTTAGGTCAAAGAAGGCGCCAATGTAACCTGCAAATTTTCCGTCAGCATAAAATCTGGGAACGGCAGATTCGAGAATATTATGATATTGACCTTTTGCATCAATAAGTCTGAATTCACATGATGTTTTCTTTTTCTTTCTGATATTTTTTCTCCATTCCACAATAGCTTTTGGTCTGTCATCAGGATGAATTTTATTATAGAAATTGAAAGCCGTTTCAAGCTTTTCCATTTCATATCCAAGAAAGTTTTTTGTTGTTTGATTGGAAAAAGTAATCTTATCTTTTTCATCAGACATCCACACCATAACCGGAACCGAATTGATTAGATTTTTGAATCTCGTTTCACTTTCCAGTATTTTCATGGAGTAAAGCTGCTCTTTAGTAACATCAGTAATACGTCCGCTGATTACAATATCGTCAAGCTCTAAATCGTATTGTTTAGTAATAACTTCGTTCAGCCAGAATTCCTCTGATGTAATTTTGTTCTTTGCTTTATAAAGAAATGAAACCTTATCTCCAATCGGAAGTTTTTTTATTTTATTATAATGACTCCTGCTTGTTTCATTGATAATACATTTACTTTTTTCTTTAAATATATCATTAGTCCCGAACAAATCAAACCCAAAGAAAATACTCCATTTTGAAGTGATAAAGTTTTTTTCTTCATGTTTATCATGAATAATATAATAAGCCGCATCAGTGCTTTCAAGAAAATTCCGGAGTCTGGTAAAGTTTTCTTGCGCTTTTAATCTTAGTGTATTCTTTTCTGTAACATCTGCCCCATAAAAATTAATATAATTTTTTCCTTCTACTTTTTTATAATAAAAAATATATTGCGCACCTTCAATTTCGAGATCAAGACTACCCGAATCATTAATGAATTTTATATTAGTTGAAAAAAAGTTTTTTACAGAATATTTTATGCCTTCAAAAACAATATTTTTTATTTTTTGGGCAACTGGGTTACAGAATATTATGGCTCCATCAAAATTAACTCTGAAAATTGGATTTGGATTTTCTATCGGAAACTGGGCAATGTCCTCAAGATCCCTTGTTCTTTCTTTAACTTTAAATTCAAGATCTTCTGTTAATGATTTAAGTCTGTTGTTTACATTCTGATATTCGATTTCATTTATAGTAAAGGCATGTTCACTGAGTTCTTTATCGCGCTCATAGTTGGAATAGGAATTACTTACAGCATTCAATAGTTGTTGAAGCCGTTCATCAGTGGAGCCACTTTCTCCAAGATATTTTTTAATTTGACGTTCTAGTTGTTGGTGGTACATTAGGATTAAGGTAATTCTGAAAACGTTGTAATAGTAATCGTTTGGTTATGTAAATGACTGAAATGAGAAAGTTTATTAGTTTTTTCTGGGGCAATTTCGCCGTAAGAAAAGAATCCTGCAACGGTGGCACCAGAAGTAATATTATCAAAGGCCGCCTCAACCTCTTCATCTATTCTGTCCATTAAAATTAATTTCCTTCCCACACAACTTACGATTATTGCCAGCTCTGCAGGAATATTATTTCCTAAGTTATCGGTCGCTTTTTTACCTGCATCTGATGCGGCTTCAATCAATCGGTCAAAATTTGATTTCATGAACCTTACCGTTGAGCCCTGAGGTAAGTTGCCCGCAAATGTCATGGTCTTATTTTTTTCATCCACAGACAATATTGTTCTCACGATAAAAAAATCATTATTCTCCGACTTAATTGTAATTGGAAACAACAAAGCGGATGCCGGTAATCCATCTGCATATTTTCCCAGGTATTTTTTATACAAATCAAGGGCGCTTTCGTTATCTATTTCAAATAAAACATTGCCTTCTGATTTTGTGATTACACGCTCGGGGCCAAAAACATCCCACCCTCCATTAAAGCCTGTTCCCACTTTAATATGATTGCCATAAAGCCCCATTAAAACTACATTTCCAATTTTAATATCCTCATCTAAACCTACAAGCGTCTTTTGAAAGTTGGAACCATCCCCTGCCATTCCTCCTGATATCAAAACCGAATCATCAATAACAGACTGAATACCTGTGATTAATTCATCTCCATTTACTAAACCGCCATCAGAAATCACAAAAATATATTTAAGATCTTTTGCAGGCAATTGAGCGGCGACAGACTTCCCTAATTCAAAACTGTTTTTATGCTCAACGATATTTCCTTTTGTAAAATTGTACTTTGTTTTTTCAAAGCTGATAGCCACACATACTGCTGTATTGTCCTCTACTTCCTTGTTATTAATTTCTCCGGCTGTGGAACAGGTTAAAACATTGGCATTTATAAAATTTTCTTTTAGGGTGTTTAAAAGGATATTATCCTCCAGCAAAGATCGTTCTGCAAATACGATAACAATCTGCACATCAGATTTTTTATGTTCAAAATTATCTAAGCCATTCCAGCTGCCATTTTTGAAATAAACAATGTTACTCTTCATAATTAATCTGATTTATGGAAAAAAACGTTTCCCTTTAATAAAATTTAAAAATCGTATCATCAATCACAGTTATTTAAATAAATCACTTGTCTAATTTAGTTAATAATCCCTGAAAATTATTTAATGTAATAATTTTCGATTAAAATAAATCGTTTTAGCTGGGGTAAATACTAAATTCTAAGCTTTGTTATTATTAATGTAAACTATGACTTGGAATCATTTGACACTAATTTAGCCCAGATTTCAAAGATATCTAAGCAATTAAGTTAACCAATAAAATAAATGAGTGGTAAGACTTAACTGAAGTAAGTATAATTACTTAGCATGTGTAAAATTGAGTTTTTGTAATCCGGGTTTAACCCAGATTTTGCAGTTGAAATCTATTACAAGAAAAAAATGCTGCAAAGACAAGCGTTTGCTTGATATTTTGATCTCCACATAATTCATTATGCTTTCGTCCAAAATATCGGCTCAAACACCTGTCTTTATTGCCTTTTTTCCTTTCATCACGATTCCAACTGCAAAATCCGGGTTTAATGAATCAGGAGCACATTTCCTTTGAGTATTTTTTCAACTCCGTTTTTGTCTATCCCCTTTACTATGTATACAAAGTTTGCGGTATTCTGCATCTTTCCTTTATAGAATCCATCCCAGGCCTTTCCAATGTTACTGGTTTCGAAAACCAAGGCACCAAAGCGGTCATAAATTCTGAAATATATCAGTTTTTGAATGCCTACATAAGTTGGTTTGAAATTATCATTCAATCCATCGCCATTAGGAGTAAATGCATTAGGAATATAAAATGATGGTCCTCTTAATACCCTAATATTAACCGTATCAATATCACTGCATCCATAATCATCGCTGACGGTTAAAGTAAATTGGGTGTCGTCAGTTAAAACTGTAGTAGGATTTGGAATCGATGAATTGTTTAAATCAGCTGCCGGAGACCATAAATAATGTGAGCCACCACTTCCATTCAATTGATAGATCTCGTTATAAACAGCATTATCATCAGGTCCTGCATTAGCGAATATTTGTGGATGTACAATTAAATGAACTAACGCGGTATCTGTACATCCCGAATTATTGGTGCCAACCAGCTGATAAATTCCGGAAGCAGATACATTTGTTGGGTTAGACACATGAATATTATTTAATGTCCACTGAGGTGATAAATTATTAGTATAGTAAATCGATTGTAAATTAACGGCGTCGCCATAGCAGATGCTTAATTCCTGATCAACGCCTAATATTGGTTTTCTTGTTACTCTTACAGTAATAACACTTCTTGGACTTTCGCAATTACCATTGAATTGACTCACATAATAATTACTGTTACCCCAGTTAGTTGTAGAAACAACCGGTGGTGTTGAACTTCCATTGCTAGCGGTTGCAGAAGTATACCATATTAAAGGATAAACTCCAGCTGCAGATAAAACAACTGGTGGAGCAAATTGACAAATGTTGACAGTTGGATTTACTAATGGCGGAGGAGGAGTTGGATTTATGGTTAGGTTTAAAGTAGCTACTGAATCACAACCATTTGAAGCTGACAATACCAGGGCATGAGGTCCGGCTGTTGTGAAATTTTGTCCATTCCAATGATATGGTAATTCGCTGCTGCAGATTGTAATATTAGTTGAGCTTGAACTTGCCGTTAAAATAGTTAGATGTAAAGTATCTGTTGAGGTACAACCAAAACTATTGTTGTAATTGTAAAGATAAATACCATTCGAACTATAATCGACTCCATGCCAGTTATAGGTTACACATTCGGAAAGATAAATCGAATTGTGTGTGCCGGTATTAACCGTCAAATGCAAGGTGTCTGCTGATGGACATCCATTAGCGTTTGTATAATGATAAATAAATGTTCCAGTTGTTGCATAAGTAACGTTATGCCATAAATAGGTTCCGCAAGTCGACTGCGATTCTACATTATGGGTAACGTCAATAATTGTCAAATGCAAAGTATCCGCAGATGGGCATCCATTGGCGTTGTTATAACTATAAATATAAATACCCGTTGCAGAATAATTGGATCCGTGCCAGCTATAACTTCCACAAACACTTTGTGTTTCTACGTTATGCGTTGCCGTATTGATTGTTAAATGCAAGGTATCTGCAGAAGGACATCCATTTGAATTATTGTAGTGATAAATATATGTGCCTGCCAAAGAATAAATAGTTCCATGCCACGTATAATTTTCACAGGCAATTTGGGATTCGGGGTTATGGGTGCCGTTGTTGATTGTGAGTGTAATATTTACAACACTATCACAACCGTTAGTTGTTGAATAAGTATGAGAATATACTCCAGCTATGGCTGCACTGCCTCCCCATGGTAAATTAAATAATGTACCCTGACATGTTGAGGCGGTGGTATTTGTTGTTGATGTGGAGTTGATGCTTAACGTAATATTTACAACACTATCACAACCGCTAGTTGTTGAA
>CALQSB010000061.1 GCA_943333125.1 Chitinophaga pinensis
TACTGGAGTAAAATCGGACGCATTGTATTTGGTGCCCATGATGAAAAAAATAGTTACAGAAGAAGTACGGGCACCAATAACCCATTTCATCCAAAAACAGAAATTGTAGGCGGTGTGATGGAAGAGGAATGTGCGGGGTTGATGAAGGAGTTTTTTAAGAGGTTGAGATGAGAGCGATAAGATAGATACTGGATACCCCTTCTTCTCAGTAATGTCTCCTGCAAGGGACGTTGCGTTGGAAAGACTAGATTCTGGATACTGGATAAACGATAGAGGTTATACAATCTAGTAACGAGTATCAAGCATCAAGTATCCAACATCAAGTCCCACGTCCCAAATTTTCTACCATTATTCCCTACCTTCGCAATCTGATTATTAAACAATAAAATTATAATAACATGTCATTCACTTTAGCACCTTTACCTTACACACACGAAGCACTTGAGCCACATATTGACGCTCAAACCATGCACATACATCATGGTAAACACCATCAGGCTTATGTTGATAATTTAAACAAAGCCATCGCAGGTACCGAGCATGAATCTAAAACCATTGAAGAACTGGTACAACATGCTGGAAGTATTAGTCCTGCAGTTCGTAATAATGGTGGTGGTCACTGGAATCATACTTTTTTCTGGGCGAGCATGGCACCTAATGCAGGTGGAGCTCCTACCGGTAAACTAGGAGATGCTATCACCTCAACATTTGGATCATTTGAAGCCTTCAAAGAAAAATTTGCTCAGGCTGGTATGACTCGCTTTGGTAGTGGCTGGGCTTGGTTGATTGTAAGAAATGGCGGACTTGAAATTTGTTCTACTCCAAATCAAGACAATCCTTTAATGGAAATTGCAGAAGTTAAAGGCGCTCCTGTTTTAGGCGCGGATGTTTGGGAACACGCATATTATTTAAAATATCAAAACAGACGTGCTGATTATTTAGCTGCTTTCTGGAATGTGGTGAACTGGGCGGTTGTTGAAGAGAGAATGATGGCAGCTTTGTAAGGTTCAAAACGTTTGAATTGTTCAATAGGTTTAAAAGGTTAGCATTTTAATCTAATTTGAATGTTGCTTCTTAGTATAGTATTCAACCCTTTAAACTTATTGAACCTTTTGAACTTTCTAAACCTCTTACGGAACTGGGTCATATCCATGCCCGCCCCAGGGATGGCATCTTCCTACTCTTTTTAAAGTAAGCCAGAAACCTTTTATAGGTCCGTATTTTTTAAACGCTTCCAATCCATAATTAGAGCAAGTAGGTGTGTACCGACATTTGGGACCAATCAGCGGAGAAATTATCCATTGATAAAGCTTTATCAATAATACAAAAGGCAGACTAAATATTTGTTTAATTTTTTGCATCAACAGACTTAATGATTTTTTTCAGGATTAAAGAAAAGCAATCAAAGATGATTTTGTATTCAGGTAATTCCTTGCCATTGTAAATAAAAAAAACTGATAGCCGAGTATTTTGTTTTTCCAAGGCAAGCTGCAAATCATTTTTTTGTAAGCGATACGCTTCTCTCATTAGTCTTTTAATTCTGTTTCTATCCACCGCTTTTTTAAAATATCTGCTGCTTACCGAAACGCCTGCTTGTAATTGTTCGAATTCATTTTCGGTTAACCACACTGCTCTTACAGGAAAAACATTAAGTTGCTTTCCTCCGGTAAAAAGCTTTTCTATCAGCTTTCTGCTTTTAAGTTTATCTTCTTTTCCGAAACGATATCGCTGTTTTGTTACCAATAGATACAAATTAATACAATATTGCAGAACATAAAAAAACCTTTGCTTCCGCAAAGGTTATATCTTTTGATTTACGAGTTATTGAACCCGATCAATTTATTTTTTTGAACCATGCTCATCAGAAACAGTCAGTCTATGACGTCCTTTTGCTCTGCGGCTGGCCAATACTTTACGACCGTTTGCATCTTGCATGCGTCTACGAAAACCATGTACAGATTTTCTACGACGAGTATGGGGTTGATAAGTCCTTTTTTTACCTGGCATTTTTTTTAGTTTTTCCTTTTACAAATGTTGTTTACTTGTTACCTTCTGCCAGGCACCATCCCGGCTTCTTGTGAAAGGACGGCAAAGGTAGGGTTTTTCATTATAAAATGAAAGTTGAAAGGAAAGATTTTACCCAAATAATTGAATTTATTTGCAAAACCAGCAAACCATCAGGGTAATATCAGCTTATTAGCCAAGACTTCAGCACCGAAAAACAAACTGGCATGTGCGTTGAAATCTACGACATCTCCTGTTGTAAAGAAAACCCTTGAACCATTTTTAGAGCAATTTTCTGTCAGGGATTGATGCCTTTTCAGGTAATCTTTCAAGCTTTCGGCAATGATTTTACCTTGAGAAACAACAGATATACCATCTGGTGTGTGCTGTTTTATTTTGTCTATCAATAAAGGATAGTGCGTACAAGCCAGTAAAAAGGTGTCTATGTCTTTGTCTTTTTGGAGTATGTTATCGATATGCAATTTTACTAGACCATCCGCCTCGACTGTGTTGTATTTATTTTCTTCTACGAGTGAAACCCATTCAGGACAAGCCTCCTGTGCCACTATAATTTCCGGGAAAAACTTGCTAATTTCTATCAGATAGGATTCGGATTGTATCGTACCAGTAGTGCCTAATACGCCAACATGATGTGTTTTGCTGTAATTCCCAATGACTTCAGATGTAGGTCTGATTACCCCCAATACTCTTTTGTGTTGATCTAATTCCGGCAGATCATTCTGTTGAATAGATCTTAATGCTTTTGCAGATGCTGTATTACAGGCAAGAATCACCAGGGAACACCCTTGTTCAAAAAACCATTTTACGCTTTGAAGGGTATATTGATAAACGGTGTCAAAACTTTTATTTCCATATGGAGCCCTGGCATTATCACCCAGATACAAATAATCATACTCGGGAAGTACTTCCACAATTTCTTTCAAAATCGTAAGGCCACCATAGCCACTATCGAAAACTCCTATGGGTTGATTATTCATTGTTCAAAAATAACAAAGCCACCTCAATTAATAAGGTGGCTTCAATAATATAATTAGTTTTAATTATGGTTTTTTAACTGGAGCAGCAGGAGTGTCCTTAATGCCCAATTTCTTTTTTACCAATACCAATACATCATCACCCGGAGGTCCAACAATAACTGAATTTAAATCCAGAATGTAAGTATATCCGCTTTCTTTAGCTACAGCTTTAATAGCATCCAATGCTTTTGCACGTAATGGAGCGATTTTTTTCTGTGCTTCCTGCTGATACATTTCCTGAGCTTGCTGATTCCAGTTTTGTACACGCTGATATAAAGAAACCAATTCATTTTTTTTAATTTCTTTCATGCTTGGAGATAATTTAGCAGAATCTCTTACAAACAAACTGTCTTTGTCGTTCAGCTCTTTCATCATGTCCTGACCTTGCTGAGCTAGTGAAGCCTGGTAATCTTTCAGTTCTGCGTCTGCTTTTTCAGCTTCCGGCATTACACCAATTAACTCATCTGTACCGATGTATCCAATTTTGTTTTGTGCAGATGCTCCGAAAATACTGAATGACATTGCAGCGATTACGAATAATTTTTTCATCTTTTTATTTTTGTGTTTATTGTTTATTGTTTATTGTTTGGTGTTTATTGTTTGGTGTTTATTGTTTGGTGTTTGGTGTTTGGTGTTTGGTGTTTGGTGTTTGAGGGTCTAGATGTTTAGTTTTTTACACCAATACCAAATTCCTAATCCCCTAAATACTTACTTAATCCCCATACTCTTTAAAATATCGTCACTTTTATCCAATTTTGGGTCGGCAAATATAATGGTAATTCCTTCACTTTTATCCAGAATGAAATCATATTGTTTCTCTAATGCCAATTTTTGAACAGCATTATACACTTTATCCTGTACGGGCTTAATAAGTTCCTGTCTTTTTTTGAAAAGATCTCCTTCAAAGCCAAAACGTTTTCTTTGCAAATCGCGTAATTCTTTTTCCTTATTAAAAATTTCATCTTCTCTTTTTTTCTTAAGATCATCTGGAAGCATTATTTGTTCTGCATCATAATCCTTAACCATTTTATCCATTGCCACTTGTTTCTGATCAATATCCTGTTGCCATAAAATACTAAACTGATCCAGTCTAGTTTGCGCTTCTTTATATTCAGGCATTTTATCAAGAATGTATTTAGAATCAATTACCGCGTAACGTTGCGCATTTACAGAAATGGAGCAGAGCGTAAAAGAAAATACAAGGATGAGTATGCTTTTCATTTTTTATAATTTAAAATCGAAAGTAATGATAAATTTTTATTCGGCTTCCTGTCCAAGCATAAATGTAAATTTGGCGGCACCTTTAATTCCAGTGTTTTGATTAAATCTATCTAATCCTACTCCATAATCAAATCCTAATAAGCCAAACATAGGAAGGAAGAAACGCATCCCCACTCCTACAGATCTGCGAAGTTTAAATGGATTGTAGTCTTTAAAACTATACCAGCCATTTGCAGCTTCAAAAAAAGCGAGTCCATAAATAGTACTGCTTGCATTGGTGCTAAAAGGATAGCGTAACTCTACTGTGTATTTGTTGAAAATAGAAAAGTATTGTGTAGGGCTGTTTCCATCAGGATTGATGCGTGGATCTGAATTACTATAAACGGGATAACCTCTGTGTGCAATAATATCATATCCGAGCAAGGCTTGTGTATTACTTAATCCGGCATCTCCCACCTGAAAACGCTCAAAAGGTGATATTTCTAAATTTGTATTATATCTCGAAATGAATCCAAATTTTGCTGCAGCACGCAAAATAAATTGTTTGTTTTTATCGGCACCTTTTGCATTTCCAATAGGCGTAAACCAGTCACCAGAAAAACGCCATTTATGAAATTCGGGTAATTCAAATTTATTTTCTGTTCCCGAACTTATTCCTAATAATGAGTAAGGCAAAGTAAACTGACCACTCAAAGAAAAGTTGGATCCACTTGTAGGGAAAATTGGATTAGGACCGGCCGAATTTCTGATCAGGGTAAGTTTCAGACTGATGTTAGTAGAGTTTCCATTGTTGAAACCACTAAATATCTGATTGTAATTTTTTAATTTGTATTGCTGAAAATTAAGAGAATAAATCAAGTTAAAATAATCATCAGGCCATTTCAATTGCTTACCAAGAGACAATCCTACTCCCACTGTTTTTACATAAGAGGTATCTCCGCAAGTTCTGCAATAACTGCCATAAGAATCTATAGAATTTGAATATTTTGTATTGTAGTAATTCACTGAAAATGAATTTCTTTTTTTACCACCAAACCAGGGTTCTGTAAATGAAAAATTATAAGAACGATAAGCCCTGCCATTGGATTGAATTCTTAAACTTAAGCGTTGTCCATCACCGGAAGGCAAAGGATCCCAGGTTGATTTGCTGGTTATATTTTTAATAGAAAAGTTATTGAATGTTACACCCAGCGTACCGGTCAAGCCGATGCCGCCACCAAAGCCGGCAGATAATTCGAGCTGATCAGAAGATTTCTCTTCAACTTCCCAATTTATGTCTACCGTTCCATTATCAGAATTAGGAACAACATTGGGATTTATTTTTTCAGGATTAAAAAAACCGAGTTGAGAAAGTTCTCTTTGTGTACGGATGATATCTGCGCGACTGAACTTTTGACCGGGCAATGTGCGCATCTCACGTAAGATGACGTAGTCTTTGGTTTTATCATTTCCAGAAACAGTAATTTTTCCATAAGTAGCCTGAGGCCCTTCGGTCATTCTGATTTCAAAGTCAATGGTATCGTTGTAAACAGCTGTCTCTATTGGATCCAGATGGAAAAACAAATATCCATCATCCTGATATAAACTGCCAATATCTCCTCCTTCAGCAGAAAGTTGTTTGCCTAATCTCTGATTTAATAAGTCGAGATTGTAAATATCTCCCTTCTGAATTCCTAATAACAAATTCAATATAGAGTCAGAGTATTTGGTATTTCCTTTCCAGGTCATGTTACCAAAATAATATTTGCGGCCTTCGTTCACTTTTATATGAATGTCCATGTTGCCTTTACGATTAAGAATCTGCGTATCTGCAACCAATACCGCATCTCTTAAACCCTGTGCATTATAATAATCCAGGATTTTATCTTTATCCTCATCATACTTTGCTTCATTAAATTTAGAGCCGCTAAATATTTTAAATCTGAAATAAGGATCTAGTAATTCCAAAGTTTTTGTAGGAAACATATAGCCGGTCTCTCTGAGATATTGATTAAAAGTCAATCCTTTTGATGTATCACCATAAGGACTAACAGGATAATCAGGATACAACGTCATTCTAGCCATTTCTTTGGTCCCTTTCATCTGTTTTTTAAGCTTTATATCGTCAACCTGTTCATTCCCGCTGAAATTAAGAGAGTTGATTTTCACTTTAGAACCTTTGACTATTAAAAAAGTTAATGAAATTCCATTGCTGGCACCTTCAATAATTTCTTCATTTACAGATATTGTTACGTTTCTGTAGCCTTTTTCATAATAGAATTTGCGAATAGCTTCTACAGCACTGATTCTCATATTTTCAGTAATTACCCTGTCTTTTGATAATCCCATTTTAGGTTCGAGATCATCTTTTTCGCCTTTTTTTATTCCGATAAATTTGAAATCTATCAGCCTGGGTCTTTCAGTAACATTAATTTCTAAATAAATGGTCTGATCTTCCAAACGGGTAATAAAAATATCCACTTTGGATACAAGACTTTGCTTCCAAAGTTTGGCTATAGCTTTTCCAAAAGCATCAGATCCGGGAAGTTGTATTTTATCTCCTACTGCCAAACCAGATATGGAAGCAATCAGTACGGGATCAAATGCTTTTGTTCCTGTAACAATAATTCCACCGATGGTATAAGTTTTGGGATATTTAGAATTGAGTATTTCCTGAAGTGCTGGATTTACAGACACAGGTAAGGTGTCGTTTTGTGCCCATAATTTATGAGAAAAGAAACATAAGACAACAATGAAAAAATACTTACTATAAATCCTGTGCATCAAATTTTTTTTACGTGCGGCAAATTAAGCCCATTTATGAAAACTATTTGTTAAATGAAAGGAATTTGAATTTTTAAATTATTGATAATGAGGCAACCTTTCCATTGTCTCGGTCATTTTAATTAGCTAATGCAACTGATCCTGTTTTAATTGATCTCCTGTTTTGCCGAATCTTCTTTGTCTTAGCTGAAAATCTATTATTGCTTCATACAGATTTTCTTTTCTGAAATCGGGCCAAAGGGTATTGGTAAAATAAAGTTCTGTATAAGCAAGCTGATATAATAAAAAATTACTGATCCGATGTTCGCCGCTGGTACGGATCATAAGTTCGGGATCAGGAATTGCAGCCGTTGATAAATATTGATTGTATTTATCCTGATCAATTTCATCAGGTTTCAATTTACCATTCAGAACATCATTAGCTATTTTTTTTGTTGCATTGATAATTTCCCATCTGCTGCTATAACTCAATGCCATTACCAGATTCAGCCCTGTATTTGTTGATGTTTCTGCAATGGCTTCATCTAATGCTTTCTGTGCATAATCGGGCATCATATCTACGGCACCGATTACATGTAGTTTTATATTGTTCTTATTCAAAGTTGGCACTTCTTTACGAATGGTATTAATCAACAATTCCATTAAGCCTGTAACTTCGTATTCTGGGCGATCCCAGTTTTCGGTACTGAATGCATAAAGCGTAAGAAAATGAACGCCGAGTTCTGCGGCTCCTTCAACGATATCACGAACACTTTCCACTCCATGTAAATGACCAAATAATCGGTCCTGGCCTTTCTCCTGCGCCCATCTTCCATTACCATCCATTATTATGGCGATGTGATTGGGAAGTTTGTCCAGAAGTATGTTATCTTTCTTGCTCATCCGTGGTATAATGAATCCGATTTTATTTCGTGGGCAAAAGTAACGAAAAATGAGGATGTTTAAAGGGATTATTGGTAGTAAGTTCAGGGGTATTAAAAGACTCGGTTTGCTTTACCAACTATTTTATTTTTTTTCATAAAAAAAACCTGCCCAAAGAGCAGGTTTATACTATTTTAATTTAGTGTTAATTGGCCGTTGGGCAACGATAAGAACCAATATTAAAAGAGATGCCAATCTCTGCAATAAGGTACTGATCTTTTTGTTTACTCCAGCCTCTTTGTCTGCCAAGTACATTACTTAATCTGCTGTTATCACCTACGATTTCATCAGATCTATCCTGAAGAATATAGCCTGTTGAAGGAATATACTGACCTCCGGGTCCCGCAGGCTGATCAGTAGGAAAACAATCCGGAACATTAGGATCAGCGGCATTAGTTGTTCTATAATTTGGAGCAAAAGTAGTGCTGACATCATCCAGGTAATCAGTAGTTGTAAAACGCTGTGTAATTTCAAATGAAAGGTTCACTTTTGGGTTCACACTGTATTTGATACCCACACCCAGAGGGATGCAAATAGCCATTAATGAATAGGGTTGTCTCCCTAAATAGCCAAAATTCTGACCTTCGGTACCCAATTGTTGCAGATAATATTTTTCACCATCATACACAGTATAAGGGTCGAAACTAAATACACCCACGCCCAAGGTAACGTAAGGTGTAAATCCGAAATCTAAATTATTAGGAATATATTTAAAGAAATTAAAATCCCCCTGCACAGCAAATTCAAAAATGTTGGAATTAAAACTAAGATTTCTTGTTTTCTGATATTCATTTTTGCTGTAAGTATCGCTGTATCCTAATTGAGCAAAACGACCAGAAACTCTCATTCCTATATAATCTCCAAATTGTTTTCTGAAAAACAAACCAATTGCAGGTTTAGGTTTATTCAACCCTGCACTCGTGTTTAAATCACCAAAATAATGGGCCATACCAACAGTAAAGCCAAACTCACCTTGCTGAAAATATCCATTTTGAGCTTTTGAAGAGAAGCCAATAGTTGAAAAAATAACTAAAGAAATAAGTATGCGATTCACGATCTAATGTTTTTTGTAGTCAAAAAATGAGTTGTAAAGGTAAGGCAACAGTTGTGAAATGTAAATTTTATTGATGAAATTAAGAAAATGACCATTAAGGAACGAAAAAATGAGATTAAACTTACTTTATTACTGTTAATTCTCTAGCCTTTTTCAACCTTTTCAACCCTAAGTCCGGCACTCATGATATTTTTTAGAGGTTCGTCCCTCATGATATGATAAAGCGAAAATTGATATACTCCGCTTTTTTTGAATTTCTTAGGATGATCGGTCAGTAATTTTCTTACTTCCCAGATATCATCCATTCCGGAACCATACCAACCCGTGGCTTCACTACTGAGGCCAAAGTTTACTTTTTGAAAATACATAGAATCTCCTGGGGCCTGCAATCCAACATTAAGCCAGACGTTGTTGTATTTATAAGCATCCGTATGCCTTAATACCAGATAAATATTATAATAAGATGCTGTATCTGTTATTGAAAAAGTTCCCTTGCATGGATAATTACTTTTCCATTGGTGTTTGGGAATTGGAGTGCTTTTTTCGTACACGTTAATTTGTTTGCAACCCAATAGAAAGAAAACAACATAAAATAAAATGGCAGACCTTGAAAATAAGTTCATGTGTATATTTTTATTTTTACACTTTTGACACAGAATATGACTCAATCCCTTTTTTGTAAATTTATTTCTGAGGACATATTTTGTATTTACATTGATTCCGAATATTGCTAAATAAATTTTATATCCAAAGATTACAACACATTAAGTACTTGTTCTTTTGCTTTTTCCAGTTCGTCTTTCATCAGTACCACGCATTTCTGAATACCCGCATCATAAGCTTTACTTCCTGTAGTATTAATTTCTCTTCCTATTTCCTGTAATAAAAAAGACAACTTCTTCCCTTTGCTGATTTCGTTGTCGTTGAGCATTTCCATAAAATACTCACAGTGTTGTCTTAAACGTATTTGCTCTTCGTGAATATCAATTTTTTCCATGTAGTAAATTAATTCCTGCTCCATGCGATTGTTATCAATATTTTCTTTTCCTACATTATCGGTCAGAAGTTTATTGATTTCTTCTTTTATTCTGACTTTTCTGTTTGGCTCCAAAACAATAATGGCTTCTTCCTGCTGACGAATATTTTCAATTCTGCTCATCAGATCTTTTTTCAAAGAGTTTCCTTCTTCATCTCTGTGTTTATTTAATTCTTCTATGGCTGAAGCTAATACTTGTTTAAAAATCAAAAAGTCATTATCATTTAGATATTCATTGCTGGGACTTACCACTTCTGGCAATCTGAGTAATGCACTTAACACAGAATTAGTATCAATCTGAAGTTCTTTTGCCAGTCCATCAATTTGTAAATAATATGCTTTAATTAGATCGGTGTTGATGATTACAGGCTTTGCTGTGCCATTTTGCTTAATGGTGATATAGCAATCTATCGTTCCTCTTACCAGACTTTCCTGAAGTGTATTTCTGATTTCAAATTCAAAAGGCTTTAAGAGTGGAGGTAATTTTAATTGCAATTCAAATTGCTTGCCATTCAATGTTTTCACTTCTACCAGAAATGTTTTGTCTCCTACTGTTTTTTCAGCTCTTCCAAAACCTGTCATTGACTTTAGCATAATTATTTTTATTTTGATGCAAGTTAAATTATAATTTTTGTGTTTAAGTTATAAATGTTTGGTGCTTGATGTTTGGAGTTTTTAATAAATAAATCAGTGTAAGTTGTGATTGTTAACCCATCAAATAGTACAAATAAAAAAGCCCGACATGTTGTGCCAGGCTTTTGTATATAGTGGGTTAGTAAGTACAGGGAATAAATTCCCTTCCACAATATTAAAAATAATTTTCGCTAACTAGAAAAATATTTTAAAGTATTTTATCAACATTTTAATCTGCACTGTGGATAAGCGAAAGAATTGCAACGTTCATTTTAAAAAGAAAAAAATTAAAAAGAAAAAATTAAAAAGAAATCTTCTTATTGAAACTATTGATATCATTGATGTTTGTGTAAATTTTAATTGAGCAGAAAAAAATAATAGTGATGATTGCGCGGTGATTTTACTGCTACAAAAATTGAAAAAATTCTTTGAAAAAAAGTTTAAAATATTTTTTGATAAAAAGAGAATTTATAATAAACAGATGCTTTTTTCTTACTTTTTTGCCAATATCAAAAAATGCCGACTTGGCAATTCGATGAAAAATGAAATAAAAAAAGAGACCACTGAATGAACAATGATCTCTTTAAAATTTTTATTGCAGAGATTTTTATTGCGCTTTTATAAATTGAACATCAGCATGCAAATACACATCATCGCTTAATAATAAACCTCCAGTTTCTAGTGGCGCATTCCAAACCAAACCATAATCTGCTCTATCGATTTTTGTTGTTACTTCAAAACCAACTTTTGTCTGTCCCCATGGATCTTTTACCAGTTCAGAAACAATTGCAGATACTTCAATAGATTTTGTAATTCCTTTTACAGTAAGATTTCCCATTACCTTATATTCATTTTCTTTGACTTTCGTCATTCCTTCGCTTTCAAAAGTAATTGATGGATGATGTTCTGTATCAAAAAAATCAGCCGCTTTTAAATGGCCATCTCTTTGTTCGTTTCCTGTGTTGATTGAGTTCACATCTACTTCGAATTTTATCTTTGCTGTTTCAAACTGATCGTCTTCAGTTATTGCAGTAGCTGTAAATTTTTCAAATCTTCCTTTTACATTTGTAATCATCAAATGACGTACTTTAAATCCTACATCTGAATGAGACGCATCGAGGTTCCACGTTGTTGTTGCCATAATTTTTTTTTTAATTTTATAAAGCAAATATAAGACTATGATATATATTTGTTAGCAGTACCTTTTATGTATATCAATATACTTTTAGTAAGTAATGCCTAAAACATTGAGTAATGAGTCAAAATAAAATTATTATTTCCTGTCCATTCAGATACACTTTAAATGTTTTACAAGGCAAATGGAGGTTTGCCATTATCTATAGCTTGTTGAATAAAGGCACACTTCGCTTTAAAGAATTGGAAAGAGACATTAAAAAAATAACTCCCAGAATGTTAATCAAAGAACTAAAAGAACTGGAGAAAGAAAAAGTAGTGAGCAGAAAGGCATTTGCCACCGTTCCCCCAACTGTTAAGTACAGTTTGACCGCTTACGGAAAAACGCTGGAACCCATTTTAAAATCTATGCATCACTGGGGAGAATTACATTTGGAAGAATTGAGTAAAATAAAAACTAAAAAA
>CALQSB010000062.1 GCA_943333125.1 Chitinophaga pinensis
AAGCCCCCTTAATCCCCCAAGGGGGAAAAATCATCTCTGCGTAACCTCAAATAACGCTGCGTCGCTGTGGTGAAAAAATTTGTGTTTATACTCTAAATACGCAACGTCCCTTGCAGGAGACATTGCTGAGAAATTAAGCCCCCTTAATCCCCCAAGGGGGAAAAATTATCTCTGAGTAACCTCTAATAACGCAGCGTCGCTGTGGTTAAAAAAATCATGTTAATTTCAGGAGACATTGCTGAGAAGATCTTTTTACTTCAATTCTTTTCCCAGAAATTCATCCAGTGCACTTCCTCTTAATTCTGTGGCTAATATTTTCCCTTGAGGATCGATTAACACATTATAAGGAATGCCATCAAAACCGTAGAGAGAAACTGCAGCATTGGTCCATCCTTTCAAATCGCTGATATGTTTCCAGCTCAAATTATCTTCTTTGATAGCTGCCAGCCATTTGCCTTTGTCATCATCTAGCGAAACGCCCAGAACCGTAAAATTTTTATTCTTGTATTTGTTGAAAGCTGCCACTACATTGGGGTTTTCGCCTCTGCAAGGTCCACACCAGCTGGCCCAAAAATCAACCAATACATACTGTCCTTTTAATTGACTTAAGGAAAAAGGTTTATCATCTACCCCATTCATAGTAAAGTCGGGAGCAATACTTCCTACGGCAGGTTTTGCTGGATTTTCGGGTTTGGGTTTGTTGAGCTCTGCCAGAAATTTATTGTACTGTGAAATAAGTTCGCCCACACCTTTATGTTTTGGAAATCGCTTTGTTAAGTCAGCAACTCTTTTTTTGATAACTTCTGGATCATTATTTCTGTCGTTGCCAATTCCAAAAATAGTAAGAATAGGATCTTTTGAACTGTCGATATATTTATTGAGATACTTTTCAAAATCCTGATTGAGTAAATCAAGTTTGTTTCTTTCTATGGCATACAAACTGTCATTCTGAATAGCTTTTAAAGAATCAAGTACAATGCCACAACGATCCATAGCTTCACCTCTGGTCATCATTCCTACTATCATGTTTTTAAGTGCTGTGTTGATAGGGGTTTTTACATTTTGACTGTTAATGGTATTGTCGTTAATATTGGCTTCAACATTAATGTCGGGTTGATCATTAATAATAAGGTAGATGTTTTTATCATTTTCCAGTCTAAGGCGGAAAAGCCCTTCCTCACTGGATTTGCCGTGTAATGAAAAAATTCCGTTTTTTAATTCTGCAGTATCCAGCACTTCAGGCGCTTTATCACTGAAGAATAATTGTTCTAGATAAATATGCTGATCTTTCGCATTTTTTAAATTGCCTGTTACAATAAATTTTCCATCGTTCTTTTCATTGCTGCAGGAAACAATGAAAAAACAAAACATGGCGGCGATTAAAATTTTAATTGAAGACATAATATGTGCTGGTTTTATTGGTTTAATTTTTCATTAAGCAAGCGTGTTACTGATTCCATGTCTGCTTTTCCTTTGCTTCGTTTTTTTACTTCACCCGAAAATAAGCCAATCAATCCTTTTTTTCCGGATTTATATTCTTTAACTTTTTCAGGCATAGCATTTATTGTTTCTTCTATCCAGGCCATTACTGCGGCTTCGTCGTTTTCCTGTATTAAATTTAATGATAAAGCGGTTTCAATTGCTGTTTTTTGGGGATTAAGTATTAAGGCCTGCAAAACTTTTCCGGTAGCATTTGCGAAACTTAATTTTCCGGCTTCTGTAAGTTCAATCAGTTCGGCTATTAATGGGTGAGACAATGGAAATGCAGAAAAGGAAATATGGTGTTCATTACAATAAAATTTCAAAGGTCCAAGCATCCAATTGGCTACAGCCTTGTAATGACGGGTATATTGGATGAGGTTGTTGAAAAAAGAAATATCTTCTTTGTCATTACAAATGTTATTTGCGTCGTATTCGGAAAGTCCATAGGAAGAAATAAATTGGTCTTTCAGCAATTCGGGTAATTCGGGCAACGCTGATTTTATCTGCTCAATATATTCTTCTGAAATAAAAAAAGCAGGAAGATCGGGCTCGGGAAAATAACGGTAATCTTCAGCTTCTTCTTTACTTCTTAATGAAAAAGTTATGTTCTTATCTGCGTCATAACTTCTTGTTTCCTGAATGATGATTTCATTTTTTTGGGTTACCTCAATGAGTCTTTCAAATTCTATTTCAATAGCTCTTTTTACATTTCTGATGCTGTTAAGATTTTTCACTTCTACGCGTTTGCCCAATTGATGATCACCTTTCAATCGAATGGAAATATTGGCATCGCAACGCATGCTGCCTTCTTCCATATTACCGTCGCATACATCGAGCCATCTTACAATTTTTCGCAACTCTGTTAAAAACAAAAAAGCATCATCTGCGCTATGAATCACCGGATCTGTAACAATTTCTACCAAAGGCACGCCAGCTCTGTTTAAATCGATGCAGGTGTATTTTTCATCAAAATCATGAATGCTTTTTCCGGCATCTTCTTCAATATGAATTCTGTTGAGTTGAATTTTTTTCTTTCCATCAGCGGAAGCAATGCTTACAAATCCTCCTTTACAAATGGGTGCGGTATGTTGACTGATTTGATAACCTTTAGGTAAATCGGGATAGAAATAATTTTTTCTAGCGAAGAAATTATTTTGCTCTATTTCGCAGTTTAATGCAACGCCTAATTTTACAGTGAGCTCAACCACTTTTTTATTTAGTTTGGGTAAAGTTCCGGGGTGCGCTAATGAAATCGGACTAACCTGAGTGTTGGGCGCTGATCCAAATTTCGTATCATCTGCACAAAATAATTTGCTGCGCGTCATAAGCTGTGCATGAACCTCGAGGCCTATTACTACTTCATACTTTTCATTATTAATCACCTTTCAAAAATATAATAAATCTATTGGAGTTGTTTCGTATTTATTCGCAATGCTTCATTAATTAAAATTCATTCATTTTTTAAGTTCATTATTGAAAAAAAATGAACATGTTGTGGCTCCTTTATGATTGAGGTGATGCAAATTTGCAAATTCAGCATCAATTAATTTGAAATTTAAATAATCCATAACACGTAATCGGGATAAAAATAATTCCATAAAAAAAGAGTCAACTTTTTGGGCTGACTCTTTTTTAAAATAAAATAAAATTTACAAAATCATTGTCTTTAATTTTTTGGGAGGTTTTATTTCAAAATTCATTTCCACTCCATTTCTCAGTACTTTTACTTTATAAGACGATTGTATTTCGTTATCGCTGAGCATTTCTCTGATATCGTCGGTATTATTTATTTTTTGTCCTGAAATTTCTGTAATAATATCGCCTTTCACTACTCCTGCTTTTGAAGCCACGGAGCTGTCGGCAACATCAATCACCTTTACTCCGTTTCCTTCTTCTATATCCTGAATTTTGACACCTAATTTTTGTTTGGGGGGAAAGGGTTTGAAACCATAAGCGAGATTACCGGATTCCTCACCGAAATCATTGTTGGGCATATTTCTTTCGGCTTCATCTCTATTAAATGGCGGCGGAAAACCTGGAGGATTGGGTCTTCTGTTTTTTCTTCCGTTGTTCATAACAATCACTTTACGCTCCACTTGTTTTTTTAATTGCAATTTGGCTGTAATTGTTTTTTCTTTTCCATCGCGGAGGTAAGTAATTTTTACTTCTTCATTAGGTTTATTAGCGATAACTGCATTGTATAACGAAGCGGGATCTTCAATTTTTTGCTTGTTTAATTTAGTGATGATATCGTCTTCTTTGAGACCTGCTTTTTCTGCCGGACTTTCTTTTGATACAGAAATGACCTTAGCTCCTTTATCAGATTTTTCGGTACTCACGCCAAGAAAAGCCACGCTGTCGGATTTTTCATCAATACTTCTGAAATTACCTTCTTCATCAAGATCGCCATCAAAAAGAAAAGGCGTTCCTTCTGAAATCATCATTTTTCTTTTCATAATAGTAACGCCATCAGCATTAAATTCAACCATAGGTTTGCCATTAACCAAGATGTTGTCGCCATCAATTTGAACGGTGATTTTGGTTTCCTTATCACCATCTTTGCGTATGATGATTTCATTGGTTTCGGTTTTTTTGTCTTTTGAACCTTTTTCATCCTGAGCAAACGATTTGTTTACAACAGAGAAAACTGCCGCTGCCAGAAGAATAAAATGTAATTTTTTCATACCAATTGTTTTACTACGAATAATTTAGTAGATCAAAAATACATGCTATTTTGTTGTGGAAGAAAGAAAAGGTCATTTTTTTTAAAAAAAGGTTGCAGATATTCTCAGTAATGTCTCCTGAAAGGGACGTTGCGTAATTAATACTAACCATTAATTTTTAATCGCAGCGACGCATAGATTTTAATTCATAAGTAGATGACTTTTTCATTTCTGAAATCCAACTTTTATCCCGAGGTGTCGGGACAAGACCCCGAGGTGTCGGGGCTTGCTATTCTACATTCAATATTTTACATTTTACATTTTCAACCTCCCTTACGAGCTTTGCGTGAAACCAACCCGTGATAAACACCAATAATTTTTGACTAAAATAACTCACTTCCTCCGTTTTATTCCCTTTTTATATCAAATAGTGAATTTGAATTTTGTTTTATTATACATGCAACTTATTGTTGCACTTTAGTGAAACTTTAATTACTTTTACTTTGAAAGAAATAGACCCTATAAGAACTATTGTTTTTTGGAAACATCATTTTGAAGATTTCTTTATCAAACAAAATCAAAAAGTAAAAGACAAAATCATTTGGACATTTGATTTGATAGAAACAACACAAAGAATTCCGAAAACCATACTCAAACATATTGAAGGCACCAATGGGTTGTATGAAATTCGAGTTCAGGCAGCAGGAAATAGTTTTAGGATATTCTGTTTTTTTGATAAGAACAAACTAATTGTTCTTGCCAACGGATTTCAGAAAAAAACGCAAAAGACACCAATGGCGGAAATAAAAAAAGCCTTAACCATCAAAGTCAATTATGAAAAAGAAAACAAACAAACTGATCACTCTTGAAGCATTTAAAGAAAAGCATTACGGAAAAAGAGGCACTAAAAAAAGAGAGGCATTAGAAGCCGGATATGAAGATTTCAGAATTGGATTTTTATTATGCGAAGCCAGAAAGCAAAAAGGAATGACACAGGAAGAGCTGGCTCAAAAATCAGGAACTACAAAATCATATATCTCCAAAATTGAAAACAACATCAAAGAAGTGCGACTTTCGACTCTACACAAAATTGTGGTGAAGGGTTTGGAGGGCAGTGTGGATTTGATGATAAGGATATAAAAGACGTTTGGGGTTTGGTCGCTTCGCTTGTTTGGCGTTTGTAGCTTGTTGTTCTTCTCAGCAATGTCTCCTGGAAGGGACGTTGCGTATTTGAGATTAGCAGGAATTTTTTACCGCAGAGAAGCAGAGAAAATAGAGGTTACGCAGAGATGATTTTTCCCCCTTGGGGGATTAACTTCTCAGCAATGTCTCCTGAAAGGGACGTTGCGTATTTGAGATTCGCAGGAATTTTTTACCGCAGAGAATCAGAGAAAATAGAGGTTACGCAGAGATGATTTTTCCCCCTTGGGGGATTAACTTCTCAGCAATGTCTCCTGAAAGGGACGTTGCGTATTTGAGATTAGCAGGAATTTTTTACCGCAGAGAAGCAGAGAACATAGAGGTTACGCAGAGATGATTTTTCCCCCTTGGGGGATTAACTTCTCAACAATGTCTCCTGCAAAATATCTTCACCTTTTTTCCACTTAAAAAATAAAATCGAAAATATTTTTCCATTAAAACGCCTTGCAAAATCAGTGGAAAAATGAGAAAAGAGTATTTAGATTTATTTGAATTAATTTGGATAAATCTGAATGAGAAAAAATCAATAATGATCTAGATTAATAGTGCCTATAAATAGAGATTATTTTATTAGAAATGTTAAAGGAGATTAATTTGAAAATTCGCTCCATTACCTGCCAATCAAAAAAAGGGATAATTTATTTTATTAAACTTTTGACTCATTTTTTAAGCCATGCTAATCCTTGACGCAACGAACAGAGAACCCGTCTGTTAAACGGTCGGTGCTTGTGTAAACATCGCTGTAGTTATAGTAAAGGTTGCGGCCTGAGGCCATTGTACCTTGATTATCAGAACTCCACCAGTCTCCATTGAAGCCAACGTCGTTTATTGTGCCATTGCCACTACGGCCGCCTCCCGGAAGACCTGCAAATCCACTGTTATTAGTAGCTCCTGCATTTGGACTTTCCCAATGTGCAGTTCCTGTTTCCTTCATAGCTCCTCCAGCTATTGCTGGACCACCTAAACAATTTTCTAATGTGGTCCACTCTGCATCTGAAGGTACATGCCAACCAGCAGGAGCCAGTCCCCGAGGATCATTTACCGCATACCAATTATATAACTTTCCATATACAGCAGCATAAGTAGCACTGTCATTATTAAAATAACAATAAGCTCCATAAGGTAATGAATGCCATGTTGTAGCATCGGTGACCTTGGGTATCGTATCTCCATTTCTATATCGACTAACATTTAAATTCTTATTAGTCCAGGTTTGTCCGCAACTTGTAACAATGCTAGAGTATACATTTCCATTAACATCTGTAACATTAGGACCCATAGTATATGAATAAGGTTGTATAGTTGTAATAAAACTACTATCTCTACCGTAACTCGTACCTACACTATTAGTGGCAAATGCTCGAACATGATAGGTAGTATTAACCATTAACCCTGTTATTGTGCTTGCATATAATCCAATTCCTGTGCCATCATTTGTTTTGGTAGCCAATGCAATTGTAGGATTAACACTCGTACTCCAACATACTCCTCTAGCCGTTACATTTGCTCCGCCACTTGATGTGATATTGCCGCCGCTAAATGCACCATTAGAACTAATGCCTGTAGTAGCTCTGGTGGAAATAATTGGTGTGGTAAAGGGAACCGAGCCTGCTCCTACTGACATATTAATCCAACTCGTTCCATTATAAAATTGCATCTCGCCATTAGCGCAATCTGTACAATACACAATCAACCCAGCTGCTGGATTTACAATCGCATTGCGTTGAGCATAAGTCATGCGGGGGGGTAAAAATCCTTGAGTGGTTGAACTTGCATCTAATACTGCTGATGCATTAGGCGTATTAGTACCTATGCCTACATTTTGAGCAATGCTTGCATAAGAAGTAATTGCAACTAACAATGTAAGCAGTACCTTTTTCATTTTCATAAACATTATTTTATCAATTAAGATTAAAATTTCAGAATAACTTTTAAGGTTTTCATCTTTTAAAAAATAGAATGAAATTTTAAAACAAACCTATACACACAACTTTTTGAACCTTTTGAACATCTCAAACCTCAGAAACCTCTTAAGTCTCTTTCATTTTCTCCATGCTTTAAAATCAACCTAGCTTCCAACTTCCCCCTTGGGGGATCGAGGGGGCTTACCAACAACTCTGCCATACACTACCATCATACACCCTCAATTTATTCAACACCCCATCAAAATAAATATCTCCTTTTGCAGGGTTTGCAGGTGCTGTATTTCTCGGCTCCAGGCGCATCACATCATTTACATGTAATTTGCGTTTTGGTGATGTAGTCCCGATGCCGACGTTGGAGGTGGTGTCTTCGGGGGTGGAGGGAGTATTAGATGAAGATGTTAAATTATTTATTTCAAGATCAGTTAGTGCTCTGTCCCATAAAGCACAATCATCTATTTCGCCTTTAAAATATTGATTATTGCAATTTGTATATCCCCAAATTAAAAATGAGTTATTAAAACTCGGCAATCTATTAGTATTTATATTTTGCAAAACTCCATCAATATACAATCTAGTGGTGTCATTCTTTTTTATACTTATTAAATGATGCCACACGTTTGAATTTTTATAATTACTATCATTACTTATTGCACCTGACCAACCGCTTGTAGGATTTGAAGGACCTCCGATCGTAGTGCCATTCCAGTTATCTTCCAATGAAATCAATTTACCAGTGCTTTGAAGATAAAAATAATAGCCATTGTGTCCATTTGTATTCAATGACGAAACCCCAAATATTCCCTGATCTTCCTCAATGTTACTTGTACTTTTAAACCAAACAGAAATTGTTCTATTGTTATTAATATTTAATTGGGGATTTGAAAGTCCTTGAATTTTTGAAGAAATCCCATCAAAACTATAAGCTCCATTCGCATTCCCAAACCTATCAGTCGTCAAAGTTGCTCCATTTACCACCCCATTATTCCCATTCCCACTCTCATCATTAGCATTACCGCAGAAAGGCCAATAACCAACAAGGCCGTTGGTGGGTAAATAAGAGGGTATTGCTTGACCAGTGTATAATTGAGTAATTTCTAAAGGAGTAAGAGCTCGGTTGTAGATAGCGATGTCATCAAGTTTTCCGTTTAGCCAGTATGGATTAATCAATCCATTATCTTCACCGAATATTAATGGATTGTTATTTGCTGAGGAAGGATATGGAATTCCTCCTGTTGATTGAAAGTTACAATTCACACCGACAGTAGAATTCGTTAAAACGCCGTCTTGATAAAAATATATCTTTTGTTCAGCTAACTTGTAAGAAACTATTATATTTTTCCAAAACCCTATTCTTGCTATGCTGTCAGAATAAGCAGTAGGATCACAACCATTCGATACAGTAAATTGATATTTATTCTGAACCTGGTTGGATGATAAAAAAATATAGCCAGATGAATTTTGTGTTATACTTCTTTTACTGAGATAACAATTTGAATTACTGTTTAAACTGTTGTGATAAACCCAAATTGAAATTGTAAAATCAGTATTACTTAGTCTTAAATTATTAGCATCGGGTACTTCTATGTGATTATTTAACCCATTAAAACTATAAGAGCTACCCACATTCCCAAACCTATCACTCGTCAACGTCGCTCCATTCACCACCCCATTATTCCCATTCCCACTTTCATCATTTGCATTGCCATTAAAAGGCCAATAACCCACCAAGCCATTTGTAGGAACATAAGAAGGTATTTGTGCGGTGGAAGCAAAGTAAAAAGTGAAAAGTAAAAATGAAAAAAGTATGCGCATGTTAATTTTTATTAAAGGCTTATCCAGCCGGTTCCGTTATAGTATCTTAATTTATTCAACACACCATCAAAATAAATATCTCCCTTTGCAGGATTGGCTGGCGCTGTATTTCTTGGCTCCAAACGCATAACATCATTTACATGAAGTTTGCGTTTAGGGGTTATGGTGCCAATGCCGACGTTGGAGGTGGTGTCTTCAGGGGTGGCGGGAGTAACGGTGCTGGTGTATAATTGTGTAATTTCTTGGGGAGTTAGAGTCCGGTTGTAGATGGCAATGTCGTCAATATTTCCTTTGAAATAGCCTCCTGATATAAATTTACCGATTAATATGTTTGCAGTATTAGAACCTAAATTTTCGGCGCTTGAACTTGTGAAAAATTGTCCGTCTATATAAATTCTCATTGAAACAGAATCATATACTAATATGAAATTTTTCCATTCATTAGTAAAAGGTGACAAAGAATTATAACTACAACCTCCCCAATTTGAATTATTTCCATTTCTACATCTGAATGTAATCATACTCCCTAATGAACTATTATACCAATAATAAATGTGAAAACCTACTTGACTTGCACCATAGTTTGATTGCTTGTTTAAGACATAACTTTCCACACCAGGTGCAAATATGGTAGTTGGTTTTATCCATAATGAGATTGTGATTTTATTTGTAGAATTGAAGGTTGAAGAATGTGGCACTTCAACGTAATTACTAAGCCCATCAAAACTTAGTGCCTTCCCTCCATTCCCAAACCTATCACTCGTCAACGAAGCCCCATTCACAGTGCCATTATTCCCATTCCCACTTTCATCATTTGCATTGCCATTAAAAGGCCACCAACCCACCAATCCATTTGTAGGAACATAAGAAGGTATTTGTGCGGTGGACGCAAAGTAAAAAGTGAAAAGTAAAAATGAAAAAAGTATGCGCATGTTTATTGTATGAATGATTTTCAAAAAATTAGTTTCAAAGGTTAAATGGGTTCAATTAGTTAAAAAAGTTTGATTGCTTTCATAATTCAATTAGAGTTCAAATAACCTATTGAACATTTTGAACCAATTGAACCTTTTAAACAAAACCTCTTTCCAACGCAACGTCCTTTTCAAGAGACATTGCTGAGAAATGGTCTGCTTCCCCCTTCGGGGGACCGAGGGGGCTTAATATTTCACCACCCTCACTGTCTTCACTTTTTCCCCTTCTCTCACTTCAATCATATATACTCCGGCTTTTAGTTCATTGCCGAATTTTATCGCATTATCACGCTCACCTGTAAACGACATTACCTCTCTGCCCAACACATCCATAACCCTTGCTTTGAAGGTTCCATTTGTGGATGTCTTTACCTGCAAGTTAAAAGAAGATGTAGATGGATTTGGATACACGATCACTTTCATTGGATCATTAGTGATTGCAGCCTTGTTTAATGGCGCTACCAGACTTGATTGACATGCACCCAGTTTCACTATTTTAGTCTTCTCAGCACTTATACGACAATTGCTAACCGCACGAACTGATACCACTCCATCTACTACCGTATTCGGGTATAGCAGACTGATACTTGTTATTGTCTGAGCAGATATTGTAGCTCCAGCTGGATAAGTCCATGACAATGAGGTAGCTCCAAATGGCAATACCGATACGGTATATGTATATACCCTGTTAGGACAAGTTCCCGGTGTAACATCTATACAACTTGGCGGGAATATTGCACCTACTCCTATTGAAAGACTACGATCGGCACCTACTCCGCAATTGTTTATCGCATGAACCGAAATCGTTCCTCCAGTATAAGTCATCGGATATTTAAACGATATGCTGTTTGTTGTTGCACCGCTTATATTGGTGCTTCCCGCTGGTATCGTCCAGTAATATGACGTTACGCCTGTCATCGCGCCTACGCTATATGTAGTTATTAATCCACCACCAGTCGAGTTGTTCATGTACTCGCATGATGTTCTTGGGCCACTAATTAGACAAGGACTTCCCGGAACGCTTCGAGTAATCGTCAACGTTCTTGTTCCTCCTATTCCACAATCATTAGTCGCATACACCGATAACACACTCGTAGTGAAGCCCGCATCAAATGTTACAGATATTGCGGTGTCATTAGCACCTGTAACGAGGTGAGTGATATGTGCATTCGGATTGCTTAATCCATTAGTCGTAATTGACCAGAAATACTGAAGTGCTCCCACTGATTTAGTGATCTTATATATAATAGGAACGTTTGTTCCAATACTTGGACACACATCAGTAGTTGATGCTGTAGGATAAGGAATTACCCCAGGCAATTGCGCTACAATCCCATATGTAGAGTAAGGAGATGTACCACATCTTGTAGTAGCTTTTACTCTGATCTGAGCTCCCGACTGCTGTATAAAGCCTGTAAGTATTTTTATATAAAGCACATTGCTTGGTGTGCTATATCCCGTAAGAGAATTGTAAGCGATAGGAGTACCATTAGTTGCACTTGTTACCAACTGAATGTATACCGAATTCACCACCCAAGTGTAATTGATTACCCCTGGTACTGCAGGAACGGTATACTTAAGAATCGTATCTCTTCCCACAAACGGACATACATTTGTAGGGCCCTGTATCGATGATGGCGTGTATAGATTTGCCGTTACCAATGCACTTCCACTTACATCTCCTCCAACTGTAATACAAGCGTTTGCATCTGTTACGGATACCAGTGTATATGTTGTAGTTACTGTTGGTGATACCGGAATAGTTAGGCTATTCGTTGCCGATGTAACCGTAGTTGTACTTGTTCCGTTAGAGTAGCTTACGCTGTAAGGTGCAACTCCTGTTAACGCTACCGTTAAATTAGCCGTTTCATTAGCACCTGCGCATATCGTCTGAGTACCGCTGATTACCGCAGTAGGACGAGCATTAAGCGCTATCGTTGCACTGCCAGTTAAATCTCCAGCCTGTGCAGCACATGTTGATCCGCTGTTAACCAAAGTAGCCACTGTATAAGTAGTAGACACCGTTGGATTGGTTACTGTAATATTAACGCTACCAGTACCGCTGCCACTGAATGCC
>CALQSB010000063.1 GCA_943333125.1 Chitinophaga pinensis
TGGCAATATAAGTATTCCATCAGGGCAAGCATTTTTTGTACATGCTACTGGTACTGGCGGACAAATATCATTTCCTGAAAATTGTAAAACTAATGATACGACTGTAGTCGCAAGATCATATTCCATGACACCAAAATTAAAACTCAATTTATCTGTAATTTCATCAGGATCTACAGTTTTACTGGATGGCGTGGCTTCTCAATTTGATAACGATTATACCATTAATGTGGATGAGTCTGATATTTTAAAAATAGGAAATAGTACTTCTGAAAATATTGGAATAATGAGAGATTCAAAAAGATTATCTCTGGAAAGGATGGCAGACATTGGCACATCAGACACCGTGTTTTATAATTTAGGTTCACTTAGAAGACAAGCGTATCAATTTGATTTCAGTGCTTTTAATTTCACTCCAGGTATAAATTCCGCAAATTTAATTGATAAGTATTTGTCAACAGTAACTGCGATTAACCTAGACAGTAATACTACTGTTCAATTTGCGGTAAATAACGATGCAGGTTCTTATGCGGCAGACCGTTTTTATCTTATTTTAAATAAGTTATCTACACTTCCATTAACAGCAATAAATATTTTAGCAGAGCGAAAAACCAATGAAAAAGTTATTGTAAAATGGAGTTCAATTAGTGAAACAGATGTTGATCATTATGAAATTCAACGCAGTGCTGAAGACAATAATTTTAATTCATTAGCTGTGATATCAAAAAATCAAATAAATCCTCAGTCACTTCAATATGTTTTTGAAGATAATCTGGTGGGACCTAAAATGACTTTTTACCGAATAAAAGCATTTGGAATTGACGGTGCAATGAAATTCAGCAACATTGCAAAAGTTGGAGCGGTAATAGTTGACGAGAATATTTCTATTCATCCTAATCCTGTTTTGAATAAAGAAATAAACATATTTTTTAAAAATGTAGAACCCGGTGATTATATCATTTCAGTTTATTCAGGAAATGGATCTTTAATCAAAAAATCAGCAGTTCATCTGCAAAATATTAACGACCAAATATTTTTGAAATTGAACGAATCAACATCGCCAGGGCAATATCAAGTCAAAATAAAAGGCCCGAGAAGTAAAACGGAAGTCATTTCGACAATAATTTTATAGACTCAATTGTATTTAATTATTAGTATAAAGCATTGAAATACAGTACCAAAATACTTTTTAAATTATTATCAAATGTTTGAAAAAATAAATCAAAAATTTACTTGCATTTAATTATATTATTATTTACTTTTGTAATAGTTGTAGAGTTAAGCGCTAACCTTAATTCTCAACAAAAACCTCTAAGCCTTATTTGATTTTAACCTATTGAATAGTAAAAGAGGCACAACGTATTAATCCTCCTTCTCTGAAACTTACCAAAGTTTTTAAAATCCATTCTCTGAAAGGCTAATTAACAATTAGTTTAAATAAGTATTATAGTATTGCAAAATATTTAACCCAAAGACACCCTCCTCATTTTCTTTGATTCGTCAAAGTTTATGAAGAGTAATAAAAAAAGAAGAAATGGATTTCAAATACGTACCCTCTAACCCACTAACGATGATTACACCTTACAAAAATAAAATAACCCTTGTGTTATTTTGTGAAAGACTAATGTCTTTCCTCGCAGGTATTTTCATATTTACTATTTTAACTTCAAGCTATTCTTTTTCTCAAACAACACAAACTTTTACTGTTACATCAACCTGGGTTTGCCCGGCTGGGGTTACTTCTGTAAACGTTCAATGCTGGGGTGCCGGTGGTGGTGGTAGCTCTACTAATTCTACTGGAAATCGTGGTGGTGGTGGTGGTGGTGCTTTTGCAGCTAATGCAGCAATTTCAGTTACCCAAGGAACTACTTATACTGTAACTGTTGGAACAGGTGGTGCTGCAAATACTGCAGGAGGAGATACTTGGTTCAGCACTAATTTGACCGTTTTGGCAAAAGGAGGAGCCGGTGCAACAAACAATTCATCTACTGCAGGTGCTGGAGGTTCTTCAACTAATTCTATTGGGACGATTAAAGCTGCCGGTGGTAATGGAGGAACAGGTTCTTCAACAAATTCAAATGCGGGTGGCGGTGCTGCAGGTTTGGGCTCAGGTGCTGGGCTTGCCGGTGGTAATGCTTCAGGAGCAACTGCTGGAACGGGTAACTCCGGAATTGCCTCTAATCCTGGAACCGGCGCTGCAGGTGTTGCATTAGCTAATGTTGGTTTGCTTGGTGTTAACTACGGCGGCGGAGGAAGTGGAAGTTATAGCAACAATTCAACTGTTAGGGCTGGAGGTGCCGGAGCGCCTGGATATTTAACCATCACCTGGACTTGCCCAACTTACTCATTAACATCAACAACGGCAAATCCTGTTTGTATTGGAACCGCAACAAATATTACATTAAATGGTTTAGCTGCTGCTTTACCTGTGGGCACCTATACGGTAACGTATAATTTAAGCGCTCCAAATCTTGCAACAGGGTTAACCACTTCAATGACGGTTTCAACAGCAGGTACGGGTAGTTTTTCAATTGGAGCATTGGCTTCTTCTGGAACTACATCTATTACTATTGTATCTTTAAAAACAGGAGGAACAACAGGGTGCAGTTCAACATTACCTTCTAACAACACAACAAATATTGTAGTTAATCCATTGCCAACAGTAACTACAGTTACTGCTTCACGTTGTGGAACGGGTACCGTTACTTTTACTACATCCCCAAGTGCCGGAGCGACTCTTGATTGGTATACTACACTAACAGGTGGAACAATATTAGCCGGCGGTACAGGGGTTTCAACTTTTACTACACCGAGTATTACTGGAAACACTCCATATTATGTTACGGTAAGGAATCCAACTACAGGTTGTTCTTCTGCTACAAGAACAATAATGAATGCAACAATCAATGCTTTACCATCAGCACCAACTGCTGCCGTAGGTAATGCAATTTGCTCAACTGGATCTTCAACAATTTCTGCTACCCCTGCTACAAGTTCAACAATTGATTGGTATGTTGGTGCTACAGGTGGTGCCGTATTAACAGGAGGAACTGGTGTAAATTCATTTACCACTCCAAGCGTTTCCACCACAACAACTTATTATGCAGAATCAAGAAATACAACTACTGGTTGTGTATCTGCTACAAGACTACCGGTAACACTTACTGTAAATACTCCTCCTTCTGCAACTATCGCTTATTCTTCCTCATCATATTGTATTAATGTATCCACTCCACAAGCGGTTACTATTACAGGAACAACTGGTGGTACATTTAGTGTGGCTCCATCAGGATTAAGTATTATTCCGAGTACAGGCGCAATTACTCCATCTTTAAGTGCAGCAAATAATTATACCGTAACATACACCATTGCAGCAGCCGGGGGATGTTCTGTCTTTACAACCACAAAATCGGTTAGTATAAATCAGGACAGTTATATCATTTCTTATCCTTCATTAAGCTATTGCACCGGAACTACAGGTTCTATTTCTGCAACAAACAATGCTCCAATTGGAGGTACTTACTCATGTGCTCCTGCTGGTCTTTCGATTAATACTACAAATGGAGCAATTGATTTAGGTGCCAGCTTGCCTGGAAATTATATTGTTTATTATACTTATTCTGGTGGATGTTCTAGCAACACCAGTGCAGGTATTAATATAGTGGCTCGCCCTGTTGTAACTTGTCCTTCCAATACGGGTACTTGTCTTAACTCATCAGCTTTTGTGCTTTCGGGAGCTTCACCTGCGGGAGGTACTTATAGTGGTGCAGGCGTTAGCGGAGGAATGTTTAATCCAGTAACTGCAGGAGGTTTAGGGACTTATCCATTAACCTACACGTATGATAACGGAACTGGTTGCCCCAGCTCATGCACTTTTAATATGAGTGTAAGCAATTCTTCAATTGATGCAACTGCTATCCCGGCAAATACTTATGTATACAGTGGAAATATTTGTAACATTGCCTTAGGGGGGGCAACTGCAGGAACTCAATTTACTTGGACGGCTACAACCAATAATCCAAGCGTAACTGGATTTAGTAATCAAACATCAGCTACAGCATCTTCAATCAGTCAGCAGCTTTTCAATAACAGCGCTACAATTGGAGAAATTACTTACACCATAACGCCAACCTTAATTAACTGTGTAGGAAATCCTATAACAGTAGTGATTAGTATGCCCAGCAGTACTTTTTGCGAGAGTCCGGGTACTTTCCAAAAAGGATCTTGTATTATAGATATGGGAGTAGTGCCACAAACTACTAACAATGGATTAAAACCTTACGGATTGCTTTATCAATTATTAAACGTTTATAAGATTCCGGTTTATTGGGCTATAAATTCTAATAAAACTTTTGAAAATCCTTCAAATAAAGTTGATGAGGCCGATTTTATAGTTGATGGACGTACTTTCAAGGGCGGTTCTTTTATAATTCCTGCGGCTTATTTATCACAAGTACAAACTGTAATAAACAGCTGGGTTAGTCAGGGGGTTGTGGTTTATACCACATTAACAGGATTCTCTCCAACGGTTTATGAATTATTAACACGGATTCCCAACGTGGTATTAGATTCCAGAAATGGCGCTACAATTCAAACTGGATTTTATGCAGCTGCAGGTATTCCTGCAGGTGCCTATAGATTAGGTGGGGTTCCTGCGGTTATTGGTAACTGTGACGATATTTATGTATTACCACACGCTGAACCTGGGATCTGGACACAAGTTTATAAAGATTCATTACTCAATTTTATTAATAACAGAGGATGGTTATATGCATCATGCAAAGCCGTTAGTCAGCTTGAAAACATTCCAGGTATGAATTTCTTAAGCAGTACCGGGTTGGTTAGTGATTCTTTTCATGTGGACGGAACGCCTCCATATAATTACAGTATAGGTTCTGGGTTAGAAGCTACCTCTATTGCAGGAGATCCTTTTAGTCAATCAATTGGTAAATTGGATGCCTCATCAAACTGGGGCGCTGAAACGATTTTTTTGCCAAAAACAAGCTGGAGGCCTACTACCAAGATTGCCATTTATGATTCAACGTACACAAATGTAGGAAGAACACTTTTAGGCTATAATGTAAACAGTTCGGTGGTTTATCAAAATACTGCGGCAATTCTTGCTTATGGAAGGGCATTTGGAATTCCTTCCAAAGGACTAATATTGTATTTAGCAGGTCATGAATTTGCACATGGTCTGGAAGAAAATAATGTTGCAGCAGCAAGAATTTACGGAAGTTTTCTTTTGAGATCAGGAGTTTCTGCTCGCCCCATAATCACCCCTGTTGCTATTCCGTTGTCTGCATCTTCAGGGGAGGTAATTACGCTTTCTGTTTCAATACCTCCATCAACTTCTACAATTGTTTCTTATGAGTGGACGTCTGATTTAAACGGAATTTTTTCGGCACAAGCACCTACAACAACTTTTACTGCACCTGCGGTAGATGTGGTTACAATTTGTACAGTACAATTTAAAGTAATAGATGCCTGCGGAAGAGCTGGTCTTTATTGTACAACCATAACTATTAATCCAACAATAAAAAATAATTATATCGGAGTGTCGCAAACGATTTGTACTGGAACAGCGCCTACGATTTTTACAGGAACTTTGCCAGTAGCTCCACAGAGTCTTCCCGTAACGTATCAATGGCTAATGAGCACAACAAGCTCTTCATCAGGGTTTGTACCGGCAACGGGTAGCAGCACTTCGCAAAATTACACATCACCCTCATTAACACAAACAACCTGGTTCAGAAGACAAGTAAGTTCAAATGGATTGACTGTGTTTTCAACTTCAATACAAGTGATTGTAAATCCAGGACCTGTTGTATCTACTCAGCCTTCTACTGCAGCACAATCAGTTTGTCAGGGCACCGCTTTTCTAGCACTAACTGTAGCTTCACCTGAAGCAGGAGTAACGTATCAATGGTATAGTAATACGGCATCAAGTTATGTGGGAACCGGAATTTCTGCTATTCCTGGTGCTACAAGTGCCACTTATGCCCCATCTTCTGCTCTTTCGGGCACATTGTATTATTTCTGTGTAATTACTAATACAAATGGCTGTAAAACAAATAGTAATTTATCTGCAGCGATGTCGGTTATTCCAACGCTTCAAATTACCACACAGCCTTCTCTGGCTACACAAAACGCTTGCCAGGGAGCAGCTACTTTAATTCCTTTGTCTGTAGTATTTAATGGTGGAATTTCGTATCAGTGGTACAGTAATACCACTAATTCAAATGGTAGTACTTCTGTTATCATTACTGGAGCAACATCTGCTTCTTATACTCCGAATATAGTTGGTACTTTATACTACCATTGCAGAGTAACCGGACTAAATTGTTCTACAGGTTCAGCTAGTATAATAAAAAGCAATCCATCAGGAGCAATAACCATAAAGCCTTTACCCGCTGCCGGTATAACTAATATTTCAGGAACCAATGCTATTACATGCAGCCTTCCACGAATAAATGTTAGATCAACAGGCGGAGGAACCTATTTGTGGAATAATGGATTGGGCACAGATTCTATTGTTTATATTCCAGCTCCGGGAAATTATACCGTTACAGTAACTAATAATGGTTGTACAAAAGATTCGACCATTATTATTACGAATGGAATTACCGGATCAACATGGACTGGTATAGAGGATAATTACTGGGATAATCAGGATAACTGGTGTGGTGGAATTCCAACTGATACCAGTGATGTAATTATACCGTCAGGTACACCTGCTGATCCTGTGATTAGTGCATCAGTAGCAAAAGTTAGAAACATTACTTTGAATGCCGGAGCTATTTTAACAATAGATGGACAGAAATTTCAAATATTTGGATCATTAACAAGTGCCGGAAATGTAAACGCAGTGAATGGAACTATTGAAATGAAAGGTATTGCTCAGCAAAGTTTATCAGGAAGTATGTTTGCTGCAAAAAGAATTGCAAACTTAAGAATCAGTAATCCAGCAGGAGTTATATTGTCTGGTGTCAATGATACTTTAAAACTAACCAACACGCTAGATTTTGGAACCAGCAATGCAGAATTTAATGCTAACGGCAATCTAACTGTTGTTTCTGACGCTTCAGGTACAGCAAGAATTGCCGATATGACTTCTAATGGATTATTTTCGGGTAACAAAATTTCCGGAAATGTAACAGTAGAAAGATATATTCCTAATCATGTTAAAGCATGGCAATTATTAGCCACGCCAACTTTAGGACAAACGATAAATGCTGCCTGGCAGGAAGGGAATGCTCCTTTAACCAATACATTAAACGCTGGTAATGGCACCATAATCACTAGTAATTTAGGAGGAAGTGCGGCTGGATCTGCTGCCTTAGGCTTTGATGTGTATACGCCTGCAGGTGCTACAATGAAAACCTTTAGTGCAATAGATTCAAGCTGGGTAGGGGTGTCGAGTACATCTATTCCAGTAAGTAACAATAAAGGCTACATGATTTTAGTAAGAGGAGACCGCTCTGTAACTCTATATAATCAGGCGGCTACAGCTACTAAATTAAGAACAACAGGATTGTTATTTCAGCCAATTGGAAATGTTCCTGCTACAACATCAGTACTTGTCAATAAATATGAGTCAGTAGGTAATCCTTATGCCTCTGCAATATCATTGTCTAAATTAGTCAGAACCGGTGGTGTTCAGGATGCTTATTATGTTTGGGATCCCAAACTAACTGCAATCGGACCAAATTCTGCTTATGGTTTAGGAGGGTTTCAGTCTATCGTTAAAAATGGCACAGGATACACCGTTATCCCTGGTGGGGGAAGTTATCCTACTAACACAATAACAGATATTGAGTCTGGTCAGGCATTTTTGGTTCGTGCCTTTGGTACAGCAGGAACGGTATCTTTTGCCGAAAATCAAAAATCAATTGGTGGAGGTTCTGTTACCAGAAATTATTCATCAATACCTCAAATAAAAACAAACTTATCAGTTTTATATAATGGCAATACTGTTTTACTTGATGGTGTTTTATCGCAGTTTGATGAAATATATTCAAACTCAGTTGATGAAACTGATGTTTCTAAAATAACAAGTGGAACTACAGAAAATATATCAATAGTTCGCAACGGTATTAAACTTGTTGCAGAGCAGAGATCAACAGCGGCAACTACTGATACTATTTTCTATAATTTAGGTCAGATGAGAAGACAATCTTATCAACTTGAATTGAATGCCGCTAATTTTTCAACTACAAGTGTATCCGCAAGATTGATCGATAATTTTACAGGAATATCAACAAGATTGAATGCTGATAGTTCGACCATTGTTCCTTTCGACATCACAACTGATCTTGCTTCTGCCGCTGCAAATAGATTTTATGTAGTGTTTGATAATTTAGGTGCATTGCCAGTAACCTTACATTCTATAGCGGCAAATCAAAATAAGGACAAGTCGATTACGGTGAGCTGGAAAGCAGAAAATGAAGTGAGTATTGATCATTATGAAATAGAGCGAAGTGCTGATGGCAGAAATTTTGCAACTATTGCAACAGCTTTGCCTAAACAAAATAATGGAGGCCACGCAAACTATACTCATCTGGATAATAATCCTTATGCCGGATCGAACTTCTACAGAGTAAAAGCAAAAAGTACAGACGGGAGAATTCAATACACTAGTATTGTAAAGATATCTTCAACTTCAACATCATCTGTTTTAGTCTATCCTAATCCGGTAGAAGATAAAATTGCGCAACTTCATTTTGTAAATGTTACTTCAGGCGATTATCTGATCAGCGTATACAACTCATTAGGACAAAGAATTAATCAAACGGCTGTTGCAGTTACAGGATCATCTGCCGTGTCTTCAATAAAGCTGGATAAAAATATTTCTTCTGGGAATTATAAAATGGAAGTGTTGATGCCAGATGGAACAAAGCAAACTCAAAATTTAATTATCAAATAGTTTTTTCCTATAACTACACACATGAACACCGAAAAGGACGCCTTAGGGCGTCTTTTTTCATTTTAACCCGGATTTTGCAGTTGGAATCGTGATGAAAGGAAAAAAGGCAATAAAGACGGGTGTTTGAGCCAATATTTTGGACCAAAGCATAATGAATTATGTGGAGATTAAAATATCAAGCAAACGCTTGTCTTTGCCTCATTTTTTTCTTGTAATAGATTTCAACTGCAAAATCTGGGTTAAAGGAAGAATCCGTAAGAGTTATCCTAAAAAGATGTGGATATGTTTTTGAAAATAGTTCTTAAAATGCTTTTAATAATATAATAATTAAATTATCTTTAAGAGAAGCCGTTATTATTTATTTTTTGCTTCGCCTTTTTAATCCACGTTCTTTAGAAATTCCTCCGTATTACTCTTATTATCCTTTTTTGTTTATCTGATTTGAATATTGAATCACCTCAAGGATACCCATGGAAATTAAAAAAAATAAATTTCATTCTAAATTCATTTGTCGCCTCAGGGCAGCTAGATTTGTATTTTTACAAGTCATTCTTATCACTTTCTTTTCTTCAGTTCTTAATAATGCAGATGCTCAGTGCTCAGCTGTTTTAAACGGTACATATACCGTTGGTGTAAATGGAGATTTTGGAACGCTAACTGCGGCCACAAGTGCTTACAATAATTCTTGTTTGACGGGTAATGTAGTTTTTGTTTTAATTAATTCGAATTATTCTACATCAGAAACATTTCCTATAATATTCAAACAGCATGCTAATTCGGGCCCTGGCACAACGTTGAAAATAAAACCAGGAACTGGAATCAATGCAGTTGTTTCTGGCTCTGTAAGTAAAGGGGCATTGATTAGAATTTTAGGGGACTACATTTCAATTGATGGTTCGAATAATAATACCAGCACAAAAAATTTAAGTATAACAAATACGAATTCAAATGAACCTAGAGTTATTTTATTTGGCTCTGTAGGAAATCATGCGGTTACCAATTGCGGGATAAAAAATACCATTCTTAAAAACGGCATTTGTGATAGATCAGTTGTTCTTGTTTCAGACA
Source organism: Chitinophaga pinensis (assembly GCA_943333125.1). GTDB lineage: Bacteria > Bacteroidota > Bacteroidia > Chitinophagales > Chitinophagaceae > Ferruginibacter > Ferruginibacter pinensis_D. The sequence continues at coordinate 9,992 of CALQSB010000063.1, forward strand.
GTACAATGAATAATCCTCCAGATGCCGGATTGTTTTCAAATATCAATATTGAAAACAATAGTTTTAAAAACTCATTTTATGGTATTTATTGCAGAGGTATAAGTGCTTCATTAAATGGATCAGGGTTGAATATTGTTTCCAATGATTTGGCTCCAACGAGTGCCAGTGATTCCATTCAATCTTGTGGAATATTTATAGAAGGTGTTGATGGCGCTTTAGTAAAAGGAAATGAAATAGCTAATTTAAAAAGACTGGATAGCTCAAGTGATAAAGGAATATTTATTTCAACCAATGTTAAGAATACTAAAATTATCAACAATAGAATATTTAATTTAAATTATACTGGAAATGGAGGCTTTGGTGCACATGGAATTTATGTGTCTACCGGAATTACAAATGCCAATATCGAAATCTCCAGCAACATGATTACCAATATCTCTGGTGATGGAAATAATTATATCAGCCCTGAGTTTACATTAGAAAATCCCGCAGGTATTTTACTCAACAGTCTGACAATTCAAAGTGGAATAAAAATATATCATAATTCTATTAATTTAGGAAGTGTTACTGGATTTACAAATACACTAAATAAAGAAGGCGCAATTTCAATTTGTATCAGATTGCGGCCCGGATCTTTTGCAGATATCAGAAATAATATTTTAGTAAATAATTTAGGGCTGAAATCTAACAATGGTTTTGCTTCAATTGGAATTATGGCTTCTTCCACTGTCTCACAATTTGATCAGTTGAATTATAACGATTATTCGGTTAGTCCAACTGGAATTGGTTCTAAACTAATTGGTTTTATATATAATACAGACTTTCGGTCATCAACGTTATCATCTTGGAAA
>CALQSB010000064.1 GCA_943333125.1 Chitinophaga pinensis
AGCCACTCGCAGTTAAGTATGTATGAGAATAAGTGTTAGCCGTTGTTGCTGTGCCACCCCATGGTAAAGCATATGATTGACCCTGGCAAATCGCAGCTGTCTGGTTCGTCGTGAAGATTGGATTTACAGTAAGTGCAATGTTTACCACACTATCACAGCCACTCGCAGTTAAGTATGTATGAGAATAAGTGTTAGCAGTTGTTGCTGTGCCACCCCATGGTAACGTGTATGATTGACCTTGACAAATCGCAGCAGTCTGGTTCGTCGTGAAAATAGGATTTACAGTAAGTGCAATGTTAACTAGACTATCACATCCACTCGCGGTTAAGTATGTATGAGAATAAGTGTTCGCAGTTGTTGCAGTTCCACCCCATGGTAAAGCATATGATTGACCTTGACAAATAGATGCGGTCTGATTAGTTATATAATTCGGTTTTACGATTAGAATCACAATCGCCAAGCTATCACAACCTGCCGCATTAGTTGTTAAATAAGTGTATGTACCTGCCGCGTTATAGTTAGTACCATTCCAGCTGTATGGGAGTTGATTGTTGCAACGTATAATGTTAGCTGTGCTCTGTGTTGGCATTTTCACCACCACAGTTATCGTCGTATCTTTCACACATGTCCCTGTTGTATGTGTAAACGTATAAGCAGTAGTTGCTGATGTATTTATTGTAGCAGGACTCCATGTTCCTGTATACCCGTTATTAGATGTATTTGGAAACATTGCCGGTATTGGTGTTACACCTTGACATATAGGACCTATTGGAGTAAACAATGGCTGAACTGGAGGTGGCGCGGTTAATCTGACTGAATCTGATTGGATAGTGAATGGAATTGTGCAACCATAATTTAAATATGTAGGATTCCCCGTTGAGGAATAATTTATATAAGCTCCATTTGCTGAGGTTTGAGATCCTGAAGTATTCGTTAATAGGTTAGTATTATACGAGGCAGTGCTTGTACAGCCTCCACCGAAATTCATACTGAAATTTCTTATGGTAGGAGTTCCTGTATTGAAATTTCCAAAGTGACCTTGATTGTTTCCTGCACATTGAAAAAGAACGTATATTGGGCCTGTAAGATTTGCAAAACTCATAAAGCTTGTTGTTGTCGCATTGCTTGTAATCAATACCACATTAGAGTTAGGTGGAATTGTACCGCCTATAGGCACGGGTATTAAAACACCTCCTCCAGTAATCGTTGAGTTAATATTATTGATAAAAGTCTGGTTTAAACAGAGACCCTGCCATGCATTTCCAGCTGTTGGCCAAGAGACTGTTAACGAACTAGTTGGAACAGGGGATTGTCCGGTCTGAAAAAACACCATTTCTTCATCTTGTTCAGATCCTGAACACGCATCCACCAAAATACTCTGTATCTGTATACAATTATTAGTTACCGGAGAAAATGCACTTGAAGTACAACCATGACCATCAGTTACTATTATATCATATGTACCCGCACATAGATTATTAATAGTTTGTGTTGTACCTCCATTACTCCAACTATATGTATAAGGTGCTAAGCCTCCAACTACATCAACTGTTGCGCTTCCATTACATGGAGGAAGGTTACAACTTGGGTTGGTACCATGAGGATAAATGACAGGATGGTCGTAAACCGTAATCGTATAAGAAAGTGGAGTTAAACAAGCCCCTGCAGTAGTTGGTGTAAATGTATATGTACCAGTAGTAGTATTGCTTATAGTTGAAGGTGTCCAGGTTCCTGTAATTCCATTGGTTGATATTGTGGGTAATAATGGCACCGTTGCTCCACTACATATCGTTGTTGGCAATGGATTAAATGTCGGTGCCGAACCTGAAGTAACTGTAACTGTTATGGGTACTCGAACACTTTCACAACCATTCACAATCTGACTTACCCAATATGTTGTGGTTCCTATTGTTGTGGTTGACGGCGTTGGCGCTGTAGTCGTTGCCGTTCCGCCTGTTGCTGTCGTGTACCAATTTAATGTTGCGGGTGTATTTGCAGTTATTCGTACATTGTCAACACCTAGATACCATGCATTAGCAATAGAATGACAATTAAAACCAAAATAATAATTACCACTAACGGTAGGCGTAAACGTTACTGTGGCTGTATTACAAGTTGTATTGCTGATTGATGTCAAATCAAGTAAAACAGTAGTTTGAGCGGCAACAGTATTTGCAGTTCCAACTGTAACTTTTAATTGTTCAGGTGAGATTGTACTACCCCAGGCTTTATAATCAAAACTTAAAGTATACGTTACTCCTGCAACTAAAGCCTGAGCTGGCGATATCATCCATGCATTTGCAGCATTAGATAAATTATATGAATACTGCATCGAACTTGACCCCACACAAGCATATGTAGAACCTTGAGTCCATGAATTTCCAGGACCGACGAGGGTATTTGTCCAGCCGAATGGCGGAAATGTTCCTTCAAAGTTTTCTGAAAAATTAAATGGTGCAGTTGCTGTTGATGTTGCTGTTAATGGAACTGCAACCTGATTTTGACAATAACTAACCGGTGTTGTTACAGGAGCTGGAGGCAAAGCAATTGTAAATGGAATACAGCTCGTTGCTCCAACTACTCCAACATTATTACACAAATCACTTACAGAAGAACCTGATAAACATACAGTGTAATTACCCTGAACTGAAATGCTTGGTGTTATTGTCAACACTGCAGTATTGGTGTTCAAACCTCCAATACTACAATTTGGCGAGGCAACGTTAGTAACTGTGTATGGACCGCCGGGTCCTGTTATCGTAAAATCACCATTATCCAATGTGCTGCAAAGAATATTTTCTGAAATTGACAACGTAAGTTGATTTCCACTACAAGATGTTTGAGTCGTTGCAAGTGTAAGTCTGGGAGGTACATTATCAAAAATCGTTGCCGTTGTGTTACTTAAATCAATTGTGTAACCACTAGATGTTTGTGAAAAATTACTAACATTAATCACATACGTTTGTCCAGCAACAACTGGAATCGTAGCATTGAAAGGTGTACCACCTGCGCCTTGACTATTAAGGGTCGATCCTCCTGTTGGACCTGTTGTTCCAGGTGTTGAAGAAAAATTACAACTTACATTTAATGCAGCATTTGAATAAATATCTGAACAAGTTGCATTGGTTAAATTGAATACAGCCCAGTCGTAGTCATCTGCCGCATTAACCGGAGTTATTGCAAAACTTAAATTACCTGAGTTTTGAACTGTGAAGGTGTACCAAACATCAGCTCTTTCTCCATTGCCAAGACAGCTATTAGCCGGGTTAATTTCATTTGGGATTGCACCTGTACCTGTATATGATACGGTTTGATTATATATATTACTACAAATGGGGAATGCTGATGGGCAATCTTGTTGGGGAGCAGGTGGTGATGGAATTGTGGCGCAAATACCAAAAGTTCCCTCTCCAGTTGCGGAATAACCCCAAACTCTGATCCATATAGTTGCTAAAGGTGTTAATCCTGTAAGAGAGATTTGTGGCATCCCCGTGAGGTTATCGTTACATGCGATTTCTATTAGCGAATTACAAGTTCCTGTATAAGCAGCCATAACTCCATCAGTCATTGTGCCTGATTGTGTGGTAATGTTCAATATTCCAGAAGGCGGAACTATTGCTGTAAACCAAACATCATTTCTTATGTTAACAACACATGATGGTGCAGGCACTCCGGTTGTTATTGTTGCGCTGACAGTAGATCCACTTGTAAATGTGCATGAAGTTGTAACTGGAGGAAGAGCTGTAGCCGCACATGGCTCATTGTTTGCAGGAGGCGGTGGGGTTGTTGTTGTCAAGCATGCCTGAAAAGGACCCGTTGTTCCAGATGGAGTTGATGAAATTGTGTAATAATAGGTGGTTCCAACTGTTAAGCCTGTAAATGTTGCTGCAATTGGTGAAGTTCCACATTGACTTCCAACAAGAGTGAAGGTTCCACCACAAGTTCCACTCACCAATATTAGTTCAGCATTTCCCGAAAACGTACCGCTGGTATTTACACTGAATTGCGCTTGTATTCCTGTTGCTACAAATGAATACCAAACATCTGGATGATTTCCAGCTCCAGTTTGACAGCCCGGATTACCCGACCAACTATCGCCAGCATTTATAGTTGTACCATTTACACAAGTTCCATCAGGTGTAACTGGTTGTGCATTTACACAAAGGTCATTAGGTGGGGGCGGCGTGGTTGAACAGGTGATATTGGCTGCCCAGCCAGAGTAAGTTAATGAGATATCAGATGAAAAAACAAATGTGATACAACCCCCAAGTGCTGATACAATAGTTCCTGGTAATATTGTACCAGAATAACTACCTATTTGTGGTGAAGCTGGAGTAGGACCATTATAAACTTTTAAAACATCAAGAGTTAGTTCCGTATTAAAAGTTGTAAAATCAAAATACAAATACTGTCCGGCTGGAGCACAAAAAGTGATGGTATCTTTTTCGCTATTAGTATAATTACCTGCACTGCCACCGCCATCAGTAAAAACGCCATTGCAAGGATTGTTTATCGTTTGCCAAGGAACTCTTATGGGATACTCGGTTAATGTTGAAGTTACAGTCAAATTAAATGTAGAACCATTCGCCCATCTGACTGTAGTTCCTGCAGCAGTTGTACTAGAAGGAATCAAATATAAAACTAACGATGTACCTGCTGCTATACTAACCGTACTCGTAAAAGTATTTGTAATAGTACCTGTACTATTAACCGATGCGCCATAAGGCGTAATTGGACCTCCGTTATTGCTATAATAAACATCGAAATTACTTGTACCAGAACTTATAACACTGGACCAAACAACATTATTTAAGGTAAAAGTGTGAGTAGCATCTGCTGTGATTGTGCAACTATAATAAGCATTGACAGCTAATGAAGCCACAGCGCTTGCAGTATTAAATCCACTTCCGCTTAATGCTGTCCCTGCCGAAGCGCATGTAACACCAGAACCTCTTACCCAATTTGAAATGGTAATTCCTGCAGGAACTGTCGTCCATGTTGCGGTTGGTGTTGCAGGACACATTACTGTAGCACCTCCACCTACAGTTACAGTAGTTTGTCCAAATACAAATCCAATATTTAAAAGGAAGAATAAAACTAATGTTGATTTGAATGTGTTTTTTTGGTCAAAAAAACAAAAAATATTCATGCGTTTTAAAACAGGTTTTGTTTTAAAAATCTTGAAGTTATTTTTGTTATTAAATTTCATTCAATATAAAAAAGGCAATAGTTAAAAATAATAGTTTCAAGCATTATAGAAACTAACTTTTAAATCATAGGTTATAGAGGATAAATTTAAAACTTAAATTATCGCATTAATAGGGGGAAGAAATCGGTATTTTATTAAACAACGATATTGATTGTCGAATAAGTCCCTAAGGTATTAATTTTCAATAAGAATTGTTAAATTAAAATGACGATTTTTTTCGTTTTTTTTTATGATAAAAGAGGTTATTTTTTACTATGTATTTATTGAGGTGCTTTCAGTTGTTAAACAAGACATGTAAAGCGTTAACTTTTTTTGAAAATGAGATTAAAATAATAATTCATTTTAATATTAGGCAGAGAATTAAGTTTATTTATTTACTTCAAAATTTAAAATAACTTTGAAAAAAAATGGAGTCCTTTTTCACATTATCACTAGCTTTCTAAATTACAAAGCATTGAATTTGAATAGAATAGAAATTTAATCATCTGTCCATAAACAATTGTCAGTTTTGATTTGTTAAGTTATATTATTATGATTTAATTTTTAATCTTGTTCGAGGTGGTGTTTTTTTTATTTATTTTATTACTTATTTTTTTAATTACTATTATTAATATATCTATTTTATATGTCAGATTTAAAAATGAAAAAGAAATTTAATCCCAAGCCAATAATTTTCAGTGTGGTAATGGTCATCGCCATCTACTTCGGCTACAAAAAAATCAATTTCAGCCTTACCCACGAAACTACCGACAATGCTCAAGTGGAAACTCAAATCACGCCGATTTTACCCCGTACCTCCGGTTATGTAAAATCTTTGCAGGTACAGGACTTCGATAGTGTAATCAATAATCAGTTTCTGCTGGAGCTGGATGATGCCGAACTTCAAAGCCAGCTGGCCGAAATGGAAGCCGACTCCGCGCAAGTGCAGGCAGACATCGCTAATGCAAAAGCTGCGGTTCAAAATGCTGTGATTTCTTTGAAAGTAAATAAAGGAAATATTGACGTGGCCAATGTGAAAATGCAACAAGCACAAAATGAATATACCCGAAATAAAAATCTTTTTGCCGATCAGGCCATTACTCAAAAACAACTCGACGATTCTAAATTCAATTTCGAAACTACACAGAAATTATTCAGCAACACACAAAATGATTTATCTGCAGCAGAAAGTAAAATTCCTGTTCTTCAATCTTTAGTTAAAAAAAGCGAAGCCATGCTGAATTTAAAAAGCACCAAAATTGATGAAACAAAATTAAAATTATCATACACAAAAATTTACGCTCCTACTAACGGAAAAATCGGAAAGAAAAACATAAGCATTGGTCAGTTTGTTCAGGCAGGAACGCCTTTGTTTGCAATTGTAAATGACAGCATATTTTGGGTTACCGCAAATTTTAAAGAAGACCAGATAAAAAATCTTTACGTTGGCAAAAATGTTACATTAAGAATAGATGCTTTTCCTGATGAAAAAATAACGGGAATTATTGAAAGTATAAGCGATGCAACTGGTGCTAAGTTTTCTTTACTTCCTCCAGACAATTCCAGCGGCAATTTTGTGAAAGTAACACAACGCGTACCCGTAAAAATAAAAATAAATGATCTTGAAAAATACAAGTCTATTTTACGTGCAGGATTAAGTGTTTTTGTAACAGCTGAAATTAATTAAGCCTGATGACCACTACTCCAAAAGGAATTGCAAGGGCTATAATAGTATTAACTACTGTAACCGCAGCCGTTATGGAACTGATTGATACTTCGATAGTAAATGTGGCATTGAATGAAATGAGCGGCAGCCTTGGCGTTAGTATTGAAGATATCAGCTGGGTAATCACTTCTTATGCTATTGCAAACGTTATCATCATACCTCTTACCGGCTTTCTAGCTTCCTATTTCGGAAGAAAAAATTACTATATCGTTTCCATGATCATCTTCACTGTAGCGTCTTATATGTGCGGACAATCAAATACACTGGTTGAACTTATCGGATGGCGCTTTGTTCAGGGTATCGGCGGAGGCGCTTTGTTATCAACCTCACAGTCAATATTATTCGACGCTTTTGAACCTAAAGATCGACCAATTGCAGCAGGTTTGTTTGGAATGGGAATCGTTCTTGGTCCAACGTTAGGACCAACATTAGGAGGCTATATTATCGATCATTCATCATGGCCTTTAATATTTATGATAAACATACCGGTAGGTATAGCTGCAACTTTACTAACGTTTTATTTTGTAGACAAAAAACCAAATGAAGGAAAACACAAAGACAAAATAAAAATTGATTATACCGGTATTTTGCTTTTAATGGCAGGTATTGGTTGCCTGCAGTATGTACTGGAAAGAGGTCAATCCGAAGACTGGCTCAACAGTGAATCTATAAGAATATGTTCTGTTATTGCAATAGTAGGGTTGATTAGTTTTGTATTTTATGAATTAAGTATTAAACAGCCTGCTGTTAATATCCGGCTACTGGGAAATCGAAACTTAGGCTTTACTACTATTTTTACTTTTGTTGCCGGGTTCGGTCTTTTTACTTCCGTATTTATTTATCCGGTACTTGCTCAGCGTGTACTCGGCTTTACCGCTTTTGAAACAGGAAATTCATTACTGCTTCCCACATTATGTGCCGTTATTTTAATGCCCATTATTGGTAAGTTGATGAGCAAAGGAGTGACACCCATTCCTTTGATTATTATTGGCTATCTCTTGTTTTCTCTTTACGCTTTTATGAGCGCCAGCGTTAGTCCTGATGTCGGCAAATCTGATTTCTTTTTGCCGCTGGTCGTTCGTGCGGTGGGAATTGCATTCTGTCAGTTACCCCTGATAAATCAAGCTGTTGTGGGGCTGGAACCGAAAGATTATCCCACAGGGATTTCATTAAATAATATGGTGCGTCAATTGGGTGGGGCATTTGGTATTGCAGTAGCTAATAATTTTGTAGCCACAAGATTTGCACAGCATAGAACCGATCTCGTTAGTGCTATACCTGCCGGATCGTTTCAGCTCAATGAAAGAGTAACTGCTATTTCTCAGGGAATTATTGCCAAAACAGGCGACGTCGCCGGAGCAACAACAAAGGCATATGCTTCAATAAGTATGGCTGTTGATAAACAAGCCTACTACTTAAGCTATCTTGATTCGTTCAGATTGATTGGAATATTTTTTCTTTTAGTTTTACCATTGGTTGTTTTTCTTAGAGTTAAGAAAAAATCAGCAGCGGAAACAGCTATAGCCATGAAAGCAACATCTGAATCACATTAATTTTTTTAAACTTAAATAATGAAAAAAATATTTCTCCTTGCTATCTCTTTTTTATTTGCAACGTTTTCATTTGAACAAGTGAAAATCAACACCGATCTAAAAACACTGATTAATCAATCGTTTACTTTTTTTCCAAAAATTCAGGAAGTAGAAAATGCAGTCAAAACAGCCGAAGAAAAGAAAACGCTGACTGCGTTAAACAAAACTCCTGATATCAGCTTCAGTACTTCCTATAATTATATAATGCCTAAGATTTCTTTTCCTATTAATGGAAGAGAAATTCAATTTGCCCCTGTAAATAACCTGGCGGCGGCTGTGGGAACTACATACACATTAATGGACTTTGGTAGATTGAAATCAAATATCAATAAAGCAAAAGCTGATATTGAGATTTCAAAAGACAATGTAAAAATTGCAAAAAATCAACTGGCTAATCAGATAGCTGCCATTTACTATAATATTGTTTACTTCAAAAAAGCGATTGTTATTCAGGATAGCGTTATCGAATACTTCAAACAAAACAAACAAATGGCCGAAAATAAAATGAAAAACGGCGATATGCTTCAAATTGATGTCTTAAACTTACAGTCAAATATAGACGCAGAAGAAAACAGAAAAATAGATTTGAATAATAATCTGAACAAACAATTGAATTTGTTGGAATATACTACAGGCGCAAAATTATCGAATGGTGACAGTTTTGATTTTGATTTGGAAACAGCCACCGCAGGAATCAGCATTGCTGAAGCTAATAATCCAGAATTCAAATTAGCAAAAGATAAAATCGTTTCATCTCAAAAAGATGTTGATATAGTTAAGCTTAACAACAAACCCAAAGTGTCTTTAAATGCGGCAACAGGAGTAAGAAATGGTTATGTTCCAGAAGTTGATAATATCAGATTTAATTATCTCGCCGGCATTACATTTGCCTTGCCCATCTATAATTTCGGTAAAACCAAACAGCAGATAAAACTGCAAGAAAGTTTTGTAAAACAAAATCAATTGTCGCAAACAACTTTATTAAGTAGTTATAAAAAAGATATAGACCAGACTCTGCTGGATATCAATTCCGCAGTTGAAAGAATTGCCAATACAGAAAGCCAATTGCAGGCTACAAAGCAAGCCCAGCAAATTACAGCATCAAGATACCGCAATGGCGTTGCCACTTATTTAGATGTAACGGCAGCGGCCACAAATGTTGAAAAAGCTGCCTTCAGTAAATTGCAATATGAATACCAGCTTTGTCAATCTAAAGTAGAACTGGCGAGATTGTTGGGTTTTGAATATTGGAGTAATTAATAAAAATTCAAAAGTGAAAATTTAAAAAAATGAATTCATATTTTTTGACTTTTTAATTTTAAATTTTGAATTAAAAAATTGCATATGAAAAAAATCATTCCCATACTGCTAAGTTTTCTTTGCCTGAATACATACGCTCAACAAATTAAAATCAGCGATGGAAAATGGAAAGGAAATCTCTTAATCTGGAAAGAAAATAAAATTGTCGATTCTGTGCCAACAGAACTTACCATTAAGACAATCATCAAAGACAGTGTTTGGCAATGGAAAACAGAATACATCTCTACCACCATGCCGGTTACAAAAGATTATAATTTGCGTGTTGTTGACAAACAAAAAGGAATTTATATCACTGATGAAGGCGATGGTGTTGAACTAATGAACTATACTTTCGGCAATAAGCTTTACTCAAATTTTGAAACTTCCGGAATTCTGTTAACGTCATCTTACGAATGGATAGGCAATGATATTATTTTCGAAATTGCTTCGGGTAAAAAAACAGAAACCATGAGCATCAACACTGAGGTTACCAATTATTCAGTAAAAAATTTACAAAAAGTAATTTTTAAAAAAATCAATTAATAATGTCTGTTATGAATAAATACATTTTCATCGCTTTACTATTTTTGATTTCCTGTAAAGAAAATGCCGAAAATAAAATAGACAATAATATACCATCTGTAAAAGAGTATTTTAATCATGGTGATACTGGTGTGAAAACTGCCGGAGTGAAGATGATTCCTATTAAAACAGACAAAGGAACATTCAAAGTTTGGACTAAAAGATTTGGCAATAATCCTAGAATAAAAATATTGTTGTTACACGGCGGGCCTGCAATGACGCACGAATACATGGAATGCTTCGAAAGTTTTTTTCCGCAGGAAGGATTTGAATTTTATGAGTATGATCAACTCGGTTCTTATTATAGCGATCAACCTAATGATACTTCTCTGTGGACGTTAAACAGATTTGTTGAAGAAGTGGATCAGGTTCGGGAAGCCATTCATGCAGACAGTACAAACTTTTA
>CALQSB010000065.1 GCA_943333125.1 Chitinophaga pinensis
AATCGTTTCTACGGCTTCAATTATTTTAAATATTTTATTTTGGATTTTTATCGGTTGTGATTTTAAAAAATCTTCAAAATGATTTTTATAGGCGACAACCTCTCTAATTTTATTCATACAAAGGTAACTTTTAAGTTACTAATAGGCAATACAATTTTTAAATTTATTTGTATTCAAAGCAAATAAAAAGGTGAGCAAATAAAAAGGTTATTTAAACTGAAATTTGGAGTGTTTTTCTTTTTGGGTAAGGCAGATGTAAATGAATATTGAAGAATTAATTACCCCGAATTCGGGGTAATTAATTCCCCATGCTCACAAAATAAATTCGTGGACTCGTGGTTAAAAATGTCTCTTTTTTCATTGGTGCCAAGCAAATTATCAGCGCCAATTTAGTATGTAGAAACCTGCGGAAAAAATCAGATGATTTAAACGATTTTGGAGGAAGGGGATTAAATAACAAATCAAGATTTGTTACCCATTACATTGAATGAATAACAAATCTTGATTACCGTTAAATAAATTATATTTTATTGGTTTTATTCTGCAGGTGAAGAAAATAAAGTTGAAGCACCTACACCCGAACCTTTTTGACGTGGTGGAAATGCAATCATACTTTTTTGAAAAGAATCTATATATGGTGAAAACAGGGGTCCTACCCATGTCCTTGCAGTCATCCAGTCGAAATGACCGGAAGTGCCTGGAGAACGCTCAAATGGATCTAGTTTTATATTAATCAATAATCCGCCATCCATTTTAGTTGGTGCTGCTAACCAGCTATCTTTAGTTGCCAAATGCATTTTCCATTGATCTACTCTTATAGCATTTAATTCAGATTCTGAATAATAAAAAAACTCATGACGATTTGTGGCTGCATTTTTTGTAATCATGTCCATTTGATTATATCCATCCAGATGCACTTTGAAGCCATTTTTTCCTTTCAACAAATCGGTTTTAATATTAGGTTCTCCAACTGCATTCATTAAGGTTGGAATCCAATCTTCACTACTCATTAATCCGCCTGTGTATTTTCCAGTAGGTATCTTACCTGGCCATCTAATAAGCATCGGCACTCTGAAAGCGCCATCCCAGGTCGTGCCTTTTTCACCTCTGAAACCTGCAGTTCCTGCCTCAGGCCAATGAGCAAGGTTTACACCATTGTCTGAAGTAAATAGTAAAATGGTGTTTTCGTCTAAATTCAATTCCTTGAGTTTATCGATTATGGTTCCAGCCAAATAGTCCATTTGCATTACCGCATCCGCATATTCACTCATGCCCGATTTACCAAGCCATTTTTTACTCACATGAATTTTTTGATGCATTCTTGATGGATTGAACCATAAAAAGAAATTTTCATCTTTATTTTTTTCAATCCATTTTACAGCTTCCGATCCGAAATCCTCATCAATATCTCCCATTCTTTCAATAGTTAAAGGCCCTTCATCTTGTACTTTTTGCTTTCCTACGACACCCCATCTGCCTTCTGTTGTAGTGTCAAACTTATTGGTTGCCCATGAATGAACCATATTTCTTGGACGGCCCTCAAAATTCGGGTCTTTTGGAAAATCAGGTTCTTCAGGCATTTCCATCATATTCAAATGATACATAAAACCATAAAACTCATCAAAGCCATGAACGGTAGGTAAATATTCATTTCTGTCTCCTAAATGCCATTTACCAAAAAGTGCCGTTTTATACCCTAATGGTTTTAATAAATCAGCCAATGTAGGATCTTCTTTTTGCAGACCGGCTTTTGCTCCAGGTTGACCAACAGAAGTTAAACCCGTACGAATTGGATATTGTCCGGTTATAAAGGCAGCTCTTCCGGCAGTACAACTGGGCTGTGCGTAATAATCAGAAATCAACAAACCCTCGTTGGCAATTTTATCTATATTAGGCGTCTGATAACAAGCCAAACCTCTATGCATACACGAAAGATCAAAATAAGGTACGTCGTCAACCATAATCACCACGATATTAGGCCTTTTTTGGGCGAAGGTTAATACAGATAAAAGTGTTGTCAATAACAAAAAAGACAATCTGATAAGTTTTTTCATTTTTTAATTTTTATTTATTCTATTTTAAAATTATTTACTTCTTTTTCATATTAGCATAAGTAAACGTCATGGCTACGCGAAGCATGTCTGACTTGGCTCCATTATACCCATAAATTAAAGTGCCGTAATCTGCGTTGATACCTAAGTAAGGTAGCGGCTGATAACCCAGGCCTGCAGCAGTTCCGAGAATTTGCGTTTGGTTATCATCTTTTTTTCCATCAGAAGATGTGGTTCCTCCCTGACTCAATCTCAAACTTACTGAAGCCCATAATTTTTTATTGAAATAATGCGACAGATGATTTTCTAATAAAAACATTGGCGCCTGGGTAATTTTCTTAGCGAAATTTCCTCTTGAAGGATTGGTGTTGGGGGTAAAAAATTCTATTGCAGGCGAAACCTCAAGCCAGGTGGCCCTTTCACGATTTTTATTCAATGGAATAGACATTGGCAATGAAAATTCAAACGTACTTCTGTTACTACCCAAATTCACTAATTTTTTTGCATCATACGTACCAGAATACCAGAATCTGGCATCAGCAAATATTGAAAACTGCATCTTTTCTTTTAAAAATGATGAAACATTAAGTGCAGGAGCTCCTGCCAATCCCACTCTGAAACCCGCAAAGCCATCTGAAAATCCATTTGCACTTAATGTCTTTCCATTAGGAATAGGTAAAACAGGTGGCACATTTGTAGCGGTTGCTGTAACAGAACCCGGATTAACCATAAAATATGCCTGTGCATATCTTCCACCCAAAGAAAAAGTATGAAACAAAGCAATAGGAAAAATATTCACAGTAACGTCTGCACCTGGAGTAAAAATATTGGGAGGCATTATATTTTGATTCAAATCCAGCCATTTCGCATTTACACCTGTTACCCCTTTTGGAATCAGCATATATGCATGCGGACCATCGCCTTGTGAAAATGCAGTTAGGGTTGAAAGTAAAAAAAGTAATGCAAGGATGTGTTTGTTCATTTTTGATTTTTTATTGTTGGGACTTATTGTGATAATTTTTTAAAAAAAGTAAAACTAACGTATACCTATCAAATAATCAGAAAAAATTAAAAAGCTACCTTATTTTTTTAAATTAACCTTTGAGATGTTGAAATTATTGAATTATGGTTTTTTATCTCTTTATACATTTTGAGTTGAACTTTTGGGTGCTTAGAAAGAGTCCTTGTTTTTTATTAAAGAATAAATTATGCAACACAATTTTATAACAGAATTTAAATCCCTTCCTTCTCAAGCTCCTTCAGTTCATTATTTTCAAAAATAATTTGATCTTGTTGTGTCATTCCAATCACAAAAATAGCCTTTGCCAATTCAAGTGACGTGATGCTATACTTCTTACCCAATAGTTTTATTATTGGATACATCATTCTGAAGAAAGCGTAACTGAGATTCGGTTCTTTCCTTTTGATAACCGGATAAATATATCCCGGACGAGCACTATGAAATTGGTTACCGTAAATGTCGAAGAGTTTATTTTCTGCAATGCCTTTGTCTTTGGCAAACATCACCTTACTTTTCTCTGTTCTATCAGCACCAGCACCACTAAGTAAGATAAATTTGGAAGCTGGCGAGTGTGTATAAACCGCTTTAGCCAATGCAACTGGATAATCAATGGTGATGGTTCTGAAATTATCTCTATTTACCGCTCCCGTATAAACGCCAACACAATAAAACACCACATCAATATCCTTAATCATTGGAATGATTTTATCATAATTCAAAAAATCATTCACAATTATTTCTCTTATTTTTTTATGCTGAATGTTAGATGGCTTTCTTGAAAGTATATAAATGGTATCGACATCTTCCGATTGCTGACAAATCTCCAGCAAATGCGAACCCACCATACCAGTGGATCCCGCAATAAGAATGTTTCTGGCAGAAATAGAATTCTTCATCTTTAATTTTACTGTAATTTTTAAAAAAGCAAACTCTATTTTATTATTTTAAATGTCACAGCGCTCTCATTACTCCATTTGATTACAAAAGGTGTCTTTGCATCTTTAATGTCTTCTCGACTAACATCACCGCCGGTGCCATAGTTGATTTGCCAGGCAGGACTATTATTTACACCGATACCAAAAACAAGTCGACTGCCCTTGTTTATTTTTTTACACATGATGAAAGTTTTGTCAATTTTAAGATGCAGCAGTTTGCTTGGTTGGAGCAAATGCCTTACTGATTTATCTTGTATCATACTCGCTCTTTGCATGGTTTCACTCAACCCTATTATTTTTCCATCAGAAGTTTGTTCATAAAGGTCCAATACAAAATCGACATCTTTTTTATTGATCATAAATGTCAAATCTGATGTAAAGTTTCCACTTAGTAATAAATCTTTTTCCAATGGCATGGTGTAATAATAAAGCACATCTGGATTTTTAACAATACTGTCCATTACAATTGTTGGAAATGCTGCTAGATCTTCTCCTGATAGTTTTATAAAATCTCTTTTTTTCAAATCAACCTGCTGAGAATGATATTTGACGAAAGATGGCTTTGTTTGAATCAGTTTACCATCATCCAAATAAAATTTAAGCGAAGCATTACTCATTTTTTCAAGAGAAGAAACATGATACCATTTGTTTTCTCCTGTCATTTCAAAATTTACCTTATCCTTTATGAGCTCAGGCTTACTGCTGTCTTTCAAAATATAATCAAACCACTTAAAAACCATTTCACCTGAATAGTTTTTTGCAGCACTATCGGTAACAAGCCCAAGTATGGTATCTTTCACATAACCTTGTGCATTTGTATGATCATAAGGACCAATCAACAAATAATGTTCCCCGTTAGGATTATATTTTTTAAATTGGTTATAATAATACATCGCTCCAAGCTGATCATCGTCCCAGTAACCTGTAATTGTAAGTATTGGAATATTAATTTTCGAGAATTCAGATTGCTGAGGAGTCATCTTCTTCCAGTAATCATCGTATAAAGGATGAGACAACCATCGTCTGAAAATCTTATTGGGTTTGCCTTCCAGGCTATCTAATAAGCCAAATGAATATCCGCCAGAGTACCATTTTCTCAAAGTTGCATTCCAAGAAGTAGTGTCAACAAATGTTTTAAAATCTGTTAGTTTGTTATTGGTTACAAAATGTATCCAACGCAACATATAACTCATAAAAACTCCATTCTGCATTGGGTAATCAATTCCAGCGCCAACAGACACTTGAGGAACAATTGTTTTAAGAGAAGGATGTAAATGCTTTACTGTCGCCCACTGGCTGAAACCAAGATAGCTGCCTCCTGTCATTCCAACCTTTCCATTACACCAAGGTTGCTTACTAATCCAATCTATAATATAGTAAGCATCATCAGCATCTTTTTCAAAAGGATTAATATCGTTGATACTGCATTTTTTTCCTCTGGTATTAGCCATGACAAATGCATATCCAGACATGGCCGCAATGGCTTTTCCTCCTTCTTTTAAAGCCAAACTTGAGTCTGCATAAATATCATACCATAAAATGCAAGGTTGTTTGATGGTGTTGTTTCTAATAACCAGCATGCAGATTGTTCCGCCATCTTTTGTGTTTATTACAACACTATCTTCTGCGACATAAGAATCATTATTTATGGAAGATTCTTGAGAAAAAGAATTGAGAGAAAATAATAAAAAGGCAAAAAGAAGTTTATAACGTATCATGATGATGGAATTTTATGTATAAATTGAATCAATTTTTCTCACATCCTTAAAGTCACGATATAAAAGTAATCACACTATTAACGATATATAAATCTGCTAAAAAATCCTCCAAACTCCTCGCATTACTATCCCCCTCCTTCGGAGGGGCCAGGGGAGGCTACCCTATCGTCCATGTCTCACTCCCTCTCAGCAATTTATCCAAATCACCTTTGCCTTTCTGAACAATAAGTTCTTCAATTTGCATGGTCATGATATCTTCGTAGCAAGCTCTTTCCGTTTGATAAAAAACACCGAAAGGCCTTGGAAGATGACCTTGTAAATTTGGATCATCAAACATTCTAACTAAAATTTGTGCTTTGTAAAAATCTCTTTCATCGTGTATCCAAAGATCATTTACAGAAACAGTTTCATTTAATTCCACCACTACAGGTTTAAATCCATCAAGTTTGATTCCCTTGTTTTGATTGGCACCAAAAACTAACGGTTTACCTTGCTCTAAGAAAAGAGCTTCTTCCATTTTGGATCCTTTTTCGGTAAACACTTCAAAAGCACCATCATTGAAAATATTGCAGTTCTGATAGATTTCTAAAAATGAAGTTCCTTTATGTGCGTTGGCTCTGAGCAACATCGCCTGCAAATGTTTAGGGTCACGATCCATAGAACGAGCTATGAAACTTCCGTCTGCACCCATTGCAAGCGCCAATGGATTGAAAGGATGATCAATACTTCCAAAAGGTGTGCTCTTGGTAATTTTATGTTCTTCAGACGTAGGTGAATATTGTCCTTTCGTCAAACCATAAATCTGGTTGTTGAACATCAACACATTCACATCAAAATTTCTTCTCAATAAATGAATCGTATGATTACCACCGATACTCAAACTATCGCCATCTCCAGTTACAATCCAAACACTCAATTCTGGTCTGGCTGCTTTTAATCCACTCGCCACAGCAGTTGCACGTCCGTGAATACTGTGCATGCCATACGTGTTCATGTAATAAGGAAAACGACTACTACAACCAATCCCCGAAATGATAACGATATTCTCTCTCGGAATGCCCAATGTTGGCATCACTTTCTGTACTTGTGCCAATATTGAATAATCTCCACAACCGGGGCACCAGCGCACTTCCTGATCGGTTGCAAAATCTTTGGCGGTTAATGGTGCCGGTATTACTGTTTCGCTCATGATATTCCTTATTTTTTCGAGTGTAAAGGTAAGAAAAGCTGAGGCATTATAGTGTTACAGCATGCTTTGTTCTCTTCAATTTTCTATGATCTAGGAAGTAAATCAATCTAGCAGTGAGCTCTCTGCCTTGAGGTTTTGATAAAACCTGTCTCATATTTTTTAAATATCCAGGATTTGCACTTCCATCAACTGCTGCGTCGCCTGGCAACCAGTTTTTCCATCCCAATATAAAACGACTTCCATACATGAAGTCCCAGGTGTAAAACATATCCAGATTGTACGCATTGTAGTTGTCGTCGTTGCCAGCAATAAACGGTCTTTCTATCCAATATCCGTTTTCATCCACATTATAAAACTGACTATAATTTACATGGCTCCAGTAATGTCTGGCTCTCAAAGTCAGAAACATCCTTGGTGTGAAGTTAATCATGCCGGAAAGTACATTCGTAAATTGGTTCACATCTCTCCGGCCAATAATGGGATCTCCGTTAGATTCACGTTGAAAGGCATAACCGACGTTACCTTTATCAACACTTCCGCCAGATTGAAGTTCCATGCTCAGTCTGTCGCTAAATCGATAACGTATATTGAAATCGCCCCTATAGAATGCTGAATTTTTGAAAGCATTAGTGTTCGCGTAACCCACATCAAATCCAGCAAAAAAACGTTTACGGCTATCCGAACTTCCGCTGATACCGAAATATTGCCATGGCATCATTCTCACCATCTTGCCTGGCGTTCTCAATTCGAAATAATCATGTTGCCATACCGGCTTGGATTCAAACATAAGTGTGAGGTCCCAGAAATTTTTGAAAAAGAAAAATGCACTACCACCGACTCTAAAATCACTCCATTTCATAGGCGTGTACAGGTAGCTATTATCTATACTTAGAGAATACACGTATGTTAAAAAATGTTTTGTTGGTGTCAGTTGCTTATAGGCAAAAGAAGCGCTGGTACTAAATTCGTTGGGCGCTTGTAAATATCCAAGATCATTAGGATTATAATGTTCGGACTCTATGTTCTGTCCAATTTCAAACTGAAACTTGCCACTTACTTTTTTCACACTCAATTGAGCATTGTATCCATTTTCATCTAGGTCGCCTCTAATTATGCTGTAACGTGCAGTGCCAGACAACGCATAGATATTCTTTTTATCATAAAATGAAAAGTCAAGTGCAGATACGTTGGCATCGTGTGAGCTGCCGCTTCTAATTACGTTTGTATTGGTAAAGGTAATAGAAGACCTTCCTTTTAATGCCTTATCTAAAACAAATACATTATAATTGGTCAATGGTGCTGTTTGTATTTTCTGTGTGGAGCCAGTTCTATTGTCTCTAACTGTTGCATACATAGGTGCGCTAACTGCATTGAAAACTCCGATACCTATATTTTTTTTGTTGCGTCCCGAAAATTTTACCGCATTGATTAATTGAGTAACCCCTGGATTGTTCACAATGTTGATGTTGCTGTCGGATGCTGCTAAATCATTAACATCATAATAACCATCGGGCGTCAATCCGATTCTTCTGCTGTAAAACAAGCCTGCTTTATTGAAGAGTTCGGTTCCTTCGGTAAAAAATGGTCTGTTCTCTTGGAAACGAACTTCATAAGGCGAAAGGTTGAGTACGTTGTTGTCGGATATCACTTGGCCGAAATCGGGTACCAATGTAGCATCCAAAGTAAAGCTTTCATTCACACCCCATTTTACATCCATTCCGCCGCTACGCAACCATTCATTTTCGCGTCCATTGGAAGTGGGTGTGCTTCTATAACCAGTACTGATGTAGGGAAGAAATGAAAGTCTTAATGGTGGCTTAATATGATTTACACCTTCAAGGTTGCCAAACTGATTGACAAAACCATCAATATTAGGATTGAAAGGATTCCAATAACAGCTTTCATTGTTCTTTCTGGTGAATCTGTTGAAATTGATGCCCCAATGTTGAAGCTCAAACTTTGAAAAACGTAGTGAGATATATGGAATTTTCATTTCAAGCACCCAGCCGTCTTCAACAAATTTCACATTGCTTTCCCAAACTGCATCCCAACTGTAATCAAATTCAGCCGTTTGAGAAATGCGTGCATCAGATTGTACGTTTCTACTGGTAACCGTAAATTGAAATGCGTTTTGATGATCATTATAAGTATCAAAATAAACGCTGAAAAAATCCACGTTCTGTCTTTGCTCTTTATCTCTTGCTGTCAGCTGTTTTTTTATTTCTTTAGGATTATCAAAAAGTTTTGCTGCCACATAAATAGCTTCATCATCATATAAAACCCAGACCTGTGTTTTTTTGCTTGCAGGCTTTCCATAATCGGGAGAGCTTGTAATGAATTCATCGGCAGGTGCAACCATGTTCCAATTGCTTTCTGTAATGCGGCCATCAATCTTAGGAGGAATGGGTGTTCTTTGGGTTTCCAGTTTTCGCTGGGCAAAAGCAGGAGTGCAACATACCAGTATTATAAACGGTAATATTCTGAACATGATACAAAATTAGTATTTCGTTTTTAGGATGCAATTAATATTTTGTTTTGAAAATGATTTTCATTTTAGTTTATGCTGTGATTTCTTTTTACATTGAGCCCCTTAATCTGAATGATGAAAAAATGGTTTGAATACAATAAAAAAGAATTGGCATTAATTACCGGAGTCGTTTTGTTTATTCTTTTTATTTCAATTAATCCAATGGCATTGACACACAACGCCAATATCGTGTTGGCTATTGCGGTGTTGATGATTTCCTGGTGGGTGCTTGATGCATTACCATTACCCGTAGTTGCTTTATTGCCTATTATTTTATTCCCGTTATTTAATATCTCATCCATAAAAGAGGTAACTAAATCTTATTCCGATTCCATCATCTTCTTATTTATGGGAGGTTTCTTCCTGGGTATTGCCATTGAGAAATGGAATCTGCATAAAAGAATGGCTTTAAGCATTATTAAAATAACAGGA
The DNA here is from genome assembly GCA_943333125.1 of Chitinophaga pinensis. Classification (GTDB taxonomy): domain Bacteria; phylum Bacteroidota; class Bacteroidia; order Chitinophagales; family Chitinophagaceae; genus Ferruginibacter; species Ferruginibacter pinensis_D. The sequence continues at coordinate 9,874 of CALQSB010000065.1, forward strand.
ACTAACGGCAACAGAATCATTCTTGGATTTATTCTGGCAACAGGTTTTTTAAGTATGTGGCTGAGCAATACCGCTACTACCATGATGATGTTTCCTATAGCTATGTCGGTAATTCATGTAATTGAAACCAATCATCAATCTCAGCATAATATCAAAAATTTTTCACTCACACTTATGTTGTCTATTGCGTATGCATCCAACTTTGCTTTAGGCACTATCATTGGTACACCTCCTAATGTGGCTTATGTAAATTATATATCCACTAAATTCAATTATAATATTGGCTTCACGGACTGGATGTTAGTATTTACGCCATTGACTATTATATTACTGTTTATGCTCTATTGGGTTTTGGTAAAATGGTTGTACCCAAATCATATCAAACATAGTGAAAGCGGAAAAATATATATAGAAGAAGAATTAAGCAAATTAGGACCTTTATCATCTCCCGAAAAAAGAGTATCAATCATTTTTACCATTACTGTTTTGCTTTGGATTTTTAAAGATGTAATTAACTCCTGCCAGAATATCCTTGAACTTGATGATACTATTATTGCAATGATGGCAGCAGTAAGTTTGTTTATTATTCCTTCGGGAAATAAAATT
>CALQSB010000066.1 GCA_943333125.1 Chitinophaga pinensis
TGACTTTTTAGTTGATAATAAATATACTTTTGAAGTAGGAGGTAAGGATAAATCAATAAAACAGATTGCAGGAATAAAAAATGCGTGGGTGGTTAAAGATGATTTGGAATTTCCTGTTGGAAATGAATTGCCTTTGTGGATGTTTGGTTTGCTATATTAACATTTAATATCTTCTAATTAAATGAATAAAATAAAAGTACAATATTGCTCAGACTTGCATTTGGAGTTCAAAGAGAATTTGAGATATATCCAAAAAAAACCTTTAATTCCTGTTGCTGATATATTGATTCTTGCCGGAGATATCTTGCCTTTCGCATTAAATGACAAGCCGAATGATTTTATTGATTTTGTAGCCGATAATTATGAAAAAGTATTTTGGATACCGGGAAATCATGAATATTATCATTTTGACTTGAAGGAAGTATCGAATCCTTTGTATGAAAAATTGCGGTCGAATATTTTTTTAGTTAATAATTATGCTGAATTTATAGGAGATACTAAAATCATATTTTCAACACTCTGGTCTCACATTCAATTACACAATAGTTGGCAAATCCGGAAAAGCCTATCTGACTTTTTGGTTATAAAGAATAATGGTAAATTGATAAGTGTACAAGATTTTAATCAACTACATGAAACCAGTTTTGCATTTATTGAAAAATCTTTGGAAGAAAATAAATTAGGTAAAAATGTTGTGACATCTCACCATGTGCCTATATTTTCAGAAATAATGAAGGGGGCAAGCGAAATTCAAGAACGATTTAATCAAAAAATATAAACGAAAGTTTTTTTGCTACTGAATCCTATTTTAGACAAGCGTAAAAATTCGTAAAAATTGCCCTCGTTCATCCAACGGGAGTATTTTTTGCCTTCGTTATTTTTTGCTGGTTTTGACAATTCCTTACTTTTTATTCCTGTACCTCATTTTTACCCCGCCTATCAAAACCTTTACTGATAAGGGTTTTAAAGTTTTGTATCGGCAAATATCGTAACTAATTGAAAATTACATAGGTAATAAATGGAAAATCACAAATTTCGATCTGTCCTGGAAAAAAATAATTTGCGAAAAGCGCTGAATTATACTACCTTCTGAAAAAATCACTTGTATTGGTTGTTAATCAAAAATGCCAATTAGTTTAGAAAATTGTTTCTCATTGTATAAAAAACGTCAGCTTATATACTTCCTATTTTTATTAATTAGTCAACTTATAAGCTTACTTTATTTTTTATTTGTCAGTTTATATACTTACATTTACTTTTTTTTAGTCAGTCTAAAAACTTACGATTATGGGAAAGAATTCTTTGCAGATACAGCAACTCAACAGCAAAATGCAGGTCGTTGCAACAATGAAAAAAATGACCCCTCCGCCAATCGGTTGGATAAAAGCTGTACGTAAAGCATTAGGCATGTCATTACAGCAATTAGGTAATAAAATATCAATCACTAAGCAAAGTATTACAGATATTGAACGCAGGGAAAAAGATGGTGCTGTCACTATCAAAACCCTCAGAGAGGCCGCTAATGCGTTGGATATGGAACTGGTGTATGGCTTTGTTCCCAAAGATGGCTCACTTGACGCGTTGATTAATCGTAAGGCAAAGGAACTTGCCACACAAATTGTGATGCGTACATCCAATACCATGAAATTAGAGGACCAGGCCAATTCAGCCAGACGTATTAAAAAAGCAATAGATGAAAGGGCAGCGGTCATTAAAAACGAAATGCCTAAAATTTTATGGGATTAGATTTAGACTACATTGATGGCCAAACTCCTTTAGATGAAGAAGAGAAAGACGGACTGCTCATTCCTACCATCGCCACCCGTGGCGAGTTAGACGAGTTTGAGCAACAGAATATTGAACATGCTATTCAGTGGACGCTGGGGCGTTCTTTCAAATCGGAGGTGATTTTTTCAGAAAATTTTATTCGAACAGTACACAAACGCATGTATTCCAATGTATGGGCATGGGCAGGTGAGTTCCGGAAAACCAACAAGAATATTGGGGTTGACAAATGGCAGATACCATCCGACCTTAAATACCTGCTGGACGATTTTAAGTATTGGTACGAAAACAAAACCTACCCGCCCGATGAAATTGCTGTGCGTTTCAAGCATCGCATAGTAAGTATCCATTGCTTTCCAAACGGCAATGGCAGGCATAGTCGCCTGATGGCCGATATCATCATTCAGAAAATCTACAAACAACCCGTATTTACCTGGGGTGCTACCTTAAGTTTTTCTAAGGGCGAAGTCAATCTATCCAGTCAAGGTAATACCCGTGCGGCCTATCTCAAAGCTGTAAAAGCGGCTGACAAGGGCGATTGCAGTTTACTTTTGGCCTTTGCCCGTTCCTGATACTCAGTTGTCAAGGAATTCTTATCAACTGAATTTCGGTACTAAATGAATATTGCTATTGTCTATCTCTTACTTTCCAATTTTGTATCCCATTTGTACCCCGCCTATCAAAACCTTTACTGATAAGGGTTTTAAAGTTTTGTATCGTGAAAGTAAGTGACAAAAAGACTTATCTCAAATTCATTATAACCTATAATTAGTATATCCAACAGCCAATTAGGTAAGCTTGATTTAAATATGAAAATGCATCTAATACCAATTTGAATTACATTTTAGTCCACTATTTTCTTGTATAATGCCGACGTGATAGCTGTTTGGGGCAATTTCATTGGACCATTACAGATATCCAGTCGGTATAAACGGAAACAATATTTTTTAAATAATACTAAAATTAAGATAATCAAGTCGTTATGATTATTTTTCAATTTCAACTATTTTGATTTCCCCAAAAATAATAAATACTTGCTCCAAAAGAAATAGGGATTTTGAGTTGAAGTCACAAAAAAACAAGTAGTTTGGGGAGCTAAAACTATTGTTTATGAAACACCTAAAATCAGTTTGCTTTTTTTTGTTATTGAATATTTTTGTTCTGCCTCAAGTGTTTTCACAATCCTCTAAAGTTTGGGTTACCATCGTAAACGAAAACCATGTGCCATATCAATCAACAAATAGGCAATTAATCTCCAATGATTCTGTTTTCAATATTTACATTAATTCGCTAAATATTGTTTCATGTGCGCAAGCATTGCCATCCTCAAGAAATAAAATGCTTCAAAAGGTTTATGAATTGACTTCAAGTTCAAATCAATATGAACTCGAGCAAACACTTACCAATTATGTGCATGCCGTTTCGGGTATTTATCCTGCACCAATCTATGATACATTGCACACTCCGAATGATTATAATATTGTTCAAGGAGTTAACAATTATGCGCTCAATTTAATCAATGCACAGTCGGCTTGGGATATTACTCTAGGTGATTCCAATGTGGTTGTTGCAATTACAGACCAATCATATAGTCCAAACCATTCCGAATTGTTGGGTAAATGTGCTTATATCAACGCGGGCACATCTACACCAACACATGGAACTGCAGTTGCTATATTAGCAGCTGGAAATACAAACAACAATAATGGATTAAGTTCTATTGGATACAATTGCAAACTTGCGTTATACTTAATGAGTTACAATGAGGTTTTAAATGCAGCTTATGCAGGTTACAAGGTAATCAACATGAGTTGGACTGCAGGTTGTTTTTATAACAATTATGCCGAACAAGCCATTAATGAGGCATACGGCGTTGGCGCTTTTTTGGTTGCAGCTGCAGGTAATGGAACAACATGCTCAAACCCAACAGCATATGTTTATCCTGCTGCATTTGATAACGTTTTTTCTGTTACAAGTATTGGTCCATTAGATAATCACATGAAGATTTTAAATGACCCTACATCTACACATCAACACAATGATAAGGTAGACTTAAGTGCACCTGGATACGATGTAGCGGTAACCCCGGCTGAAAATTGGTATCTTAATAGTTCAGGCACAAGTTATGCAGCGCCTATTGTTAGTGGTACTGTTGGTTTGATGCTAAGTGTTAACCCCTGTTTAAGTCGGAAAGATATTGATACCATTTTAAAAATATCTTCAGTAAATATCGATTCATTAAACCCTACTTACATTGGACTAATTGGTGCAGGGCGTTTGAATGCTCAAGCTGCAGTTCAGATGGCAGTAGGATGGACAAGTCAGCCAATGAGTGTAACAAGTCAGCCAATTGGTGTTTCTATTTCTTTGGGTGGAAATGCGCAGTTTTCAGTTTCTTCAACCAGCTCATTCCCTCTATATCAATGGCAAATAGACTCAAGCGGAATCTTTGTAAACTTAATCAATAACAACAATTATAGCGGCGTAAACACTTCTGTTTTAACGGTTAGTAATGCACCTGTATCTTTAAATAATGCACATTATCGATGTGTTATGAAATCGGGTTATTGCCAAGCAATCAGTAACGCGGCAACATTGGTTGTAAGTAGTGGCATCTTGCCTGAAGATGCAGGTATTATTCATGCGGATACTTTAGTGTGCTTTGGAGATACGGTACAAATTGCAATCAATCCAGTAAATTTTGCAACAGGATACAATTGGACAATCAATGGCAATGCAAATATTATTAGTGGAACAAATACCAATTCAATTACCATTCAGATATTTGATAATATAGTTGGTGTAAGCGTTACGCCATATAATTCATTTGGATCTGCAAACAGTTCTAGTATTAGCATAACGGCAATTCCGCTACCAACAGGTTTTTTATCTGGAAATTCTATTATTTGTTCGGGAGATTCTGTAGTATTAACCTTGAACGTTACCGGACAAGGTCCTTGGTTTGGAACAATAAATGATTCTATTCAATTTTATGGTGCTACAAATCCAATTCAAATCGTGGTGAATCCAGATTTCACTACAAATTATATACTACAAGAGCTTCATACGATTGACGGTTGTAGTGCATATCCTGATTATTTATCAAGTTCTGCTTCAGTAACTGTTTTATCTGTTAGCAGAGATACCGTTCATACAACAGTTTGTACAAGTCAGCTACCTTATCAGTGGAATGGGATGAGTATTTCATCATCAGGATATTTTGATGATACGCTTATTAATGCAGCAGGTTGCGATTCTATCATTACGCTTCATCTTACAATAATAAATGGCAACCCTCCAACAGCGCCATCATCCATAACACAAACGCTTGTTAACAATACTTGCTTCGCTAGAGTTTATCGTTATACAGCATCAATAACCATTAATGCTCAAGGGTATAAATGGATTATTCCAACTTCTTGTGGAGGAGTTTCTACAGTGGTAGTTGATTCAGGTGATATAAATGTTTCTAGGATAATTCGATTAAAATATTTTAGTAATAATGCGGCTTTCAATACCGATAGTATAAAAGTTAGTGCATATAATAACTGCGGATTTAGTCCGTACAAAAGTGCTGTATTAATCAACACATTATTGAGTGTTCCATTGCCTCCATCAAGCATCATCTCAACAGCGCTAATTACGAATGTTTGTGGAGAAAGAAAATATAGGTACACCGCGCCTAATTTACCAGCAGGTACCGGGAATATTGCAGCAGCAACTGGATATTTATGGTCGTTTACTAGTCCAACCCCATTATTAGCCCAATTGGATTCTGGAACATATACCTCTCAAATAATTGTGGTTAAATATGTAAGTAATAATGCTTCTCTTGCTGTTGATAGTATTTACGTGAAGTATGCTTCTGCATGTGGGTACAGTGCAAATAAATCCTTGAAAATAAATGTAAGTGCTTTGAATGTACCGGTAGCTCCTACATCAATAACAATAACACCACTCATCACAAATATTTGTGGACAAAGAACATATCGTTGCATTATGCCATTAATGCCAACTGCTACTGCATCGAATGGTGCTGCTATAGGATATTTTTGGACACTAACAGGAAATGTGGCAATATATGGTGTAATTGATTCGGGAAGCTTGACTTCGAGAATTATGGTGTTGAAATATACAGATAACAACGCAACTTTTGTTGGAGATAGCATTAAAGCTCAATACAGTAGTAATTGCGGGTATAGTAATTTTAGAGTGACCAAATTTTCGGTTCCAAAAATCCAAGGCCCTTTAGCACCTAGTTCAATCACCATAAATACAGTGTCTGCTACAGCTTGTGGAAATAAAATTTATAGGTATATCATGCCTGTCCTTCCTACAGCATCATCAACCAATGCAGCGGCTACAGGATATAAATGGGAGTTTACAGGAATTCTTGCTGCTACTTCAATCATAGATTCAGGGACAATTAATAGTAGAATAATAAGAATAAAATTCCTAAATAATAATGCTGCTTCAGTTGGAGACAGTGTAAGGGCGTATTATTTATCTTCATGTGGGAATGGTTTAGTTAAGGCTGCAAAATTGACCAATACTAATTTAACGGCTCCAACAGCTCCCACAAGTATTTCGATTTCATTGGTAAGCGATGTATGCGGTGCAAGAGTTTATCGTTATGCGGCACCTGCACTTCCACTTGCAACAACAACAGCAATGGCTGCAACAGGTTACGAATGGAGTTTGCCAACGGGTTCTGCAGTAGCCACATCAGCCTCCTTGGATTCGGGTGATTTGAACGGAGCGAATGCCAGATATATCAGATTGAAATTTACAAACAATGCTGTTGCAGGAGCAAATGATAGCATTAGAGTAAGATACACATCGGGCTGTGGAATCAGTGCAGCAAAAGCTCAGAAATTATCGAATGTGGCTGCAACTACTTTAACGGCATCTGCAACATTAACTGGCACTACAAGTATATGCTCGATAGTAGGAACATTAACTAGTTCGAGATACACAACATCAGCAGTAACCGGTGCAGTTTCTTATTTATGGACATTACCTTCAGGTGCTGTTATTGACAGCGGAAGTAACGGATTGAAAATTAAAGTTCGTTACATTACTGCAGGACCGAATGACAGCATTTATGTACAGGCCGTAGGAACTAACGGTTGCGCGGGTGCGAAGAAGGTGTTGAAGCTGGTAACTACTGGTTGTGCAACCTTACCAACATCAAAAATGGGTTATCCAATGATAACTATGACGGAGAAGTTGATGGAGGTATTGGTTTATCCCAATCCAACGACAAGTACTTTTCAATTATTTGTGAAGTCATCCGAACTATCGCAAACGGTTAAAGCGCGGGTTATAGATATACAGGGAAGACTCATTAAAACATTAACTTTCAATTCGAATGAAACCATTGTATTCGGTAATGAATTAAAAGCCGGAGTGTATATTTTGGAGGTCTGTCTGGGAAATAAGGTAAAGACGGTGAGGGTGGTGAAGTATTAGGTTGAAAAGATTGAATTTGCTAGCCCATGTTTTAAACCGTGGGCTAGTTTGTATGTAAAATCCGGCTAAACTGACCCCCTCATTCCGTTTCAAATTGACCCCCTAAAAAACGATTTCAAAAACCTCATAATTGGGGCCTTAAAAAAGGGGGCTAAAAATGTGATAAAGAACTCGTGTTTTGCAGAACAAAAATAAGATAATTTATATTACGATTTGTTTACAATGTTGTTTCTGTTTTTTCTGATTTTGGTTTTAGTTTTTTTCGCAGCGATTCTCCGTAAAGTTCTATTCTGATGGATTGATGAACAATACGATCCAGAATTGCATCCGCTAGTGTTTTTTCACCTATCACTTCGTGCCAGTTTTTTACCGGAACCTGAGAAGTGATAATGGTAGTTCGTTTACCATGACGGTCTTCGATAATATCCAATAACAATGACCGACTTTGGTTATCAAGTGGTTGCACTCCAAAGTCATCTAATATCAGAGCGTCTTGTTTTTCTATTCTTGCGAGTTCTTTCAAGTGAGTACCATCGGCCTTTGCCATTTTCAGATATGACATAAGTTTAGCCACATTTGTGTACAGCACCTTGAGGCCGAGTAAGCAGCCCTGTTGTCCAATAGCAGATGCCAAAAAACTTTTACCGGTTCCAGTGCTTCCAGTAATAAATAAATCTTCGCCCTTTTTAATAAAGTCACAGGTTGACAAGCGTTGTACCTGGTTTTTATCAAGACCTCTTTCTTCCGAGTAATCCAGTTGTTCAAGACTTGCATTATAACGGAAGTTGGCGTTCTTGAGGTTTCTTTGAACAGCCCGGTGTTGCCTATCGTCCCATTCACTTTGCACTAAGTGGTGCACCAGCTCGTCATTGGTAAAGGCTTCAGTTTGATTAGCATCAATGCAAGTCTTGAAGGCAAGATGCATTCCCAATAGTCGCATTCGGTTCATCTTTTCTAAACTTTCTTTGTTCATCGTTTTTGATTTTTATTAGTTGGTTAATAATGAGGTTTTGTATTTATTGGTAATAGTCTCCGCCACGGATGTTTTCATGCTGAGGCATTGTGGGCTCTGTGTTTGAAGGTTTATCTTCTTCAAGTGGGAAGAAGTCCGCTTTTGATATTAGTATGCGTTCAATCATTCCAAAATTGTACACATTAAAGCTGTTTGCTCGTTTGCAAGCATTGATAAGCCTTACATCGCCCACACGTTTTTTATAATTTAAAATACCTTGACAGGCTCGGTAGTTTTTCTCCGGGTATTCATTGCGAGCCAATACTTTTTTAATATAGTCCGCAACAGAAGTGTCTATTTGCAAAGCGTCTGCAATAAATTTTTCAGGATTCCACTCCGTTGGGTATCTATGCCACGAAGCCAGATGCTCATCTTGTTGTATGTATTTTTCTTTACCATACTCACGAACATGAACAGCAATAATCTCGTGTTCATCATAGGCTTCTACTTTTGTACGGTTGTACATCACCTTGATTTTCTTACCAATAAATTTGTATGGAACGCTATAATACCGATGGTCAATGGTTACAAAACCCGTCTTGCCAACCGTTGCTGTTTTGGTCGTCATGGGGTCGAAGGGATATTTATTTAAAGGCCTGAGAACATTCTTCTCAAGGTCTTCGAACTGCTGCCTTCTGCTGTAATCACATTCGGTTAATAGTGCGTTGTTGTGCGCTTCCAGATAAACCAGTATGTCTTTATTAAGCTCTTCCAGACTTGTATATACCTTGTCGTCTATCTTAGAAAAAATAGTAGAGTAAATGATTTTTACAGCCCCTTCCACCAAGGCTTTATCTTTAGGCTTGTATACCCTTGTTGGAAAAATATAAGTATTGTAATGCTCTGCAAATGCAGCAAAACTATCATTGAGTTCAGCTTCGTATCTACTCGCTTTTTTAACCGCCGATTTTAAATTATCAGGAACAATCGCTTCCGGAACACCACCATAAAAATGAAGCGCAGATTCACAAGCCAGCATAAAATCTTCCTTCTTCTGTGATTCCACTGCCATCACAAACGTCAACTGGCTACAACCAAGAATCGCTACAAAAACTTCAACATCCACCATCTCTCCAGTGTCTTTATCTACGATTTGTAATTTCTTGCCCGTAAAATCAATGAAGAGTTTATCGCCAACCTTGTGTGGCACACGCATAGAAGGCTTTACCATCCCAATATATGCGTTCAACCTGACTCCAAAAGCAGAGTGCTTTAATCCGTTGGGACATAGCTTAGCATAATGCTCGTAAACCATTTGTTTGTTAACGCCGCGCTTGCGCAGCATAGCAGCCAACTCTGGCAACAAGGCAGATAATTCAGCACTTCTATCACTTTCTACTTTTGGCTTCTCCAGTAAAAAAGCAGAAGCCAATTTGCCATCACTCATCTTTTCTATATCCTCGATGGTAAGCCTGAGGGATGCAAATTGAATAAGATACTTCTTAACCGTATTGCGAGCAACTCCGGTGGTTTTGCTGATAAATTTACTGCCTTTGCCCCCGGCATAAAGACGTAAGATTTGTCTGATTTTATACATTTCAATTGGTTTGTTCGGCATAAATTATCTGGATTGTTTTGCCAAAAACATCCGTCTTTTATGCTACAAAAACAACTGTTTATTTATCCAATTTTTAGGGGGTCAATTTCAGCCGGAATCAGGGGGTCAATTTGAAATGGAATGAGGGGGTCAGTTTCAAATGGATTTAGGGGGTCAATTTGCGTGGATTTTCCA
>CALQSB010000067.1 GCA_943333125.1 Chitinophaga pinensis
CAACTGTTTATCAGATTTACGAACTTAACAATAGTGCTTTTATCGCAAGCATGATTGGAGCTCCTTCTGAAAGAACTTCAGATTTTTCCCGCTCTAACTTAATTGTCACTTTTCCAACAACTAATGGAAATACTGAGCAGTTTAAGGTTTTAGAAACTCCAGTAATGGCTCCCGAACTAGCTGCCAAATACCCTGGTATCAGCTCATATACAGGTAAAGGAATTCAAGATCCTTCTGCTGTAGTAAGATTTGACGTGTCAAGCGAAGGAACAAATGCGATGATCATGTCGGGCAACAGACCTACCATATATATCGATCATATCAATGGCAATTTTTACAGAGTTTCTTCACGTGATCATTTTGATGTTCACAGAAGATTTAATTGTTTAACTGATGCATTTTCTACAAATACAGCAACTACTTTAGCCAGACCAGGCGATGCCAGTCAACCTATATTGCGCACTTTTCGTTTAGCGCTTCAGTCGGGTGCAGAGTTTTCACTGCACTTTGTATTACCTGCCGATGTAACAGATGCACAAAAGAAAGCGAGAGTATTAATTGCACAAAATGCTCAAATGACCAGAGCTAACGGTGTTTTTGAGAGAGACTTCTCTGTAAGATTGGTGCTCATTCCTAATAACGATACGATTATCTTCTTAGTAGCTGCTTCAGATCCGATTGCAAATCCATCCAGTCCATCTAACACCGCATGTCAGACTTCTATAAACAACAGAGTTGGAAATGCGAATTATGATATTGGACATACTGAAAGTAAAGGAAACGACAATGGTAACGCAGGATGTATTGGATGCGTTTGTTCTAATGGTTCAAAAGGACTTGGTTGGACTGTTTACAGTAACCCTTCACTATTAGACTATTATGTAATTGATTATATGACACATGAAATGGGCCATCAAATGGGAGCAAATCACACGTTTTCATTTCAAACAGAAGGAACCGGAGTGAATGTTGAGCCAGGAAGTGGTATAACTATAATGGGCTATGCAGGCATCACAGGATCTACTGATGTGGCACCTCACAGTATTGATAACTTTCATGCTAAAAGCATTGAGCAGGTTACCTCATATACTATTTTTGGAACAGGAAACTCTTGTGCCACTCAAATTCAAACGGGAAATTTAATTCCAACAGCAAGTGCCGGATCGGATTACATTATCCCGAAATCTACTCCATTTGCCTTAACTGGTGTTGGTGCGGATGGAGATGCCACAGATACTATTAGTTATTGCTGGGAGCAAATAGACAACAGAACTTCGGGTTCTGCATTTCCTGCAGCAACAGCTACAACAGGTCCAATGTTCAGACCTTATTCACCTACAACAAACCCAATACATATCTTTCCTCAATTACCATATATTCTTACAGGAGCCAACGGTTTTCAATGGGAAATATTACCATCAGTTGCCCGTCCGCTTAATTTCCGTTTAACGGTTAGAGATAACCATCCGATTGGTGGAGGAACGGCTTCAGATAATATGATAGTTACTGTAAACGGAACTGCTGGTCCTTTTGGAGTATCTGCTCCAAACACAGTAGTTTCCTGGCAGGGAAGTACCACACAAAATGTAACCTGGACAGTTAATGGCAGTGATCTAGCGCCTGTGAGTTGTGCTAATGTCAAAATATCTTTGTCTACAGATGGCGGATATACATTCCCAACTGTATTAGTAGCTTCAACACCAAATGACGGTACAGAATCAATCACCGTTCCTAATACCCCTTCTACCACTGCTAGAATTAAAGTAGAATCAGTGGGAAATATCTTCTTTGATATTTCAAATACTAATTTTACAATAACAGCACCTGCTAACGGATTCAGCTTTACTCCTTCTGCAGGAGCAAATATCAATTGCGGAGCTACAGCAACGGCAACGGCTACTTTAGCTACAACAGTACAAGGTACTTTCTCCACACCAATAAACTTAACTTCAACTGGCGCACCTGTAGGATCAACCGTTAGCTTCAGCCCTAATCCTTTAACTCCTGGCGCAAGCACTACCGTTAGTTTAACTAATTCAAACAACATCGCTCCGGGAACTTATAATATTAACGTTACAGGAACTGCGGGTACAGCTATTCAAAACACCGTGGTGTCTTTTGTTGTAGCACCAGGAAGTGGCCCTTCTTTTACTGCGCAACCAACTGATGCTGTAGTTTGTAATGGAAGTTCTGTTACATTTAGTTCTGCAACTACCGGAACCGGAATTTCATACCAATGGCAATTAAGCACTAATGGCGGCACAACTTATACAAATATCACGACTGCTACTGCTGCTGATTATAGTATTGCGTCTTGTATCCCTTCACAAAACAATAATAAATACAGAATAGTTGCTACTACTCTTTGCGGAAGTACTACTTCAACTGTAGCTACGTTAACAGTAAATTCAAGTCCTGCTATCAGCACGTCACCTTCAAGTGTTACTGCTTGTATTGGCGGAAGTAATACATTTACTGTGGCTGCAACAGGAAGTGGTTTGAATTATCAGTGGCAATTAAGTACTGATGGAGGCGCAACATATAGCAATATTGGAACTAACGCTTCTTCTTATACGTTATCAGGCATTACCCTTGCCGACAATAACAATCAATATCAAGTTACTGTAACAGGTATTTGCCCAGGATCAGCAACTTCAACAGCATCTATTCTTACTGTTGGAACGGCCCCAAGCTTTACAACACAACCTTCTGATGTTACCATCTGCGATGGGACTGCGACTAATTTTACTTCACTAGCAAGCGGATCAGGTTTAAGCTACCAATGGCAAGTGAGTACAGATGGCGGTGCTAATTATAATAATGTAACTGGAGCAACCAATCCTATTTATTCGGTTAATTCAACCAATGCACTTAATGGCAACAAATACAGAGTAATTGTCAGCAGCTCTTCTTGTGCAACTCCAACAACTTCAAATGAAGCTTTACTTACGGTAAATGCATTGCCTGCGATTTCCACTCAGCCTTTAAGTAATACTCTTTGTGCTGGCAGCAACACCACCTTCACTTCTGGTGCAACAGGAACAAACATTACTTATCAATGGCAATTAAGTACCAATGGCGGTGTAAGCTTTAATGATATTAATGGCGAAACAAACCCAACATTAACGCTTTTAAATATTACTGCATCTCAAAATGGATATCAATATCATCTTTTGGTAAATGGAGTTTGTACACCAGCAGCCACGTCTATTCCAGCAACACTTAACGTTGTAAGTCCGGTATCAGTAACAGCACAACCAGCTAACGTTACTGTTTGTGATGGCTCCACAGCAAGTTTAGCCGTTGCAGGTAGTGGAACAGGTGTTATTTATCAATGGCAAGTAAGTACAGATGGTGGTGCAAGTTATAATAATGTAACCGGAGCAACCAGCGCGAATTACACATTTACTGCAACTGCTGCAAATGCCGGAAATCTATATCATGCATTACTTTCAAACAGCACTTGTCCTGCTCAGGCAACTTCAACTGCTGCAGGCTTAATAATAAATCCATTACCAACAGTTTCCGCTACTTCTGATGCAACAAATGTTTGTACAGGCTCGCCGGTTACTTTAACTGGCGCAGGTGCTTCTACATACAGCTGGAATCCAGGTGGTTTAACTGGCCAGAATGTAACTGTTAACCCTACAGTCAATCCAAATACACCTGAACTTCCTAATACTGTTGTTTATACTGTTTTTGGAACAGATAATAATAACTGTACTTCGAGCTTCGATATCAGTGTAATAGCAAATCCACTTCCGGTAGTTACATTAATTGCAACTCCTGCGAATGTGAGCTTAATACCTGGCAGAACGGTTACTTTAACTGCAACAGTAACACCAAGCACTGGATTTACTTTAGTTTGGAGAAAAGATGGCGTTGTCATCACTAACAATTCAAATAGCCTGGTTGTTGATGTTCAGGGAATCGGATCTTATACTGTTGAAGCAAGAGGAAGCGGTTCTTGTAATCGTACTTCTGATGCCATAAACATTAGCGATTCTGCAAGCAACATTGTGTTTATTTACCCTAATCCAAACAATGGCAATTTTATAGTTTCGTTCTACCACACTATGGTAAATAGCAACTTAATTAATAAAAGCAATCTGACTGTATTTGACAGTAAAGGAGCCAGAGTTTATCAGAAAATATTCGATTTAAGTCAGGGTTATAATCTGCTTAATGTTAATTTGAAAAATGCCTCTTCAGGTGTTTATATGGTTGAATTAAAAGATGGCCTTGGAAATCGTATAGCCACTGGAAAAGTTTTGGTAAAACCATAATTTGCAATAAATAATCTATAAAAAAACTCTCCTGATTTCAGGAGAGTTTTTTTATACTACTTCGTTTTGTTTTACGTTATTATTGAGCGGGTAGTTTAAAATTTTAAAAAAAGTACATGTCAACAGAATTTTTAGCAGGAATAAAAGCTATTGCATTTGATGCAGATGACACCATGTGGATTAATGAGCCTTATTTTCAGCAGATAGAAAATAAATTTTGCGGTTTACTTGAAGATTACGCTACTCCCCATTCTATTTCTCAGGAATTATTTAAAACAGAGATCCAGAATTTAAGCTGCTATGGATATGGGGTAAAGGGTTACACGTTGAGTATGATTGAAGCGGCATTAACAATTTCTAATAATACTTTACCGATTGCAGTAATAGAAAAAATTATTGAATTTGGCAAAGACCTACTTTCCAGACCGGTAGAATTAATTGATGAAATTGAAGATGTATTAAAACGGCTTAAACCTAATTACAGAATTGTAGTTGCAACCAAGGGTGACTTATTAGATCAGGAAACTAAATTAAAGAAATCCGGACTGGAAAATTATTTTCATCATATTGAAGTGATGAGTGATAAAAAAGAAACTGATTATTTAAAATTGATCAGACATCTCGATATCAAACCCAATGAATTTATCATGGTTGGAAATTCTTTGAAATCAGATATCCTTCCAGTCTTATCACTTGGCGGCCATGCCATACATATCCCCTCTCGGACTACATGGGCTCATGAAAAAATCGATCATCATATTGTTCATGAAAATTTCAGACAATTTGAAAAGATTTCTGACATTCTGAAGATTCTGTAATTTGTGCAGATTATTATTCATTAGAAATTATCCTTGTCCTTTTTAATCCACTTATCCCAGGATACAGGGCCACTTCCTTTTATTGAGAACATGATCAACAACAACAAAATTGCTACTGACAATAACAATTCAGAATCTCCTGCAAACAATCCTTTTTTGGCATTTACAAATACTATGGCACCAACTAAAATTGGAATTTGAATAAATGCGGCAAGCCGGGTAAATAATCCAATGATAATAAAAACGCCACAAAGAAGATTTAGCCAGGGAATTAAGGTCTGCAACCAAAAGTAATCTTGTAAAGATGTAGAATCCGTAAATGCGTTTCTGATTAATGATTTATTTCTGATATAATCAATGCCTTTCAAAAACAAACCTACTCCAAGTAAAATTCTAAATATCAAAAACCAAGTAATTTTGTTTTTTCGTTTTACTAAATTAATATTTTCGTGAATGACCATAACTAATTATTTTGATTTAAAATTATAGCCAAATATTAAATACAAAAATGATGATCATCATTTAATAGATAACATTGGTATGATCATTTTACAATTTATACTTTGTTAAAAAAACGAATTCTTTTACGAAGTCTCATCTCATCGTTTTTTATCTTCCAATTGTTTTATCCTTAAACATCTTCAATCAAAGTATAGCCATGTGCTTAGTTTAATAATATTACTTTTTTAGCACATTTTAATAATATATCTTTATCCCGAAAAAAAACAAATTACTAAAAGATGTTCGCCAAAAATATCGTCTCAATCATTTGTATTTTTTGTTTCAGCAGTATTTATGCACAGATAAACACCAATGGCGCCAGCCTTTATATTAAAACAGGAACCAGCATTAGCCTATCAGGAAATTTAAGCAGCAACAGTAATATTACTGGCGGAGGCAAAATTCTGATGAATGGTCAAAACGAACAGCTCCTTGATTGTAGAGGCAATCAAATCAACAACATAGAAATCAGCAATCCCAGCCATGTAAAATTAATTTCAGGAATTAAAATAACTAAAAGTCTATCCTTTTTAAATGGCAAGATTATTACTGGTGATAATAATGTAATTTTTTCAGACAGCACTTCGACAACAGGAGCTGGATATGGGAGATTTATTGAAACCACTGGAACTGGAAGTGTAATCAAGGAAATTGCTACAAATACTACAGAATACAAAATCCCAGTTGGAAATAACAATATATATCGTCCTGCTTTTATTACTTCAAACGGAATCTATAGTAATGCAAGCGTTTCTATTAAATCTGTAGCGAGTTTAAATCCCAACAAACCTGTTTCGATTGCCAATTACCTTACTCATTACTGGAACTTAAAAAAATCAGGCATCAACGGAACTTTGTTTATTACAGGCCAATACAATGACAGTTCCGACATTACAGGAAACGAAAGTACATTTACCGGATATTACTATAATGGCATTGACTGGTCCTCATCTGGGGGAACTTCCGACGTAAATACAAATACCATTGGCACTCCTGTTAGTTCAGATTCAGGTGCACTGTATGCCATGAACAAATTCATACTTCTGGGATCCCGTGCTTTTTTGCAAGGCGCTTATAATTCAGTAGCCGGATTAATGAGTGACGGACTAAGATCCCCGGTTTTATATCTCCCTTCTTCAGACCCCTACAGAACTATTAATTATTCAACAGCATTTTCGCATATCAATAACCCGATTACAGAAACCATTTCCGGGAATCCATTCAATTCACATCAAAGCGTAAACGACGATATTACAGACTGGGTATTTCTGGAATTACGCAATACCAATACTTCTCCGGGGAATACTGTTTTAGCTACAAGAAGCGCTTTGATTCAAAGAGATGGCGATATTGTAGATATGGATGGAATCAGTCCGGTTACTTTTAATAACGTCCCCAATGGAAATTATGCAGTTACTATCAGGCACCGGAATCATCTCCCAATAAGTTTGAATCCAACAAACAGTGCTGCTATTTTAAATGAAAGCAAATCAACTGCATTTTCTTCAAATGTGATTGATCTCAGAATTGCAAATGCAAATCAACTATTTGGGAGCACAACCGGTTACACCACAAGTACACATCCTGTATTAACAAATGTAAATCTGATGTGGGGCGGAAATGCAAATGGAAATACTAATTCCAGATATTCGGGTGCCTCCAACGACAGAGCCGCCATACTACTGGATTTGGGAAGCAATGAAATCAATACCATTCTGGGATATTATAAGTCGGATTTGAATATGAATGGAAATGTAAAATATTCAGGAGCAGCAAATGACCGTGCTTTTTTATTAGGGAGCGTTCTTGGGAATTCGGAAATAACAGTAAGGAACGGGCAAATACCAAATTGATTATACCATTAACTTTATAAAAATGAAAAGCACTTTAGCATTAATTCTTTTATTGGTTTCTTTTTGCTTTAAAGGATACACCCAATTAGCAGGAGAACTGTTTAGTGGAAGTATTAGAAATGGTTCAGCAAGTAATTCGGTAATCATTTCCATCAAGCCATCAGAAAGTTTTTCAGGTCAATTTACAAATGTTCAATTCACATTACAAATTCCTGATAATATTTCCCCACAACCTGTAGCCGATATCCTTTCAAATCCTTTAAGCAGCTTTATTTCTACTTCAAATTATACTACATTAACTACAACTGAAACCGGTTTTTATAATTACCTGTTCAATGCAACTATTTCGGGAGCTCCATTTACAAATTTCACATCAGGTGTTGCCATAGATGCTCTTGAAATTGAATTTACGGGAGGCCCTTTGGGAACAACTGCTTATTCAAGACTGGCTAATCTGGCTAATGGAGGCTCAACGAATGGGCAAATGTCCTTTTATGTGGAAGTTAGTGGCAATGACAATACCAATTACACCAATATGTTTTATGGTAACGGTGCTTCAAACGGAGGCTCCTCCTCTACTTATTCTTACGTACCCATCCAGAACACTATTGTAACATTAAGCAACATCAATTTCAATGCAAAGAATATAAATAACAATGCAATGCTCAATTGGACAATTGAAAATCCATCAGTTAATATTCGGTATTTCGAAGTAGAAAGAAGTATTGATGGCATACATTTTTTATCAATCGGAACAAATAATGTCAACAACAGTAACGCTTATCAGTACACAGATCCATTGCCCAATCAATTAAAATATTATGACCGTATTTTTTATAGAATTAAAGAAGTACATGCCAATGGGCAATTCAAAATCAGTGAAACTAAAAGCCTGCACATAACGAGTAACGTAATTAGATTATTCCCTAATCCTGCCCATGATTTTATTGAACTTGATTTTGAGTTAACAACACCAGACCTCTCCACTATTAAAATAATAGATGCATCTGGGAAATGCATTAAAGTTTTTTCTTTAAAATCTAAAGACGGATTTAATCAGCTGAAAATAAGCTTGCAGGATATTACTCCTGGTGCATACTATTTAATGCTCATTACCGGAGAAGAAACTAAAGAAATGAAATTCGTGAAGTTTTAATGGTCATTTAATTGCAAGTGCAAATGATTGAAGTTTTTATTTAAAAATGCAATCACAAACTTTTATAAACAAAAAATCCTTCGAAAATTCGAAGGATTTTTGTTGTGTTCTTAATTTCCGTGAGTGCGGAAGGAATTCATGATTTCATTCATTTTGCAGTATCATTTTGAAAATTTACAGCAGAATTATTTAATTTCGGGAATGAGCAATTTTAAACTGGATAGGACAGCCTTTAAAGCACAAACACTGATGGAAGCGGCTAACCACTCAGAATATTATAAAAAAATGACCTAGCAAGAACGTTTGTCTGTGACTACTTTTTTGAATAGTATTGCATTTCAATTTGATATTAACCATCCTCCAAGAATGAACCGTAATTTTTTTTCAGTAAAATCATTACGTTCAAATGGCTAATATTTTTCAACAAGATTTCAGAGATTTCTAAAGTGCTTTAAATGAGGCTGAAGTTAGCTATATTTTAGTGGGTGGATATTCAGTGGTTTTGCATGGCTATTCCAGAAGTACCGGTGATATGGATTTATGGGTTGAAAGAACATCAGATAATTATCAGCGATTATTCAACGCATTTCGCATTTTCGGAATGCCTGTTTTTGATATGACAGAGGATAACTTCTTGTCACACACAATTTGGGATGTATTTACTTTTGGTTCTCCTCCCGTGGCTATTGATATTATAGTGAAATTGGAAGGATTAAGCTTTGATGATGTTTTTCAAAAGGCAATCTATTTTGAGGATGATGATTTGAAGATAAGAACAATCAATAGAAATGATTTAATTATCGCAAAAAAGAATGCCGGAAGAGCTAAGGATATGAATGATTTGGAGAATCTTTAATAACCTAAATTTTAAATGCTCTTATAACAAAAACAACATCGTGCACTTAACTTCCGTGAGTGCGGAAGATTTGAAATTTTTATCTTATTAAGAATGAGAAACTGAATGAGAGCGAAGAAAAAAGTCAGAACTTCATGATCGCTCTCGCTTTCATTCTAGTTCTGACTTTCTGTGCAATTGACTTCCGTGAGTGCGGAAGATTTGAAAGACTTCTATTCATCAGAATGAGAAACAGAATGAGAGCGAAGAAAAAAGTCAGATTACAAAAATCAGAATGAGAAACAGAATGAGAGCGAAGAAAAAAGTCAGAACTTCATGATCGCTCTCGCTTTCATTTTTGCTCTGACTTTTTGTACACTTTACTTCCATAAGTGCGGAAGATTTGAAAGTCTTATATTCATTAGAA
>CALQSB010000068.1 GCA_943333125.1 Chitinophaga pinensis
CGTAACCTTATTGATAGCCGGACTCTTTGTGTATCTGATGGCACTGTTGAATATTAATAACCTTACAAAATTCCTGGGAACAGCATATGCAGAAGTTCCCGGTATCGTTTTGATTATGGGAATAGCCAAATTAATTGACCTTGGAACTGGGGTGAATGGACAGATTATTTCTACTTCCATCAATTGGAAATTTGATTTTTATACCAATGTTTTGCTGACGATTATTGCATTCCCATTGAATTTCATAATGATAAAAAACTTTGGAATCATTGGCGCCGCTTTTTCAAATCTGATTGCCATTTTTGTTTTCAATTTTGTGAGGTATCTTTTCATTTATAAAAAATATGGCTGGCAGCCTTATAACTTCAAACATATAAAAATCCTGTTGGTTTCACTTTTCATTTTTGCAGTAGTTTACTTCATCCCTTTTATGGTTAATATTTATTTGGATACGTTAATCCGATCTGTATTATTTACCATCTTATTTATCCCAGCGATATTATGGATTAAAGTGTCTGATGAAATTAATGAGATGGTGGGGAAGGTAATTCAACGGTTTAAGGGTTGAAGGGTATAAAAGGTTGTTCAAAAGGTTCAATACGTTCAATGAGTTCAAGAGGTTTGGATCTAATTGCATAATAACATTTTGAACCTATGGAACCTTTTGAACTTTTTGAACCAATTAAATCTATTGAACTATTTTTCCCTAACGCAACGTCCCTTTTAGGAAACATTGCTGAGAAGAACAAACCAGCGAAGCGTTTTAAACCCTCAAACCATCGTAGCAATTTTTTCCTAATTTTGCCGTATGAATAATAATCCACTCACATCCATTTCCCCCATCGACGGCAGATATGCCAATGCCACTAAAGAATTATCGAATTATTTTTCGGAATATGCTTTGATAAAATACAGATTGAATGTAGAGGTGGAGTATTTTATTTTTTTAGCTGAAAAGAAATTCTTCAAATTAGATGCTAAACAAAAACAGCAGCTTCGTGAAATTGTTTCTAGCTTTTCTTTAGAAGATGCGCAGCAAATAAAAGACACTGAAAAAATCACCAATCATGATGTAAAAGCGGTTGAATATTTTTTAAAATCTAAGTTGGATGCTTTAAAAATTGATTATCTAAAAGAGTGGATTCATTTTGGATTAACGTCTCAGGATATTAATAATACTGCAGTTCCAATGATTTGGAAAGATGCTATAGAGTTGGAATATTTGCCAGCTATTTTGAATTTGCAACAACATCTATACAAATTGGCGAAAGAATGGGCTGATGTTCCAATGCTTGCACGCACACACGGGCAACCCGCATCTCCTACCCGGTTAGGTAAAGAGCTCATGGTATTTGTAGAACGCATAGAAAACCAGATTCAATTATTCAGCTACATTCCTTTTTCAGGGAAATTTGGTGGGGCCACAGGAAATTTTAATGCACATCATGTTGCTTTTCCAAAGTATAACTGGATAAAATTTGCCAATGAATTGCTGGAAGACAAACTCGGTTTACAAAGACAGCAATACACTACGCAGATTGAACACTACGATACATTAGCCGCTCATTTTGATGCCATCAAAAGGCTCAATACCATTCTAATTGATTTATCAAAAGATATCTGGAGTTATGTTAGTGTGGATTATTTCAAACAAAAAACAAAGAAAGGCGAAGTGGGTAGCAGCGCTATGCCTCATAAAGTAAACCCCATTGATTTTGAAAATGCAGAAGGAAATTTAGGTATAGCCAATGCAATTTTAGAACATCTTTCTGCCAAACTCCCTGTTTCAAGATTACAAAGAGATCTTACCGACAGCACGGTTTTAAGAAATATCGGAGTTCCCATGGCACATACCATTATTGCTATTAAATCTATTGAGAAAGGACTGGAGAAACTGATTCTCAACGAACCTAAATTAAAAGCCGACTTAGAAGCCAATTGGGCTGTGGTGGCCGAAGCCATTCAAACGGTATTAAGAAGGGAAAATTATCCCACACCTTATGAGGCTTTGAAAGAATTGACGAGAGGCGCCGTTATTGATAAAAAGGCAATTCAGCAGTTTATTTCAAAATTGAAAGTGTCGAAAGTGATTAAGGATGAATTGAAAAGGATTACTCCGCAGAATTATGTTGGAATGTAATGAAGTTCAAAAGGTTTCAAAAGTTCAAACCGTTTAAAAGGCTAATTGAACTCATTAAACTAATTGAACCTCTGAAACAAAAATCACTTATGTATCTCCGACGTAAAATGAAACTCAATATCTGGATTATTGCTGATCTCCGTATTTAAAAACCACTCACTCTGAGCCAGGTAAACGATATGTCCGTCTTTATCTTCTGCTATATTAGCTTGCTTGTATTTTGCAAAATCATCTAATTTCTTAGGATCTTTTGAAGTCAGCCAGCAGGCTTTATAAAAAGGCAGATTGTTCATTTGAACAGAGGCGCCATATTCTTGTAACAATCGATATTGGATAACTTCAAATTGCAGTTCCCCCACACAACCAATTATCTTTTTATTGCCACCAAACTGTGTAAATAATTGAGCAACTCCTTCATCTGTAAGCTGAAGTAATCCTTTTTCCAACTGCTTGGTTTTCATTGGATCTTTATTGACTACCTCTTTAAATATTTCAGGAGAAAAGCTAGGAATTCCGGTGAAATAAAAGTTCTCTCCTTCTGTAAGTGTGTCGCCAATTTTAAAATTTCCGGTATCAAATAGTCCCACCACATCACCAGGATAAGCTTCTTCTATAACATCTTTTTGTCGGGCTAAAAAGCTATAAGGATTATTAAAGCGAACATCTTTTTCCAAGCGCACATGGTTGTAGAAAGTATTTCTGGCAAACCTTCCGCTACAAACCCTTAGGAAGGCGATTCTATCACGGTGTTTAGGGTCAAGGTTGGCATGGATTTTAAATATAAATCCACTGAATTTATCCTCCTCAGGTTTCACATCGCGCCTGTTGGTGCCTCTAGATCTTGGCGTTGGTGCAATTCTAATAAAAGTATTCAGCATTTCCCTGACACCAAAATTATTAACCGCACTGCCAAAAAACACAGGAGCCGTTCTGCCGGACAAATAATCATCCATATTCAATTCGCCATAAACTCCATCAATGAGCTCCACGTCTTCCCGCAAAGTATTGGCGTTGCTTTCTCCTATTGTAGAATCTAAAATAGCATTATTTAAATCACTTATTTTCAATACATCTTCGTCATTTGCTTTTGTGCCAGAGGCAAACAATACCACACTTTTTTCATGCAGGTCATATACTCCTTTAAAGTCTTTACCGCTATTAATCGGAACCGTCATAGGATGCAATTGTATCTTCAGTTCGTTCTCAATTTCTTCTAATAAATCAAAGCGGTTTTTTCCATCCCGATCCATTTTATTGATAAAAACAATTACAGGCGTTTTGCGCATAGCAATTACTTCCATCAATCTGCGCGTTTGAGCTTCTACTCCATTTACACTGTCAATTACCAGAACCACACTATCTACTGCCGTTAGCGTGCGGTAAGTATCTTCAGCAAAATCTTTATGACCGGGAGTATCGAGAAGGTTAATTAAATAGCCTTGATATTCGAAAGTCATTACACTCGTTGCCACACTAATACCTCTCTGGCGTTCAATTTCCATAAAATCGGAAGTGGCGTGTTTTTTTATTTTATTGCTTTTTACAGCACCTGCAGTTTGAATGGCACCTCCAAATAACAGAAATTTCTCTGTAAGGGTTGTTTTACCCGCATCGGGGTGAGAAATAATGGCAAATGTCTTGCGCTTGTTGATTTCGTTTATGTACTTCATGTTTGGAGGGCAAAGATAATCAAAGTTCAAGAGGTTTAAAAGGTTCAAAAGGTTTCAGATGTTCAAAAAGTTTTGTCGACATGAAGAACTTTTTGAACTTATTGAACGTTTGAAACAATATTAACGTTCATAAACTCTACCTTTGTAAACACAACAACCCGGGGCTGACCGGTATTGACAGCATAGCTCTTTGTAAGTGTAAGCATGTAGTGCGTTGGATAATTAGCACTTAAATCTGAATATTCAAACTTCAAATGGCAATACTTCGTATGCCATGGCTGCTTAGTCGATAGACTTGCATCCATTAGGGCCGCCGGGCAGGTTCGCCTGTTTCCATGCTCCGCCGCCGACTCAAAACAAACACAGGCTGCTGTTATCGAATGGTGTGACGATAACTTAAGAACATTCTCCTAAGGGAAAAATTGGTTTGTTATGCTCCTGCTTTTCCCCGACAATTAATGCATAAATAAACATGTAGAAAGCTTATGACGAATATGTTTGGACCAGGGTTCGATTCCCTGCAGCTCCACTAGAAATGTAAAATAATGAATAATGAACAGCAAAATGTAAAAGTGGCTTTCAATTGTTTGATTTTTTAAATATCTGTTTCATTATTCATTTTGCCTTCGTTGATGATAACACCAACGAAGGCAAATTAACTCAATTTCTATTCCCAAGATTTCGATCACGTTCCCGTTAGGATTGCTTAATTCCTGCTCTATAGCTTTAATTTCCAACTCGATTGATTTCTAGTTGCTTTTACATCTCCATCCAGGTATGGTCGGCCAGCAGTCGAAGCGCACCTTCGAAAGACTTGAAGGGACCGTTTCCACCCCATTCCGCGGGCGATATCATGGACAGCATATAACTGTCGTCATGCTTGGAGTATAGGAAATAGGTTTGGCCAATAATTGGTGTAAAGGAAAGCTTGGCGGCATAGACCATCATAGAAAGTTCCTTCCTCTTTTGTATTTCTTGTGCCTGCATGGCAAGCAGCTCTATTTGCTTTCTGATTTGATTCAGCTGCATGTTGGTTTGCTCTTCCATAGCCGTTAGGGCCTTGTGCTTGATTACGCCCTCCTGCGTGGGCTTTATCACGGCCCCACTTACCGAAGAAGAATAAGGGAGCACGCTCATCTGCTTGTGGTAGATCTCTGTATTGCTAAAATCTGCGTTGTCCTTGCTGCCCAGTTGGGTGATCTTCAAATATCCGTTCGGCAAGATATGGTGTATCACATGCAACACCACTTGTCCAGCACGGTAAAAATGTATGTCGAAGTTGATGGTGTCGGTGAAGGTAACCTTCGACTGGTCTGCCAGCTCCTTGTTTTCGAAGGGATGCAAGAGGCCGTCCGCCTTGATGCAGTATTGTGCGGCAAATGCATCATTTTCAAGAGTTACCCAATTGTGGCTGATGTTGATGACATCCTTGGCGTCGTTGGACTCGATTTTGTAGAAACCACTTTTTGGACGTTCTCCACTTTGATACACTCCCTTTTCGGGAAACAACTGCCAGCTGGCTAAAAAATTATAGGCTTGAATCATATAATTTGTTTAACGCTTGAAGGGCGATAAAGGTTTTGTCTTGGGCGTAAAAAATTGTATACATTACGCACCGCCTTGCAATTAGTCTGTCATTTTTCCTGCAAACGAGGCCTCTGTTCCCAAAAAAATCTTCAAAAATGATTTTTGATATGACCGAGAGTAATATGTTTAAGAGATTTGTTTTTATAAAGACTTAATACTCGATTATTTTCATTGCTACACGATATCCAATATCTGCTTGAGGATAAGTGTACAATTTTTCACTTGCTATTCTTACTTTATATGCAGGATCATCAAAGCCTCCTCCTTTTGCGATTCCTCTTTCTTCAATCATTTCTGCAACATTCCCACACATATTGTAAAGCCCAAGAGAGTTAGGATAGTATGAATTTATGGAAACAGTTATGTTTGTTTTTGAACTTAAAGATGCCTGATTTATCTCTGGAATTTCATTGTACTTTTTTGTTAGTGAGTCAAAAATAAATGAGGTATGTTTATAATTACACAAATACTGCTTACGATTGTTTTGCATAAAACCACTTCCCCATGTGTATACTTTTGAAGTATCTCCTTTATTAGCAGCGAAAGTCCATTCGTCTTTGTTTAATAATTTAAATAATACTTTTTTATATTTTTTCTTTGTGTCTTGATTATATTTTTCAGTCAACCATTTGCAATATTCAATTGCTGATTCATAATTAACTCCAACTACAGGATAATTGCCATAACTCGGATAACGAAAATAATAGACAACAAGTGGCTCTGTATATTTCAATTTGTCTTTCCATACTAAAGTGTCTGGCAAGCAATTTTTATACATCTCAATTTTATTTTTATTCAATATGTCTGCAAGGAAATTTCGGTAGTCTAAATTGGAAACTTCAAATTTAGAAATATATAGATCTTCTTTTACTTTTATAAAATTAGTTTTAATGGTTTTTATTTCAAAAGTTGATTTCTCGATTTCTGAGAAAGAGGTCAAAGTAATTACACTAAAAAGAAAGAGTATTATTTTCATGTTTTCTGTTTTAAAGTTTGAAGTTGTATTTTATTGCAATTCAACTATAATTTCATTTTTTCTATTAAATACTTCAAACGGCGCATTATAACCAAAAAAATAAAATCGATTAGAATACTTTATTCCTTCAGCATCTAATGCCACTTTTAACTCCTGTTTATACTTTTCTATTTTAGCATCATCAGCCCAACCGCTAAAACTTATCGCAGCCATTGTTTTTGCAGGTTCTTCTTTAAATTCTATTCCTGATTGATTAGGCTTTGGCAGCAAGTCCTTATTAAATTTCTTAGGAACCATAAACATCATAGTCATGGAATCTTCTAATGACATCGAGACTGGGGAAGTCATAGCTATTTTTTCACTCCTTTCGTTATTTCCAAAAATATATCCGGCTAAAATAGAGAACCCTTTACTTGAAGAATTTTTATACCCTTTTGTGGAGAGTTTGACTGAGGTAAATAAAGTAGTTTCATAATTTCTTATTTCAAATAGCTTATATTTTTTTTTGACGACGTAAGGGTATCTTTCAATATTTCTTTGTCCATTTATTAAATAGAGTTGGAGAGATGTAAAAGCAATTAGGATTATTACAAGTATGATTATTAGTATTTTCATATTAGTATTGGGTTATTTTTATTTACAAAAACAGCAATAAATTATGGCCAAAATGCATCTCCCCTGACCAACTCAAACATAACACATTTTTAGAGATAGAAGTTATTTGTCAGGATAATATTCGCAGATTAAAGGAAATACTTTGGCTGAAAATTTTACCAAACGTGTTTCATACTTCCAAAAGTTCGAACTCAAACAAGTATGATCAATAAAAACTGTTGATTTTGTTTTTTTTCTTGCCTAAAAAAAATTATGTGATGACATACTTATCTGTTGATCAAAAAATCGAATAATTGAAATGTCTTTTTTAACTCGCCCACCGTTGAAACGGTGGGCTAACAAAAAATGCTATTTCATAACCTCATTCGGTGATTAAATGAATACTGTAAACCCAATCACCAAATTATCAAATTATCAAATCTTCTACCCCATCACTCCCTCCCCACCAAAATCTTCCCACTTTTAATCAACCCTTTTTCTCCTTGTATCGCAAACAAATAAATACCAGAAGAAACTTTTGATCCTGAGGTATTGTTACCATCCCAAATAGCACGGTATTGTCCGGAAGAAACTGGAATACCATCTGCGATTTTTCTAACCAATTGACCAAGTTCATTGTAAATAGCAATACTTAGTTTTTGAGACTGAACAAGATTAAACTCAATATTCACTTGAGCAGATGAAGGATTGGGAAATACATTTACATTGAGTGATGTAATTGGTGTGATAATGCCAGGGTTGGTATGAGAAGTATCTGTATTGTTGTTTGATTGGTTGGTACTATCGTAAACCATACAGAATTGACCAAAAGAAGTAATGCGATTTCCTGTGCTGTAGGTTAGATTAAATAAACCATTGTTACTGCCACCAGTTTTTATGTCTGCCGAATCTATTTCAGTTCCCCAGGTAGCGCCGTGGTCGATAGCATTGCGTTTAAACAAAACAATATTATTGGCTGAAGTATTATTAGGCAACAGTTTCAGATTCTCAAAACG
>CALQSB010000069.1 GCA_943333125.1 Chitinophaga pinensis
ATTCCATACATAAGGAAATTGGTTTGCACAAACAGAAATGTTAGTTGTACTTGAAGTTGGTTGATTAACGTAGACGGTTACACTATCTGTACAACTGCTGATGCCGTTACTGACTGTGCAGTAATATGTCGTGGTTTGGGTTGGATTTACATTAATAACCGGATTTGTATCTCCAGAAGACCATGAATAAGTCAAGCCGGAATAAATTTGACTTATCTCGTTTTGATTTAATAGACGATTCCAAATGCTTAATTCATCTATTTCCCCTGTCCAGAAAACACCGTCTAGGTAATCTTTTTCTTTATTAGCTCCAATAATAAAAGATGATTGCGTATTATTCAATGTAAATTCTGAAATACTTGCAATATTACCATTCACATATGTTTTGAATTGATTTGAATCTAATGTAATCAAGATATTATTCCATTCATAAATATTGTCGACATTAATTTCAATAAGTGGACTAAAATAATCAGGATTGTATTCAGAAAAACTATACGCATTTAAAATACTATTACTTCGACTACAAATCAAATTGGAAATTTGAAAAATAGAAGGTCCGCTACAGGATGGATATAATGGATCACATCCACCTTCAGGAAAGTTAAATTGTTGTTTCTTAGCCCAAATAGATATGGTCGCTTCAGCGTTAAGTGCTGAGATTACATTGCTGTCAATTTCAATAAAACTATTGCCATTAAAGCTGTATGCGTTGTTTGAAAAATTATTTCTATCTGATGATAAAACCGCCCCATTGACCACTCCATTATTTCCGTTTCCACTCTCATCATTGGCGTTGCCATTGAATGGCCAAAAACCAACCAATCCATTTCTCAGATTTGCAGGCAATGAACTGACTCCTGTTGCATTAGCAGTTGCTGAAAGTGTTACTGTCGCTCCACTACATATTGCAGTATCATTATTCAAAATACTTGCATCAACAATGCTTACAAATATGCTATCTGTTCCATTACATATTCCATTGCTAACAGTACATCTATACCAACCTGTTTCGCTAATATTGATAGAAGAAGTTGTAGATCCATTACTCCAAAAATAACTGCCAAATCCAGCGTTGGCATTCAGTGTATAGGAATTGTCGCATGTGCGAATGGTATCCTCTGCAAACAAATTGGGAGAAAATGAAATGATGTTAATAGTTACACTATCACTACAGCTACTGATGCCGTTGCCTATTGAAAGATAGTAAGTAGTGGTTTGGGATGGTGAAACTAAGACACTTTGTGTTGTATCATCTGTTGACCATTGATATAGAAATGTTGGAAGAAAATCTTTTACTATTCGAACTGAATTACCAACCGACTTTAAATCTGCATTTCTACTAACAGTCCCATAGTTATATCTTATTAGGCGATAAAAAGCACTAATTGAACTCAAAGTCGAACTCCACCATATACCATAGTAACCAACTCCTCCAAAATTTCCATATTTGTCACGAATGCCAGAAGGAAGCGCCGTAAAGCCACTATTATTAGTCGCACCAAAATTCGGATAATTCCAATGTAAAAGACCAGGTTCTTTCATTGAACCACCTGCTGTACTTAACCCACCTAAGTGATTCTCTAGGTTAGTCCATTCGACATCACTAGGCACATGCCATCCATCTGGAGTTAATCCTCTTGAATCATTTACTGCATACCAATTATAAAGTTTACCATAAATTGATCCGTTAATAGCACTATCATTGTTAGCCCAGCACCAAGCACCACTAGTAAGATTCGCCCATTGAATTGGATCTATTACCTGAGGAATCGTGTCCCCATTCCTATATCTACTAACATTCAAGTTTTTCTGAGTCCATAGTTGATTTGCAATTTTAACTGCTTGGTAAGTATTCCCATCTATATCTGTTACATTGTAACCAATACCTTGTGTGTTTAATACAACCGAAGAACCCCTACAAATCGTCGTATCATTATTCACAATATTCGCATAAACAATACTTACAAAAACACTATCTACTCCAGAGCAAGTAGCATTGCTTACAGTACACTTGTACCACCCTGTTGAAGTTACATTGATAGATTGAGATGAGGCACCGTTATTCCATGAGTAACTACTATAACCTGTGCCTGCATTTAAGGTATAAGAACTGCCACATGCACGGATGGTATCTTGAACAAAAACATTTGGATTGAACGGATTGATAGTTAAATTTAATATTGTTAAGCTATCACATCCCGAACTACTTGAAGAAGTATAATTGTAGATACCTGATTCTGTATAAGTTTGCCCATTCCAGTAATAATTATTACAAGCAACAACATTTTGAGTTAATGATGGTGCTGGCGTAACTGTAACAGCTATTTCATTAGAAGTGAAAGAACAAGTGTTTCCAGGAGTATAATAATCCGAAAAAGTTCCAGTCAGATAATAGGTACCGCTTTCTGAAACCCTAATTGGGTTAGCCAAATTATAGTTATAAACTGAAAGTGACTCAATAATTGAATTGTTATTACTATTCCACCCATTTACTCCACCTCCACTAAATACGTCCTCAGATAACCAATCTTGATACAAAATAACTGATTGACCTTGACAAATATTGGTTAGTCCCAATGCATAAATAACTGGGGCTTCAATAGTAAAAAAGTAATGAGACAAACCTTTTTCAAAAGAGCAGCCGTTTGAATCAACTACAGTAAGCAAATTCAGATATTGGCCAGGGAAAGTACCTCCGCCACCAATATTTATTGAACGTTCTGACCCCCAATAACCATCGCCATTCCACATATATTGAGCATATCCCGAATCTGCACTAAATGTGTATGTATAATTAGGACATGCACCAAACCCCCCACCTATTGCATCCACAAGCACCCCATTTAAATATACATTTGGTTCTGCAGGCAAAGAGTAAATAAATGCAGTATCCGGTTTTCTTGATAACGACACACATCCTGTTGATAAGATTCTTGCCTGTGCATAATAAATTGTTGTTGAAGTTAAGTTTGGTGTTGTAAAACTATTAACACCTGAACCTCCCTGTAAAACCGCCCCTCCAACTGCAGTCGAATACCAGTCTATTGTTGCTCCTGTTAAGGTTGTTGCAGTTAATGTAATTATTCCTGTACCACAAAGTGATACATTGATTGCAGATGGTGTTGCAGGAGCTGTGTTAACAAGTGCAGTATCTGCTTTACGAGATGCAGATGCACATCCTGTTGTAGTATTTCTTGCCTGTGCGTAAAATACTGTTGTTGATGATAAGCTTGAAGTAGTAAAACTGGTAACTCCTGAACCTCCGGTCAATAAAGTACCACCGCTAGAAACTGAATACCAGTCAATAGTTTCTACTGTTCCAGCGGTTGCTGTTAATGTAACTGTTCCTGACCCACAACGAGAGACATTATTTGCTGATGGAGTTGCAGGATTAGTGTTTATAAATGCTGTATCTGCTTTACGTAATGTAGACAAACAACTGGTTGTAGAATTTCTTGATTGTGCGTAATATACTGTAGTTGATGTTATGCTTGGAGTAGTAAAACTCGTTACGCCCGAACCACCGGTCAATACTGTACCACCACTGGAAACCAAATACCAGTCAATAGTTTCTCCTGTTCCAGCGGTTGCTGTTAATGTAACTGTTCCTGACCCACAACGAGAGACATTATTTGCTGATGGAGTTGCAGGATTATTGTTTATAAATGCTGTATCTGCTTTACGTGATGCAGATACACATCCAGTTGTAGTATTTCTTGCTTGAGCATAATAGATAGTTGTTGCAGAAAGACTTGGTGTGGTAAAATTGGCAACCCCTGAACCTCCAGTCAATGCTGTACCGCCGCTAGAAACTGAGTACCAATCTATTGTTATACCTGTTGAAAAGCTTGCTGTTAAAGTAACAGTTCCTGTGCCACATCTCGTTACGCTATTTGCTACTGGTGTTGCAGGGAGCGGGTTTATTTTTGCGCTGTCAGATTTTCGTGAAACAGAAATACAACCTGTTGTTGTATTTCTAGATTGTGTATAGTAGACTGTTGTAGCAGAGAGAATTGGCGTGGTAAAGCTTGTTACTCCAGAGCCTCCAGATAAAAAAATACCACCTGTTGGAGTAGAATACCAATCTAATGTTGCTCCTATTGGTGCAGTTCCTGTTAATATTACAGTACCTGATCCACAACGAGAAACATTATTCACAGTAGGAACTGGAGGTAAAGGATTTACTGTTATTTTGACACTATCCCTACATATATTTCCATTGGCATCAGTAACTGTAAGGTAATAGGTAGTAGTGGCAGTTGGACTAACCGTAATGTTTGGGGTAGTATCACCATTGGACCAAAGATATGTTAGAGTAGCAGAAGAAAAAGCAACATTATTAATACATCTGACAGACATCCCATAACTTTTATTGTACTTAGCTCTAAGAATTACCTGGCTTGTAC
Organism: Chitinophaga pinensis; assembly: GCA_943333125.1. Classification (GTDB taxonomy): domain Bacteria; phylum Bacteroidota; class Bacteroidia; order Chitinophagales; family Chitinophagaceae; genus Ferruginibacter; species Ferruginibacter pinensis_D. The sequence goes on from CALQSB010000069.1 coordinate 4,410, forward strand.
CACTATTTAACAATCGATACCATGCAGTAGTGGCATCAAATTCCGTCGAGCAATACCAAGCACCTATTGACCCAACAGCAGAAAATGTTCCTGCGGAAGTTAATACACCGGTACCTATCCTATAACCTCCAGGCAATGCTGAAAAAGCACTTGTATTATTTCCATTATTAACCCAACCGGTTGAATTTTTCAATAAGTTCACTATTGATGCACCAGAGTAACAAATACAACTAGTATCAACAGTGGAATCTAAATATTTTGTCATTATATTCCAATCGGCATCTTTCGGCACATGCCATCCATTAGGAGCTAATCCTCTTGGGTCATTAACCGCATACCAATTATACAATTTACCATAAGTTGCTGCGTAGGTTGCACTATCATTATTATACCAGCACCAGGCGCCTATTGTAAGATTTGCCCATTGTGTAGCATCTGTAATCTGTGGAATATTATCTCCGTTTTTATATTTAGAAACAGTAAGATTCTTTTGCATCCAAGTTTGAGAGCCAATATTTATTGATGAATAAACATTTCCGTTTATATCAGAAAATATACTTGACCCTGATCCAGAAGCACTGAGAGTCACATTCTGTCCACTGCAAATAGTTGTATCATTGTTGATGATGTTTGCAATGCAGGTAGTTTGAGCAATGGAGTTGTAAAGGTTTTGGACTTCGGATATGGTAAGAGCGCGGTTGTAAATGGCAATATCATCAAGTTTACCATAATAAGGTGCGAATCCACCAGAATTACCAAAAACTAATGGACAAATAATATCATTATAAAATGTTGTTGTTATTGTTGTTGTCAAAATTGTACCATTTAAATATAACTTCCATGTTCCATTATTATATGTACCAATAATATTAACCCATTGGTTTTGTGGAAGTGTGTTGTTTGTCAATGCACCATAAGCAGTGTTTGAACCTCCAGTAGCATAACTTAAACCAGTATAAGCCGATGTAGAATTAAAGCCAATTTGCCAATTCCAAGTTGGGCCCCCATCTGCTCTTTTTCCCATCAAATGTTGTATAGTGGAAGTTCCAACTAAATATGCCCAAAATGAGATTGATTGTTGGCTCGTTTGTATTATACTCAAATTACTATTATGAGGTATAGATATTGTATTATTATTAAAACTATATGCTGCGTTTGCATTCCCAAATCTATCACTTGTCAAGGTTGCACCATTTACAGTTCCATTATTCCCATTCCCGCTTTCATCATTTGCATTTCCATTAAAAGGCCAATAGCCTACCAATCCATTTGTAGGAACATAAGATGGCAATTGAGCAGAAGATACAAATGACGATAATACGAATAGCAGTAGAAAAAACTTTTTCATTTAAAAAGTAGTTGTGGAATGAGTAAATATTTTTATAAAAAGATGGAGTTGATGGTATACATGTTATTCTGATCTAGTTAGCATTGTCAGAAATTTGAAACCAAAGGTAACAAACCCTTATATCACATTAATTAGATTGTTAATTTGTGGATAATTTTTTGATGGGGGGAATGTTCTTCTCAGCAATGTCTCCCGAAGGGGACGTTGCGTAATTGAAATAAAAAATAAGAAAGATTAAATAAGGAATAAGTAAGTAGTAACCTACTCAAGACAATCTATTTCACCCTTCGGGGGATTGAGGGGCCGCCTTCTCAGCAATGTCTCCCGTAGGGGACGTTGCGTAATTGAAATAAAAAAATAAGAAAGATTAAATAAGGAATAAGAAAGTAGTAACCTACTCGAGACTATCTATTTCCCCCTTTGGAGGATTGAGGGGGCAGCCTTCTCAGCAATGTCTCCCGAAGGGGACGTTGCGTAATTGAAATAAAAAAATATGGGAAAGAATCGAAATAAATTCGCATTACGCAACGTCCCCTGCGGGAGACATTGCTAAGAAGTTGGACTAAACAAACAAATCCCTCTCCACCATCGCTTGCTCCTTCACATAAATCTTCATGCTATTATCTTCAGAATATTTTTTAAGAAAGACGAACAAATAGTACAACGCTACTGCACCGATGACGCCAAACCACCAATCCATTTTCACATCCATTTTACTGACATCAATTTTCTTGTTATTCATGGTCATATAATAAACCTGGAATACTGCAATGGCATTATTTAGAAAATGAGCGACGATATTCACCCATATGTTTTTTGTTTTGTAGAACATCAATCCCAATACAAAACCCAATACCGCGCGACTTAAAAATAAATACACCGACATGTGAATCAAACTAAAAATAAGAGAAGTTACAATGATGGCAATGAGCGGTTTCTTCCACCATTTAATTAGTATTTGTTGTAGCGCCCCTCTAAAAAATAATTCTTCGAACATTGCGGGCAAAAACGCCATGATTACCAATGACAAAAATAAATCCGGAACGCCCTGAATATGACTTAAAGCCATCACCTGATCGTTATACATTTTTTCCATTTTGATGGCATAAGCATCTAGTGAAGGAAAATGTTTGGTAATCATTTCTGTCAAATCTTGTAAACTACCGGCAGCGATATTCGCAGTAAATATGATTAAAAAGCCAATGACAATTTGTTGGATATTTATATGTTTACTGAATCCTAGCCAAAGCATTTCTTTTCCATTGCAAACAAAAGAATACATCATAGCCGGAATACAAAACATCAATAAGGTACTAAAGAACTGCAGCCATCTGGCAGGATTCACATTTTTAGGATCTTCCATGGCTTTCATCATGGCATCACCCATTTTTTCAAATGCTGTTCCCGAAGGAATCATTTGCATTCCAATGATAAATTGAATGATGGCTGCTAATATCATTCCAACGCCGATAAATAATATCAGCATTCCTAATTGTCCTAGTCCGGTAAAACCTTTATTGCTCTTGTATTGCATAGACGGTTTTTAAATTGTAATTTCGCCTGCAATATACAAATTATCTATGCCTCAAATCGGCAATATCATATTACCAGAATTTCCATTGTTATTGGCGCCAATGGAAGATGTCAGCGATCCGCCGTTCAGAGCTGTTTGCAAAGACAACGGCGCCGACCTGATGTACAGCGAATTCATCAGCAGTGAAGGCCTGATTCGTGATGCCATGAAAAGCAAACAAAAATTGGATTTCTCCGAAGAAGAAAGACCTTTTGGTATTCAAATCTTTGGAGGCGATGAAGAAGCCATGGCCATGAGTGCCAGAATTTGCGAAGCTGTAAATCCTGATTTAGTTGATATCAATTTTGGTTGCCCCGTAAAAAAAGTCGTGAACAAAGGTGCCGGTGCCGGAGTTTTGAAAGATATTGATTTGATGATTCGTTTAACGGAAGCCGTTGTTAGAGGCACTTCATTACCTGTAACCGTAAAAACAAGATTGGGCTGGGA
>CALQSB010000070.1 GCA_943333125.1 Chitinophaga pinensis
ATCGCATTAATTGTTTTTGCCGCATTGTTTGTAATTGTTGGCTTTTGGGGATGTAATGGATATAATGGCTTGATAGGCGCCGACCAGGGCGTAAAAAAAGTATGGAGCAATGTAGAAACCAATTATCAGCGCCGTACAGATTTGTACAGTAGTGTAATCAAAACAATTGAAGGTTCTGGAAACTTCGAAAAATCAACGTTGAAAGAAGTAATGGAAGCAAGATCAAAAGCTACTCAAATTAAAGTTGATATCAATGATCCGGCTTCTTTGGAAGCATATCAAAAAGCTCAGTCTAGTTTACAGGGTTCTTTCAGCAGATTGATGGCTGTCGCAGAAAACTATCCTAATTTAAAAACAACGGATGCATTCCGGGATTTTCAAACCCAAATAGAAGGTACAGAAAACAGAATCAATGTTGCCCGTCAAGATTATAATAAAGCCATTGAAGATTATAATTTAAGAGTAAAGCGTTTTCCTGGAGTAATTCTGGCTCGATTGTTTGGTTATAACGATAAGCCTTATTATAAAGCAGATGAAGGCACTGAGAAAGCACCTACAATAAATTTCGATATAAAATAATAAATACAGACACTGCTTTCATTGATTTAATAAATCATATTTTATGCTTTCATGGTTTAAGAAAAAAAGTTTTTTGTCTGATGCAGATAACAAGCGCATTGTTGAATCACTGAAAGCCACCGAACAACTTACCAGCGGAGAAATAAGAATCTTTATTGAATCAAAAAATCCACTGGTGAGTACAATGGATCGTGCCACCCATATTTTTTATAAATTACAAATGCAGAAAACAAAACAGCGTAATGCGGTATTGTTATATTTAGCAGTAAAAGATAAAGAGGTGGCTTTGTTTGGAGATGAGGGCATTCACCAAAAAGTAGGAGATGAATTCTGGAATCATCAGGTCACTCAGATGATTGGATTATTTAAAGAAAATAACCTTACAGATGGCATCGTCAAATGTCTTGCAGAAGTTGGCAATGCATTAATAGAAAAATTTCCATATCAGGTTGGGGAAGATAAAAACGAATTGCCCGACGAAATTGTGTTTGGCAAATAAATGAATTCCAATTAATGCGTTACATCAAAATAATATTGTTTGCTGTTTTTTTTAGTGGCTCTTTTATAGGGTTTTCTCAAAACATACCCTTTAAGCCAATTCCTCCAAGGCTTGTCAACGACTATACCAATACTTTAACTCCGGATCAGAAAAATGCGGTAGAAAGAAAACTAGTCGCATTTGATGACAGCACTTCAACACAAATTGCTGTAGTTATTATTCAATCACTGGAAGGCTCAGAAATTAGCGATTATGCGTTGAAGTTAGGGCGTTCCTGGGGGATAGGAGGGGCAAATTATAATAATGGAGTGGTTTTTCTGATTTCTATCGGGGATAGAAAAATAAATATTTCTACTGGTTATGGTGTGGAAGGCGCATTGCCTGATATCACTGCCAAACATATCATTGAAGATGTAGTAAAACCAAATTTCAAGGGCAATGATTATTACCGGGGAATTGATGAAGGAACAGATGCAATTATTAAAGCAGTAAAAGGTGAATATCAAACGCCCAGAAAAAAAGATAAAGGCACTTCAGGATCAAGAGTCTTAATGACGCTGATTTTTGTTATTATTCTTCTTTCATTAATGTCGGGTGGTGGTGGCGGCGGTTCGTTTATGAGTCGCCGTGGTCATAGAAGTTTTCTTGGTCCTATGATCTGGACCATGGGAATGGGCGGCGGATTTGGAGGCTCAGGAGGAGGAAATTCTGGTGGCGGCGGATTTGGAGGATTTGGTGGCGGAAGCTTTGGTGGGGGCGGCGCTAGTGGGGGGTGGTAGAATTAATTATTTGGTGTTTGGCGTTTGGCGTTCAAAACACCAAACACCAAACACCAAACGGTTACTTAAACACACTATTCACATACTCTTCAATTTCTTTTCCTTTCGCTTTACTCAATTTATCAAAAGCTTTTTTATAGCCTGGATCAATGTAGCTTCTATATTGTTCAGGAATCATTTTTCTGAAGTTTATCATGTAATCTATTCCGGTTTTAACTTTAGTCAAATCATTCACCTTTAAAAGGTAATCAGTGAATTTATCATTCATGCCAAATTTTTCCTGATTGGGAGGTAATTCATTATAAGTAGTTGAAACAAAATCAAAATCGGCTTCTGTACCTTTTTCAATAAGGATATCAATAATAGCATTGCCTAAATCGCCTTTAGCGTCACTGCTGTATTTTTTAGCCAAATTATAACTGCTGTCTGGATTCAATGCGGCTAAGCCACTGAAAGCTGCACCAGCTACTTTATAAGAAGAGTCGATTATTGCTGTTTCGTAAATGGGCTGATATTTTTTATCTCCATTTTTCACTAGAAAACTGATAGCAGCAGCTTTTACATTTCTGTTGGATTCATTCTTAGCCATTCCTTCAATTTGCTCTAACACAACAGGGTCGTTTTTGTATGCAGAAGATGCCAATTTCTGAATAGTCGTAATTCTTAACTTATAAAATTTGTCTTGTAATCCTTTTGCCAGTTGAGGTAAATTGTTTTTAGCAAAATAATCAATGGCTTCTTTTCTATCGAGATAATTTTTTCCATATTTCCATTGAGCGATATAATTGGCTTCGGTTTTATTGTCAGATTTTTCGCAAAGTAAATATCTGTCCGGATCTACACTTATCCATTCTGGCTCCTGATCTGAAATAAAATAAAAACTGTCAGCCGCATTTTTGAGCGTTACATTGTATTTTGTTTTGATGCCGTTTGTATAGACGTCTATTGAAGTTGGAATGGTAAATAACTTTCCGGTTTTCTGTGTCTGATTAATAAGAACAGATACGATGCGTGATCCGGGATCATAACTATAGTTGATTTTGAACTTCGGGTGACCGCTTCCGTAATACCATTGATTCCAGAACCAGTTTAGATCTCTTCCAGTGGTTTCTTCGAAGGCAAGTCTTAATTGAGAAGCCTCTGCAGATTTAAATTTATTTGTAGTCAGATAATTATTAAGTGATTTAAAAAAGGCATCATCACCAACAGTATTTCTGAGCATATGTAAAATTCTTCCACCTTTATTGTAACTCACCCCATCAAATACATCCTCTCTGCTTGAGTAATAAAATCTTACCAGATCTTTTTTCTCACTTCCTGACATCAGATAACCTTGCATGTCTTCGAAATTGTGCGCATCAGCATAATCTTTACCATGTTTGTATTCGTCCCATAAGTATTCGCTATAATTGGCAAAGCTTTCATTGGTGGTGATGTTGCTCCAGTTTTCGCAGGTTACCAGATCGCCAAACCACTGGTGAAATAATTCATGAGCAATGGTTTCTTCCCATCCATTTCCATCAGACAATTCTCTTAAATTCTGATAAGCGCTTTCCTGATGCAGTGTTGCAGTGGTATTTTCCATGGCGCCACTTACATAGTCTCTACCAACTATCTGTGAATATTTTTGCCATGGGAATTCAACACCTAACTTGCTGGAATAAAAGCCCATCATTTCTGGAGTTAAACCAAATATGCCTTTTGCATAAGGTTGATATTTCTTTTCAACATAATAATTAACTTCTTTTCCTTTGTAGTTATCTTTTACAATAGCGAAATCGCCAACGCCCATAAAGAATAAATACGGCGCGTGAGGAAGATCCATTTTCCAGTTGTCGGTTCTTGTACCATCGGTATTTTTTTTCTGACTAATCATCAATCCATTGCTCAACGTCACATATTTATCGGGAACAGTCATGGAGATTTCATCCGTAGACTTCTGATTGGGTTTATCAATGGTAATCATCCAAGCACTGTTGGATTCTGTTTCACCTTGAGTCCAAATCTGTGTAGGCTTATCTTTATCTTCCCCTTTTGGATTAATAAAATAAAGGCCTTTAGCATCGGTGATAGCAGCACTTCCTTCAACTTTTAAATCATTAGGCTTGCTGATATAGTCGAAATAGAGCGTGTATTTTTCTAGGTTAGAATAAGGTTTATTCAGTTTGATTTTCACTTGCATTCCATCGTAATCAAATTTGAGCGGGGTTTTAACTGTTCCCTCAATCAAAGAAACTTCATTTATTTGCATGCCTTTCGCATCAAGAGTTACAGAGTCTGTAGGATAAAATGTCGGCTTTAAAGTAAGCCATTCTTTACCGTACATATAAGATTTATCATAATCAAATTTTACATCGAGTTTGGTGTGTATAAGACTATTGATTTTTGTTTCACTGGCTCTGTAGATTTTTTTCCAGCTGGTATCCTGTGGTTCATCCTGGAATTGAGCTTTTAAAAACATTGGGCTAACGGCCAACAGAAAAAGGGGCATTAATTTCTTCATAATTTAATTTTAGTGCCCAAAAGTAGTATCAGATTTCTGAAACTTATCATAAATTTTTATAAATGCCGAATCACAGATATTAATTAGCTTTGAAAAAATAAATATCGACTCGTGACCAAGTGCTTAAAATTTTTGACAGGCTTACTTCTAGTGTCTAATTTACTTATGTCACAATCGACACATTTTATTTATATTCAGGCCGATGAGAAGCAGGCTTTTTATGTGAAGATTAAAGAAAAAGTTTTTAGTTCTTCTGATTTGGGTTATTTAACTGTTCCGCATCTATCAGAAGGTTTTCAGAAATTCACGTTGGGATTCCCCAAAAATCTATGGCATTCTATAAATTACAATATTGAAATTGCAGATAAGGACCTTGGCTTTCAGCTTAAAAAAGTAGATGCTGATACTTGGGCCCTCTATGACATTCAAACTTCGGAATTAGTTTCGCCTGATGAAGCCAATCAGCCACAAACTGAAATACTTCAGGAGAATACTGATGATTTTTCAAATATTCTCGCTGAGGTAAGTAATACGCCATCAATTAAACAAAAAAAGAAAAATACAGATTCTGATGATGTCCTTGCGAAAGCAAATGAAGCAGCAAAAATTGAAATCGCTGCCAATAATCCAGAAGTAACAACCACTGTATCAAGAGACGAGGTAATTAAGAATTCCGAAGCAGTTATTGCTCAGCCTGAACAAAAAAATGAAGAAAAAACAGATGTAAAAATGGAACAAAAGTCCGAGTCTGTATATGTTCCATCCTATATCACAAAAGAATTTTCTTACCTTGACAGTACAGGCAGGTCACTGACTTATACAGTTCAAGATGGAGAAAAAAAGGAAACCGTGATCTTATTTATTCCATACAAAGCAGAGAAGCCCAAAGGCAGAAAAAAATCAGTAGCACAAGTTAAAAAAACAGAGGCAGTAAATCAGGAAGAGCCAATTAAAACAGAAGCTGCAGTTAGTGTTGCAGAAAACAGCAATCAGGCCCAAGTGCCTTTAAATACAGAAGAAATCAAGCCAGCGGAATCAAATAATAAGAGTTGCTTGCAATTGGCTGGGGATAATGATTTTATTAGTTTGCGAAGAATGATGACTCAGGAAGACACCGAAGAAAAGATGTTGGCAACAGCGCAAAAAGTTTTTACTTCTAAGTGTTTCAGTACAGAGCAGGTGAAAAATCTTGCGGTACTGATTTTAAAAGACGACAATCGCCTGATTTTTTTACAAATAACGTATGAGCATCTTAGCGATATTCAGAACTTCAGCAGTTTGGTTAGTTTATTAAGCGATGAAAAAAACATCTCTAAATTTAAAGAAATTCAGCACTAATTTCCTACTCATTATTTATGTCAAGATTTTTTTTGGAGGTAGCATACAAGGGCACAAACTACTCAGGTTTTCAAGTGCAGCAGAACGCCATAACAGTTCAATCAGAGCTGGAAAAGGCGTTGAATGTATACTTCAGAACACCAATAGCGCTTACCGGATCTTCCAGAACAGATGCAGGTGTGCACGCCCTGCAAAATTTTTTTCATTTTGATTTTGTCACAGACCATCCTGAGATTTTCGAAAATTCGATTTATAATCTTAATGCAATATTGCCTGGAGATATTGTAGTGAAGCGATTTATTTTGGCTGAAGATCAGGCTCATAGCAGGTTTGATGCCAGGCATCGGATTTATCATTACGTTGTTTATAATAAAAAGGACCCATTTCTAGCAGACAAAGCTTACTACTATCCATATCACTTAGATTTAGAAAAACTGAATGAAGCTGCAGGTTTAATAAAAGAGACTACAGATTTTGAGACATTTTGCAAAAAAAACGTACAGGTGCATCACTACACATGCCATATACATGAAAGTAAATGGGTAAAGGAAGGAGAGACCATTGTATATATAGTAAAAGGAAACCGATTTTTACGGGGAATGGTAAGAGGGCTGGTTGGAACAATGCTTAAAGTTGGGACCGGGAAACTAAGTTTAGTGGAATTCTCGTCAATTATTAATTCTAAACAGGTGTCCAAAGCTGATTTCTCAATGCCTGCTCATGGCTTAACATTAATCGAAGTCGGCTACTAAACGTAAGAGTTTGTAAAAAAATAAAATAAATTTTCGGTTAAAAAAAACTCCTTAATCCTTGCTGACACTGTCTTTTGTCGTTAAGGATGAATGTTTTGCAAATAAAAATCTCTAATAAGTTTCAAAAATATTTTGATAACAATAAAGATGCCCTTATCTTTGCGTCCCGCTTTTAAAAAAGGCAGAAAGTTCTTAAAAAAATGAGGTTGTCAAAAAAAAATATTTTCAAAAAAACGAAAATAAATTTGGTTAGTAAAACAGATGCCTCTACCTTTGCACTCCCAATCAAAAAAAGGGTGTTTTTTCAAAGGAAAAAATAAGAAACAAAAGAGATAATTTAGTAAAAATTATAAATGCTTTTGACACTGAAATAAACGAAAGTGAAATTCAGTTAGAAAGCGAAAGTTCTTTGAAAGTTTGGAAACAGCAGCAAACTCGCAGCAATGCGAGATAATACAAAAGGTAATGTTAGCGCAAATATTAAAATTAGAATTTGACGTTAATTTCCAATGAAATTAAACAGTCAGTTCAAACAACTCATTTACAATGGAGAGTTTGATCCTGGCTCAGGATGAACGCTAGCGGCAGGCTTAATACATGCAAGTCGAGGGGCAGCGCGGGTAGCAATACCTGGCGGCGACCGGCAAACGGGTGCGGAACACGTACGCAACCTTCCCAAAACTGGGGAATAGCCCTCCGAAAGGAGGATTAATACCCCGTAACACAACGAAGAGGCATCTCTTTGTTGTTATAGCTCAGGCGGTTTTGGATGGGCGTGCGGCTGATTAGGTAGTTGGCGGGGTAACGGCCCACCAAGCCTGCGATCAGTAACTGGTGTGAGAGCACGACCAGTCACACGGGCACTGAGACACGGGCC
>CALQSB010000071.1 GCA_943333125.1 Chitinophaga pinensis
TACGCCAGTCGATTTGCAGGTGATGACACAAAAAAGAAACCAGCATCGCGCGCATTCTGAAATTCAACCAGCCTGTTTGTATCAGGCAACGCATGGAAGCATCAATGATGGGAATTCCTGTGTGACCGGATTTCCAGGCCTCTAATTTTTGCAGATCGTTTTCCCATTGCATTTGCTCATAGCCTCGGTTGACGCATTCAAACTCATATCTGCATTCCACTTCAAATTTTTGAATAAAATGACAATGCCATTTTAAGCGACTCAAGAAATTGGCGAACGGCATTTTGTTCGCGATGTTTTTCTTGTGCTGTAAAGTGGATTGATAAACCTGCCGGATGCTGAGATTCCCCCAGGAAATGTAAGGTGAAAGACGACTACATGATTTTCTGCTATTAAATGGTTTGGAAATGAAGCGTGAATAATTGGCGCCGCGTTCATTCAAAAAAGAATCCAGATAGCGTTTGGCATATTGTTCGCCCGCAGGTTGAAAAGAAGCAAAATTTTCATTCATTTGTTTTTCAAATGACTCGGGTAGTGTAAAGGGATGTTTTGTATCCAATGGTGTGTGAACAGAAAAAACATTTTCAAAAATCGGCTGGTGCATGAATGAGTACCACTGTTTATCCCAATCGGTTCGGTCTTTGATACCACGAAGAATGCCATCTCGTTGAAACTCTTGCCAAATGATTTGGTGCTGATTAAATTGTTTTTTTAAAAATTTATCACGTTGATAACTCAAATCAATGCCACTTTCCCGATAACTGAAGACAGTATGAATCTCATATTGATTGATCCAGTAATCAAAAATAGCATCGGCATTTCCATGACAAACGACCACTGATTTTTGATAAGCATTCAGCGTCTGATTGATGGAAAGAATGGAACGATATTGAAATTGAAGATGACGAAGTGATGTATCCGGATGATTGTATAAATTAGGTTCAAATAAAAAAAGGATGATATAAGGCAAGCCAGCTTTTTCCGCATAAAAAAGCGGCGCGTGATCTTGGGTACGAAGGTCACGTTTGAGCAAAACGATGTTGATGGTTGTTTTCGGCATGGGATGTGGGTTGCACGAGGTGAATAAAAGAAAACAAAATAAAAGGGAATTGGTTGGCTGAGCTGAGTAGAAATTATGTGTTTCATTAATCCACACTTGTCTTTTTATGGAATCAGATTCCATATTTTTCCATATATTTTAATTATGATTCAAAGAATAGCAAAAGAAAAAATAACTGATTTGAGTTTACGTTTTAAATCGACGGTTGACATGGTAAATGTTTTTATAAAATAAATTCCAGATAATTTTCTTTACTAATCAATTGAAATTGAGCCTCTGGATAAATGGCATTAAATGCAGTTGGTTTTTTTACTTTTTTACTGTCCGACATTTTAATTTCAAAAGCACTTAATATTCCGTTGTTGAATTCTATTAAATCCACTTCTTGTTGATTATAATTTCTCCAGAAAAAAAACTGAGTAAGTTCGTTATTGTATTTTGTTCTTTTAATTCTTTCCGAAATAATATAGTTTTCCCATAATGCACCTATATCGTTTCTCATGCTAGGTATTCTAAAATCATTGATAATAGCATTGCGAATTCCGTTGTCAAAAAAATACCATTTTGAACTTTTAGCCACTTCGCTTCTTTGGTTAGAACTGTAAGAAGGTAATTTATAAATGATGAATACCTTACTCAACAAATCCAGATAATTTTCAACGGTGATTTTGCTGATGCCTAATTGATTACTCAATTCATTATACGAAACCTCTGATCCCACCTGAAACGCAATCAATCTCAATAGCGCTGAAATTTTATCTGCATGTTTAATTCCGGAGTACGCCAAAATATCTTTCAGTAAATATGATTGCACCAGTTGTTGCAAATAAGACCCTTTCTCATTGTTTGTATTGATATTGAAAATTTCGGGATAGCTGCCATAAATCAATCTTTCATCAAGATGATGTTTGGCTTCTAAAATATTTTCTTTCAATTCCATTTGTGCAATGGGGTATAAATAAAAAGGAATTTGTCTTCCGGTCAGAGGTTCCCCCGATTTATTAATCAAATCCAGCGAAGAAGAGCCGGTGGCAATGATGGTTAAATCGGGATTAGTGTCAACCATTAGTTTTAGCGCCTGACCAATTTCATGAATGGCTTGTGCCTCATCTATTATTAATAATGAAGCATCGCCAACAATGTTTTTAAAATTGGCAATAGTTCTTTTCTTAAAAATCTCCTGAACATCAAAATCTTCCCCATTTAAAAAAAGGAGCTTTCCCGTAAAGTTTTTTTGAATGGAATTGATGAGAAAGGTCTTTCCTACTCTCCTTGTTCCAAAAAGCAAAATGACTTTATTGACTCCAATTTTGCTAACTATCTGATTTTCAATTAATCTTTCAATTTTTTTCATTTCAAACCTCGATTTAATTATCTAAATTAATAAAAAAATAGATAGTATACTATCCAAATTAATTAAAATTTAGATAGTTGACTTGCTAAATTCATTAAAATTTAGATAGTTGACTTGCTAAATTCATTAAAAATAGATGTTTAGGAGCTAGAAACCTGCTTAAAGTTGTAATTAATATAAGCGCACTTCATTCACAAAAATCAATTGAAATTTTATCCCATTCCTCAAATAGATTGCGGCCTTCTCCTACACCTTCACGATTATTAATTATATCGGTTTATATGACCATATAAAACTTAGTTTTTGTAGATTGTGAATCGATTAATTATTATCCATAAACTTATATGTCCGATATAAAAACAATTACCGAAGCGCTAATCAATTTCCGCAATGAACGCGACTGGGAGCAATTTCATAACCCCAAAGATTTAGCACTCGCCATCAATGTTGAAGCCGGAGAATTACTTGAATTGTATCTCTGGAAAAATGCAGCAGAAGCCAATAAAGAAAAAATCAAAGAAGAACTGGCTGACGTTTTCGCCTATGCATTTTTACTCGCCGATAAATACCAGTTTGATGTAAAAGAAATCATCCTCGAAAAAATTCAGAAGAACGCAGCAAAATATCCAGTAGAAAAAGCAAAAGGCACCGCTAAAAAATACAATGAACTATGATTGTATACAACGCTACCAAAGCTGATTTTTTAAATGATGTGCTCACCAATGAGATTGAGAACATCGTTTTGAAAAACGTAAAATTGAAACTGAACCGAGGTGTGGGTATCGCCGAAATACGCTCTTGGGCATCTTCCTTAAGTTATATGGACAGAATCATGCAAGACGCTATGATTCCCAATGATTGTGGAATTGCCATAGAGTACCAGATTCCACAAACCGGAAAAAGAATAGACTTTATCATCTCCGGACAAAACGAAGACAGCAAAGATTCCGTAATACTGATAGAATTAAAGCAATGGTCTGAAGCTAAATTGACCAGCAAAGATTCAATCGTAGAAACTTTTGTAGGCGGAAGAATCGGAGAGCATACCCATCCATCTTATCAGGCATGGTCATACGCAACCTTACTGCAAGGATTTAATGAGGTTGTTTATAAAGAGAACATTCAATTGCATCCCTGCGCCTATTTACACAACTATGTAGAAGATGGTGTAATACGAAATGAGTTCTATGCAGAGTATATCAATAAGGCTCCGGTTTTTCTAAAAAGCGACGCCGTAAAGCTGCGTGAGTTTATCAAGAAACATGTGAGGTATGGCGACAGAACCAATATTTTGTATCGCATTGAAAATGGGAAAATAAAGCCATCCAAAATGCTGGCCGACAGCATCACCAAAATGATAAAAGGCAACCGAGAGTTTGTAATGATTGACGATCAAAAAGTGGTTTATGAAAATGCAATTGCTCTTGCAAAAATTGCCAATGAAAAAAATAAACAAGTATTGATTGTGAAAGGTGGTCCAGGAACAGGAAAATCTGTGGTGGCCATAAATTTATTGGTGGAATTAACCAAGCTCGAAAAACTTACTCAATATGTTTCTAAAAATGCGGCGCCTCGTGCGGTTTACGAAGCAAGGCTTACCGGAAGTGTAAGAGCAACAGAAATCAGAAATATGTTCAGAGGTTCGGGTGCGTTTATTGGTTCTCCTGCGAATGAATACGATGCCTTAATAGTTGATGAGGCACATCGGTTGAATAAATTTAGCGGACTCTTTGGAAATCTGGGAGAAAATCAAATCAAAGAAATCATCAACGCTTCCAAGTTTTCGATTTTCTTTTTAGATGAAAACCAGCGGGTAACTTTAAAAGACATCGGACAAAAAGAAGAAATTATTAAATGGGCACATTTGTCAAATGCAAGTATTACCGAACTGGAATTAAATTCTCAATTCCGATGCAATGGTTCTGATGGCTATCTGGCCTGGCTCGACAATACATTACAAATCAGGGAAACTGTTAATCAGGATTTATCAGGAGTGGATTATGATTTCAGGGTGTTGGATAATCCTACTGAACTCAGAGAATTAATTTTTGAAAAAAACAACATCAACAACAGAGCAAGGCTGGTTGCCGGATACTGCTGGAAATGGCCTAGTAAAAAAGATTTCAATGCATACGATATTGAGTTTCCGGAATACGATTTCAGAATGAAATGGAATCTTACTGAAGATGGCAGCACCTGGATCATCAGTCCTAAATCTGTAAATGAAGTGGGCTGTATCCATACCTGTCAGGGACTTGAAGTGGACTACATCGGCGTAATCATTGGCGATGATTTAATTGTAAGAAACGGTGTTGTAATTACCGATGCTTCCAAAAGAGCAAGCTCCGATAATTCTGTAAAGGGGTACAAAAAATTGATGAAAGAAAATCCGGAAGAGGCTAAAGAGCAGCTGGATTTGATTATAAAGAACACATACAGAACATTGATGACCAGAGGGATGAAGGGATGTTATATTTATTGTACAGATGAGGAGACGATGGAGTGGTTTAAAAATGGAATTAAATAATCAGAATTAAATAATAAAAATTCAATTTTGTAAATTGCTAATAGAAAAATTCATTTATTAATTATTTTGAATCCATTACCATTCATACCGGATAGAATTTATAATCGTCGAGTAGATATACATGCTAAGTATGGTGGTAATTGGCAAAGTGGAATTTGCCCGTCTGCTAACTTTCCCTATATCTTTATTTTTTCTGGAAGATCTGGACATCAACATGGATATAAAGACGGTTGGGATAATCCTAACGTCTTCTCCTACACTGGAGAAGGACAAGAAGGTGATATGAAATTCACAAAAGGAAATCTAGCATTAAAGGACCACCTTAAAAATGGCAAAAGAGTATTTCTTTTTGAAAGTGAGTCTAAAGGTTTTGTAAGATTTGTTTCTGAATTAGAGTTTTATGATGTTGATTATTTTGAGACCCATGACACAAAAGGTAATCACAGAATAGGGATCAAATTTTTCTTCAAAAGAACGGGTTCGTATATTCCAATTCAGCCTAATTTATTTAAAGAATTAAAATTAGTTAATGAGCCACAAGCTCAATATGAATTAAGCCTACCAAATGAAACCGAAAGAAAAGGACTTGTAACTTCAAGGGTTGGACAAGGTGCTTATAGAAAAAGGATAATTCATAGGTGGGAGTATCAATGTGCGGTAACTGGTTTTAATAAATTAGAAGTATTGATTGCCTCTCACATATTACCTTGGTATAAGGCCACTAATGAGCAGAGGCTTGATGTCCACAATGGAATATTGTTGTCTCCAACTTTTGATGCTTTATTTGATAAACATTTAATAAGTTTTGATACAAAAGGAAAGATTATACTTTCAAATATAATTGAAAATACAGCTTTTGAAAAAGTAGGAATTAGTGGATTCGAACAAATCAGAAATCTGAGTCAGTATAATGAAATTTATTTGGAGCAACATAGACAAATTTTGCATTAATCATTGACGCAAATAAGTATTCTAAAGCATGTGATATTTTTTAACTTAAAAAATTAAAAAAACAATTACAAATAACAAGAAATAGCAAAACCAGGTAAAGATGAATTCAACAGAAAAAAATATTTTAGATCGAGTTTTCAAAATAAAAGAAAAGCTCATTGATTTGAAATTAAAATATTTAAAAGTTGACCCTCTTGAAGAATACAACACAGTAATTCTGAATAATATTGATTCAAGTGAAATCACTAAACTACATAACTATCCTTTAGAATATAAAATGTTTTTAGAGTAAATAGGAACAGTATATATAGCATTTGCTGACGCATTTTTGCTTGAAGTATCTATACCTATGAAAATTTCTGATAGCTCTTTTTGGGCAATAGATGACAACATAAGATACAATGATGGTTTTAGAATTATTGCTCATACTGATAATGATGATATATTTTATTTAATTTATGATATCACAGAAATACCTATAAAAAGATATCGTGAAGACGAAGAGTGCTTGAAAATGAACTTATTAGATATAGTAGAACAAAAATTAAATCGCCTTATTCTAGATTTAGAACATCAATAGTTATTTATTGAAGGCTTAACAAATCAAACAAGTAAAACTGTGCCACATTTTGTAATTGCTAATAAATTATCTTTTGAATTTATGATGGGTATTGCTGAAGAAAAATTCAATCATAAATATGAAAATTATCACGATTTTGAAAAAGAATTTGAAGTCAATTTAAGCGAATGGGAGCCGTTTTTTATTTCAAAAGCTCAAGAAGATTTATTTAATAATCTAAAAAATATTTTTGACGAAAAACTACTTAATGAAATCAAGTTTGAGGGAAGATTCTACGAACAAGTTGATTATGTGTTTCATTTTGTTTTTAAAGTAATTGGGGAAAAGAATTGTTTAGAAAAGTCAATTGCTAAACTGTTAGAAGAAGAGAAAAATAAAGGAGATGAATTCAGTATTGTAATTAATGAGGTCGAATTGTTTTTTAGACCATCTTATAATGGGAAAGAAAAAAATGAAATTTGGAACAGTATGCAAATTTCAGAAATTGTTTGGCCCCCAATAATTACAGAAAATTAAGAATGTTAAATAGTTGATTATCTAGTAATTTTAAATCACTCCTCCAATAGATTGAGGTCTATGTTTATAATTTCGAATAACATTTAGGGAAAGCTAAAATATTTAGTTTTTTCTGATAAAAAAGATGTATTTTTCACCTAAATTTTAGTTGTTAACAACTGTCATTTAATCTATCGAACTCATTAGTTTTGTAAACTATGAAATTACAATTTTCAGGACATGAATCTTTCATTTGTAAGCA
>CALQSB010000072.1 GCA_943333125.1 Chitinophaga pinensis
CCTTCCATCAAATGCAATTCATATCCTTTTGCTGCATCCATTAAAGCGGCAGCATTAAAATGACGATAATGATGAAGGATGTATTGTGAAACGGGACCTTTTTGCATGTAATAAAATTTAGAGGGCAAATTTAAGGGTTTATATGGCGTTAAGGAAAAAATTGGGGGCGAATGTTTTATTTCGAAATAGCGCCGGTCTCCAGACCGGTGCTCGAAATGGCGCCGGTCTCCAGACCGGTGTCTAACAGAACTTTCGGACTTTGTCCGACGTGATGGTAATTCTTTGTTTCTAAAAGTGTATTCGGACTATGTTTATTAAACCTGAATGAAATTTATTTTCCTCATTAAAACGAGCAAGCCCACCGTATAAACCATGGGCTTGCTCATTTAAAATTAACGCTACTAATTACAAAATCTATTTTTTTCGAAAAGCGTGTTCAAGATATTAATATTCGTTAGTTTATTATTTAATTGGATTAATCTCCTCAATCAGATTCTTCGCACCACCCAATTTATCGATACACCACAACACATATCTCACATCCACACAAATGGTTCTGTTTAAATCTTTATCGAAAGCAATCTTATGACTTAACGCCTCATAATTTCCGTCAAATGCCAAACCAATAAGGTTTCCATTTCCATCAATTACCGGACTGCCACTATTGCCTCCTGTTATATCATTGGTAGTGATGAATCCTATAATCAAATCATTTTTGCCCTTGTCGATATATTGACCAAAATCTTTTTTCTTAAACAATTCAACTTGTTTAGAAGGTAAATCAAATTCATAATCACCAGGAACATATTTTTCCATAATACCTTTTGCCGTTGTTACATAATCACAGAAAATTGCATCTCTGGGTTTATAACTTTTTACATTGCCAAAACTAACTCTCATGCTGAAGTTGGCATCAGGATACATTTTAGCGGCAGCAACAGGATTTCTTTCCATGATTCCTTTTAAATAACTTCTGCCTAACTCATTATTCTTATTGTTAAACGCGGTGTATAAAGGTGCATACTTTGTATTGTAGTTCTTAACAAAAGAAGCCGCAAAATCAAAAGCAGGATCAGCCTGCAAATCAATGGCCGTAGGCTTTGCAATAAAGGCGGTCCATTTGTCATCATTGAAAATCATTGTGCTGGCAAATACACCTAACGCCCATTTTTTATAGGTTGCCTCATCATTAAGGTCTCCATAAACAGCTATCTTATCAAAGGCCCCTGCAGGATGCTGGCTTTTATCAATGTCTTTATAGAATGCCATCGCCACATCAGCAAGAATATTTTTATCACTAGGCTGATCTTCAGATTTTATAAAATTCTTTCTTGATGCATCCGCTGCGTCAACAGCTTTTTTGATTTCATCGGGTGTAACCCCGGCTTTTACCAAAGCACCTTCAAGCGCCATTAATGAAGAAGCAAAAGAAGATAACGGTGATCCTAAAATGCCTTCGCGTAAATACTGACGATGCTTGCTGTATGGTGTCCATGCAGCATAATTTTTTTCATACTCAACAAAAATATTTTCATACTCCGATTTCCCTTTTGCCCATGTAGAAAATTCAGTTTCAAATTGTTGTTTCTGTCCGTAAGTATTGAATTTTATCAACTGCTTGGTTTCGCCATCAAAAAATTTCCAGTAGTTGGCAATTCCTGCGTAATCAGAAGCGAGCTTCAATTTTACCGCAGGATCTTTTATCATTTGCTCATGCATATATTTTAAACGCATGTCTCTTAAAGCCACCAATGACGGGTTTTCAATTTCATTTTTTAATTTGATGCCATTGCTTGTTTCGTAACGGTTAGTACCTCCGGGATATCCATAAATCATCGCATAATCACCATCTTTAATTCCTTTGATACTTACTGGTAAATACTTTTTTGGTTTTAATGGAACATTGTCTTTACTGTATTCTGTAGGCTTTCCGTCTTTTGAAGTATATACTCTGAAAATAGAAAAATCTCCGGTATGTCTTGGCCATTCCCAATTGTCGGTATCTCCTCCGAATTTACCAACACTCTCAGGAGGTGCGCCTACCAAGCGTATATCCTTGTACGTTTTGTAAACATACATGATGTACTGGTTGTCTTTAAACATGCTGTAAACTCTGCCCGACATTCCGTTTTCCTTATCTATAACTTTATCCGTAATACTCTTATATACTTCCTGTAATTTTTTTGTTCTTTCTTCCCAGGTTAATCCCTTTAACCCCGCTTCTACCTGTGCGGTAACATCTTCAATTCTATCTAGAAATTGAACGGTTAGTTCAGATTGAATTTCCTGGTCTTTATTATAAGCATAAAACCCATCTCTCAGATAATTATTCTGAACACTACTCGCTTTGGCAATCGCATCATATCCACAATGGTGATTAGTAAAAATCAATCCCTGATCACTTACAATCTCACCTGTACAGCCACGTCCAAAAATAATAATGGCATCTTTAAGTGAGGCTTTGTTGATAGAATACAATTGTTCTTTGGTGAGCTTCAGCCCTCTTTTCACCATATCATTATAAACTTGTTTGCCTAATAACATGGGCAACCACATTCCTTCGTCGGCTTTTACGGCAAGAATATTTACAATGAGAAACAGAGATAACAGTAGTTTTTTCATCTTTACGATTTTTTTAAATTTTGAGTGAATATTTGACTTGGGCTTGAATTTTTTCAGATGACAAACGTAGCTATTTTTGTTAATATTCTTACACAAGAATTTCCAATCAAATTATTTATATGTTGCAAAACTTAAATAATATATTGATGTACAGTATTAATTAGATTGATTATTTATTACTGTTATTAGCTGACTAATAAAATTTATATTTGCAGTCTTATTTTAAGATCAATTAATGGCCATTTTCGACATAAAAATACCAAATTCTATTGCTAGGGCATTGAATATTCCTATTCGTGATGCCCGAAGACAACAGATTAAAGTATTGAAAAAGCTGCTTCGTAAAGCCAGATTTACTCAATTTGGACAAAAGTATCTTTTTGACGAGATTCTTTTAAGCAAGCATCCAGGAAAGAAATTTCAGCAACTGGTTCCTACTTACAATTATGAAAAATTATATGCCGACTGGTGGTATAAAACCCTTGATGGAACTCCAGACGTTTGCTGGCCGGGTGTAATTAAATATTTCGCGCTGAGCAGCGGTACCAGCGAAGCTTCCAGTAAATATATTCCTGTTACCAAAGAACTAATCAGAAGCAATACGATAACCAGTTTCAAACAATTGCTAAGCCTTACGAAATATGAAAATGTTCCAAAACGTGCAATAGGAAAGGGCTGGCTAATGCTGGGGGGAAGCACTCAGTTGCAAAAGGGTGCAACCTATTATGCAGGAGATTTGAGTGGTATTCAGCAAAAAAACATTCCGTTCTGGTTTCAGGGTCTTGGGCTTTACAAACCCGGAAAAAAAATAGCGAAAGAAAAAGAATGGAGCAAAAAACTGGAAGAAATTGTTGAAAAAGCACCCAATTGGGACATCGGATTTATTGTAGGAGTGCCTGCCTGGTTGCAGTTGTGTATGGAAAAAATAATCGAGAGGTACAACCTTAAAACCATTCACGATATCTGGCCCAACCTCGCTTTTTATGTTCATGGGGGCGTAGCCATGGAGCCTTACAAAAAAGGATTTGAAAAGCTTTTTGGAAAACATGTTACTTATATAGAAACTTATCTCGCCAGTGAGGGATTTTTAGCGTATCAGAGCAGACAGGATACCCGAGGAATGCAACTGGCTTTTAATAACAATATCTTTTTTGAATTCGTTCCTTTTGATGATAATAATTTTGACAGCGAAGGAAATATTGTAGACAATCCTGAAGTTTTCATGATTCATGAAATTGAAGAGCATAAAGATTATGCCATTCTGATCAGTACAAATGCCGGAGCCTGGAGATATGCTATTGGAGACACCATTAAACTTATAGACAAAGAAAGAAATGAAATTATCATTACCGGCCGTACCAAACATTTTTTAAGTTTAGTTGGAGAACACCTTAGTGTAGACAATATGAATAAAGCCATTGAAATGGCTACAGAAGAAATGAATATTTACATTCCTGAATTTACTGTTTCGGGTATTCCTTATGGTAATTTCTTTGCACACCAGTGGTATGTGGCCTCTGATGATTTTATTGACGAGGAAATACTTGCACAAAAAATTGACGAGCAATTAAAATTGCTAAATGATGATTACGAGGTAGAAAGAAAACATGCCTTAAAAGCCGTTAAAGTAAAGGCTTTGCCTCCGAATACGTTCATTGACTTTTTAACGATGAAAGGAAAGGTTGGCGGACAACATAAATTTCCAAGGGTTTTAAAAGGAAAAATGTTTGATGAATGGCAGAAATATTTAGAGCATACAATATAGAAATAATTTTTCCTCAACAAATACTTAACTATGGTTGATGCCATTGTTTCTGGCTTGCTTTTGGGTTTCGCACTTTTATTTTCTGTTGGCCCCGTTATTTTTACCATAATTAAATTGCGCATCAACTACGGAATATCAAGTGCTTTTTATTTTATCAGCGGTGTATGGCTAAGTGATATTATCTGGGTTTTTGCAGCCAATTTTTTTAGCGGACTTCTAGGGCATGTAATTACTTACAAAAAGGAAATCGGTGTTTTCGGAGGCATTTTTCTGGTAGGGCTTGGTTTGTTTTATCTTTTTTTAAAAAAATATCATTCCAAAGAAGAGATGGACAATGGAATTAAAATTGTAGGCTCTACACACGCAAGATTATTCGCAACTGGATTTGCTATCAACACGCTTAACCCTGCGGTAATAGCCCTTTGGCTGGCCTCTTCCACCAAAGCGCTTTCAAATACCTTTGATCAGCGAGTGATTATTTTTTCTATCTGCCTTTTTTTAAACATGAGTGCTGATATCGCTAAAATTTATCTGGCTGGAAAATTAAGAAACAAACTGACCGATAAAAATATTGGAATCATCAATAAAATATCCGGATTGCTTTTTATTGCATTTGGTGTTGCAATGTTGATTGGAGCACTGTATCATTCATCTTAAATTTATGGCATGTTAAAGTTTCTCCTTTTTTTTATGATTTTAATATTTTCACTGGATAGTATTGCTCAGTCTGCTGATTTTATTCTGCTGAAGAAAAAAAACAAAACCATTAAATCATTTTATTCCGGAACCAATATTGAATTCGTAACAAAGAATGGCGTTTATAAAAATGGCAGTGTGAGTAAAATAGAAAATGACACGCTCTTCATAAAGGAATTTTTAGTTAGCAGGAGAATGACAAATTTAGGCGTCTACATTATTGATACTGCCGGCAGCTTTCATTTTAGTTATCATTACAATGACATTAAATCTATTGGCAAAGAAAAAAATAAATTTGATATGAGAGCAAGTGGCGCCAGCTTATTGGGTGGTGGTATTTTGCTGACCTTACTAAGTGGCGTTGTATATCTTACAGACCGGCAAAGATTCAGCCCTGAACTTTTAACTGCAAGTTTGGCATTGGGCACACTGGGTTTCTTTATGTCTACAAAAAAAGACAATGGTATCGTTATCGGTAAGAAAAAATATCATCTGGAATATATTAAAATGAAGTAACCTTATTTACACTACTGTTTGCTGGATAACCCGTATAAAAATAAAATCACTCAATTAAAGATGGCCAAAAAAAGCAAAAATAAATTCTGGAGTATTCTTAAAAAGATTGTACTCATTTTATTTATCGGTCAGTTCGCCTATATTTTATTTTGCAAATGGATCAATCCACCTATCACAATAACACAGTTGGTGAACGCTATCCAAGGAAATGGATTACACAGAGATTATATTGATAATGAAGATATGGGTCGCAACATCAAGCTGGCAGTCATGGCCTCCGAAGACCAGTTGTTTCCTGATCATGATGGCTTTGATGTGAAATCGATAAAAAAAGCAATGAAATTTAATGAGAAACATCCAACACGTACAAGAGGCGCGAGCACAATTAGCCAGCAAACAGCAAAAAATGTTTTTCTATGGCAGCATGGTGGTTTTTTCAGAAAAGGACTGGAAGTGTATTTCACATTTATGATAGAGCTGACCTGGAGTAAAAAAAGAATTCTTGAAACTTATTTAAATGTGGCTGAAATGGGAACCGGGATTTTTGGTGTACAAGCTGCTGCTAAAAAATATTTTAATAAAGACGCGAAAAATCTGACTCCAAGAGAAGCAGCAATGATTGCCGCTTGTTTACCTAATCCAAAAAAATTAACCGTGGTGCCACCAAGCAGATATATTTCTACGAGATCAGGAAGGATACTTTCTCAAATGAATAATCTTGAAGGTGATCCCGATATTGAAGCGTTATTAAAATAATTTGTTTATCTCCTCAATTGAATTTTGAAGTCTTGCTTCATAGTTTCCATTAATATTCATCCATTGACATTGTTGATTAATAAGAATGTCTTTGTAATGATGATATAGTTTTTCTCTGGTAGCCAAATCAGGATATTCTCTAAGCTCATCTTTCTGCCATGGAATATCGGGTTCGCATAAAAGATAGAAATCGTATTTTCTGTTGACGATATGATTCAGAATAAAATGATCACAATGGTTAAAAACAAATTCACTCCATACTTTCATCACGTACATGTCGGTATCGATAATTAAAAGTTTGGTGTTTGGTAGCCCCCTCAATCCCCCAAAGTGGGAAGTTAAATGAGATTCTCTTAGCAACTGAATGGCTTTTTCTTCGTTTTCTATTTGTCCTTTGGCGATAGCGAGCAGATCATTTTGCGTATATTCGTTTCCGTTTTTTAATAGAAATTCTCTGGCATATTCCTCTACCCAAATTGTATTATAATGAGCAGCCAGTTTTTCACATAGCGTGCTCTTTCCTGTTGACTCAGGACCAATCAGCACTATCTTGATAATGCGCTCATTCATGTTAACTTTTTACTTTTTATTTTTCAATTTTCTCCTTCCACTCTTTATACCCCGAAACCGCCAATCCTAAAAATAAAATATACATCAGCGTAAACAGCATGAAGCCCTTGTAAAAATTCAAGGGTATGGCTACGATATTCGACACTATCCAGGCTATCCAGTTTTCCATTTTTCTTTTCGCCATCCACCACATCGACATTACAGCTGTAGAAGAAACCAAAGAATCCAAAACAGGTGTATTGCTGTTTGTAA
>CALQSB010000073.1 GCA_943333125.1 Chitinophaga pinensis
ACATGACATACACATGAGCTCCTGGCTGGGATTAGCGAAGGTGTTGTCTGAAATGAAAAACGACTGGAAAGGAACCGTTATTTTTTTAGCTCAATCTGCAGAATAAACAGCCCAGGGGGCCAAGAAAATAGTTACCTCTGATAATTATAAATTATTACCAAAAGCCACCTATCAATTAGCCGTACACGACCACGCCGAATTACAAGTTGGCGAAGTAGGGTTTTGTGATGAATATGAAATGGCAGCCGTTGATATGATGAACATTACTATTTACGGAAAAGGCGGACATGGCGCAGCTCCTCAAAGATGCATAGATCCGGTTTTATTAGCCGCCCAATACATTACTGAAATCCAAACCATCATCAGCAGAAATTTACCTCCTATAGAACCTGGCGTAATAACTGTTGGGGCTATTAATGGCGGCACAATAGGAAATGTGATTCCTAATCAGGTGGTATTGAAACTAACGATTAGAACTTTTAGTAAAGAAAGCAGAGATATCATTATGAAGAGACTGAAAGAAATTGGTGATAATTTGGCCAAAGCTGCTGGTTTACCTGAAACGATGTTGCCTAAATACGATTTGCTCGACATGAGTATCCCTTCTGTTTACAACAATCCTGAACTAGGGAAATTATTGAAAGATTGTTTTAATAAATACATAGGTTCAGCATCTGTGGTGAAAATTAAACCGATGATGATTGGAGAAGACTTCAGCGTTTATGGGCAACAGTCAGATAGCATTCCTTCCTATATTTTATGGATGGGAACATTGTCAAAAGAAAGAAAAGAAAAATCATTGCAAAACAATACAGAAATCCCTGCCTTACATACTTCCAAATTTGCACCGGATTATGAACAATGTATTCCTATGAATGTCATCATGATGAGCGCTGCGATGCTGGAATTATTTAATAAAGGAAATAAATAAGCTGGAGAAAGAATAAAATCAAATTTATTGTCAATATCCATTTAGGCACCCCTGTTTCTTTTTTGAAAAGAAAGAATATTAAATAACTCAGCAAAAAAAGTAAATTAAAAAATACTGCCCCATAACCCAGAACAACCAAACTGCTCAGCACAGGCTGATAAGAAATTACGTTTACATTTCCTGACGCATTATTTTTATGCAGTTCTAGGTATCTTATCACCACTGAAAGCACAAAGCAAAAATTACAAATAATCACAAATCTGGAAAAGAATTTCATGTGTTAATATAGTTTGTTTTTGGTCAAATGTTATACCCTTAATACTCCCCGATGTTTCGGGGTATGTTATGCTCGATTTGCAACAGGCTTTCTCTTATGGGTATTTCATACTGCAGTCTTATCTGGTTCTGTCCCGGGAAGCATCGGCACAAAAGAGAAATTATTGAATTCCTCTTCCACATAACTTCCATCTTCATTTTTGGTAATGCGGTACATTTTGTGATGTTCATCTTCTGCGAGTGGAATGACCATAATTCCTCCTGGCTTAAGCTGATCAATTAATTTGGGCGGGATAAAAGGAGCACCACAGGTGATGATTATTTTATCAAACGGAGCAAATTTTGGCAGCCCTTCAAATCCATCTCCATAAAAAAACTTGAGACGCGACTCCTTGTACTTATTTTTAAAAACATAATTTTTGGCTTTATTATAAAGTTCTTTTTGCCTTTCAATAGTAAATACCGTGGCGCCCATTTCAGCCAGAATAGTTGCCTGATAAACACTGCCTGTTCCTACTTCCAAAACCTTATCGTACTTTTTTATTTTTAATAACTGGGTTTGAAATGCTACTGTATACGGTTGTGAAATCGTTTGATTTGCGGCAATAGGAAATGCCCGGTCTTCATAAGCAATGTTTTCAAATTCCAGATCAAAGAAAAAATGACGGGGCACTTCCATCATAGCTCGAAGCACCGATTCATCGGTTATTCCTTTCTCCCGGATGCTGTCAATGAGATTTTTTCTCAGTCCTTTATGACGAAGCGTATCCTCATGATCTGAACGTTCATTTTTCTCTTCACCTAAAAACAATTCTATCCTCATTTTAATTTCATTTCGATTATGATTCTTTCAATCTTTTCATCCAACATTTTTTCTTTGGCATCAAATTCATCAGCATTGATAAGCTTTGTATTTACGCTGAAATAAAATTTAATCTTAGGTTCTGTTCCACTGGGACGGGCAGAAATTTTAGAACCATCTTCCAATTCAAATTGCAATACATTGCTTTTTGGCAATTCAATAGTCCATGGAGTCCCATCAACCAGATTTTTTCCAATTTTCAATTCATAATCCAGCAATGCTACAACTGGAATTCCATCAATAGTTTTAGGAGGGTTATTTCTGTAATCTTCCATCATCGCCGAAATTTCTGCAGCACCATTCATTCCTTTCTTGGTGATGCTTACCAGATTCTCTTTATAAAAACCATACTGAACATACAAATCAATAAGCTTGTCGAATAAACTTCTACCTTTATTTTTTTCGTAAGCAGCCATTTCACATAAAATTGCAACGGCACTAACAGCATCTTTATCTCTAATGTCGTTGCCAATCATCAATCCAAAACTTTCTTCGCCACCAACAATATAATTCTCTTTTCCTTCTTTTTCTTTTATCAACGATGCAATCCATTTAAACCCAGTAAGCACATTATAACAAGCTACACTATTTTTCTGTGCTATTACATCAATCATATCAGTAGTGACTATTGTTTTAATCACCATATCATTAGGCTGGGCAATGCCTTTTGCCTTTCGGGCCTCAATCATATAATTAAAAGCCAGCAAAGCTGTTTGATTGCCATTCAATAAAATCCATTCTCCTTTATTATTTTTCACACCTACTCCAACTCTGTCGGCATCAGGATCTGTACCCAGTAAAATATCAGCATCCTGATCTTTAGCTTGTTTCAATCCTATGCTCATGGTTTCCGTTTCTTCGGGATTGGGATAATTAACCGTTGGAAAATTACCATCCGGAACAGATTGTTCTTTTACGATATGCACATTGGAAAAACCATAAGCTTTTAATGCATCCGGAACCAGCATGATACCAGATCCATGTATGGGTGTATAAACAATTTTTAAATCGTGTTGTGCTTTACATACTTCCGGATACACGCTCAATCCTTTTACCATGTCCAGATAAACGGCATCCATCTCTTTACCAATAATAGTAATATCAGCTTCTCCACCACTCCATTTCACTTCATCAACTGATGAAATTTTTTCTACTTCTATAATCACATTTTTATCGTGTGGTGGAGTCATCTGAGCTCCATCATCCCAGTAAGCCTTGTAGCCATTGTATTCTTTTGGATTGTGACTTGCCGTGCATACTACCCCACCTTTACATTTCAGTTTACGAATAGTAAAACTTAACTCCGGTGTTGGACGCAAGCTTTCAAATAGAAATACTTTGATTCCATTGGCAGCAAAAACATTGGCAGTAATTTCGGCAAAAACGCGGCTGTTATTTCGGCAATCATGAGCAATAGCAACCCGAATTTCATCCCTAAAACATTTTTTAAGATAATTGGCATAACCCTGAGTAGCCATCCCCACCGTATACTTATTCATTCTGTTGGTGCCGATGCCCATAATACCACGCAAACCACCCGTACCAAATTCCAGATTTCTGTAAAAAGCATCCGCTAATTCATCTTCATTTTCTATTTGCATCTTTTTGATCGAGGCTTTGGTTTCTTCATCATAATTTCCTTCCAGCCATTTATTTACTTTTTCCTGAATTGCATGATCCATAATTGATATTATTTGTAGGTTCCAAAAATAAATTATTCGGAACGGATAAACTAAGTTTAATCCTACTTTTGTTAAAATAAATTGGAAACAACGTTTGATTCTCTCCAATAAGTATATAATGAAAAAAAATAAACGCAATATCCTCAGACTTTGTATGCTATTTTTTTTTGTTTTTTTTACAGTTAAAGTAAGGGCTCAGCAAACAACTATCGGCGACAGCACCTTGTACAAACAAAATATTTACACAGGATATATTTGGGAATTACCTACAACAAAATTATCTGTTAATAATGCGGCGCTTATTAATGTAGGGATTTACGGTGGCAGCATGATTGGTCTATATGCAGCATGGTATAAAAATTACCCACAAAGCAGTTTTCATAGTTTTAATGACTGGGCTGAATGGCAACAGATGGATAAAATTGGACATGCCTACAGCGCTTATACGATGGGCAGATTCAGTTTGGAATTATGGAAACAAACCAACCTAGACAGAAAGAAAAAAATATGGATTGGCGGTCTCAGTGGCGCCGCCTATCAAACAGTTATTGAGGTGCTTGACGGATTTAGTTCTCAATGGGGATGGAGCTGGGGTGATATGGGAGCCAATATCCTTGGCAGTGGCAGTTTGATTGCACAGGAATTGGCCTGGAATGAACAACGAATCCAATTAAAAACTTCATTTCACAGAAAAAATTATACTGATGAAACTTTAAATCACAGAAGCAATGATTTGTTTGGAAAATCGTTGGCTGAAAGATATCTGAAAGATTATAACGGCCAAACTTACTGGATCAGCGGGACTGTAAAATCATTTTTTCCAAATTCAAAAATTCCTTCATGGGTGCAGCTATCCATAGGCGTTGGCGCTGAAGGAATGTTTGGTGCAAGAGAAAATATTGCAAAAGACATTAATGGAAATATTACTTTCAACAGAACCGATATCCCCAGAATAAGACAGTGGTATTTTGCCCCGGATATAGATCTTACAAAAATTAAAACCAAAAAGAAAGGAATAAAGACGGTCTTGTTTGTATTAAACTCATTGAAATTCCCAATGCCTGCATTGTCTTTTTCAAATTCAAAATTAAAATGGCATTGGCTTTATTTTTAGGACCCCGAATTGATGATATACGCCTGAGTTACTATACCATTTTCTACTTCCACCACAATATTTTCCTGCTGGGTGGTGGCTACAGAAAGACCTACATAATCAATGGCCACTGGAAATTTCTTATACGTTCTTTCTACCAATACTACTGTTTCAATCTGTGCAGGCCATTGTTCTAAAATAGGTTTCATTGCATATAGCATTGTACGCCCACTGTTGGCCACATCATCAACCAGCAAAACCGATTTGTTATTAAAGTCCATTGACTTGCTTAATTGAATTTCCTTAGGATTTTTTTTATCCATTGACAATTCAATAATCTCTATTTCACCTGAAAAACTTTGTTTGAGATACTCTGCAATCTTTTGTGCAATAAAAATTCCATTCTCCCTAATTCCAATTAAAATAAGGGAAAACTTGTCATGATTGCGTTCGGAAATCTCCAATGCCATTCTTCGCAATTTCTTTTCGGCAGTTTCTTTATTCAAAATCATAAGTACTTTTTTCAGCAACGAAATTCCGAAAATATTTAATAGTAAACACAAATACTTTACCTTAGCTAATAATAAATTGTGTGACATGCAATATGTACAACAGGTTGAATTTTTACTGCTGTTATCGATAGCCATAGCGCTTTTCTCAAAAAATATAGGTCAAATCAGGAAAAACATTTTTCTGGGAAGACCCGAAGACCTTTCAGATAGTCCCTCATTAAGATGGAAGAATGTTTTATTACTGGCTTTGGGACAGAAAAAAATGTTCCGTAATCCATTTGTTGCAGTAATGCACCTGATTATATATGTTGGTTTCATCATTATCAATATCGAAGTGCTGGAAATAATACTAGATGGACTTTTAGGCACACACCGGATCTTTCAAAAACCATTGGGGTCATTTTACTTTTTTCTGATTAATTCATTTGAAATACTGGCATTTCTGGTAATTATTGTTTGTGTGATTTTTTTATTGAGAAGAAATGTGATCAAACTCAAAAGATTTATCAGCAAAGACCTTAACGGATGGCCGAGATCAGATGCGAATGTCATTTTGATTACTGAGATTATTTTGATGGGATTGTTCATAAAAATGAATGCTGCTGATATTGCAATAAGCAACAACCCCGATGAGACTTTTATTATTTCGGGAATGATTGCTCCTTTATACAAACAAATGTTTAGTCATGGTCAGCTTGAATTGATTGAAAGAACCTGTTGGTGGCTGCACATATTCGGGATATTTGCTTTTTTAAATTATCTGCCTTACAGCAAACATCTTCATATTTTACTGGCTTTTCCTAATACCTATTATGCCCGTTTGAAACCTATGGGAGAAATACACAACATGGAAAATGTGCAGAATGAAGTAAAGTACATGATGCAACCCGAACTGGCTCCTACCGGAGAAGCACAGCCTATGAAATTTGGTGCTAAAGATGTGATGGACCTTAGCTGGAAAAACCTGCTGGATGCTTATAGTTGTACCGAATGTGGAAGATGCTCTTCGGCCTGCCCTGCAAATATCACGGGTAAAGTTTTAAGCCCAAGAAAAATAATGATGGATACCAGAGACCGTTTAGAGGAAGTGGGATTAAATATTAAAAAGAATGGCTCGTTTATAGATGACGGAAAAACGTTGTTAAACAATTACATTACTGTTGAAGAATTGCGTGCCTGCACAACTTGCAATGCCTGTGTACAGGAATGTCCGGTGAGTATCAGTCCGCTCGATATTATTATAGAACTGCGCCGCAGCTTAATTATGGAAGACAGTAATGCTCCTCAAGAATGGAATGGCATGTTCAGCAATATAGAAAATAATTTTGCGCCCTGGAAGTTGAGTCCGGATGATAGGGATGCGTGGACGAGTTAAAAGCCTCTCCCCTAACCCCTCTCCAATAGAGAGGGGAACTGAAATTTCAACAAATAAATACATCAACAAACACAAAACAATTCACCCTTTGGGGGACTGAGGGGGCTAAATACTTTCCTTCTTCTTCCTCATCATCTTCCAAAACTGAATCACTGCCGTAATTGCAAAAATTGATCCTATCACCCAATTGATATAATGTTCACTGTTGGCGATTCTGCTAACTACCCATTTACCTCCGAATATAAAAACAGCATTACCCATTAACGT
>CALQSB010000074.1 GCA_943333125.1 Chitinophaga pinensis
CCACAACATACTATGTAAGAGCAGAAGGCACTTGCAATACTACAACATGTGCTGCTGTAACAGTTACCATTCAATCAACAACTACCTGCGGACCAACTGCTGTTGTTTCCAATGCAATAGGGAATGCAGTTTGTTCTGGCAGGTCTGTATTGTTAACTGTACAAGGTACATTAGGAACAGGTGCATCTTGGAAATGGTACAAAGGAGGATGCGGATCAGGAACATCAATTGGAACAGGTGCATCAATTACAGTGACGCCTACTTGCAATACTACTTATTATGTTCGCTCAATGGGAGGCGCTTGTGGTACTACAACATGTAAGTCGATTACTATTTCTGTTGCAACGGTACCTTCCACACCAGGAACCATTACAGGTAATGCTTCTGGCTTGTGCAGCGCTTCTGGAGTAAGATATAGTATTGCTGCAGTTTCTGGGGCAACGTCTTACTCATGGACAGTTCCCACAGGAGCGACAATAGTTACAGGTCAGGGCACAATATCTATTACTGTCAATTACGGAACATCCTTGGGTTCAAACAGCTCATGTGGATCAACATCAGTTTGTGTAAAAGCAGTAAATGCATGTGGTAGCAGCTCTAGTAAATGTTTGTCGGTGAGTTTGGCATTGGCCTCAACATCTTGTGGCACAATAACCGGGCCTTCTACAGCTTGTGTTGGGGTTAATGCAAATTATACTTGTATTGCCGTTTCAGGTGCTACAACCTATACTTGGGCACTGCCAACAGGCTGGACAATAATTTCTGGTCAGGGTATAACCGCATTGGTTGTAAAACCTGGTACTTCACAAGGCACAATAAAAGTAACACCTTCGAATACATGTGGTGCAGGTACTGCAAGTTCTAAAACAGTGAAAGCCACAGTTTGTACAACTCCAATTTATACCAAAGGTGCAAGTGTAACTCCAGAGGTAACAACAAAGGATATCAGCATCTGGCCTAATCCTGCTAGTAAATATATTAATTTGAATGATGGTGGTTTACTGCCTGAAAAAATTGAATTAATTGATCTAGCTGGTAGAATTGTATTTACATCAACTTGGAAAACAAGACTAGATGTAAGTAAACTAAATTCTGGTTTGTATATTTTAAGAGTTTATACAAATGAAGGTGTGAAGGTGAAAAGGGTGGAATTGATTAAATAAATCAATAGAATACGTCAATATAAATCAGCTCATCATTAATTTGATGGGCTGATTTTATTTTACTCTTATTCAATTCACGTTACCAAATTAATATGTTAATAAATTATAACACAAAATCTGAAATAATATGATAAATTCGTCAAGTTAAAAAAATTATAATGAATAAAACTTACACAAGAAACCTACTATTGATGATCGCTGTTGCATCAATTATTATCTTCTCCTGCAGAAAAAACGACATCCAAATCATTATCCCCGACAACTCCAACCCTGACTTAGTTACAAAAGTAACAACCACCATTTCTGGTTTTGTTACCAATGAAAATGACGAAGCCATGTCGGGTGCAATTGTTCGTGTGGGATCGGCATTTTTAAACACCGATCAGTTCGGTTATTTTGAAATTAAAAATGTAGAAGTCAATGAAACGGCTGCGACATTTAATGTAAGTAAAAATGGTTATTTCAAATTGACTAAAACCTTTATGGCGAAAGAAGGGAAGTCTGCATTCTTTAGAATAAAATTGACTCCTAAAACTTCAATAGGAACCATTGATGCTGCAAGTGGTGGTGATGCAAGTTTATCTAACGGAACAACAATAAGCTTGCCTGCTGATGGCGTTAAAAATGCGTCTACAGGTTCGAGATATACGGGAGCGATATCTGTTTACTCGCATTACATCGATCCTACAGCTGCAGATATTGCAGGCATCATGCCCGGTGATTTAAGAGGTTTAAGAACCAATGGCGATTTGAATGTGCTAGATTCTTACGGTATGTTGGAAGTAGAACTTACTGGAGCATCAGGCGAGTTGTTACAAATTGCTGATGGCAAAAAAGCTACATTAACCATGGCTATTCCTTCATCATTAACAGCAACTGCACCAGCTACTATTCCCTTATGGTATTTTGACGAAACCACAGGTTTGTGGAAAGAAGAAGGTTCGGCCAATAAAGTGGGCAATCAATATGTAGGAGAGGTAGCACATTTTTCAACATGGAATTGTGATAATCCTAAGCCGCATGTGCCATATCATTGCAGGTTGGTGTATTCAGATGGCTCGCCGGCGGCGAATGTGGAGGTGAAATTGATAGAAGAGAATTATTATGGCGGAGGTACTAATCATGGGTTTACGGATGCTAATGGTGAGATATTTGGTGGTGTGCAGGCGAATACACAGGTGAGAATGGAGGTGAATGGAGTAGCATTTTCAAATTGTTCTATTTATTATAATGCTACTTTTTCTACAACTGGTGCTCCTTTGGATATGGGAAATTTAACTGTTAATGCTCCAGCTGCATATGCGGCTCATGTAAGCGGAACATTAAAAAACTGCGACAATTCTCCTGTTACGAATGGCAGGGTAATTTATTTTGAAAACAACCAGTATCAATTAACTTATACCAATAGTAATGGGGAATTTAATTATAATACTGTAATATGCTTTTCAATTCCTTCTGTATTTTTTGCTCAAGACCTAAATAATAATGCACAAGCTACTCCGGTTAATTTTACATTGAATCCAGGAAATAATATAGTGAACCCTATTTCATTTTGCCCTAACAATGTAACAACAATAACAGCTAACAATCAAGTTTGGATGAATAGAAATATTGATGTTGATCATTATCAAAACGGAGATCCTATACCTCAGATTACAGATCCAGCCGAATGGGCAAATCTTACTACAGGAGCTTGGTGTTATTATGGAAATGACTCAATAAATGGTGTTATTTATGGTAAGTTATATAATTGGTACGCGGTAACAGATCCCAGAGGATTGGCACCGCAAGGCTGGCATGTACCATCAATTTCAGAATGGAATAAATTGATTAAGTATGTTGACCCAAATTCAGATACTTCAAGATTTGATGCAAATATTAGTGATGTTGCAGGAGGAT
This sequence comes from Chitinophaga pinensis, assembly GCA_943333125.1. Taxonomy (GTDB): domain Bacteria; phylum Bacteroidota; class Bacteroidia; order Chitinophagales; family Chitinophagaceae; genus Ferruginibacter; species Ferruginibacter pinensis_D. The sequence continues at coordinate 3,063 of CALQSB010000074.1, forward strand.
ATTTGAAAGCAAATGCTGGTTGGAATTCTCCCAACTCTGGGGCAATTGATCTTATTGGGTTTAGTGCACTTGGAGCAGGTTATAGAGATGAAGGAGGTGTTTTTAATTACTTAGGTCAAAATTGTGCTTTTTGGAATTCTACAATATCAACAAATACTTACGATTTATATATGGACTATCAGAATACTGTCGTTGGTAGATATTTCTGGCCAAAAAAGAGCGGATTCTCTGTTCGCTGCCTAAAAGACTAAATTGAATTTAAAATAATCTATAAAAAACACATCATGTACAATTCAAAAAAAACAACACTTTTTTTCATTTCAGCTTTTTTATTAATTCTAACGTTCTCTTGCAAAAAAAGCGATTCAGTTTTTATTAATCTGGTAACTGTATCGGCTTCTGTATCTGGTTTCGTAACAGATGAAAACGATTTGCCATTAAAACATGCTTTTGTATATTTTGGCGATAAAGAAACAAAAACAGATGAATTTGGTTTCTTTGAAGTTAGTGCAAGAGCAAGTAAAAATGCTGTTGTAAGAGTTGTTCATCCTGATTCTTTAAATTATTTCAGCGGAATTAAATCATTTGAAGCTACTGAAGGAAAGGCTGCTTTTTTTAGAGTACGATTATTGAAAAAAGAAATTCTTGTAGGAACTGTTTCTAGTTCAACAGGAGGTGATGCTACAATGACAACTCCATATGGAACAGCTACAGTAACTATAAGAGCAAATGGAGTTAAATTAGCAAATTCTGGAGCATCCTATTCAGGTAATGTGATTGTAAGTGCTGCATATATAGATCCTAGTGATAGGTCTATTATTTCAAAACTACCTGGTGATTTAAGAGGTACAGCAACCGATGGTTCTGCCAATATTCTTACTTCCATTGCTATGATGCAAATAGAATTAAGAGGTAGCGCCAATGAATTGTTACAATTATCTGATTCTGCAACTATAACTATGCCAATTCCAACAAATTATCGCAATGGTCTTCCAGATTCTATCCCGTTATGGTACTTGGATGAAACAAACGGATTATGGAAACAGGAGGGAGTCGCTTTTAAAAATGGAAGTGGTAACTCTTATGTAGGAAAAGTAAAACATTTTTCTGCCTGTAACTGCGATTTTCCTCATCATGGCACACATATAAATTGCCATGTTCATGATCATGATGGCCATCCTTTGCCAAATGTAGAAGTAGAGATTTCAGATGATGATCATGCTGGTGCTGGATGTGGTCATGGATATACTGATGCTAATGGAGATATTGATGGTTATGCGCCGGAAGGATCTAATTTGCATTTAAGAGTATTTCCTGGGTATGGTTGTGCTACTTCAATTTATAATAACTCTTTTACTCCAACTACTGCATTAATTGATATAAGCTGCGATGCAAGTTCAAACTTTGCTAATTTGGTTGGAACGATAATTGACTGTAATAATAATCCTGTAACAAATGGAAGAGTAATCTTAAGAAAGAATGGACTTTTTGAATGTTATAATGCTACACCAAATGGAAGTTTTAGTATCAATACTTTTTTATGTAATGGAACTAATACAAGTGCTGAAATTTTTGCACAGGACTTAAATGGGCATGCACAAAGTAGCTTAATATTGATACCTACGATTAGTTCAGGGGTTAATAATATTGGTACAATAACAGCTTGTGGTACAGCAATGACTTACGGAAATCAAATATGGAGTGTAGCCGACTTTGGAGGTGTGATTTTTAGGGATGGTACTCCAATTACTGAGATTACAGATTCAACATCTTGGAAAAATGCAACTGTACCAGCTTGGTGCTGGCATGATTTTGATTCTACAAGGTGGCATGAATATGGTAAGAAATACAACTGGTATGTTGTTCACGATTCTCGGCTTTTAGCTCCTCCAGGCTGGCACGTTCCTACATTTGATGAATGGCAGATGTATGCTACATTTTTAGGTGGCGCTAATGTTGCCGGTAAAAAAATGAAAGAACAAGGAAGTGCTCATTGGCATCTAGATAATCCTGATAAGGCTGGAGATAATAGTTCCGGCTTTAGAGCATTGGGCACTGGGTGGATGGATGAAAATGGTCATGCTCAAGGGATATATAATACAGGTTCATTCTGGAGTGCTGATGAAGATGCAGATGTTACCAAAGCAAAAGGGGTGTGGTTATATTACAATGGAACTGATTTGCCAAGTGGCATATACAATAAAAAATGTGGTTTGACAGTAAGGCTAGTAAAAGATTATTAAATCGAGCATAAACATATCCTTAACCAGCTCTCTAAAAATTGTGGGCTGGTTTTATTTTATCTTATTGATTACCAAAGGTTTTCTGGTAACTACACGATCCCTATCTGTGACATTAATTTATTCGGGCGCAACATTTGCCGTTGGTAAAGATGAGCAGCTGTATAAATGGCTCTCTTGTATAGACGATATTCGCGTTGGATGTGCCCGTAAAAAAAATAGCAATGAAGGAACTTGAAAAAGAAATAATGCCACGAGTCGTAGATAACATCGCTTTAAGTAATTTGTATTCTTCTATAATTAATAAAAGGGATAGCAGTTTTAGCGCCTGATTATCTTTATTTACTTAATAAAGCGCCTATAATTATTTTTATGCGCCCAAAAATATCCTATATTGCGCTCATAAATCATAATAAATGAAACATAGCGCCCATTTTTCAAGCAATGCGCCTGTAATTCACGGGGAAGTAAAACCGTCTCAAGGTTGGATTGTTGGTTATACTGCCATAATTGAAAAGCTGCATTTGCCAATTCCGGTTCCG
>CALQSB010000075.1 GCA_943333125.1 Chitinophaga pinensis
ACATTCATCTATTATTGTTGAATGGCCTTGCCATAATAAAGGATGATCGAAAGGGGAAACGAAAGGCAAATCAAATTCTTTGGATAATTGAATGGCATAAGTATTGGCCTCATCAAAGTCTTTACCATAAATTAACACTTCTGCACCGAGTAGTTTTATTTTATTAATCATGTATTCAGAAGTAGATTCGGGAACAATGATTTGCACTTCAATACCCATTTTGTTTCCTACATACGCTAAAGAGTAGCCGGCGTTTCCACCAGAAGAAGCAATTACTTTTTTATAGCCCTGAGAATAAATCTCTTTTAAAAAATGGTCCATTCCTCTTATCTTAAAAGAACCAGAAGGCTGGTAGCATTCCATCTTATAAAGAACATTCAAACCATATTTACTTTTTAGGGATGGAGATGGAAAGAGTGGTGTATTTATGTAATGTTTTTTTAAAAGCATGATAAATAAGTGAATATTATTTTACAACTATTACTTGAGAGATAAAAAAGATTTTAATAATTATATTTTTTCTTCATTATTTTTTCTTTCAGTAACAAACCAGGAAGCTATATAAGCAGTAAATGTTCCAAATAATCCAACACCTGCTGTCATTAATACGGCAGCTAAAATTCTTCCTTCAGCAGTTACGGGATATCTGTCTCCATAGCCCACAGTAGTTATCGTAACATAAGCCCACCAAATGGCGTCTCCGGCAGTTTTGATGTTGCTGTTTGGATCATGTTCAACTTGTAAAATTGCTATGGAAGAAAAAATAACAAGCAGTATAGCAATCACCAATACAGAAGTTAATGTCCCATAAATTTTGTTGGCAAAAATATGATTGACCAGACTTTTCGTTGACTTAAATGCCCGCACAACTCTTATTAATCTTATTAAACGGAACACTCGTCCTACTCTAAAGTAACCCACCATTGGAATGCTCGATAATAAATCTATCCAACCCCATTGCATGAATTTCATTTTGTTTTTTGCATAATAGAAATGATAACAAAATTCAAAAAAGAAAAAAGCGCAAATGGTATGATCAATATATAATAAGAGCTCTTGTGTTTCATAAGGCAACTTAATCATGGTATCAAGAACTAATGATCCTAACACATAGATCGAAAGAATGAATACCAGGATGTTTAAAATACCAAATTTATGTTCAGAGCTATTTTCGTTTGACATTGCTTATTAATTTATTTTAAATAAAATTTGTTAATCAAAACCAACGATTATTATTTTTTAATAGCAAATTTTCCTGCAATATAAGCCATAGGCAGATAAGCGCCTATCAAATCGCAGATAGCAAACCATAATGGAGTTGGCAGTAAAAAAATATCCGATGCGCCACCTACAAGAAATAACAATCCAACGATAATTGCATTTCTCTTTTTATTGATTTTAGAAATTTTAGCAGCAATAAAAGCGCCTGCAAATGTACCTATAGCATGTGCCATAAAAGGAAATAAAAAATGTTTAGGTTGAAACAAATGCATAGATGCTTTTAATCCTTCCATTGTGGTAACATCAACACCATTTGGTGGAGGTATTATATGAGGCCCTAATAATATAATACCCATGTTGATCAAGCTTCCAATAAATAAAGAAGACAAAATGATAAGGATGTTGTTTATTACTTGATTTTTCATAATGTAATTGCAATAAAATTAATCTGCAGCATTTTCCTTTAAGATTTTCCAGCTTGTATCACTTAATGCCGGTTGCGGATTTTTTAATTTGTTCTTGCTGTATGCTAAAATATATTCGGCTCTTTTTTTCGAATCAGGGTGTGTACTCAACCAGCTTTCATAAGAAGTTTCATCTTTTTTATTTTCAGCCAGCTTGTATAAAAATTCAGCAAGCGGTTCAGGATTGATATTTGCATTGATCATATATTCTACGGCACTGATGTCTGCTTCTTTTTCAAGTTTACGATCGAATGCAGAAGAAGAAAGTATTTTTGAAACTTGTTTTATAGTTTCTCCACCACCATTCCCGGAGGTCATGGATATCAGCACTGAAAGACCAACTTCTTTAATTAATTTTTTCATCACATGGCCAAGTTCAATGTGTGATATTTCATGAGCAAGTACACCTGCCAATTCATCGGGATTGTCTGATGCAGTTATTAAACCGCTGTAAACCACCAGATGACCACCGGGCATAGCAAATGCATTGATGTCGTCTTTAATAATAATGTGGACTTTGATGGTTTCTCTATTGATATTATTTTTTGAACAGATTCTATCAACGATACTATCAAGCGCTGTTAACGCTTTCTCATTTTTATTTTCTTTTTCAGTTTTTTTATACAAATCCCAAACTGTTTTACCGATTTTTATTTCAGTGTCATCAGTTAATTTCTCAATTTTAAAAATAGACATCCAGTTGATGCTGCTTAATGCAAACCAAAGTCCAAAAAACAAAGAGACCAATACAACAAATTGAAAGATTACTTTTTTCATATCAGGCTTTGCAAATTAAGTTGGTAAGATTGCCATAAAAAAACCATTTTACATGAATGCCTTTTCTGGTTTGAATGGCGGAATAAATAGTGGCGATAAATTCACTGATATTAAAAATCAACATCGTGATAATATAGCCGATGTATTTACTGCTAATAGTTTCTGGTCCGAACATGATGGAAATTGTCCACCAGAACCCAAAACTATTTATAAAAAGTACAGAGAATTGAGACAGCAAGGCTTGTGTACAATGCCATCTTACAAAATAAGTGCCTTTGCGGTTGCCGATAAAAAAGATGAGAGAAGCAATCAAATTAATGATAGGCAAAGGCATCCCTGCAATTAAAGCAATAAGTGACATCAGATAACTGTTAGAAGCTTTTTCCGCTTCATGATCACTTGGTTGATATTCAAAATTATTTTCCATAATTAAATGCCTTTATAAATATTCCAGGCCCAGTTTATTAATACCAAAACAATTGCAGGTATAGCAACTGTTTTTTTAGAAAGAAAAATTTCGATTTTTTTATAGAAGGTAAGTAGTGATTGTGTTTTCTTTATCCAATCATAAATAATCCAAAAGGGAGCAACAATCATAATCATTAATAAAACATAACCTAAAGGATTCAGATAAAATCCCTGTAAAAAATCACCATTTAAAATTGAAAGTAAAGACCTTGTAGAACCACAGGAAGGACAGGGGATGTTTGTAAAATGCTTTAGTAAACAAATGCTTGTTTCTTTGGAATGATGAACTGGTGGAAATAACCAATTCATCATTAACCAAACATAGCCTGCCATACAGGCAATGAAAATAATAATATATAATCTGTTCCTGTTGATTGACATTAATATAAAAATTGCTGTAACATCTGCATGTTTTTTTCACGAGTTGCCCCTTGAATCATAAACCAGTCAACGATTGTCCAGATTCCTAATCCACCACAAGTCAATAATTTACCAACACCCATTCCTGTATCTCCGATAATAAAACGGTCGATTCCTAAAGATCCTGCCAGAATAGAAACGATCAAACTTGTGGTTGGGTCTTTGAATTGAATGGTAGAAACCGAAATCCATTTTGAATCATCCATGGCAATAAGTCTGTCTCTGATTGCTGCTACATGATGACTTTCGAAGAATTTTGCATTGGTCATGATAAACATGTCAACTTTTTGAGCATCCATTTTTAAGTTATTAAATGATTAATCCTACTCGTAAGGCTTTTCGGTTGCGCCCCATTTTTTAAAGTGGTTAAAAGACTCCACTGATATTATTTATCAAACTTAATAAAATAATCCCGAATCTGATGCACTCACACTGGTCCTATTCCATTTCTGAAAATAATTCCCATACTTATATAATAACATAGCAACGAAATAAAAAGCCCTAAAATGACTCCAATGATAATACGATATATTTTCTCTATTTTTAAAAATTTCCAAACGAAAAGCATAATAATAATTGGAGCAAAAAACATGGTGAACCAAAAGATTTCACCAATGGTATCTTTTAGATTTTCGGTCATTTTATAGTAAAATAGTAAATCAATAATAGGATACTGATAAAAATAATCACATAAAGCATATCAATTTTCATTTCCGAAATCTTTTTCTTTTTAACAAAAATCTGAAAGAGAACATATCCAAGCAAAAGAAATGGAATAAGAAAAACGCGAAGAAAAAGGTAAAACATGGTTATATATTTTCCAGTTTATACCAGTTGTGCAAATCTCCATCAAAATCAAAAGTTTCTACAAATTCAAATCCTAATTTTTTCGCCACATTGTTGGAAGCTACATTATCACAATGTATGGTGGCGATTATTTCTTTGAGTTTTAAAACATTGAAGCCATAGTCTATAGAAGCTTTTGCCGTTTCGGTAGCGATTCCTTTTCCCCAGTATTTGCGGATTAAACGATAACCTAAATCATAATAATTGGTTTGGTTGTTGATATTTTCTTTTACCAGTTTCAATCCGGTCCAGCCAATAAATTCATTAGTTGCTTTATCAATAATCGCCCATCTTCCAATGCCGTTGTTGATGTATTGTTGATGTACATATTTAATAACATCAAGTAATTTTTGTTTATCGGAAACAGGTTCGTTGCCGAGATAGCGATGAACTTCAGGATCGGAATCTAATTCGTAGAACCCATCAACATCTGTTTCGATAAGATCTCTTAAAATGAATCTTTCTGTTTGTAAGTGTATAATCATAAATTAATAAATAAGACAAAGTCTTTTGGTTCTTTTAGACACCGGTCTGGAGACCGGCGCCATTCGGAGACCGGCGCCATTCGGCATCGAAAGACAGAGATTTTTTATAATAAAAAAAGTTTACTGATTGGCGTCATTGATGAAATACATTTTTATCATTTTCAAAAAATTGAACAACCTTCAATTTTGGTGTTATTGAATAACAATTTAAATCATTAATAATGAAAACATCAATCTTCGCAATTATTATCTTAGGTTTTTTGGCCATGAGTTTCAATTCACATCCGATTTTTCCTTCCAAAGTATCCTTTGAAAAAAAGAGTCTGTCTATAGATAAATACAAAGAATGTATCGAAGCTTGTAATTCCTGTATATTAAGCTGTAAGAATTGTGAAAAGTCGTGCTCTGCAGATAAAGTAAAAATGGCAAAATGTATTCAGCTTTGTCAGGAGAGTGTCGCCATCTGTACTGCATCTGTAAAATTAATGATGCTGAATAGTGATCATGCAAAAGAACTTTGTGCAACATGTGCTAAAGTTTGCGACAGATGTGCTACGGAATGTGAAAAATACCCAACAATGAAAGATTGTAAGGATTGCGCAACTGCTTGCAGAAAAGTTTCGAAATTGTGTAGTGAGATGAAATGATATTACGCAACGTCCCCTTCGAGAGACAATGCTGAGAAAAAGCCCACCGTTTCAACGGTGGGTGAAAATGATTCGGGCACCAATATAAATGTATAGGAATTCAGAAAATCTTTTGCCGTATTGCGCAACGTCCCCTTCGAGAGACAATGTTGAGAAAAAGCCCACCGTTTCAACGGTGGGTGAAAATGATTCGGGCACCAATATAAATGTATAGGAATTCAGAAAATCTTTTGCCGTATTGCGCAACGTCCCCTTCGAGAGACAATGCTGAGAAAAAGCCCACC
>CALQSB010000076.1 GCA_943333125.1 Chitinophaga pinensis
GTCATGGAATATGATCTTGCGACTACAGTCGTATCATTAGTTTTACAATTTTCAGGAAATGATATTTGTCCGCCAGTACCAGTAGCATGTACAAAAAATGCTTGCCCTGATGGAATACTTATATTGCCATTTGAATAACTTCCGCCGCCTGGAATAACCATATATCCATTACCATCTCTGACTATAGTTTGATAACCACCTAAACCATAAGCAGAAGTCTGACATGTTGTTAAATCCGGATCCCAGGTGTAAAAAACATCCTGAATACCACCCGACTTGTTCAATTTAGAAAAGTCAATTGCGCTTGCAAAAGGATTTCCTACAGATTCATATTTATCGGCCTGAACTGAAATTGTAGCAGGCGGATTATCAATCGGCGTGTATAACTGACCCGTAGTTCTGAGTATTGTAGTAGTTGGAGACTGATTAAATGCAGTAACTGATCGGTCACCTCTTACCAATATCATGTACCCTTTTGTGTTAGCTATGGTATTGTAAGCAGAAGTTACACTTTCCCAGCTTCCTGTTGTTGCATTAAATGTTTTCAGTGTGGATCCAGAAGGTGTATAAATATCAAATCCTAAAGTTGTAGTTGCCCCGGCCAGATTACTGGTAATAATGGTTCCATAACCAGGATGTGTTGAATTAGAAAGAGAACCATTTCCCTCCATCCAGGCATCTTTTATAGTCTGACCAGTTGTAGGAACTGAAAACAGCCTCCATGATTTGGGATGATTGGGGATACATCTCTCCACTGTTACACTTCCAATAATTCTGTTTCCCGAATAAACTCCATTTAATGTCATGTCGCCAATACTGGAAGTAGAAGAAACGTTAGACAACATGGTTAGTTTATTGTTGGAATTAAGGGTTGCATTGCTGGTTCCGAAATCCAATAATCCAGATATTTTCATCGTATCATTTGTCCCGGAAAAACTCACCCCATTTGCATTGCTTATTCTTAAATTCTTAATAGTATTATTATAAAACATACTGCCTGAAATACTTTGAGCACCTGCACTTCTTGCGGCTAAATTCAATCGTCCTCCGGTACAATTAATTCCACTGATACTTGTAAGTGTTCCGCATAAATTTAAAGTCTGATTGGATATTGTTAGTAAGGCTCCAGCGCTTATTATCAAATTTTTTACTGATGCAGAACCCGTAGAAATTTTTGGAGAATATAAAGTCCCTGATGGAATATTCACATTAGTACTGGAGTCAGGAATACCTCCACACCAATTAGACGCATTACTCCAATTTTCATCAGCAGTTCCCATCCAGGTTCCGTTATTTATGAGTCCAATTGTTGCCGTTCCCTGATTTCCTGTACCTGCGCAACCTCCTATACTGGTAACTGAAACCAAATTATAATTGGTGGATACGGTTGGAGATACAGAAATACTGGATCCTGATAAATAATTTGAGGCAGTAAAATTATTGCTTCCATTTGAATAAGTAACTACATAAGGAGAAGCTCCACCGGTAATGGCTACTTGCAAATTGGCACCCGATCCACTGCAAACAGATGAACTACCAGACAACACTGCTGAAGTAGAACCATTTGTTAATGAAATCGCCTGAGTACGAGGAGCACCAATACCACAAATATTAGTGGCTGTGATCGAAATATTACCTGATTGATTTATTGATCCTGAATTTACGGTAATTGAATTTGTTCCAGATCCTGAAGAAATTGACCAGCCCGAAGGTAATGTCCAATTATAAGAACTGACATTTGAAATTTCCGCTATTGAATAATTCAGACCAGAACTGTTAGCACAAACAGTACTATATCCCGAAATACTAGCTGGAGCAGAAGGAACACTGGAGGTAATTAAAACTTTGGCATTATTAGACACATCACTGCAGCCATTGGATATCGTTACCCTTCTGTAATACTTTGTCTGGCTGATTACTCCTGGATCATAAGTTGAACTTATCGCTCCTGAAATATTACTGAAATCAATTTCATCCAGAGAAGATTGCCACTGATAAGTATAAGTACCTGCACCACCCGAAGGTGCACTCAATTGTGTTAACAACGCAGGATCACCACTCATACAAATATTTTGATTGCTGCCAATTGAGCCTGGAAGCAGATTTGAAGATCCTGTAACATTTAATAATATTGAATTACTGATTCCAACGCATGAGCCATTTGTAACTACTACTCGAAATAAATAAGTCCCGGATGTATTTTCAAAACTGGTATAAATTGGATTTAAAACATATTGTGACGCAGTGGCGGTTGGCCCAGGAGCATCACTCCAGGACAATTCATTATCATCACTGATTTGCCATTGAAGCACTGAGCTTCCTCCTGGATTTCCAGAAGCAATGTCCATATCATTTTGGCCACCACCACCAACAAGCCCACAAACAGTAATATTAGCAACAGAATCATTTCCTCCCTGAGTAAATTCAATTCTTGGATTAGGGGCAGCTGTAACTGCAATAACCGCAGATCTATTGGCAGATATTGTCGAAATGCAACTTCCCGATTTTATTGAACTAATTAAAATTGTGGTATTCCCGGCAGTATTTAAATTAACTACATTAAAACTGCCACTACCCGATGTTGTTACCACCATTGTTGCAGTTACATTAGACAATACATTGGATCCTGTTAAATTATAAGTTACCGTATAAGTACCCACTGGCAATTCCGAGGAATTACCAGTAAGATTAACTGTTGATGGATTTCCTGAACAAACATTATTTGCCGTTGTTGAAGTAATATTATAAGTGATACAAGTATAAGTAAATAACAATTTCCCTGTAGATCCTGCTCCGCCTGACCTGTCTGTTGCAGTGCCAGCATGTCCGCCCGAGCCTCCTCCACCAATTGTTCCTGGCGAGGCGCCATTTGCAGTTGTAGAATATCCATTTGCTCCTGCACCACCTGATGTAGAAGTTCCACCGCTTGTTCCTGAACCTGGATTACCATTTGAAACAGAACTCGCACTAGCTCCTCCTCCTCCACTTGATACTCCACTTGCGGCGCCAGTTCCTCCAGCACCACCATAATACACAACAGATCCGATATTGCCTGAACTAACTGCTGCAGCTCCTGAGGCAGTTGAACTGTTGCTACTGGCAGAATTCCCGCCATTACCCCCTTTTGCTAAAATAGTACTGCTGCTGATAAACCAGGTATTTCCACCAGGGTTAACCGCTGTTGTACTCACCGCTCCTCCTGCACCAACAAAATAACTATATGTATTTCCGGGAATTACTGAAACCGAAGAATTCTTAGAATAAGAACCGCCGCCGCCGCCGCCGCCTGCCGCAGGATAACCTGTGGCTCCACCACCGGCACCACCGCCACCCCAGCATTCAACCGAAACTGTTGTTACCCCGGCTGGAGCAATCCAGTTACCAGTTCCTGATGTTGTAATTGATTGTGTAACCTGAGCTTTAACGTTGTTGCCCCAAAAAAAGAAGTTGAAAAAAGTTGCAATAATACAAAAGCATAGAGTTCTATAGCTAACACTAATTTTGATTAATTGTGTAAATAGTTTCATAGAATTTGCATTTAATTATTTCTGCAAAATATTGTTTTCAAAATTGTCAAAAATGGAATAACTATATTAAAAAGGTATCATTCTTGATTTCAATTTTCTAAATACGAAAACAACAACCTTGTAATTAACATAAATAACTTGTTTTTATTGTGTTTTATTCTATTTTAATTTAATAAAACAAAAAAAAGGCATTTCATTAAAAATGCCTTTGGGGGTAGGGATCAAAAACGGGCTTTCGCCATTTATAAAACGTTTATTGTTTTTATGCTGGTTTCATTTTCAGGTGAAGTGATTCTTAAGATATAAACTCCTGGTGCTATTGAAGCTGGCAATTCAATAACCTGACTGTTCTGGCCCATACTCATTTGAATGGGGGAAAGTGGAATTAAACTTCCAGTGCTGGTATAAAGATTCATAAAGTATTTACCAGAATTTTTTGCAGAGAGTAAAATATTTAATTTCTTGTCTGCAACTGGATTAGGATAAATCAGTACTTCTTGATTTTTTCCTCCTCCATTAATTTTGAGGATTGAGCTGTATTGAATATCTCCGGTTAAGCCCGTTGCTTTAACTCTGTAATAATTATCTCCTTTGAAAAAACTTCCATCAATCGATTGATAACTTCTCAAACTTCCAGAATTTGTAGCTAAGGCATTGTAAATTGAAGAGAAATGAATTCTGTCAAAAGAACGCTCCAGTGAATACTCCCTCATTCCTGTTTCATTATTCACTGACCAGTTAAGTTCAATTTTGTTGTTAACCAATCTGCCATTAAATCCAGTGAACAAAGTTGCCAAAGGAGAAAGTGATGGGTTTTTAAATACAATTCTGAATCTATCAGGGGCATATGATCCTGCTGTGCTGGTAATATCAAAATTGAAAATATTTTGACTATTGAGCAGCATTGGTGTTGAAGTATGCAAATATGCATCTTCAAAGAAACCTGTTAATCCTGGATGTTCCAAATTATAGGTTGTTACAATGAGGCGATAAGATCTAATCTGCATATTCCACATATAAAAAAATGTAGTATCTGCAGCGTAAATTCTTTGGCGTTGCTCAATTGATAATCTTGAAGTATTACGAAGAATTCCAAAATTTTCTCCAAAATTGCTCATTTTAAGGGCATCATCAGTAGTGCCGTTAGAATAGCTATCGTTATAATTAGTAAGATTACCATCAGCAAGATTTGTAGTTCCGTTAGTGTTTAGCTGATATAATGTGGCCCTCATTGTTTCCTGAGGAGTTGGACTTGCGCTCGGTGATTGAGCAAAAGTCTGTTCAATTGTTGTAATGGATATTGCAAATAATAATAGCAATTTCCAGTTTTTAGGCAGTGTAGTTGATGTTTTCACGTTATTAATTTTCATTACGGAATGGGATACAACAATTAAAACGCAGATTGAGTAAAAATATTATGCTGTTGTTAAATAATATCTGAGCAAATTGGAAATAAAATGAGATAGCCATTAATTAAAAAGGCAGTATGTAATACTAAATAACACCGAGGTAAATAATGTTTTTTGTGGCCAAACTTTAAATAATATTGATTTTTAGATTTTTTTTTCAAAATTATTTTCCATAAAACATTTTACCCTTATCTTTGCCGTCCTTAAACGGAAAGGGAGCATAGCTCAGCTGGTTTAGAGCATCTGCCTTACAAGCAGAGGGTCCGCGGTTCGAACCCGTGTGCTCCCACAACCAAACCTCACTCAATAAAACGAGTGAGGTTTTTTAGTAAAATATATCCACATTCATTTGAGTGAATAGTTTCGTTGGTTTAGTGCATCCCGACATCAGTCGGGAGGGTCCGCGGTTTCCCGAGACCTCGGGATGA
>CALQSB010000077.1 GCA_943333125.1 Chitinophaga pinensis
CTATAACCGATATAGGGGCTAATTCCCAAAGCCGTAATTTGATTTCCAAATACAGCATTCAATGTGCCTCCGGTAAAAACATTTTCTTTTTTAAAAAACTTTTCATTGTCCTCATCCTGTGAGTATACCGAAAGTGAAATACTAACGGTGGCAAGAAACGCTAGTAGGAATTTATTTTTCATATAATTTTATTTAATGCCGATGTTGGTGTTATCACCTACATCAATTTAATGCCGATGTTGGTGTTATCACCTACATCAATTTAATTTGTTGGTGATAACACCAACAAATTGCAGCCAGAGCTATTTAAATATTTTACCTGCATTCAGAATATTATTCGGATCAAAAACTTTTTTGATATTGCGCATCAATTCCAGGCTTACTTCTGTAAATATGACATCCATATATTCTTTTTGGACCAACCCGATGCCGTGTTCGCCGCTGATGGTTCCGCCTAAAGATTTCACCAAAGTAAATAAGGCCTTCAAAGCAGGAATGACATCAGGATTATTCAAGCTAAAAATACTGCCTTCTTTTTTTATTCTGATATGCAAGTTGCCATCGCCTGCATGACCATAACAAACCGCATGAAAATCATATTGCTTGCCCAGCTCCTTAACGCCTTTAATTAAAGCAGGCAATTCGGCACGAGGCACTACCGTATCTTCTTCAATGGTATAGCCGGCAATTTTCACCGCTTCTGCTGTTCTTCTCCTCATTTTCCATAACTCTGCTTTTTGTTGGGCATCATCTGCAAAAAACACTTCGCCACAATCAAATTCACTAAGCAAACTGGCAATGGCTTCCATTTCATTCATCAAGGTTTCTAAATGATTGCCATCCACTTCAATAATCAAATGTGCTGCCATTTCATTGGTAACGGGAACGATGGTGCTTCCAATAAAGGAACTCACAATTTTCAATGCATCTATTTCTACTAACTCCAAAGCACTGGGAGTAAATCCCGCCCTGAATATCGCACTAACGGCAGCGCCTGCTTTTTCCAAATCATTGAAAGGAACCAGCATCAGTAAATCATGTTTGGGATATGGAATCAATTTCAATACAATCTTTGTAACCAAACCTAAAGTACCTTCACTACCTACCATCAATTGGGTAAGATTATATCCTGTTGAATTTTTCAGCACATTAGCACCTGTCCAGATAATTTCTCCGGTTGGCAACACCACTTCCAGGTTCAATACATAATCCTTTACCACACCATATTTTACAGCTTTAGGACCACCGCTGTTTTCAGCAATATTACCACCAATGTAACAACTGCCTTTACTGCTGGGATCTGGTGGATAAAACAACCCTTTTTCTTTAACCGCATTTTGTAATACTTCGGTTATCACTCCGGGCTCAGTAATCACTTGTAAATTTCGTTCATCAATATTGATGATGCTGTTCATCCTTTCAAAAGATATCAATACGCCACCAAACTGAGGCAAGGCACCGCCACTTAATCCGGTACCGGCACCACGAGGGGTAACAGGAATTTTTTGGCGATTGCAAATTTTCATCACCGCACTGATTTCTTCGGCTGTCCTTGGTTTGATTACAATATCCGGTAAGAAATGAAGATTTTCTGTTTCGTCATGTGCATAATTGTTTCTGCTTTCGTCATCGACAAAAACAAAAGCTTCACCCAAAATATTTTTTAATTCAGGAAGAATGCGATGAAAATCACTCATAGCTGTTACTTTGCTTATTTATTAACTGAGCAGCAAAATTCGTGAAAAATACTTTAACAAAAATAAAATATTAAGCCAAATATCAGAAGCTTGGACAAAGAGATTGCCGATCTGATTTAGATCCGTAAAAACCATTCTTAATAACACTGAATTCGCTGGCTCCTTTATAACGATTGAAGGCTTTCAATGTAGATATTGTAGCATCATAGCTGAAGTTAAAAATCAGCTGATTGATTTGAAAGCCAAGCATCGGAATGACCGCATCTTTAATTCTGTAATAACAACCGCCTATCAATTGCTTCTCTCCTTTTTGTGATAAGTTGTAATTTATAATCATCCCCATTGTTAATTCTGAGGCATTGGCCTGATTGGTATAATATACATTGGGTTTCAGAATAACGTAACTGTTTAGTTTCAGAATAGCATTGATAAAGCCAATATGTCTCATTGGAATCATGCTGTTTGCATCTTGATTATCAAAAAAACTTTCTTTAGGTTTATTGACATGATGTATTGAATAGCCTGCATTACAATAAATATCATCATTAGGAAAAAAAGCATAATTAACCCCAGCCTGCATATCGAAATAACTAATGGAGGTGTTATTTAAAATAACGCTGGTAGGTAAATTGCTATCAAAAAAATGCCCGTCAAATTGATCAGGGAATTTCAAAGCGGAGACATCTATTCTTTTATTGGCATAACCAAGATTAAATCCTGCACTTAACAAACTGCTATTACCCAGCATCTGATGATAAGCCACAGAAGCATAAATTTTAGTTGATCTTAATGTGCCACTGCCTGCAACATCGCTCAGCATTAATCCTCCAAGCCCAATCCATCCATTTTGAATTTTATCTCTGAACAATTGTGCATCTCCAAAAACACTAAAAGTTTTATACGGAGAAGACATGATGTTGCTGTACTGATTTCTATATTGTGCCCCAAGTCTGTAATCAGCATCCGGAATAAAGCCTGTATTAGCAGGATTGGTGCTTAATGGAGAATTGAAAAACTGAGAAAAATGAAGATCCTGAGCAGTTAAAGAAAAATTGAAAAGTAAAAAGTGAAAAGTAAAAAATGTTATTGATGTTAATATACACAATTGCTTGTGACTTTTTTTGAAAGCCTTTCGGGTATATTTTGATATTTGAAAAATGTAACTTTTCATTATCTGATTAAGGTAATGTCACCTGTTTTTGTTACGGTCTTTCCATTGGTTAAATCAGCTTCAAGAATATATGAGTAAACATCCATTGGCTGAAGTTTCCCTTTAAATGTTCCATCCCAACCATTATAAATATTATTGGATTGAAAAACCTGCTGACCCCATCTGTTGAATATTTTCCAGGTTAATTTTCCAATACCAAACCCTTTTACTTTTATAATACCATTTTCTCCGAAACGGCCTGGTGTAAAAGCATTTGGAACATCAAGCAATGGATCGATCAGTGCTTTTACGGTCAATGAAAATGTATCTGTACATTCATATTGATTATATGCAATAAGCTGGACAGTAAAATCTCCTGTAGAAATATATTGGTATTTGGGGTTGACCTCTGAAGAACTTTGCCCATCACCAAAACTCCATAGATAATGAACAGCGCCAAGCGACTGATTAATAAATTGTGTAGGCGTATTGGTTACTGGTGGATTTGGCTGCCAGCTGAAATTAGCAACTGGTCTTTCCGAAACTATAATAGAAAAATAATCCGAGGTATCTGTTTTGTTGCAGGTATTGGAATCTCTTGCGATTAATCTAACCTGATAGGTTCCAGGTATTGAAAATAATTTTGTTGGATTCTCCACATTTGTTGTAGTGCCATCACTGAATTCCCAGGTTACATCTGAAGTGCCTGATAAATTATTAAAAACCGCATTGTAAGGAACACAACCAACGCCTGGCGTAGAAAATAATGCTTCTGTTAAAGGATTTACTTTTAAAATCATTGTTTTTTTCTCGGGAGAATTACAAAAATTATCGTCATTCAACATTAGAGTAACCGTGTACGTTCCAATTGAAGGAAATGTATGTGCCCCATTTAAAGAAACCTCAACCGGAGATCCATCACCGTAATCCCAACTAAAACTCTGAGGACCAAAATTCCCTCTTGTAGGGGTGGAGCGATTATTGAAAGTATAATTCAAACTTGTGCAAGGCAAATCCTTCACTGCAGAAAAATCAAGTGTAGCCTTATTATCCCCTGATCTTATCCTCATGTAAAAAGTATCTCTGATGTTACAAGTTGATGAATCTTCGGCAATAACTCTTACTAAAAAAACACCAATAGATGTATAATTTGTAAATGTTGAATACTGAGGTGCAACAGTAGTATCTTTTAATCCATTACCAAAATCCCAGTAATATTTTATTGCTTTTTTCAGGGTGTCGGCAAAATCAACTCTAAATGGAATACAGCCTGAAGTATCATTCCTTACATTATTAATTGAAGATTGTGGGGCTGCTGCCACTCCGGCAAAATTCATTTCTACTTTTACTGCGGCCTCATTACAACTTGAACTTCCGTTTGTTCTTCTCCATGCGCCAGATGTGGTAGGAAAAGTAGCACCCCCATAGCAATTGGCACACATTGCCTGATATATCGTTCCATTTTCATCAAATCTACTTGTACCCCCATCAACATGATCGCCAATGGCGCCTTTATACTGACCAAAATTGGATCCAAATAACTGGGCCGTTGCATTTTTTTTCAAGACAAAAAAGTAAAAATCTTCCCCATCTGGTGGATTAATTCCGGATAAAGGATTCATCAATGGCATTCCATTTGTAGTTCCTCCGCTATATCCTTTATAAACGTTAATGCCCCCACCCCATCCCGATACATACACGTTTTCGCAACGGTCAACAAGGAATCCAATCGGTGAAATATTTGGCATCACCGTCCCTGTTCCAAAAACTGTTGAATAACTAAATCCAGAAAGATCAGGTTTTAATTTACTGATAAATTGTGCACTTCCAGGATTACTAAAAGCTGCATTCATTACTGGCCAACTTCCTGTTGAAGTACCCATCACGTATGGATAGCCGTACTTATCGAATTTTAAACCATAAACAATATCTACACCTGAAGTACCTAAATAGGATGTTTTTATAATTCCGGAGCCATCTAATCTTAGTTGAGAAATAAATCCATCCGTTAATCCACCCATATAACTGGGATAAAGCACTCCGGATTTATTTCCTGGTAAATTGCTACTTGTTGTACCACCAGCAATGTAAAGGTTGCGTGTAACAGGATTGATGCTGGTTACAAAACAGGCATCATCCCCTGATCCTCCAAAAAAACTACCATACAAATAACTAGACAAAGTTGAATTGAATTTTAGCACAAGTCCGTCCTGAGTGCCTCCACCAAAACCAGCATTTGCATTTAAAGAATTACCCAGTGCAGGAAAATTTGCTGACTGGGTACAGGATGCCAGAATGATATCATTATTATTATCAATGATAATTTCGCTTCTTGCATCGTCGCCATAATTTCTGCGCAATCGATCAGCACCATCAGGCAGTTCATA
>CALQSB010000078.1 GCA_943333125.1 Chitinophaga pinensis
CGTTAAGCAGGATTAGAGCAAAGAAATGATTTTTTAACATAGGTAAAATAAAGTCTCCTGAATCAACTTCAATTTTGTACCATTAAAAAGTATAAAATGGACAACAACAAAATTGAAAGCAAGAAAGAACTCAACACCGCAATCAAAATCGGCTCAATGGCTTATTTATTATGGGGAGTGTTACACCTTTGGGTTGGTTATGAGGGCATACATCAATACATCATTAATCCGGATAAAGGATTGTGGGGAATGTTAACCGGAGGAGATTTTGCTCCGATAGATAAATTCCAATTTGCTACAGATTCCATTACTCTAAAAGTTCACGCAAACTTTATTTTGAATTTTTGTTTAGATGTTGCAGGATATGGTTTGCTCGGCATTTTGGTTGGAACCATGCTTTGGAAAATGAGTAAACCTTGGTTGGCTTATTTTATCGGTTTTTTTATTATCGGCTTGGGAGATTTGGCTTTTCTTTTTTTACAAGTTGTTCCAGGACATATCAAGGGAGATTTAGCAACGTATGGCGGTCCGGCATTATGGTTTATT
Organism: Chitinophaga pinensis; assembly: GCA_943333125.1. Classification (GTDB taxonomy): domain Bacteria; phylum Bacteroidota; class Bacteroidia; order Chitinophagales; family Chitinophagaceae; genus Ferruginibacter; species Ferruginibacter pinensis_D. Next base: position 547 of record CALQSB010000078.1, read on the forward strand.
GCTGTGATTGTATTGCCATTTGGTTTGCCAAAAATCAAATGGAAAGAGATTATTTAAGCACTTTATGATTGAGTCATACATACATCAATTAATTTTTCTTATAACTAAAACGTAAATAACAATGTCTGGTATTAAATCAATTTTATTTTTATTGATAACGAGTTTAACATTTATAAAATCTTCGGCTCAGCAATCAAATGCAAATACTGTTCCTGCCAGAAGAATAGATGCTGTTGAAGCCAATCCTGCATTTGCTTGTGTCAAGTATCAGTTTACGCATATCTATGACACATTAAATCCTAAATCACCAGATATAAAAGAAATGTCTCTTTTTATTGGCAAAAACAGCAGCAAGTATGTAGAAGACAGAATTTACAATAGTGTTATGCCAATTGTTACAGTGGCAACCAACAGTGAATACTCAGAGTTGTCAGAACAATTGAATTCTCTAAATAATCAATCCTTGGGTATTTATAAAAATTATGGAGAATCAAGAATTTCAATTGTAGACATTGTAAAAGAAAACTTATCATTGATTGAAGAAGATTTGGATGTCATTAATTGGAAGATAACTACAATTAGCAAAGACATAAAAGGATTTAAATGTCTAAAAGCAGTTGGAGATTACAAAGGCCGTACTTACGAAGCATGGTTTTGCAAAGAGTATCCTTATAGCACAGGTCCGTGGAAATTAGGTGGGTTGCCGGGTCTCATCATAGAAGCCTCCGACTTAAAAAATCAAGTCGAATTTTCATTTATAGGTTATGAAAAACTATCTGCTAACACAACAGACATATCGCTACCAAAATCAATAAACAAAACTGGACTTGATGAGTATAAAAAAATACTTGATTCATTTATTGTGTATCAATCAGGAGATAAAAAATTTAAGGTGATGGATGATGGAACAGGAAACCCGCTTCGCGAAAATCTTTTTCAAGGTATGGGTGGCGGCGGATTAAAAAAAATAACCATCAATAATCCGGTTGAGTTAAAGTAATTGATTGTTGAAAAAGCTGCATCTTTCATCTTTGAGGTCAATAATATTTTCTAAGATGAAAATCTTCCGAACAAAGTCTTAAACTAAGTTGTTTAATAAAAAATTATTTTATTAATGCAACTCCGTTTACTTTATTGCATCATTGCAATTGCTCTCTTTCATTCAGCTTCTGCTCAGTCAAATGGCCGTTTAAGTGGCTCGATTATCAACCGAAATACACAAAAACAAATGTCCGGCCTAACGGTTTCGCTCAAACCGAATAGTTTTTCACAGATATCCGATTCTATTGGAAATTTCCGTTTCACCAACTTGGTTCCGGGCACTTATTCTATGGAAATTACGGGTATAGAAATAGAAACTAAAACCCTAACCAACCTGGTAGTAACCAGTGGAAATGAAATCAACTTGCTTATTGAAGTAAACAACGCTATTGGTCAGCTCAGCACCGTTACCGTTAATAGCAAAAGAAATACGGCAAGAGCCGCAAGTTTAGAAAGTCCACTTAGTGTTCAAAGACTTACTTCAGAAGAAATAAAAGCCAACCCTGGCGGTAATTTCGACATCAGCAAAGTGATTCAATCTTTGCCGGGTGTTGGTGGTGGAGCTGCAGGTGGTAGCTTTCGTAACGATATTATAATTCGTGGCGGAGCGCCAAGCGAAAACGTATTTTATCTTGATGGCATAGAAGTGCCTATCATCAATCATTTCAGCACACAGGGCAGTGGTGGCGGTCCGCAAGGGATACTCAACGTTAGCTTCATCGAAGATGTGAAATTAAGTACGTCTGCATTCGATGCCAGATACGACAATGCACTTAGCAGTGTATTTCAATTCAAACAAAAAAACGGAAACCCTAATGAACTACAAGGTAATTTTCGTCTAAGCGGAACCGAAGTGGCAGCCACCTTCGATGGTCCACTATCTCCAAAAACAACATTCCTTGCATCAGCACGAAGAAGTTATCTTCAGCTTTTGTTTCAAGCGCTCGATTTACCGATAAGGCCCAACTACTGGGACTTTCAAACCAAAACGACGACACGAATCAATAAAAATACAACCCTAACTTTTCTGGGCATTGGCGCTATAGATGAATTCAGTTTTGCCTCACCCAAAACAGCAACGCCTGAAAAGAAATACATCATCAACAGCAGTCCGATGGTGAATCAATGGAGCTATACTTTTGGCGCTTCATTGAAACGCATCACAAAACGTGGATACTGGAATCTCAGCCTCAGTCGTAACTCACTTAACAACCAAGCAGATAAATATTTAAACAACGATAACCCCAATGATGCCGATCTTACTTTCAGAATCCGAAGTGTGGAAACCGAAAACAAATTAAGATGGGATGCCACCACCAATTTTGATAAAATCATATTAAGCTATGGTGTCGTTTCTCAATACGTTTCTTTTACCAACGATTTGTTTCAAATTTTCCGCGCTTCCGGAACAGACAGCTTAGGAAATAATATACCCGCCATCACAATTGCTAATAAAACCGAATTGAACTTTGTAAGATATGGTGGTTTTATTCAAGCGGGTAGCAGATTGTTTAATAACAGATTGTCTTTGAGTGCAGGCATACGCATCGATGGAAACACACTTAAGAACAGCGAATCCAATCCATTTAAACAATGGAGTCCTAGAATCAGTTCTAGTTTCGCCATGACCTCAAAAATCAAATGGAATGCCAGTGTTGGAATTTATCAACGTTTACCAAGCTATACCCAATTGGCATTTACTAACCCTTCAAATGGAAACCTAAATCCAGGCAAATACATCCAATGCACACATTATGTTACAGGATTTGAATACCTGCCCAAAAGCACTACCCGCTTCACGCTTGAAGGATTTTACAAATCTTATCGCAACTATCCTGTAAGCATACTCGAAGGCATAAGTTTAGCAAACAAAGGAACAGAATTTGGAGCGATAGGAAACGAGCCCATTGAACAAACAGGAACAGGCCGTGCTTACGGAATAGAGTTTTTCGCACAACAAAAACTGACGAAAAAACTTTTCGGTGTATTCAGCTATACTTTATATTGGAGCGAGTTCACCGGAAAAAACAAGATACTTGCACCAGCTAGTTGGGACAACAGAAATTTGATTAGTCTGACTGCAGGGTACAAGTTTGGAAAAAACTGGGAGATGGGTATAAAATTCAGATACCAAGGTGCAGCGCCTTTTACTCCTTATGATGAAGTGGCAAGTCGATACAATTATCTTACTCTTGGTACAGGCGTATTCGATTATACTCGACTCAACACAGAAAGATTGCCTGCTTTTCATTCGGGCGATTTGCGTGTTGACAAAAAATGGAATTTCAAAAAAATCACTTTTGATCTTTTCTTAGATGTTCAAAATTTCTATGGTTCAAAATCTATCGGAGTGGATTCGTATACCTTTAAAAGAAAAGCCGATAACAACGCTTTTGAAACTACAGACAATCAGCCCATTCAATCAAACGGAAGCAATGCCATACCTGTACTTCTGAAAAATAGAGATGGAAACGTGTTGCCTACTATTGGTTTTATTGTAGAGTTTTAAGCTGCATTTTTTATTTTTGGACTGACTCAAATTGACTAAAAATGAAATGGGGAGTTTGCGACAGTCATTACAATAGCATTTTTAAAATCAGTAATTAATCATTAATCTATTAATTTCTTACCATTTACATAAGTACTTGAAATTTTAAAGCCGAAACTTTCATCATTAAGGGGGGCAAATATAAAAGCAATCTCAAATGAAATTTATTAATCCTTAAGACAACGAACAGACAATCCAGCCATTCTTTTGCAATCTCCATGTCTGTCAACGAAATCATTAGCATTACTTAAGAAACGAGACCATGAGTAATTAGATTCGCCTTCGGTTTTACTCCACCAAATTCCAGTTTGCCCCTTTTTAAAAAATGACCCATTGTATCGCCTAAAACCAGCAGGCAATCCTTCAAATCCACTTGAATTAGTACCGTTCCCATTTTTTATACTATCTAGTTCCCAACCACTGATTGATTTCATTTTTTTACCGGCTTTTTTTTCGCCACCTAAAAAATTAGTTAACATAGACCAATCAGCGTCGCTTGGAATATTATAACCCTTAGGCGCCAGACCTCTTGGGTCTGAAACTGCATAAAAATTATATAGCTTACCAAGTTTAGTCCCGTTTGATGAGTCATTGTCATAGTAACACCAAGCAGGCTGAAGGTTTTCTCCAGCTTGCATCCATTCTTCAGTAGTTTTTGCTTGAGGTATTGAATCTCCGTTTTTAAAAGTATAAACATTGAGATTTTCAACCATCCAAACTTGTTTTCCAATTTTCAATTGTTTTTGTGAAAATGCAGATAAAAAAATCAAAGTGATGGTTCCCAAAAGCAGCATTTTTTTCATAAGCATATTTTATGTTTAAATTTCAATAATTAAAAAATAGAAGTCGTTCTAACAATAGTCTAACGAAAGTATAAATTAATAATTTATAAATCGAAAAGAAATTATA
>CALQSB010000079.1 GCA_943333125.1 Chitinophaga pinensis
ACACATGAAATATAGTAAATGGATAGGAGTGCTTATTTATTTCTCTTTAATCGGAGTTTGCTTTATGCCCTGGACCTATCACGCTGATCTGAATAAATTTTTCAATGGTTTTTTTTCGCAGAATGATGTTTATGGAAAGCCAGGTAAATTTTTCATCATCTTTTCCTGTATTTGTATACTGCTTATTTTTATTCCCAAATTATGGGCTAAGTTTTCGCATCTTTTTTTTGCTGGAGTAATTATGGCCTATGCATTGAAGACCTATCATCTTTTTACCTCTTCTTATAACGCCTATACTCCTGAAAAATTACCAGGCATTTATTTGGTGGTCTTCCTTTCTGTGCTGTCTTTTGTTATTGCTTTGTTTCCGGAGTATAAAGCCCCCTTTAATTCCCCCAAAGGGAGAAGTTAATTACTATTTGCATGTAAAAGCTCCAAGCTTCCTTTCCTTCGGAGAGGGTTGGGGAGAGGCTTCTTACCCTTTTTTCACCTCTTTACTCCACGCATCTTTTAAAGTAACAGTTCTGTTAAAAACCAGTTGACCGTTGGCCGTATCTTTATCCAAACAGAAATAGCCTTTCCTTATAAACTGAAAACGGTCTTCAAATGTAGCATCGGATAGGGAAGGTTCAATATATGCTTCTTTGATAATTTCTAAGGAATCGGGGTTTATATAATCCTTGAAATCGCCTTCCTCTGCTGCAGGATTTTCTGATTTCAATAAACGATCATACAGTCTTACTTCTGCAGTTGCCGCATGAATAACGCTTACCCAGTGAATGGTGCCTTTAACGGAGATGCCGCTTGTGTCCTGACCGCTTTTGCTTTCGGGAAAATAAGTACAATGAATCACAGCTACATTTCCGTTATGGTCTTTTTCAAATGAGTCGCATTTAATGATGTAAGCACTTTTTAAACGAACCATAGCGCCTGGGGCTAAACGAAACCATTTTTTTGCAGGCTCTTCCATGAAATCTTCACGCTCAATCCACAGTTCTTTGCTAAATGGAATTTCTCTGCTTCCCATAGATTCGTCAGGGCCATTTTCGCTGTGTAATAATTCTGTTTTTCCATCTTCGTAATTTGTTATCACTAATTTCAAAGGATCTAAAACGGCCATAACTCGTTTTGCGATATGATTAAGATCTTCTCTTAAGCAGAATTCCAATAAACTTAAATCGATAAGGTTTTCTCTTTTGGCAACTCCAATTTTGTCGCAAAAATTTCTGATGCTTAATGGGGTATAGCCTTTTCTTCTGAGTCCGCAGATTGTGGGCATTCTTGGATCATCCCATCCCGAAACAAAACCTTCTTTTACCAGTTGTAAAAGCTTTCTTTTACTCATTACGGTGTAGGTCATATTTAATCGGGCAAACTCATATTGGTGAGAAGGGAATATTTCGAGTTTGCTGATCAGCCAGTCATAAAGTTCCCGGTGTGGGATAAACTCTAAGGTGCAAATGGAATGTGTAATATTTTCAATGCTGTCGCTTTGGCCGTGTGCAAAATCATACATAGGGTAGAGACACCATTTGTCGGCTGTGCGGTGATGATGAGCATGTTTGATTCTGTAAATAATAGGATCTCTCATCAGCATGTTGGATGAAGTCATGTCGATTTTTGCACGCAATACTTTCTCCCCATCTTTGTATTTGCCGCTTTTCATTTCATTAAACAAATTAATGTTTTCTTCAATTGTTCGTTGACGGTAGAAGCTCTCTTTCCCTGCTTCTGTTGGTGTTCCTTTAAGAAGTGCAATTTCTTCTGATGTGCTGTCATCTACATAAGCAAAGCCTTTTTTTATAAGTGTTACAGCATATTCAAACAATTGGTCAAAATAATCAGATGCATAATATTCATTCGACCAGTTAAAGCCAAGCCATTTGATATCTTCTTTTATACTTTCAACATATTCGGTGTCTTCAGTAACGGGATTAGTGTCGTCAAATCTAAGATTGGTGGATCCGCCATATTTCTGGGTTAGTCCAAAATTCAGACAAATAGATTTAGAGTGGCCAATATGAAGATACCCGTTAGGTTCAGGGGGGAATCTGGTAATGATAGATTTGTATTTACCTTCAGCAAGGTCATTTTCAATTATTTCTTCAATAAAATTTAAACTTTTTTCTTCGCTCATAGATTTTTTTATGAAAGGCAAATTTACAACAATATGCGTTGCAATTGATTAACTGAAATGGGATTGAAAATGAATTAAAAACGATTGATTAAACAAAAGCCCGGTTGCTTATTTTGATAAGAGGGTAGCAAGATGATATTATGGACTAAATGTTTTTTAGATTTCAATTTCGGAGACCATTTGTTATAAATCAGGTAAGCAAGTTTTGTAGAAGCAATCCCAATTCCGGCGCCGGCAGTAACGTCGCTAATCCAGTGTTTGTTATTATACATTCTCAGATATCCGGTAGAAAAGGCCATCAGATAACCCGAAATTCCATACCACGGAGAAACCTCTTTAAATTCCATTCTTAATAATTCTGCAGAGACAAATGCTTCTGTTGTATGTCCGGAAGGAAATGAAAAATCATCAGAACCGTCTGGTCTCATTTCATGTGTAAAATGTTTTGCAGGATATACTATTGAATTAGAAATAATGTTGGCCATAGCATAAATAAGGGCGGTCTGTCCCAAACTGTGTTTGCCTTTTATTCCAACAGCATTTAATCCCAGTGCAAGAACAGCAGGAGTATACTGCAGATAATTATCGAGATGGCATTTTGAATTAGGATCTTTCGGTACTATTTTATTTTGTACATTGACATTAAACTGACTGTTAATGTTGATTGCTCCAAAACTGATTAATGCAACAGGAATAATAAAAGACTTTATACCTATAGTGTTGCATTTTGAATGATACAAAGAATCCGACTCTGTTTTTTGTGCGGTCAATGGAATAGAGAAGTTGATAATAAAAATATAAAATAAAAAAATATTTTTATTCAAAATCAAAAATGGTTTCAAAGACTTCAATTGAGATTTAAAAATAAGGAGCGATTAGGCCATTCCCATTTTTTTCAAATGCAAAGTGTGTGAAATTACAGCATCTCTCATTCTCTTGTATTCGATGTATTTGACATCAAAATCATCACAGGTTTTCTTGATAATTTTGCTGATTTCTGGGTAATGGATATGTGAAATTTTAGGAAATAAATGATGCTCAATTTGGAAATTCAATCCGCCAACAAGCCAGGAAATTAATTTATTTTTAGTGGCAAAATTAGCGGTAGTCTGCACCTGGTGAATGGCCCATTCATTCTCGATATCATTATTATCAGCGGCAACAGGGAAAGCCGTTTCTTCAACTGTGTGGGCCAATTGAAATACGATGCTCAATACGAAACCGGCAAACATACTCATAATCAAAAAGCCAATCGCCCATTTTGCAAAACCAAGTTTGTAAATTGGTAAAACAATCATAATTCCATAATAAATTATTTTTGCTGCCCAAAAAGCAAAGTGGTCAAATGCGCTCAATTTTTTTATAGGTACAATGCCTACTTTCTTTTTAAAATACTTTTGATAATCAGTTGCAAAAACCCAAATAATTAACAACAAGCTGTAAAGAAACCAAACATAAATATGTTGAAATCTATGAATGAGATATTTTTTTTGAGTAGGGCACATGCGCAGTAGTGGCTTAATTTCTATATCATCGTCAACGCCATCAATATTAGTGTAAGTATGGTGAATGATATTGTGTTTGTTATTCCACATAAGCATACTTGCTCCAAGTCCATTAACAGAAAAAGCAGCAATTTTATTCCAGAATTTACTGCTGCTGAAACTACCATGTCCTCCATCGTGCATTACATTGAAACCAATGCCTGCAGTAAGGCCGCCCATAATTATACACTCTAAAGCTGCCCATAAATTATTTGGAGTAAAAAACACCAGATGAACATATAGGAAAACGTAAGAGCTCCACAATAAAACCGCTTTGAAGTAAAGAGAAAAGTCTCCAGTTTGAGATAAGTTATTATCAGTAAAGTATTGTTGAACTCTTTTTTTGAGCTCCTGATGAAAATTTGATTTGACAGAATTTCTGAATTTAGGAGTAACCATAAAATTTGATTAAGTATGTTCTTTGATTAAATTATCGAGATTTTTAAAGCCTAATTTTTTCTTTGTGATGAAACCTTCAGCGAATTCTACTCCAATATTTGCTCCATGAGTAGTATCTCTGTTAATTATTCTATCAAGGAATCCTGGTTTTGAAATGTAAGTTTCAGGGCCAGTAATATCAGGGTTATAAAATTGTGTTTTATAGGCTTTGATTGCGTCTAGTTTTTTTTCAAAAACGTCAGATATATCAATGAGGAAATCGGGTATCATATAACGATCCTGAATGTAATGAAAAACATACTTTGGTCTCCAATGTTCCTGAGGTTTGCCATCTTCAAAGGTTTCTATTTTTATTAATCCGGATAAGAATGCTGCATCAGAAATTAATTGAGCACCTCTGCCATGATCAGGATGGCGATCGTCGATAGCATTACATAAGACAATATCAGGTCTGTATTTTCTGATAGTATGTATGATTTTTAATTGAGTCTCCTTATTGTTTTCGAAAAACCCGTCAGGTAACTGAAGATTTTCTCTGACATCAAGTTCCATGATTTTAGATGCTGCAGCAGATTCTTCATATCTGGTTTGTATGGTTCCCCGGGATCCCATTTCTCCTTCTGTTAAATCAATGACTCCGGTTTTTTTTCCATTTGCTTTTTCAATCAATAGTAAACCAGAGCAACTCAATTCTACATCGTCGGGGTGTGCTCCAAAGGCAAGGAAATCTAATTTCATTCTGATTAGGTAATTGAAATAAAAAATATCTGCTGCAAGTTAACTCAATTCTGCAATAATTGAGTCATTCTTTAAGATATTGGGCAGTATTTGTGAAGTATTTGGGGAAAA
>CALQSB010000080.1 GCA_943333125.1 Chitinophaga pinensis
GGTGAAAGTTTTGGATGTGCAAGGCAGATTAATAAAATCACTGTTTGTTTATGCAACAGAAATAAATAACATTGGCAACGATTTAAAATCGGGTGTATATATGGTTGAGATTACGCAAGGGAAAGAGAAGAAGACGGTGAGAGTGGTGAGGTATTAAAATCCCCGAATGGGAACTGTTTTGATTCGCTTCTCAGCAATATCTCCTGCAAAGGAACATTTTGTTGGAAGGAGAATCACTTTCTCAGCAAAGTCTCCTGTAAGGGACGTTGCGTTAGAGGAAGAATTTGTTTAAACGGTTCAAAATGTTCAATTGGTTCAACCTAAATGAATCCCTCATCTCCAATTCACACAAAAGTAGAAGCCCCGTCCAATATCGGGGCTTCTGGGTGTCCTGTAGTGCCTAACAAAAAATTATTACCATCTGCCTTTTAAAAGACAGGAATTATTAATATTATTCATCAAAAATGAGAGGAAATATTACAGTCTGAATGTGCGTGGTTTCCTTGTGTAAAAATTACGCGCCGTATTGTGTTTTTCTGGCCTCATCTGCTTTTCATTGTTGTAGTATATAAGCGCATTTGAGTCGATTTTATTGTGTATCCTATTGATAATTAAGTAAAAGTACTTTGTAAAGCCTTTCAGAAAATACATACTGAAGCTTAATAAAACGCAGCATTACCAATCTATATTATAAATATAAATACAGCGAAACGACGAAAAAAATTATGGCCTGATTTCTATAATTCCTCTTACCAAAGGATGTTGTAGAGAATGATAACTGATAATTCCAACAGTATCTTTCTTATATATGAAGAAGTTCGCGGGAGCGATAAGTGGAGTATTTAATGAAGTGCAATTATCTGAAACCATGGTTTGACTTATACTGGAAAGGTTTACAAATGTAATAGTAGACCCTTGTGCCACTTTAAGATAAGCGGGTGAAACCGAATCATCCAGTATTTTAATATAATGTGTAGGAAGTCCACCGCCAGAGCCAGTGGAATTAGCGCTTTCTTTGGAGCAGGAAATATAAAAAAAGCCTGCAAAGCAAAGTAAATAAATCAGACGCATTGATTTAAAATTCATGAAAGGTTCAATTGGGCGACAAAATACAAAAAATTTCAGATAAATGAAACATATTTGCCTTTTCTAACGCTCATTCATCACTATAAAATCAGCATGTTTACTAAAAAATGGTCTTTTATGAAGTACAATAAAATTTAACCCGAGCGTGAACAAATATTTCTTCATAGTCAATTATCCCAATAATGCTATTCGTACATTTGCGCTATGCCCAAGTATTTAGATGAATTAAATGAACCGCAGCGTAATGCGGTGCTGCATAAAGACGGCCCGATTATGATTATTGCAGGTGCTGGAAGTGGAAAGACAAAAGTTATCACTACCCGTATTGCCCATTTGATGTCGGGAGGCGTTGATCCTTTTAATATTCTCGCACTCACGTTTACCAATAAGGCCGCAGCCGAAATGAAAGAGCGTATTCAGAAAATTCTAGGCAGCAATGAAGCCAGGAATTTATATATAGGAACCTTTCACAGTGTTTTTGCACGCATCTTAAGAGGGGAAGCTCCCAAGCTTGGCTATCCGCAAAATTTTACTATTTATGATACTGATGATGCGAAGTCAGTTATCAAAACAATTGTAAGAGAAATGAATCTCGACGAGAAACAGTATAAACCAAATATTGTTCTCAATAGAATTTCGTTTGCCAAAAATGCACTCGTAGGTGCTGATGAATATGCCAATGATTATTTATTGCAACAGGAAGATGCTAAATCAAACAGACCCGAAATAGGAGCCATTTACAGAGCATACAGCAATCGGTGTTTTAAAAATGGCGCCATGGATTTTGATGACCTCTTATTCAAAATGTATATTTTGCTTAGCAGTTTTCCTGAGTCCCTCCATAAGTTTCAGCATAAGTTTAAATATATCATGATTGATGAGTATCAGGATACCAATGTGGCTCAGTATGAAATTGTGAAATTACTTGGCGCTATGCACGAGAACGTATGTGTGGTTGGTGATGATGCACAAAGTATTTACAGCTTCAGGGGTGCAACAATTCAAAATATTTTACAATTTCAAAAAGATTACGATGAAATTGTGGTGGTGAAGCTGGAACAAAATTACAGAAGTACTAAAAATATTTTAAATGTGGCCAATGAAATTATCAGTAATAATAAAGGCCAGATAGAAAAGAAATTATTTACCGAAAATGCGGAGGGAGAAAAAATAAAATTAATCCGGACGATGACGGACAATGACGAAGGAAAAATTGTTGCCGACACCATACAGGAGTTAAAACTTCGCAATCATTTTTTCAATAACGACTTCGCCATTTTATATAGAACCAATGCGCAGAGCAGAAGTTTTGAAGAATCATTGCGTAGAATGGGCATTATCTATCGCATTTATGGAGGCATGAGTTTTTATCAACGCAAGGAAATAAAAGATTTTATTTCTTACCTCAGATTAATTGTAAATCCAAGAGATGAGGAAGCGTTGAAAAGAGTGATTAATTATCCGGTAAGAGGAATTGGAAAAACAACAATCGATCGATTGGTGTTACTCGCCAATGAAAAAGAGGTAAGTGTATGGGACATACTAACCAATGCGGCTATGTTTGGTTTCAAAAGCGGAACACTAGAAAGCATTGATGGATTTGTAACTATGATTAAAATGTTTCAAAGCGAACTCACTAAAAAAAATGCCTATGATTTAGGTATCATCGTTGGGAAAAGTACAAATATTGTAAAAGAACATTTTAATGACAAAACAACGGAAGGGCTTGCACGATATGAAAACATACAGGAGCTATTGAATTCAATAAAAGAGTTTACCGAAACACCAATGAATGAAGAAGATGGTGAAGTAGGCGATAAAGGACTGGGCACTTATTTACAACAGATAGCCTTGCTTACAGATACTCAGGATGACAAAGAAAATGCAGATGCGGTAAAGTTAATGACCATACATGCGGCAAAGGGACTTGAATTTCCGGTTGTTTTTGTGGGCGGTCTGGAAGAGACTCTTTTTCCTGGAACGATGAGTATCAATAGTAGAGAAGATCTTGAAGAAGAAAGGAGACTTTTTTATGTGGCAATTACCAGGGCCAAATCTAAATTACATCTTACTTATGCAAATGCCAGATATCGGTATGGTCAGTTACAGCAAAACGATCCAAGTCGTTTTATTGAAGAAATTAATGAAGAATATTTAGATAAAAGCTATGCAGGAAATTCGGCCAGAAATAATTCCTCCGCTAACTGGGGTCAATCATCTGCCTTTGAAAGAATGAGACGAGGATTCGGTAATTCAACGGAAACCAAAGCGCCGGCTAAAACATCTTTTACCGTTCCTGCCGCAAGGCCACAGACTAAAGATCACACGCCTTCAGAAAATTTCATAGCCAGCGACACTGCTCAACTGCAGGAAGGTCATAAGGTGGAACATCAAAAATTTGGTTTCGGACATGTATTGAAACTGGAAGGCGCCAGTCATAATCCTATTGCTACAATTGTTTTTGAAATGAATGGTGAGAAAAAAATTATGCTGAATTATGCTAAGTTGAGGATTTTGGAAGCCCCCTAAATCCCGCAAGAGGGGACTTTGATTGCGTTTTATTGGTTGTATATGAATGAATAAAACTTTTTGGAATGTTAGAAAAGTCATTCAGAAAATAATTCTCTTAGCTCCCCTCTCTATCGGAGAGGGGTTGGGTGGAGAGGCTAATAAATATCCTTTTTCGGAAATAAACTCTCATATGATTGAATTAATTTTGCTCGCACAATTAAAACAGTATTATGATAAAGACAGGTAATCCGGTAATCAGCATTTATACAGAGATGACACCCAATCCTGAAACGATGAAGTTCGTGGCAAACAAATTATTGTATCCTGGAAAAAGTATCGACTTTCCAGATGAAACTACTGCAAAGCCATCCCCTTTGGCACAGGAATTATTCAGTTTTCCTTTTATAAAATCTGTATTTATAGCGAGTAATTTCGTAACCCTTACCAAGTCTTCAGAAACAGAAGAATGGCAGGATATGATTCCAACTGTAAAACAATTTTTGAAAGAATATCTCGAAGAAGGCAAAGTGGTAGTGAATGAAGATGAAGTGGTAAAAATAAAAATGGAGAGCAGTAATGAAATCAGTGCTGACGATAATGATGTCGTAAAAAGAATAAAAGAATTGCTGGAAAATTATGTGAAGCCTGCTGTTGAAATGGATGGAGGTGCGATACAATTCAAAAGTTTTGAGAATGGAAAAGTAAATCTTATGTTACAGGGAAGTTGCAGTGGATGCCCTTCTTCAATGATTACATTAAAAGCAGGTATTGAAGGAATGATGAAAAGAATGATTCCTGAAGTAAAAGAAGTGGTAGCTGAAGCGGAGTAAATGAAAAATAATTTAATTTCTTTACAGCACTTCAAATGAAGTGCTTTTTATTTATACAATATCATCTTACAAAATGAGTGCAGCAGAAATCTGGCATCAGTTTATTGATAATGTGGTTCAAACCAGATGGCAGGAATGGGTGAGTACTATACTGCAGATTGCCAGTGTATGGTATGCAAAAAAAAATAACATCTGGGTTTATCCTACGGGGATTATAGGTGTGTTACTGGCTTCTTATATTTATTATTTTATTTCAGACCCTCCATTATATGCCGATTCCATTCTAAATATCTATTATTTTGCCATGAGTATTTATGGCTGGTATAATTGGGTGCAAAGAAAAAATTCACAACTTGTGTATCCCATCAGCTGGTGTAATAAAAAAGAATGGAGTGCAGGGATAGCCATATTTTTGGGTGGATGGCTTTTGATTTATTTGATGCTGGTAAAACTTACACACAGCAATA
>CALQSB010000081.1 GCA_943333125.1 Chitinophaga pinensis
GGAGGCCAAAAACAACGAATTAGTATAGCCAGGGAATTATATAAAGATTTAGACTTTCTCTTTATGGATGAAGCGACTTCTGCACTGGATTCTGATACAGAAAAAAGCATTAAAGAAAATATTGAAAGTTTGCATGGTAAATACACAATTGTTATTGTGGCACATCGTTTGTCAACAATTAAAAATGCCGACAGAATTGTGTTAATGAATAAAGGAGAAATTATTGCAATTGGAACATTTGACGAATTGATCAAAAATCCCGTATTTAATAAAATGGTAAAATTGCAAACATTCGACAGTATTTAATTTACCTTTTAAGTTAGAATAAATCATGAAGTTTTTATTTGCATTGGATTCACTTGGTATTGGTGGAACAGAGAAAAGTACACTTGATATCATCTCTCATTTTCAAAAGACTTCATCTTTAGAAGTTGTATATTTTTATGGAAATCACCAATTAAAAGAACAGTATGAAAAAACTGGATATCCGATTTATTTTGCTGATCTAAAAAGTAAAAAATCTTATTTAAAGGGCATCCTATTTTTGATTAAACTTATTCGAAAAGTAAAACCCGACTTGGTTGTTTCTTCATTGGCAAAATCAGACCTAATGACAAGGATTGCCTGCCTGATAACAGGAACTACTGTTATCAGTACTTTTTTGAATGATACTTATGGAGAAACACGACTTAATGAACAGAAGCAAAAGAAAATGTATTTGAAGTTTCTTTATGGCTTCATGCTTGACAAACTAACCTCCTTTATTCCTAAATTTTGGATTTCTAATAGCAAAAGTATCGCTCTGAGCAATGCTAAAGTGTTGGGTTTAAAATTGAAAAAAATTAAAGTGATTTACAGAGGAAGGGATTCCAATTTATTTCATGAGTGGCAGCAGCCTCCTTTAATTAATAGCAAAATGAAATTTGTTTTTGTGGGGAGACTCATTGAAAGGAAAGGCTTACTTGAAATGGTTGAAGTTTTTAATATTTTAAAAGACACGCATCCAAATATTCAACTTGATATTTATGGGGAAGGAGATTTTCAAGCCACATTAAAAAAATATATTGATCATCATAACCTTCAAAACATAATAAAATTAAATGGTTCAGTGGTTAATGGATGGAAAAAAATTTATGAAGCTCATTGTTTTCTATTTCCATCCTGGTATGAGGGATTTAGCGGCTCATTAGTAGAAGCTATGATGTCAGGAATACCAATTGTTGCTTCAGATATTGAAATGAATAAAGAAGCAATTACGGATATAGAAACTGGCTTATTATTTAAAGTAAAAGACAAGCAGGAATTTTTAGAAAAGGTGTTTAAAATGATTGAACATTACCCTGATATGATATTAATGGGTAAAAGAGCCAGGAAAGAAGCTATAGAAAGATTTGATATTAATGTAATCGCTAAACAATATGAAGGTTTTCTGAAATCTGTAGTAAATAATAAAGTTGATTCCAGCCAATTGCTTCAAAAAGGTCATTAAATATTACTTTTGCAATCATGAACCAAAATCGCCAACATATTTTAGTTACGGGAGGCGCAGGATTTATCGGCAGTCATGTTGTAGAAAGGCTACTTCGTGAAAACTATTTAGTTACTGTTATTGATAATTTCGATGCCTTTTATTCCAAAGAAATTAAGCTTCGCAACATGGAAGGATTTATTCATCATCCTGATGTGAAATTTTTTGAGCTTGATATTTTAGACAGCATCGGTTTGGAACAAAAGTTAACAGATGACTATGACGGGATTATTCATCTTGCCGCAAAAGCAGGAGTAAGACCATCAATTGAAAATCCTGTTCAATATCAGAATGTGAATGTTGCCGGTACTCAGAATATGCTGGAGCTGGCCAGAAAAAAGAATATCAAACAATTTGTTTTTGCTTCATCGAGCAGCGTTTATGGGATTAATAAAAATGTCCCCTGGTCTGAATCTGATTTACAATTGTTCCCGATCAGTCCTTATGCCAGTACAAAAATCTCGGGCGAATTGCTAGGCCATGTTTACAGTCATCTCTATGGCATCAGATTTATTGCACTTCGTTTTTTCACAGTATTTGGCCCAAGGCAAAGACCCGATTTAGCGATTCATGCTTTTGCCAGGAAAATATTGAAAGAACAATCCTTGAATTTCTTTGGAGACGGAAGTACAAAGCGTGATTATACTTATGTTTCAGATACCGTTGAAGGTGTATTTAATGCACTGCATTATCAGCAATCCAATTACGAAATATTTAATTTAGGCAACAATAATGTGGTTTCACTTTCTGAAATGCTGAACTGCCTTGAGCAAGTTTTTGGAAAGAAGGCGATAATAAATAAAATGCCCGAACAAATAGGAGATGTATCTGTTACTTATGCCAATATCGGAAAGGCACAGCAGTTTTTGAACTATCAACCTTCAACTCCTTTCGAAGAAGGCATCAAAAAATTCAAAGAATGGTTGATGATTAATGAATAAAATCATTTCAGAAATTTCTTTTTAATATTTTTCCGCAAGTATGAAAATCATTCAACTGATTCAGAAAAAACAAATGAGAGGTGCGGAAGTTTTTGCTTCACAGCTTTCTTCACATTTAACTGAACTGGGCCACGAAGTATTGATCATTGCATTGCTTGATGGTAAAGATCAGCTCCCTTTTAAAGGAGAAATTATTTGTTTGAATGCTGATTTCAAAAAAAAGTTATTTGATTTTGCAACATGGAAGAAGTTAGCCGATATTATCAGCACATTTAAGCCGGATATCATACAGGCTAATGCTGGAGATACATTAAAGTATGCTGTTTTTTCAAAATTATTATTTCGATGGAAACAGCCATTGATTTTTAGAAATGCAAGTATGGCAAGCAGCTATACGAAAACTTTTTTCTCTAAAATATTTATGCGTTTTTTATATAGCAAAGCAAATCATATTGCTTCTGTTAGCAGCATCACTAAAAAAGATTTAGTTGATTGTTTTGCAATCAGTAAAAAAAAGATAACCACCATTCCTGTAGGTATTGAAATAAAGCCGTTGAACAAAATTGCAGTATTCAATAACAGTAAAATTAATCTGATTCATGTTGGTGGATTCAGCTTTGAAAAAAATCACGAAGGCCTGCTGTCTATTTTTAAAATGCTTTTGTTGAAAAATAATCAGCTGAAGTTATGGATGCTGGGAGAAGGTCCCCTCAGAAATAAGATACAGAAAATGGCCATTGAATTACAATTAGAAAACCATGTTGAGTTTCTCGGGTTTGTTAATAATCCAATGGATTATATTCATTCGGGAGATGTATTGTTGCTTCCAAGTATTATTGAAGGATTGCCTGGTGTAATTCTAGAGTCATTTTATTGCGAAACCCCTGTGGTTGCATATAATGTAGGGGGGATTTCGGAATTGATTACCAATCAAAAAACCGGAATGTTAATAGAAGCCCGAAATGAAAGTCAATTTGCAGAAGCTGTTATTGAATTGCTCTCGGCCGAAGTACATACAAAAAATGACATGGTAAAACTTGCCCATGAAAAAGTAATGGCTGATTATACCAACAAAAAGATTGCTTTGAATTTTTTATCACTGTACTCATCTTGTATTCAGAACTAATCTGAAATTGTAAATTTAAAAACTGATGAAAATTAAAATACTGCATATAGTAAAATCACTGGGAAGAGGAGGTGCTGAAATGCTTTTGCAGGAAACGCTGAAAGAACACGACAAGGAAAAATTCGAATTTCATTTCATTTATTTTTTGCCATGGAAAAATCAAATGGTGGAAGGGTTGAATAATG
Source organism: Chitinophaga pinensis (assembly GCA_943333125.1). Taxonomy (GTDB): domain Bacteria; phylum Bacteroidota; class Bacteroidia; order Chitinophagales; family Chitinophagaceae; genus Ferruginibacter; species Ferruginibacter pinensis_D. Next base: position 3,781 of record CALQSB010000081.1, read on the forward strand.
CTGGAGGTAAGGTCAATAATTTTTCTGCAAAAAATAATCTGCTTATCATTTTTCAAATTCGGAAAATTATAAAGTATATTAAAGAAAATAAAATTGAAATAGTTCATTGTCATTTGCCCTGGGCTGGTTTTGTAGGCAGATTTATACACAAGCTTATTGGAATTCCTGTAATTTATTCAGAACATAATGTTCAGGAACGGTATCATATTATTACTAAAACATTAAATAAGCTCACCTTTAACTGGCAAACGAGAGTTATTGCTGTTTCTAATGATGTAGCCGTTTCTATTGCAAATACTATTCATCCCAAAGTGCCCGTAACGACAATTCTTAATGGAGTAAATACCGATTTTTTCCAAAGAGATAACAAGCTCAGATTTGAAAAAAGAAAAGAATTGGGTATTTTGGATGATGAGATTTTAATTGGAAATATAGCGGTATTCAGATTTCAAAAAAGAATAAAAGAATGGATTGATTTGTTTAAAATAATACATTCAAAATATCCAAAAGTCAAAGCCTGTATCGTAGGAGATGGAATACTGAAAGAAGAAATAATGGTTCACTTGAGAGAGGCGAATATGGAAGGGAAAATCATTTTTCCAGGGTTGCAAACGGATGTATTACCTTGGATGTCGGCAATGGATATTTTTATGATGACCTCCGAATTTGAAGGACTTCCCATTGCTTTATTAGAAGCCATGAGTATGGGATGTGCAATAGTTTCTACAAATGCAGGTGGTATTAAAGAATTAATCAGAGATCAGGAAGATGGCTTATTAAAACCAGTGGAAGATTGGCAATCTTTGATTGAACCACTTGATTTTTTAATAACCCATCCAGCAGAAATTATCAAATTTGGATCAAAGGCAAGGCTCCGTGTTCAGCAATCATTCAGCATCAAAGCAATGGTTCAGCAAATAGAAAAAACATACACGGATATTTTGCTTCAAAAATAATAATAATGGAAATTTCACAGGCTAATAAAAAAGATCTTCCGGAAATGATCGCATTGCTTAAGCAAAGCTTGGGCGAAGGGTTAATTCCAAAATCTGAAGAATATTTTATTTGGAAGCATGAAAAAAATCCTTTTGGAAAATCTAAAA
>CALQSB010000082.1 GCA_943333125.1 Chitinophaga pinensis
CATCCAATTGTCATTTCACAACAACCCCTTATTTTTTTAAGGCCTGAAGAAATAAATAATGTAACTGCTTTTTCTAATAAATTCAATTTAGCGAAATTTAAAAAAATAGTATTAGTTGAATGTGGACCTACAAGCTTTACATCTAATTTACATCCCGACAAATTAATTGGCATTCTGGAATTAATCATAAAAAACAATAAAGACATTGCCTTCATTTTGTCGTCTAATAAAAAAATAAGTCATCTCAATCCTCAAATCATTGATGGCAGTGAATTATCGTTCAGAGAAAATGCAGAACTGACCAAACATTGTGATTTTTTTATTGGATGTTCGAGTGGAATTACCTGGCTATCCACTACTCAATGGGCAAAAAATATTCCTAAAATTATTCTAACCAATCCTAAAGATTATTATACTTCCTCATTTATTCATGATCACAAAGAATCGTCATTGCCTTTTGACCATGTAATTGAAATTCAGGACCATAAAAATTCGCTTCAGGATATAAAAAATATCATTGAGCTTATTACTGAAAATGATTTCGAAAAAGCAAAGTCAGCGTATCATACCGAATTCAAACTGCAAAACTTCAAATTCGTTTATCATCAATGTAAAGGCTTTATAAAAAAAGGAGACTTTATTTCTCCTGTAAAATCATTCCGTGTAGTTTGTAAAAGAAATTATTTTAGCTGGAGAGCACTGGGCTATTTATTAAAAGGATATTTAAAATCTCCTCTTTATATTTTTCAGAAAGAAACTGACTAAGTTGTTTATTTTTCCTTCTTAAAAAGATTAATAAATCGATATAAATTAAAATCTTTTTGTTGCTCCTGAATTTGTAAATAAAGTTCCGATTTATCAACATCCTTCATTCTTTTCTTTTGAATCATCTGATAAATTTTTTCTACTAATAGCCATTGTTTTTTTTCCTTATTGTCTTTATGACTAAATAGAATAATTTCTTTCAACTCCTCTATTCCTTTTTTTTGGTCAGCAATAGTTTGTATGATCGGGATTTCGTGGTCTTTATTTTTAAAAGCAGGTGCCAGCATTTGTCTGAGATTATTTACAAATGTATTTGCACCAGGCCTGTCTGATTTATTGATTACAAATACATCTGCAATTTCCATCAAGCCAGCTTTCATCGTTTGAATTTCATCTCCCGATTCTGGCACTAAAACAACAATGGTAATGTCTGCTAATCCTGCAATTTCAATTTCACTCTGACCAACACCCACCGTTTCAATAATAATATAATCGAATCCGGCAGATTTAATAATATCAGATATCTCAATAATTTTTGGATTCAATCCACCCAGCGAGCCTCGGGTTGCCAAAGAACGAATAAAAACATTAGGATTGTTATGCCATTCACTCATCCGAATTCTGTCGCCCAATAAGGCTCCCAAATTAAATGGCGAGGAAGGATCGATACAAAGTACTGCCACTTTTTTATTTTCCTCAATCAGCTTCTCAATTAATGCATCGGTTAATGTACTTTTCCCTGCTCCGGGAGGCCCTGTAATGCCAATGATGACCGAATTTTCATTTCCTGGTAATGTTTGCATGAATTCTTCATAGCCAGCAGTTTCATTTTCAACTAATGAAATACATCTGGCTAGTGATTTAATATCCCCGGCAATAAGTTTCTCTGCAAAGATTGACCACATACTGCAAAATACTTTAGTTAATTTAATTTTTGTGTTTATTTTTTTTGAAAAATATATTTTTAAACTCACTCAATGTTTCGTTATTTGCAGCAAATACATTTTCATTGAATAATAAAGGCATATCTGTTGTGATTCCCAATTTTAATGGAATTAATTTATTGCCTGAAATATTGCCTCCTCTTTATCAGGAACTTAAAAAAACAAATTTACCTTTTGAAGTGATCATATCTGATGATTGTTCAACAGACAGCTCAGTTTCTTTTATTAAAAAGAATTTTCCCGAAATCATTTTATTAGAAAGTGAGATTAATCAGGGATTTTCAAAGACTATTAATAAGGGAATTTTTATCGCACAATACGATTATCTTTTATTATTAAACAGCGATGTAAAACTCACTGAAAATTATTTTTCAAATCAATTTAAATATTTTGAAAAGGAAGATACCTTTGGAGTGATGGGAAGAATTATTGGGTGGGATGATGATAAGATTCAGGATGGAGGAAAGTTTCCTTCCTTTCATGGAGTAAAAATTAAAACTAATGTAAATTACTTTCCAGTTTTACCCAATGAGAATGACCGACTTTACAGCATGTATCTTTCCGGAGCCAATGCATTTGTTGATAGAAATAAAATAATCACTTTAAATGGTTTTGATGAAATTTTTTCACCTTATTATGTTGAAGATTACGAATTAAGTTTAAGAGCCTGGAGAATGGGCTGGAAATGTTATTATGACCACAGTTCTGTTTGCAGACACAAAACGTCAACAACCATTAAAACAAAAAGCAAGAAGTATTTTATCAAATCCATTTATTACCGAAATAAATTATTTTTACACTTCATACATCTGTCTGAATTGAAATTATTTTTCTGGTATTTTCAATTGTTTTTTGAAACTTTATTTTCAATACTTACTGGTAAGGTTTATTTTCTAAAATCATTGCAATTTTTTTTTAGAGACTATAAAAAAGCAAAAATGTCGAAAATGAAATTTAAAAATATTTTAAACAAACAAAAGATTTCATTCTCTGTTGAGCAAGTTGCTGAAATTGTTTTAACTAACATTTCTAATATCAGTTTCACTCCATTTAAAAGCTAAATGAATTCAACCTAATGCTAAAAAGTATATACCCTTATTCATTTTCGATTTGCACATTGGTAACTCAATGGAGTGAATACGAAATCATGAAGTCGAGTTTTCAAAACAACGGCTTTGATGATAATTGCGAATATTTGCAAATAGATAACGCTAAGGGAAATGTGGCTGATGCTTATGAAGCAATCCGATATTTTTTAAATAACGCTAAGGGAGAATTTGTAATTATTGTTCACCAGGACGTCAGATGTATTGATTCGAAAAACAAAATGATGCATTGCATAAATGAATTGCATTCTCTTGATAAGAACTGGGCGATTTGTGGAAATGCAGGAGCAAAAGGATACCATCAGGATATCATGTATATTAATACTAATGGGAGAATTGACATCACAAAAAACCTACCTTGTAAAGTTCATTCCCTGGACGAAAATCTACTTATTATAGATGCGAAGAAAAGAATTACCCTTTCAGGCGATATCAAAGGATTTCATTTTTATGGAACCGACTTATGTATTGTTGCAGATTTCCTGGGTTATTCTAGCTATGTTATCCCTTTTATGGTAAAACATTTAAGTCATGGTAATTTAAAGGATATGGAACTTCATAGAAAACCCTTTATTAATCTTTACGGAAATAAATTAAAATCGAGGTACATACAAACCAGTTGCACAAAATTTTTCTTAAGTAACAGTGTTTTAAAGAATAAATTATACAACATCCCTTTCTTGTTTTTTTTCGTTAAGACCTGGCAAAGACTTAAATACAATTTTGTTTTACTGACAAAAGGGAATCTTTATCCGAAAAAAACCACTCATGAAAATTAATTAATTTTGACCTTATTATTTAATGACCAACTTCATTCCCATATTTCCATTAGCGTTAGTTGTCTATCCCGGAGAGAAACTACACCTTCACATTTTCGAACCCAGATACAAACAATTAATAAATGATTGTTTTCAATCCAAAAAACCATTTGGCATTCCTGTTGTCATCAAAAATAAACTCACAGAAAAAGGAACATTATTAGAAATCACCGAGATTTCAAAGGTTTATGAGGATGGGAAAATGGATATCAAAACCAAAGGTATTCGCATTTTCGATATTTTAGAAGTAGTAAAAGATCTGCCTGAAAAATTATACCATGGAGCCATTGTTACTTATCAGGACGATTATAATAATGGCAGTACCTTAATCATGAAAAAAATTATTGAAGGTGCCAGATTGTTGCATAAAAATATTGACGTATCAAAAGATTTCGGTAAACCCGATGAAGAATTGCGCAGTTATGATATTGCACATCATATTGGTTTATCTATAGAACAGGAATACCAGATTCTGGAATATGAAAATGAATTACATCGGCAGGAATTTTTAAAAAGGCATCTTACTAAAATCATGCCTGTAGTTCGGGAAATGGAATCATTAAAGAAAAAAATAAAACTAAACGGGCATTTTAAAAATCTGGAGGGGTTTGAGTTCTGAAGCTCCTTTTAATTCCCCCAAAGAAGGAAAATTGTTTAAGAGGTTCGGTGTTTAATAAGTTCAAAATGTTTTTTCTGAAATGCAATCAGCTTTTTGAACAAACAAAAAACTACAAACGAGCGCAGCGACCAAACACCAAACGTTATCAATTTATAGAAAACAGCCAATCATTAAAGTTTACTAACTTAGCATTTTAGCCTCAATACACAAGATGACAACTCTCTGCATAGATTTTGGAAATACGCGTTTAAAGGCTGCCGTATTTCATGATCATTCTTTTATTGAAGAAATTAATATCGAAAGCGACAGTATTGAAACAATTTCATCACTACTAGAAAAATACAATCCGGTAAAAACTATTCTTTCTTCGGTAATTAATCATAATCCTGAAATTGAAATTTTATTAGCCAGTAAAACCCTTTTTCATAAATTATCAAATCAAAGTAAACTCAATTTCCACATAGCCGTGAGCAAACCCGATTC
>CALQSB010000083.1 GCA_943333125.1 Chitinophaga pinensis
AATAAATGACATTCCTGAATATCAATTACTTTATCAAATATTCTTGGTGCATGGTAGCCAAGTGCATTTTGTTGTGCGATACTTTCCTCGGAGCCAATCTCATCATTAGTTAAAAAGCGTTTATTGCTAAAAGTAAACTCCAGTTTATTGCGGTATTCGGTAGTTTTTTCAGAGCCAACAATAGGCAAAAGCGCTGGAATATTAGTTTTACCAATTCGCTTAAGGTTTTGTTCGGCTTCCTGTTGTTTAAACTGTAATTGCTTATCATATGGTAGCATCTGCCATTTGCAGCCGCCGCAAACACCAAAATGTTTACAAAATGGAATAAGCCTGTCGGGAGAGGGTTCAACTATTTTTATGGCGCGTCCTTCGGCCCAGTCTTTTTTGTTCTTACCAATTTGAATATTTACGGTATCACCCGGTATCGCTCCCGAAACGAAGATGACTTTTCCATCGTGGCGCACCAGGGATTTCCCCTCGGCGGCGTAATCGGTAATGACGATGTTTTCGAGAATAATATTTTTATGTTTTTTTCGCACAAAGCAAAAATAACCTATAAAGGAGAAAAAAAATTTGTTAATGAATTGTAATTTTATCTTTTACATTATAACTATGTATAGAGAAACACATTATTTTAAATACATTTGACTACTTTTTTTAAATATTATGATGAAAACATTACTTTTTTCTGTTGTTTTATTATTTACAACAGCCGTTAATGCACAGAAAACAAAATCTCCCGAAAAGCAACCCCGGCCTACTTCTACCAAGAGTAGCGAACGCCAGATAGAAGCTCCTCAAAAGGAATCTGCACAATCACTGGGTTCAAATAGTACAGCCGTTGAAGAAAAAATGTTCAGGGTTACACTTAAAACTCCCAGCTACAAAGCCGGAATCGCATTCTTTTGTTACCACCTGGGAAAAAACTTAAACATCGAAGACTCTGCAGTTGTAAATACTCAAGGAGTAGCCATTTTTAAGGGAAACCGGACATTGCCAGGAGGTATTTATGCGATAGTTTTCCCAGGTAAAAACTTATCCTTCGATTTTTTTATTGATAAGGGACAAGACATAACAATTACAGCAGACAGCGCCAATTTGCAAGCGGTTGAAATCACTGGAGCGCCGGAAAACACTTTATTCCAGCAATACCAAAAATTTGTTTCTACAAAAGGGTTATTGATGCAACAGGAAAGAATTGCATATACCAGTTCAAGAACATCTAAAGACTCGCTTTTACATCAGGAAAACTATAACGGGTATAATAAAGAGTTAAACGATTTCAGAGATGATATAATTAAAAACAATCCCGAATCGATGATGACTGCTATGTTAAATGCGATGAAGGAACCAGAATTACTAAAAAGCAAACCAACAAGCAGACAAGATACATTGGACAATTACAATTATTACAAGGCGCATTATTGGGACGGATTAACGTTCATGGATGAACGCGTAATAAGAACGCCTTTCTTTCTTCCAAAACTAGAGCGTTATTACAGAGAGGTTATTCAGCAATCTTCTGATAGTATTATTCAGGATCTTGATTACAAATTATTACTGGCAAGGTCATGCCCGGAGATGTATAAATTTTTACTTAACTGGTTAACGGATGAATACATCAATCCTAAGTATATGGGGCAGGATGCTGTATTTGTTCACCTGTTTGAAAAGTACCATAGTAAAGGATTAAGCAACTGGCTTAACGAAAAGCAAATGGAAACAATTTCAAGAAGGGCGTATATGCAAATGAGTAATCTTATTGGTGTAAAAGCTGCCAATCTTGAAATGGTTGATTCTACAGGTAAATCAAGCCCATTATATGATTTAAATGCAGCGTACACGCTGGTAATTTTTTGGGATCCTACTTGCGGCCACTGTAAAGAAGAAGTGCCAAGAATTGATTCATTATACAGGGCATCATGGAAAGCACATGGAGTAAGAATATATTCTGTATTGTCTGATAATGATAAGAAAAATGAATGGGTAAATTATATCAAAGAAAACAAAATTGGGGATTGGACACAAGTATATGAAACAAAGGAAATGGAAAAAATAGTAACAGATGCACAACGCCCTGGTTTCCGTCAATTATATGATGTAACGCAAACGCCTACTTTGTTTTTATTAGATAAAGAAAAACGAATTATTGGAAAAAAATTAAGCTGGGAGCAGTTGAATGATTTTCTCAAAACCAAGTGGAACGAAAAAAAGAACTAACGCTTATAAAATAATTTTCTGATGAAAAAAATTTGCATGCTGATTGCAGTGGTATTTACCGCTGCAACCGGTTTCTCTCAGGCATTAATTACATACGGTAAATACACTGTAGGAAAAGAAGAATTTTTAAGGGCATATAATAAAAACAAGACTCCGGTTACCGACAAAGAAAAATCAATCAGGGATTACGTTAACCTGTATACGAACTTCAAAATGAAAGTAAAAGCCGCACAGGAACTCAGGCTTGACACATCTGCACAAATAAAATCCGATTTAGATAATTTTCGTCATCAGATAGAAGAGAACTATATGAGTGACGAGAAAACATTTAAGAAGTTGATGGATGAAGCTTTTGAAAGAAGCCAGCAAGATGTACATGTTATCCGTTATTCTGTGGCTATGGATGAGAATACTGACCCGGGTGACACATTGAAAAAAGCAACTGAAATTCAGTCGGTATACAATCAATTAATTTCAAAGAACAATACTATTGACTTAGCGTCTACCCCTGAGGTTAAGCGTGTGGATATGGGTTTTGTTTCTGTATTTTCATTGCCTTATCAATATGAGAATATTGTTTATGGCTTGAAGATTGGAGAAGCATCCAAACCTTACCGTTCTAAAAAAGCGATGCATGTTTTTCAGGTAATTGATCAAAGAAGAAGTGCAGGTAAATGGAAGATTGCCCAGATTCTTTTTACTTATCCTGAGAATGCAGATGAAGGCATGAAAACGAAAGCGAAAAAACTTGCAGATTCTGTTTATTCACTTTTGCAAAACAACTCAGATTTTTCTTCACTTGCCCGTACCTACAGTGACGATAAACTCACCTATTTAAATGGTGGAGAAATGCCAGAGTTTGGTACTGGTAAATATGATATTTCATTTGAAAAGGAAGTTGTTAAGCTTAAGAAAGACAACGATATTACTGCACCATTTACAACCTCGTTTGGAATTCATATAGTTAAGCTACTTTCTTATACTCCAACCCCAACATCAAAAGATGATGATGCGTTGCAATTTGAATTGAAACAAAAGCTGATGCAGGATGAAAGGGTAAGAATTGCTAAGGATATTTTTGCGAAAGAAATCATTACAAAGATTGGATTTAAACAAGCCATTGGTATAAAACAGGCCGATTTATTTCGCTATGTAGATACAGTTATGGCATATCCGGAATCAACAGATATTACAACGATAACGCCTATCAGTAAAAAAACAATTGTCAATTTTTCTAAAGGCGGCATTAAAGGGGAAGAGTGGTTAAATTTCGCACGCGATTACAAATCAAATGCAGAAATGTATAAAGGAGAAACCAACGAAGAATTATGGGAAAAATATAAAACAACTACCGCCCTTGATTTTTACCGCAAGCACCTCGAAGATTTTAATCAGGAATTCGGTTTTCAATTGCAGGAGTTTAAAGAAGGGAATATGTTATTTGAAGTAATGGAAAAGCAGGTTTGGTCCAAAGCTGCGGCCGATAGCATTGGATTATTAAAATATTATAATGCCAATAAGCAACAATATATATGGGCTCCAAGTGCAGATGCGCTTATAATGAACAGCGTTTCTGAAGCTATTGCTAATGAGGCGCTCGATAGTTTAAAGGCAGGAAGTTTCTGGAAGGCTTTAGTAGAAATGAAACAAGGCGAATTACAAGGAGACAGCGGCAGATTTGAGCTAACACAAATTAATGGCGATGAAAAAGCCAGTCCGGGATCTTACTCTGCTGTTACAAAAAACCCTGATGGAACTGCAACTTTTACAAAGTATTTTAAGTTTTACGCAAATGGTGACCAGCGTAGTTTCGAAGATTCGAGAGGAATGATTATTAACGACTACCAAACAGTTGTTGAGAAAAAATGGCTTGATGAACTGAAAAAGAAATTTCCTGTGAAAGTAAATGAGGCATTGTTGAAGGTGATTATTAAAGAGTAAGAACCAATCCTGGCGCTAATCCTATAGGGCCGTTTTTCATAGCAATGATGTATTCCTCAAATGCCAAATGCTTTTTCCTTCCGAAAGCTTGTATAAAAAACTTAGCAAAAAATACTAAATAAATTAGTGTTGGTAAAATAATTCCCCTACATTTGTATTCGATTATACATTTACAGAGCATTTCAGATACATCACTTAAAAAAGAAAAACAATGAGTAACGCAGAAAAATTAAAGGCATTAAAGTTAACAATGGACAAGATTGACAAAGACTTTGGAAAAGGGTCTGTCATGATGATGAATGAAAAACCACCGATGGAACAAGGGGTTATTTCAACAGGATCAATTGGATTGGATGTGGCATTAGGAATTGGAGGAATACCAAAAGGTCGTGTGATTGAAATATATGGTCCTGAATCTTCCGGTAAAACAACATTAGCT
>CALQSB010000084.1 GCA_943333125.1 Chitinophaga pinensis
ACTTACAGTAAGTGTAGTAATGGTTGGCACCGTTAAGGCACTAATATTTAGCGTACTGGTAGATGTTGCATTATTAAAAGCGGTAATAGTTCCCGAACTCGATAGGTTAACTATACCAGCTGCATTATTGGTAATACCTGCGATAGTTCCACTTCCTCCCAAGTTAAGAGTTCCTGTATTGGTAAAATTGGCTGTAACTGTTGAGATAGCTCCCGAACCGGTAACACTCATTGTGCCGGAATTTGATAATGTAGTAGTTGAAACATTACCACCGGTATTTAGGGTAGAGGCATTGGCTAAAGTACCAGCTCCGGAAAGTGCTGTTCCAACAGTTAATATACCGTTATTGGTATAAGTACCGGTAACTGCTACTGAACCGATGGAAGTAGTAGCGCCGCCACTTAATGTTTTGGCGGCTCCTGAAAAAGTATGTACGCCAGTATTGGCGGTAAAAGTACTTGCATCATTTGTAAAATTGCCTGCAAATGAATAGGCCGCGATGCCTGTTTCATTCCAAACGCCGCCGGTATTGATGTCTACATCTCCGGTAAATGTTTTAGCACCTGTACCGGCTAGTGTAAATGTACCAGTTAATGAAGTGGCGCCTGTTACCCCTAATGTAAAATTGGCACCCGTATTTAAGGTGCCACCGCTGGCAATGGTTAAATCACTTGCTGTTGCATTGGCTGCTAATGTAACCGTATGGGTGTTTCGTATGGTTACCAAACCATATGCACTAGTTGGTGTGGTGGTAGCATTTACCCAAGTTGTCCCACCGTCAGTAGATTGCTGCCAGGTAGCGTTGGCGTTCCAGTTACCTGTTGCCAAACTTCTGTATTGTTTTGCAGGCGCCATAGACAAGCCAGTCTGAGACCAGCGAGTACTTGTAAAGGTATAAGGCGCTGTAGTTGTTGTGGTTGCTCCATTAAATGTTCCCACAATTCCACGTCCGGTTGTACCAGAAACCTGATTATCATCTGTAGTCCAGTTAGTAGGTGTGGTAACGGTTACTGTTGCACCTGCTCTAGCTGCAGCACCAACCAAAACTGCCTTGTAACCGGCAGCAGTGGATAATGCAGTACCAAATGCAGCTGCTGTAGCAGCTGCTCCAGCGCTATTGTAATTCTGTGAAACAGGTGTGGCAGCCTGATCGACTCCAGTATATACCGAATACCAGACATTTTGCATGACTGCTGTTCCACCGCCAGTAATATTTACGACAAGTGACTTGGCAGTGCCATCCATTATAGCATTATCTTTTAGGTAATAGATCAAAGCATGCATGCTGGCAGAGGCAATATCATTGCTGGTAGCTGCTGTCATTGTAACACCACCGTAAGTTACGGAGGTAGCAGTCAACGCAGCACTACCGCTTGCTTCATAAGATATAGCTACCACTAACATACGGTTTGATCCTGAGCCAACTGCAAACGTGGTTGAAACAGTTGCAGGTATAGCCGCATTGTGATAAATATTGGTCCAAGTATTTAAGGTACCAATCTGAGCAGATGCGCCAACGACAGTCATTAATGACAAAAGGAGTAATGTAAACATTCGGGTAAAACCCGTTGATAATTTTACATTTGATTTGGCATCAACTGTTGTTAAACATGTTGAAGTAGAACAAGAGTTCATAGTGTTTGATTTTGAGGTAAGAAAAAAGCTGGGTTTATAAAAAGTTGAGCCGAGTGTACTTTCGGCTTTTGTAATATTAGTATTGTTCTCCATTTTCGTATTCATCATTTTAATTTTATCACACAACATGATCTAAGATTTAAATAAACGTAACTATCTATTTATTATTGTTTTATGCTATTAATTTAAAAAATAAATCATACTTAACTTGCATTAACTTTTATTTCAATAAACGAATCGAAATAACTGAAAACCAAAAAGTTGGCGGATAAATTAAGTGGTATTTTATAGGATGCACCATGATAGGTTAGGATCATGTTAGTGCGGCCTCAGTTGAGGCATAGACAAAGCTTAAGTTATAGAATCAGATGCAAGATAGTACGCAAAAAAACGAAATGCAAGCATTTGAGTAATTTTTTTAATTTGATAAAGATTTGGTAATATTTCAAGGGGGAAATTAGAAAATTTCAAAAATTTTTTGAGAAAATTTACCTTTTCTGTGCTGCTATATTTTAGATGATTGATAAATTGAAGAGGTAGAAACAGAATGTGAATGAAGAAAAAAGTCAGAACTCAATAATCGCTCTCGCTCTCATTCTCGTTCTGAATTTTAGTACTCTTAGGAGGACAATTATCTAACCGAATGGTGATGGAGTTGTTGGAATTTATTAAGATTGAACAACCAATTCTGAGGTATAGTCCTTTAAAAAATTGGGACAAAAATCCATTCCATTAGGCCACTCTAAACCACCTCCATTATCAATTGATACCTGATTGAAATAATCCTTCTCCAATAATGGTGCGCTGATACCTTTTCCAATTAAAGTTGTAAAGTCAATAACTTTTGATTCTCCATCTTGAAAATGAAGCAATATTTGAAAATTATCTTGAATTTTAAATGCAATAATTTTATTCATTTTGATACAATTAAATTAGTGGCTCTATTTTTTTTATCTCTTTCATTTCTGACGCCAATTTCCAATCTTCCAACAACTCATCTCTGTGTATAAATGCCCACTCTAAAACCAATGCATGTGCTCTTGCTGGCAATTGTCCTCGAATTATCTTTAAAGTATTAATGTCATATTATGCAGTTGAGTCTTGATAAATTGCATGAAAATGTGGCGGATTATGATCTCCAAAATACATCCTTATTATAATTCCAAAGAAACGACTAATCTCAGGCATGATTAATATTTTATGATTTCTATGAAATTACAAAATAAAAATAAAAAATGCCCCAGAATTTCTTCTGAGGCATTTACTTCTTTAATCCAATCTGTTGAACTTATTAAACCTATTCAACCTATTGAACTTTTGATCGTACTCTTAGGAGGACAAATATATAACCGGGTGGTAATGGATTTGATGAATATTTTTAGATTGTAATTCTTTATGCTGCTTTACTATTATACTGCTTTATATTCTTAAAATCTGTGCTTTTTTGTTTTTGTTGTTCTTCAATATCAAAATCATCTTGAAGTCCAAGCCAAAATTTTGGACTATTCCCAAAATATTTTGATAACCTCAATGCGGTATCAGCCGTAATACTTCTTCTGCATTTAAGAATTTCAGAAATTCTGGTTTGAGGTATGCCAATATCCTTAGAGAGCCT
>CALQSB010000085.1 GCA_943333125.1 Chitinophaga pinensis
CACGTTACTGCAGCCTCAACAAATAGTATAATTCCTTTTGGTTTTGTTTTTAGAAATTGTACACTTACCGCAGATAGTGGTATAAATAAAGTTTCTTTAGGAAGGCCATGGAGTCCAACCGCCAGCGTTACCTACCTGAACTGCTGGTTAGGAAATCATATAACTTCAGAAGGCTGGAGCAATTGGAAGAATATTGCAAATGAAGCCACCGCCAGATATTCTGAATATAATAATGTTGGTCCGGGTGCAACTACAGAAAACAGAGTGAATTGGGTACATCAACTCACCAATGAAGAAGCATCGAAATTTACTAACGAAAATATTTTAGGCAATTGGAATCCCAAAAAACTTTAAACAAAAAGCAGGTCAATACAGCATTATGTTCTATTGGTATGAGTGGGGTTGTTTTTCATGCCCCTTTTATAATCAATCATCCCGGTTATCATTTATATGCCGTATGGGAACGGACTAAAAATATTGCTACTGAAAAGTATCCTCAAGCAAAACAGTACAGGCATTTGGATGAAATGCTGAAGGATGATAGTATTGATTTAGTTGTTGTTAACACGCCTAATATAACTCACTATAAATATGCTAAAAAAGCTTTAAATGCCGGTAAGCATGTTATAATTGAGAAACCTTTTGCTCCGAGCACAGCAAATTGTGAAGAGTTGATAACCTTGGCAAAAGAAAAAAATAAAATACTAACAGTATACCATAACCGAAGGTACGACAGCGATTTTCTTGCTATGAAAAATGTGTTAGATCAAAAGTTGATTGGTGAAATAAGAGAAGCGGAATTTCATTACGACAGATTTGATGATAATCTTAGTTATAAACTGCACAAAGAAATAAATGAAAAAGGTACAGGGTGTCTATATGATTTAGGATCTCATTTAATAGATCAGGCATTAGTTTTATTTGGATGGCCCGAATATGTGTTTGCTGATATATTCAGTATGCGACCTGTTTCAAAAGTAGATGATTATTTTGAAGTATTGCTTTACTACAAAGGATTCAGAGTTCGCTTAAAAGCCAGTTATCAGGTTAGGGAATCAATACCTGCATTTGTATTGCATGGTAATAAAGGTTCTTTTATCAAGTATAGATCAGATGTTCAGGAAAAAAATCTTTTGTTGGGAAGAATGCCTGATGAAAAAGATTGGGGTACAGAGTTTGAAACATCTGCAGGGATTTTAAATACTGAAATAAATGGAGTGTTGATCAGAAAGAAAGTGTTATCACCTCAAGGTAATTATATGAATTACTATGACACACTTTACAAAAGTATTTGTAATAATGAGCCGTTGCCTGTAACTGCTGAACAAGGGATGGATGTAATAAAAATTATAGAGGCAGCGATTAAAAGCAGCGAAGAAAAGATAGTGATAAAATTAATTTAGAAGATGAAAATAAAAATGAAATCTCAATTGAAATATTTACTGCTTTTTACATTGCTCACCAATAATGTAATAGGTCAAAATTTAATTTATGAAAATCCGATTATTCATCAGGATTTTAGCGACCCTGATGTCATAAGGGTTGGTGATACCTATGTGATGACCGCTTCTAGTTTTAATCATGTTCCTGGATTGCCAATTTTAATTTCAAAAGATTTAGTTAACTGGAAATTGAATGGTTATGCTTTGAATCGATTAGTTCCCGAAGATTACTATTCCAATGTTCGTCATGGTTGTGGTGTTTGGGCTCCTGCAATACGTTTTCATCAAAATGAATTTTATATCTACTATCCCGATCCGGATTTTGGAATCTATCTGATAAAATCAAAGAGTACCAATGGTCCATGGTCAAAACCTATTTTGGTCTTAGGCGGTAAAGGACTGATAGATCCCTGTCCTTTATGGGATAATAACGGTAAGGCATATCTTGTTCATGCTTATGCCGGAAGTCGTGCAGGAATTAAAAGTTTACTTTCAGTTAAGGAGATGAATGCTGATGGGTCAAAAATAATTTCAGAAGGAAAAATTGTATATGACGGACATATAGAAGATCCAACTGTAGAAGGTCCGAAGTTTTACAAATATAATGGCTACTACTATATTTTTGCGCCTGCGGGTGGAGTAAGTACAGGATGGCAAATTGTATTAAGAAGTAAATCTGTTTATGGTCCCTATGAAAGAAAAGTGGTGATGAGTCAGGGGCAATCTAAAATAAATGGTCCTCATCAGGGTGCTTGGATTCAAACTCAAAGTGGAGAAAATTGGTTTATACATTTTCAAGATAAGGAGGTATATGGAAGAGTCACTCATCTGCAGCCTATGAAATGGAAAGACAATTGGCCTGTTATTGGAGTTGATAATGATAGCGATGGTAGCGGAGAACCTGTTATAAAATTTACAATGCCTTTATCAAAAATAAAATCAATTGAAAATACATTCAACAATCAGGTTGTAATTGATGATTTTAAAGAAGCAGAACTAAATGTAAATTGGCAATGGCAAGCTAATCCTCAGGATGCATGGTATTTTTTGAAGCCAAATCAGTTAAGACTTTACGCAAGATATTTTTCAGATAGTTTGAAAAATCTATATGATGTTCCGAATTTGCTTTTGCAGAAATTTCCGGCAGCGCAATTTGAAGCGACAACTAAATTGACCTTTAATCCTTTGGTTGAAAATGAAAAGTGCGGATTAATTGTTTTTGGTTATAACTACAGTTTTATCGGGTTACAAAAAATAGGTAAACAAATTTTAGTCGTTAACAGTACTTGTAAAAAAGCATCTACATCAAATTCTATTGATGTAAAAGTATATGATACTGTACGAAATAACCAGCCTGTTTATTTAAGAGCAAAAATTGTGGATGAGCATACTTGCAAATTTAGTTTTAGTTTGGATAATAAAAATTATACTGAATTACAAGAAGTTTTTATTCCTAAACAGGGAAAATGGGTTGGCGCAAAATTTGGAATATTCGCTAACGGCGAAATGAAAAATAATGATTGCGGTTTTGCTGACTTCGAATGGTTTAATGTAAAAAAATAAATATGAAAAAGAGTCTTTTCTTATTGGCATTTACTACGTTTTTTAATTCAACCTATTCACAGCTTAAAGTAGAAAAAATAATTCTGCAAAAAGTTGAGCAGTTAAAATTGGCGATGATAAATGCAGACAGTGCTTTGTTAGATGAATTAACCTCAACAGAACTGAGTTATGGACACTCGGGTGGAACAGTTGAA